>PNMW01000072.1 GCA_013823855.1 Lysobacteraceae bacterium | reverse complement strand
CTTTTCCCTGATGGTTTTGTCGTTCTGAAAGTTTCGTCGGGGTTTGTCGAAATACTTTCAAAACGATGTTGCAGCAGGGTAGCGGGGTCGATATAATTCGCGCCCCTTAGTTCCCCGCTAGTCATCCGGCTAGCGGGACGTTCTTTAAGACTTGAGTGAGAGCATGGCCGCAACCAGCCAATCGATTCGCATTCGGCTCAAAGCCTTCGATCATCGCCTGATCGATAAATCGGCTCGCGAGATCGTCGAAACCGCGAAGCGCACCGGTGCCGTCGTCCGCGGACCGATTCCGCTGCCGACCCGCATGGAGCGTTACACCATCCTGGTGTCGCCGCACGCCGACAAGTCGGCCCGTGACCAGTACGAAATTCGTACGCACAAGCGGCTGATGCAGATCATCGACCCAACCGAGAAGACCGTCGACGCCCTGTCGAAGCTGGATCTTCCGGCTGGTGTCGAAGTTCAGATTCGCGTCAATTAAGGCGGGGATCAGACAATGACTATTGGTATTGTTGGTCGCAAGGCGGGCATGACCCGCGTGTTCACGGAAGCCGGCGAATCGATCCCGGTCACCGTTATCGAGTGCTCTCCGAATCGCGTCACTCAGGTCAAGACTGTGGAAACCGACGGCTATCGCGCCGTGCAGGTCACCGCAGGCGAGAAAAAGTCCAGCCATGTTTCCAAGCCGCTCGCGGGCCACTACAAGAAGGCCGGCGTCGCTGCGGGTCGTGGTCTCTGGGAGTTCCGGCTGAACGATGGCCAGGGCGCCGAACTCGCTCCGGGCGCAGAAATCACCGTGACGTCGTTCGAAGGCGTCAAGGCCGTCGACGTGTCGGGTGTCAGCATCGGCAAGGGCTTTGCCGGCGTCCAGAAGCGCTGGAATTTCGGCGGCGGTCGTGCCAGCCACGGTAATTCGCTGTCGCATCGCGTGCCGGGCTCCATCGGTCAGCGCCAGAGCCCGGGCAAGGTCTGGAAGGGCAAGAAGATGGCCGGCCACATGGGCTCGGACAACATCACGGCCCTGAACCTGGATGTGGTCCGCATCGACGCCGAGCGCAATCTGTTGCTCGTCAAGGGCGCCGTGCCCGGACACAAGGGTGCCGACGTCGTCGTGCATCCGACTGTCAAGTAAGTAGTTAATGGGACTGGGCAACATGGATCTCCAACTCCACTCAAGCAATAACACGCTGAATGTGGCCGACACCGTCTTCGGTGCCGACTACAACGAAGCGCTGGTGCACCAGGTCGTGACCGCCTATCTGAACGGCGGCCGTGCGGGCACCAAGGCGCAGAAGTCCAAGGCGATGGTTCGCGGCGGCGGCAAGAAGCCGTGGAAGCAGAAGGGCACCGGTCAGGCCCGCGCCGGCTCGATCCGCAGCCCGCTATGGCGTGGTGGCGGCAAGACGTTCGCCGCCGTGCCGCGCGACCACAGCCAGAAGGTCAACAAGAAAATGTACCGGGGAGCGATCCGCTCGATCATCTCCGAGCTGAACCGGAACGGTTCGCTGATCGTTGCCGACTCCTTCACGGTGGAAGCCGCGAAGACCAAGTCGCTGGTCGACAAGCTGAACACGGTGGGCGAGAACGACATCCTGATCGTCACCGACACCCTCGACCAGAACCTGTTCCTGTCGGCGCGCAACCTGCACCGCGTGAACGTGGTCGACGTCAACGGCATCAACCCGGTCTCGCTGTTGTCATTCAAGAAGGTGCTTCTGACCGCCCCGGCCGTCAAGAAGCTGGAGGCCTGGCTGTCATGAGCAAGATCAAGATCTCGGGCGAACGCCTGCACCAGCTGATCCTGGCACCGGTGGTGTCGGAGAAGAGCACGCGCGCCGCCGAAAAGAACAACGAAGCCGTGTTCAAGGTTCTGCGCGACGCCAAGAAGCCGGAAATCAAGAACGCGATCGAAACGCTGTTCAACGTCAAGGTCGAAGCGGTTCGCACCCTGAACGTGAAGGGCAAGATCAAGCGTTTCGGCGGCTCCACCGGCGTTCGTTCCGACTGGAAGAAGGCCTACGTGACGCTCGCCGAAGGTCAGGAAATCGACTTCCTGGCTGGCGCCAACAGCTAATCGGAGCGACGAGAAATGCCACTCCAGAAAATGAAGCCGACCAGCCCTGGTCGTCGCCATGTGATTTCGGTGACGCACCCGGAGCTGTTCAAGGGTCGTCCGTATGCGCCGCTGCTCGAGTCGAAGAGCTCGAACGGTGGCCGCAACAACCACGGCCACATCACCACCCGTCACCAGGGCGGTGGTCACAAGCAGCATTACCGCCTGATCGACTTCAAGCGCGACAAGGACGGCATTCCGGCCAAGGTCGAGCGGGTCGAGTACGATCCGAACCGCAGCGCGCACATCGCGCTCCTGCTCTATAAGGACGGCGAGCGCCGCTACATCATCGCACCGAAGGGCGTGAGCGTCGGCGATGCGATCCAGTCGGGCACCGACGCACCGATCAAGGCCGGCAACAGCCTGCCGATCCGCAACATTCCGGTCGGCTCGACGATCCACTGCATCGAGCTGCGTCTCGGCAAGGGGGCACAGTTGGCGCGTTCGGCCGGTGCTGCCGTGCAGCTGGTGGCTCGCGAAGGCCAGTACGCGACGATTCGTTTGCGCAGCGGTGAAATGCGCCTCGTGCACAGCGAATGCCGCGCGACGCTCGGCGAAGTCTCGAACAGCGAACACAACCTGCGTCACTACGGCAAGGCCGGTGCCAAGCGCTGGAAAGGCATCCGTCCGACCGTGCGTGGCGTGGTCATGAACCCGGTCGACCATCCGCACGGCGGTGGTGAAGGCAAGTCCGGTCAGGGCAACCCGCATCCGGTATCGCCATGGGGCCAGAAGGCGAAGGGTCTCAAGACCCGCAACAACAAGCGGACCGAGAAGTTCATCGTCCGTAGCCGCCACAAGAAGTAAACCGCGTTTCACTGCACGAATTTTCGAGAGCCCGTCATGTCGCGTTCCGTCAAGAAAGGCCCGTTCATCGACCACCATCTCGCGAAGAAGGTGTCCGATGCGCAGGGTTCGCGAGTCAAGAAGCCGATCAAGACCTGGTCGCGCCGTTCGATGATCACCCCGGACATGGTCGGTCTGACCATGCAGGTTCATAACGGTCGTCTCCACGTTCCGGTGTTCATCACCGAGAACATGATCAGCCACAAGCTGGGCGAGTTCTCGCCGACGCGTACCTTCAAGGGCCATACGGCCGGCGACAAGAAGTCGAGCTAAGGAGACAGACATGCAGACTCAGGCTGTTCTCAAGTTCGTCCGTCTTTCGCCCCACAAGGCGCGTCTGGTCGCTGACCAGGTTCGCGGCCAGAAGGTCGACCAGGCGCTCAATCTGCTGAAGTTTTCGCAGAACCGCGCCAGCGGCATCATCCGCAAGGTGCTGGAGTCGGCGATTGCCAACGCTGAAAACAACAACGGCGCCGACGTCGACGAGTTGAAGATCTCCGAAATCTTCGTCGATGAAGGCCCGACGATGAAGCGCATCCGTCCGCGCGCCAAAGGCCGCGCCGATCGCATCCTGAAGCGCACGAGTCACGTCACGATTCGCGTCTCCGACGGCATCAAGGGTTAACGGGAAGAGTATTCATGGGTCACAAGATCAATCCGAATCTGTTCCGTCTTGGTGTTTCGACGGCCTGGACGTCGAACTGGTACGCCGAGCGTGGTGCCTACGCAGACAACCTGAACAAGGATCGGCTGGTGCGCGAATTCCTGTTCAAGAAACTGGCGCAGGCTTCGGTGAGCCGTGTTCAGATCGATCGGCCGGCCAAGTCGGCGCGGGTCACGATCCACACCGCGCGTCCGGGTATCGTCATCGGCAAGAAGGGCGAGGACATCGAGAAGCTGCGTCAGGAAGTGTCGAAGCTGATGACGCTCAAGCCTGACTCGGTGCACATCTCGGTCGAGGAAATCCGCAAGCCGGAACTCGATTCCAAGCTGATCGCCGAAAGCGTTGCCCAGCAGCTTGAGCGTCGCATCATGTTCCGTCGTGCCATGAAGCGCGCCGTCACCAATGCCATGCGTCTGGGCGCCGGCGGCATCAAGATCCAGGTCGGCGGCCGCCTGAACGGCGCTGAAATCGCGCGTACCGAGTGGTATCGCGAAGGTCGCGTGCCTTTGCACACCCTGCGTGCGCACATCGATTACGGCACTGCCGAAGCGAAGACCAACTACGGCGTCATCGGCGTCAAGGTTTGGGTGTTCAACGGCGAAGTGTTTGAAACCGATCGTCACGTCGGCAAGAAGGAAGAGGCCGGCGAGCCGGCATCCGCCTGATCATCCTTCCGCCAGATATTAGGAGAGTGCTGCCATGATGCAGCCGAAGCGAACCAAATTCAGAAAGCAGCAGAAGGGTCATAACCGTGGCCTGGCGCAGAACGGCAACAAGGTGTCGTTCGGCGAGTTCGGCCTGAAGTCGACGGAGCGCGGCGCGCTCACGGCTCGCCAGATCGAAGCTGCCCGCCGTGTCATCACGCGCTACGTGAAGCGTGGCGGCAAGATGTGGATCCGGATCTTCCCGGACGTTCCAGTCACCCGCAAGCCGCTCGAAGTTCGCATGGGCTCGGGCAAGGGTAACGTCGAGTGGTGGGTGGCCAAGATCCAGCCGGGCAAGATGCTCTATGAGCTCGAAGGTGTTTCGGAAGTCGATGCGCGCGAGGCGTTCAAGCTCGCGGCTGCAAAGCTGCCGGTCAAGACGACTTTCGTGCAGCGGACGATTCTGTAACAACAGTGGTCGGTGACTGGTGACTGGTGGCTAGTCAAACGTCTCCGAGATTCCCCATCACTAGCCACTCGTCACCAGATACCGAGTTATGAAGACCACCGAATTTGTGAAGTCGCTGCGGGGCAAGACCGCAGCCGATTTGAAGACTGAACTGGCAGCGCTGCGCAAGGAGCAGTTCAACCTGCGCATGCAGGCCGCTGTCGGCCAGCTGACCCAGTCGAATCTGGTCCACGACGTGCGCAAGAAGATCGCGCGGGTCAAGACCGTCATGCAGCAGCAGGCAACGCAGGCGAAGGCGTCATGAGCGAAGTTACCGAAGTGGTTGCAGGCTCCCACCGTATCGTTGGTCGCGTGGTCAGCAACAAGATGGACAAGACCATCACTGTTGCCGTCGAGCGCACCGTGAAGCATCCGCTGTACGGGAAGCTCCTGCGCAAGACGACCAAGCTGCACGCGCACGACGAGAACAACCAGTGCCATGAGGGTGATCTCGTGGCAATCGTCGAGACCCGGCCGTTGTCGCGGTCGAAGTTCTTCCGTCTCGTCGAAGTTCTCGAGAGCGCCAGCGAATTGCAGCAGCGCGAAGCTGCCGCCAAGGCCGGAGTCTAAGCGCCATGGTCCAACAGGAATCAATGCTGGTCGTCGCTGACAACAGCGGCGCCAAGATCGTCCAGGTCATCCAGGTCAAGGGTTCGACGCACCGTCGTTACGCCTGCGTCGGTGACCTGATCAAGGTCACAGTGAAGGACGCGATCCCGCGCGGCAAGGTCAAGAAGGGCGAAGTGCACGATGCCGTTGTCGTCCGGACCAAGAAGGGCGTCCGCCGCCCGGATGGTTCGACGATCCGCTTCGACACCAACGCCGCGGTGCTGCTGACCACCAAGCTGGAACCGATCGGTACCCGTATCTTCGGGCCGGTGACTCGCGAGCTGCGCGAACGCTTCATGCGCATCATCTCGCTCGCCCCCGAAGTTCTCTGAAGTCGTAGAGCAAAATCATGCGCAAGATCAAAAAAGGCGACGACGTCATCGTCATCACTGGCAAGGACAAGGGCCGTCGCGGCACCGTGTCGGTGGTCCAGAACGACGGCAAGATCATCATCGAAGGCTTGAACCTGGCCAAGAAGCACCAGAAGGGCAACCCGCAGGCCGGCGTCAGCGGCGGCATCGTCGAGAAGGAAATGCCGATCGACGCGTCGAACGTGATGCTGTTCAACGCGAAGACCGGCAAGGGCGACCGCGTTGGTTTCAAGGTCATTGGCGAAGGGGATGCCAAGCGCAAGGTGCGTTACTTCAAGTCGAACCAGGAAGTTCTGGACGCTTAATTCGCAGTAGTCGCTGGTGACCAGTGAACAGCGCGGAATCGACGCCGCCCTCACCAGAACCAGCCACAGATAACGGAAACAGAGTCATGGCCGCCAATTTGCAGACGTACTACCAGAACACCGTCGCACCGGCACTTCGCGAAAAGCTGAAGTGCAACGCGATGGCGACCCCGAAGATCACCAAGATCACCCTGAACATGGGCGTGGGCGAGGCGACCTCCGACAAGAAGGTCATCGAACATGCGGTGGCCAACATGACCGCGATTGCCGGGCAGAAGCCGGTCGTCACCAAGACCCGCATCTCGATCGCTGCGTTCAAGGTTCGCGAGAACTATCCGGTCGGCGTCAAGGTCACGCTGCGTAGCCAGCAGATGTACGAATTCCTGGAGCGCCTGATCTCGATCGCGCTGCCGCGCATTCGTGACTTCCGTGGTCTGAAGGCGAATGGCTTCGATGGCCAGGGCAACTACAACTTCGGCATCACCGAGCAGATCATCTTCCCGGAAATCGACTATGACAAGGTCGATGCCATCCGCGGCATGAACATCACCATCACCACCACGGCGAAGAACGACGAGGAAGGCCGTGCCCTTCTCGATGCGTTCAGCTTCCCGTTCCGCAAGTAAGACCGAGTCCGATCCATGGCCAAGACCAACATGCTGGAGCGCGAGAAGAACCGCCTCGAGCTCGCCAAGAAATTTGCCAAGAAGCGCAAGGCGCTGAAGGCGACGATCGTTGATCCGAACGCCTCGTACGAGGACAAGCTCGCCGCCGTCGAAAAGCTGCAGAAGCTGCCGCGTGATTCGAGCCCGATCCGCCAGCGCAACCGCTGCAACGTCACCGGCCGTTCGCGCGGTGTCTACCGCAAGTTCGGTCTGTCACGTACCAAGCTGCGCGAAGCCGCCACGCGCGGCGAGATCCCTGGCCTGAAGAAGGCGAGCTGGTAAACGCTGTTCAACCAGTTGCCGGCGAGGCACCTGTTCACGACACGCGGACAGGTGGACCACCGGCCAACCCCACTGGATACAAAGAATGAGCATCAACGATCCGATCGGTGACTTCCTGACCCGCATTCGCAATGGTCAGTCGGCCCGCAAGAAGTTCATCACCTCGCCGTCCTCGAAGCAGCGCGAAGCTATCGCTGCCGTGCTGAAGGACGAGGGTTACATCAGCGAATATTCGGTTGCGACCGAAGGCCAGAAGAAGACGATTACCGTGGTCCTGAAGTATTTCCAGGGCAAGCCGGTCATCGAGCGTCTGGATCGCGTCAGCAAGCCGTCGCTGCGTGTCTACAAGGCCAGCGACGAGCTGCCGCGCGTGCTCGCCGGCCTCGGCGTCGCGATCATCTCGACGTCGAAGGGCATCGTCAGCGACCGCAAGGCGCGCGCTGCCGGTCAGGGCGGCGAAGTCGTCTGCATCGTCGCCTAAGAGGAATAGCCAACATGTCTCGCGTAGCGAAAATGCCGGTTGTGATTCCGGCTGGAGTCGAGTTCAAGAGCTCGGCGACCGAATTGAGCGTCAAGGGCGCCAAATCGAGCCTGTCCCTGCCGCTTCCGAAGGAAGTGCAGGTCGAGTTCAACAACGGCGTGGTGACCATTGCCGAGGGTTCGATCAAGGCGGCTCCTGCGATGTCTGGTACCGTGCGCGCCTTGCTCGCGAGCATGGTGCTGGGCGTGACCAAGGGTTACGAGAAGAAGCTGACCCTGGTTGGTGTCGGCTATCGCGCCACCCTGACCGGCAAGAAGCTGAACCTGGCCGTCGGTCTGTCGCATCCGGTTGATTTCATCGTTCCCGACGGCATCACCATCACCGTGCCGACACAGACGGAAGTGGTTATCCAGGGCGCTGACAAGCACATCGTCGGCCAGATCGCTGCGACCCTGCGTGGTTATCGTCCGCCTGAGCCGTACAAGGGCAAGGGTGTTCGCTACTCGGACGAGAAGATCGTCCTGAAGGAAGCGAAGAAGAAGTAATCGTAGTGAAGCAGTGGCCAGCAGTCTGCGGAACCGCCGCTGGATTGCCAGGCCGCTCGAAAGGTCACTTGAATCTGTCACTGGAATACGTTTTATGAGCCCGAAGAAAGAATCCCGTCTGCGTCGCGCGCGTCGCACGCGCGCCAAGATCGCAGAGCTGGGCACGCACCGCCTGTCGGTGCACCGCACGCCGCGTCATATCTACGCGCAGATCATCTCGGGCGATGCGGGCCACACCCTCGTCGCGGCCTCGACGGTCGAGAAGTCGGTTGCCGAAGGTCTTGACGCCACTGGCAATGTCGACGCTGCCAAGAAGGTGGGCGCTGCGATTGCCGAGCGTGCCAAGGCCGCTGGCATCACCAGGGTCGCGTTCGATCGTTCGGGCTTTCAGTATCACGGCCGCATCAAGGCGCTGGCCGACGCCGCTCGTGAAGCCGGTCTGGAGTTTTAAAGCAAATGGCGAACACCAACTACAATTTCGACGATTCGCAGAACGGCGACTTCAAGGAGAAGCTGGTTGCTGTCAACCGCGTCTCGAAGACGGTGAAGGGCGGCAAGCAGTTCACCTTCACGGCGCTGACCGTCGTTGGCGACGGCGCTGGCAAGGTCGGCTTCGGTTACGGCAAGGCGCGTGAAGTGCCGGTCGCGATCCAGAAGGCAATGGAGAAGGCCCGCAAGAACATGATCACCGTCGAACTGAAGGGTTCGACGCTGCAGCATGAAATCTGGGGCATTCACGGCGCGTCGCGCGTGTTCATGAAGCCGGCCTCCGACGGTACCGGTGTCATTGCCGGCAGCGCCATGCGCGCGGTGTTCGAAGTGGCGGGCGTGCAGAACGTGCTCGCCAAGTCGTTCGGCTCGCGCAACAAGATGAACATGGTGCGTGCAACCGTTGATGCGCTGCGCCGCCTGAACATGCCTTCGGAGATTGCCGCCAAGCGCGGCAAGACGCTCGAAGAAATCCTCGGTTAAGGATCAGGGAAATCGTCATGAGCGCGAACAAGCAAGTCAAAATCACGCTGGTCAAGAGCGTGTTCGGCCGTCTTCAGGCGCACCGCGCCTGCGTGCGTGGTCTCGGTTTGACCCGCATGCATTCGTCGGTAGTCATTCCGGCGACTGCCGAGAACATGGGCATGGTCAACAAGATCGGCTTCATGCTGAAGGTTGAGGAAGTCTGAGTCACGTCTTGTCGTTGGCTTGGCGCCATCGGCAGAACTTGGCTCCGGGCTTTTCGAAGTGTTGCTACTGGCCCCAGGCCACTGATCATTAGGAACTGCTGTCATGAAACTGAACACGATCAAGCCTGCCGAAGGCGCCAAGACCGAGCGCGTCCGCGTTGGTCGCGGTATCGGCTCCGGCATGGGCAAGACCGCGGGTCGCGGCCACAAAGGCCAGCGCGCTCGCAAGGGCGGCCGCGGCAAGATTGGCTTCGAAGGCGGCCAGATGCCGATCCAGCGTCGTCTGCCGAAGCGCGGCTTCAATTCCGCGATCGGCAAGCTGACGGCGGAAGTGCGCCTTTCGGATATCGAGCGGATGACCGAGGTCGAGATCGACCTGGCCGTGTTGAAAGCCGCTGGCGTTGTCCAGTCGCAGATCCTGCAGGCCAAGCTGATCAAGTCCGGCGAACTGACCCGCCAGGTCACGATCAAGGGCGTTGGTGTGACCAAGGGCGCACGTGCGGCGATCCTGGCGGCTGGCGGCAGCGTCGCCGAATAAAGCTGCTCCTTTCGGTATCAGGCGAATCCAATGGCCAAGACCACCGGTGGCATGATGCCGGACCTCAGCAAGATCGGAGAGGTGCGCAATCGCATCTTGTTCCTGATCGGTGCGCTGATCGTCTACCGCATCGGATCTTTCATTCCGGTGCCCGGTATTGATCCGGGCAAGCTTGCCCAGCTGTTCGATCAGCAGAAGGGCACCATCCTGGACATGTTCAACATGTTTTCGGGTGGTGCGTTGTCGCGTCTGTCGATCTTCGCACTCGGCGTGACACCGTACATTTCGGCGTCGATCATCGTGCAGCTGATGGGTGCGACGATGCCGCAGCTCAAGGAACTGAAGAAGGAAGGGGAAGCGGGCCGCCGCAAGCTGACCAAGTACACCCGTTACGGCACCTTGGCGCTGGCGCTTTTCCAGGCCCTTGGTGCTTCGTACGCGTTGCAGAGCAGCGTCGCACTGGCGCCGGGTTTCGGCTTCATTTTCACCGCGACGGTCAGCTTGGTCACCGGCACGATGTTCCTGATGTGGCTTGGCGAGCAGATTACCGAGCGTGGCATCGGTAACGGCATGTCGATGCTGATCTTCGCCGGCATCGTTTCGTCGATGCCGCAGGCCATCGGCGCAACGGCGCAGCTGATCAGTGAGGGTTCGTTGAACCCGCTGGTGGCGATCCTGGTGCTGATTCTTGTTGTGGTCGTGACCACATTCGTGGTGTTCGTCGAGCGCGCCCAGCGGCGTATTCCGATCCACCATGCGCGCCGGCAGCAGGGGCGCAAGCTGTTTGCTGCGCAGACCCAGCACTTGCCGTTGAAGCTGAACATGGCTGGCGTGATTCCGCCGATCTTCGCTTCGAGCATCATCCTGTTCCCGGCGTCGATGGTCCGGTTTTTCGGCGGCGAGGGTGGCAGCGGCTTCATGCAGCAGTTTGCCAATGCGCTATCGCCTGGCCAGCCGCTGTACACCATGCTGTACGCGCTGATGATGATTTTCTTCTGCTTCTTCTATACCGCGCTGGTCTTCGATTCCCGCGAGACTGCCGAGAATCTGAAGAAGTCTGGTGCTTTTGTTCCGGGTGTTCGGCCGGGTCTGCAGACAGCGAAGTACATCGACAATGTGCTGACGCGACTGACGGTGGCGGGTGCCATTTACATCACCGTGGTCTGCTTGACGCCAGAGTTCCTGGTGACCTATTTCAACGTCCCGTTCACATTCGGTGGCACTTCGCTGCTGATCACGGTCGTGGTGGTGATGGATTTCATGGCGCAGCTCCAGGCGCATCTGATGTCCCACCAGTACGAAGGTCTGCTCAAGAAGCAGAACCTGAAGTCGCTGAGCGGCAACAACGCAGGTCGTTCCGGCGTCGTTCGGCCGAGCTGAACGTCTATCCACCCCTGAATTGCCGGGTAACCGGTTGTAGAGATCGCGCCATGAAAGTACGTGCTTCCGTCAAGAAAATTTGCCGCAACTGCAAGGTCGTTCGTCGTAACGGCGTTGTTCGTGTGATGTGCTCGGATTTGCGCCACAAGCAGCGCCAGGGCTGATTTTTTGAACGTAGCGGTGCCGGCGCTGCTTCTTCCGGCACTTCTGATTCAAGTCGAGCAGCCGGATCGCGCCTTTGCGGTTGGTGATGCCCGCTAGTTGCAACCTCAAGACACTGAATGCTGTCGGTCACGGAGAGGAACGGTGCGCATAGCACCGACCTTGACAGCTAAATCCCTTGTTTGATTCATGGGGGACTAGTCCGGTACACTCTGCGGCTCACTGCGCCGCTGTGATTTAAATCAAAGAGGTTTTCGATGGCACGTATTGCGGGCGTCAATGTCCCGGCCAACAAGCACACCGTGATCGCGCTGCAGTCGATCTATGGTATCGGCGCCACGCGCGCGAAAAAGATCTGTGAAGCTGCCCGGATCGCGCCGTCGGCTCAGCTCAAGACACTGACCGAAGGTGAACTCGATCAGCTGCGCGCGGAGATCGCCAAGTTTGCAGTTGAAGGCGATCTTCGTCGCGAAGTATCGATGAGCATCAAGCGCTTGATGGACATGGGTTGCTATCGCGGCTTGCGCCATCGGCGCGGTCTGCCGGTTCGCGGTCAGCGCACCCGTACCAATGCCCGTACCCGGAAGGGTCCGCGCAAAGCCATCCGCAAGTAAAGCCTAGCCTCGCAGGATTCCCAGACTCATGGCCAATACCTCCGCTGCTGCTGCCGCCGCCAAGGCTCGCAAGCGCGTCAAGAAGAACGTGTCGGATGCCGTCGCGCACGTTCATGCTTCTTTCAACAACACGATCGTCTTGATCACTGATCGCCAAGGCAACGCCCTGTCGTGGTCGACGGCCGGGGCCTGTGGTTTCAAGGGCTCGCGCAAGTCGACGCCGTTCGCCGCACAGATTGCCGCCGAACGCGCTGCCACTGCTGCTGCCGAGCATGGCGTCAAGAACCTTGAAGTTCGCATCAAGGGCCCGGGCCCGGGCCGCGAATCCGCCGTGCGTTCGTTGAATGCGGCCGGCTTCAAGGTCACCAACATCACTGACGTCACGCCGATTCCGCATAACGGCTGCCGTCCGTCCAAGCGTCGTCGCGTTTAAGGAGAGATCGAAATGGCACGTTATATCGGTCCCACCTGCAAGCTCGCCCGCCGCGCCGGCACTGATCTGCTGCTCAAGAGCCGCGGTCGTTCGCTTGATTCGAAGTGCAAGCTCGATACGCCGCCTGGCCAGCATGGCGCGCGCAAGCAGCGCCTTTCGGATTACGCCTTGCAGCTCCGCGAAAAGCAGAAGCTGAAGCAGATGTATGGCCTGCTGGAGCGGCAGTTCCGGAATTACTACCAGAAGGCCACGCGCTCGAAGGGCGCCACGGGTCTGAACCTGCTTCGTTTCCTCGAGCAGCGTCTGGATAATGTCGTCTACCGCATGGGTTTTGCCGCGACGCGCGCCGAAGCCCGGCAGTTGGTCGGTCACAAGGCAATCCTCGTCAACGGCAAGAGTGTCAACATCCCTTCCTACAGCATCCAGGTCGGCGATGTGGTGCAGGTACGCGAGAAGTCGCGCAATCAGATCCGTATTACTCAGGCTCTGTCGGTCGCTGCCCAGATCGGTCTTCCCGAGTGGGTGGAAGTCGACGAGAAGGCGTTGAAGGGCGTGTTCAAGGCGTTGCCGGAACGGGACCAGATCGTCCAGGACATCAACGAGAACCTGGTGGTCGAGTTGTACTCGAAGTAATTGGAACGAGTGGCTGCCCCGGCAGCCGCTTTCTGATTCAAGGTCGAGTCTGTCTCTGGTTTCCGCTGCGGGTCTTCGACCGGCAGCCATTGCTTCAAGAGGTCACTACATGCAGGGTTCCGTCGCCAGTTTTTTGAAGCCGCGCGTCGTTGATGTCGAGCAGATTTCCGCTCATCGTTCACGCATCACGCTGGAGCCGCTCGAGCGCGGTTTCGGCCATACGCTGGGCAACGCCCTGCGCCGCATCCTGTTGTCTTCGGTGCCTGGCGCTGCAGTGACGGAAGCGCAGATCGATGGCGTGGTTCACGAGTACAGTGCGATCGAAGGTGTACAGGAGGATGTCATCGACATCCTGCTGAACATCAAGAACATCGCGGTTCGCATGAATGCTCGCGAGTCCGCGGTTCTGAAGCTCGAGAAGAGCGGTCGCGGTCCGATCACAGCAAGCGATATTCAGCTTGATCATGATGTCGAGATCGTCAATCCGGATCTCGTGATTGCCAATCTTACTGGTGGCAAGATCAGCATGACCCTCAAGGTCACGCGGGGCCGCGGCTATCAGCCGGCCGCAGCCCGGGCGCAGAACAATGAGGATGAAGGCTCCGCGATCGGCGCGCTACAGCTCGATGCGTCGTACAGCCCGGTTCGTCGGGTGAGCTATGCGGTGGAGCGTGCTCGTGTCGAGCAGCGCACTGACCTCGACAAGCTGATCCTCGATGTCGACACCAATGGCGGGATCGATGCCGGTGATGCCGTGCGGTTCGCGGCCCGTATCCTGCGCGACCAGCTGGCTGTGTTCGTCGACTTCGCTGAAGGTGAGGAAGAGAGCGTCGCCAAGCCAGGCAAGCCTGATCTGAACCCCATCCTGTTCCGCCCGATCGATGATCTGGAGCTGGGTGTCCGTTCGACGAATTGTCTCAAGGCCGAGAACGTGTACTACATCGGCGATCTCGTTCAGCGCGGCGAGACGGAGCTGATGAAGACCCCGAACCTGGGCAAGAAGTCGCTCAACGAGATCAAGGAAGCCCTCAAGGCGCATGATCTCGAACTCGGCATGAAGCTCGATAACTGGTCGTCGCCGAAGGTCTCAGCCTGATCTGTCGGCCGGCGCCAGGGCGGCGATCGTTCAATATCTAACAACCGAGCGAACTGGCCGAATGCCACTAGCCACTGATAACTGAGTTAAGAAATGCGCCATAAAGTCGCGGGCCGTCGTCTCGGCCGTACCACCAGTCACCGTAAGGCCGACATGCAGAACATGGCGGTGTCCTTGTTCCAGCACGAGCTGATTCGCACAACCGTCCCGAAAGCCAAGGAATTGCGTCGCGTCGCCGAGCCGCTGATTACCCGGGCGAAGTCGGATAGCGTCGCCAATCGCCGTATCGTGTTCAGCCGTCTGCGTGATCGTTCGATGACCCAGAAGCTGTTTCTGGAACTCGGTCCGCGCTATGCGACCCGCCCGGGCGGTTATCTGAGGATCCTGCGCTGTGGTTTCCGCCCTGGCGACAATGCACCGATGGCGTATGTCGAGCTGGTTGGACGTCCGTCCGCGCAGGCGCCGCTGAGTGCAGCATCGGTAGAATAAAGGCACACAGTCTTGAGAAAAAGGGCGCTTCGGCGCCCTTTTTCTTTTCTGAGCATAAAAATTTTATTTTTTCTTGTTCTGCTTTGCGTCCTGACGCTTTTGAATGGCAGTCGTTATTGGGGTTCGCCATCGCTGTCGGGAGGCTGAAATGACCGTGCCATCTAGGTTTGCGGGCCCAAGGGCCGCTACTCAACGGCGCGAACTGTCCAGGGAATGGCATGTCTCTTGCGCTTGAATGCTCAGCCCGAAGAATTTGCCTTGATAGCCCGACAGCCCGTGGTTTCCTTGACGTTGATTTGACTGCAAGCCTATTCTTCAAACGGTCACAAATCCGTTGCAGCGGGTAAAAATCCGTTCTTCGGCCTGTTAAAAGAACTTAATGTAGGGAGAATCCGTCATGAATTTGAGTGCAGATGGTCGGCTGCGTCTAGCAGCTCGATTTGCGTTCTTCGTGGGTGTTGGATCGCTTTCCGGTCAGGTATTGGCCGAAGGTGTGGAGGTCGCGCAGGCAGACTCACCGGCCGCAGTTGAGACCGCGCCCACCAATGAAGCACCGGGAAAGGTGAAGCAGCTCGGCAGCGTTCAAGTCACTGGGTCGCGCATCAAGTCTCCGAATTTGACCAGTAATGCTCCTGTAACCGTCATCGGTAAGGAAGAACTCAAGTTCCAGGGTACGACTCGCGTTGAGGATTTGCTTAACAACATTCCCGCGGCATTCGCCGGTCAGGGCGGCAATCTTTCGAACGGTGCCGATGGTACCGCAACAGTCGATCTCCGCAATCTGGGGCCGGCTCGCACGTTGGTGTTGATCGATGGAAAGCGCGTGCAACCAGGTGTTCCGGGAGATACCGCGGCAGATTTGAACTTCATTCCCGCACAGCTGATTCAGTCGGTTGAAATCCTGACGGGCGGTGCGTCGGCCATCTACGGTTCGGATGCCATTTCCGGTGTCGTGAATTTCACGATGGCAAAAGATTTCGAAGGTGTCCGGGTCGATTACCAGCGTAGTGGCTATCAGCACACGAACAACAATTCGGTGGGTCAGATTGTCGAAACTCGTGGTTTCCCGACCCCCGACAAGAATCAGTTCGACGGTCAGGGCCATCAGCTGTCGATCACGCTTGGCGTCAACTCGGCTGACGGTAAAGGTAATGCGACGGTCTACGCCAGCTATCTGCAGCTTGATCCGGTGACTCAGGATCGGCGCGATTTCAGCGCTTGCACGTTCAATAATTTAGGTAGTTCCAACTATGCCTGTGCGGGCTCAGGAACTACGTTCCCATCTCAGCTGTTCGTGTTCGATCCTGACACCTTCGAGTTTCTTGGTTCTTTCACCCCGGATCCTACGAGGGACGGGCTTCGACCATACGTCGGGGCGCGGGACGCGTTCAATTTCGCCCCATTCAATTTCTACCAGCGCAATCAGGAGCGCTACGGACTAGGGTCGTTCGCGCATTACAAGTTTAATGACGCGGTAGATGTATACACCCAGCTGATGTTCAATGATACGCGGACCAACGCGGTCATTGCGCCTTCCGGGATTTTCGGTTTGACGGTCAACGTGACGCCCGATAATCCGTTTCTGACTCCCGGACAGCGTACTGATCTGTTCGCGGGTGGGCAGGATTCGTTGGATGTCACGATTCTCCGCCGTAATGTCGAAGGTGGCGGTCGAGACGACAATCTCCGCAATACCGCCTACCGCGCCGTGTTTGGTGTGAAGGGTGACTTCGCAAAGGCCTGGAGCTACGACACCTCGATCCAGTACGGCACGACCATTTTTTCCGAGATTTACCGGAACGAGTTCTCTCTGTCCCGGGTTGCCAATGCGCTTGATGTTGTCGCGCTTGACGATGGGACAGTCGTGTGTCGCGTGACCGCTGCGGATCCGACTAACCCCTGCGTTCCGTTCAATCCGTTCAGTCCGAATCGGCAGAGTCCGGAGGCGATCGAGTATCTTCAGGTTCCCGGTCTTCAGAACGGCCAGACGACGCAACAGGTTGCTACCGGTTCAATTTCCGGCAATCTTGGTGAATATGGTCTCACTTCTCCGTTCGCAAAGAGTGGCGTCGGAGTTGCCTTCGGTGGAGAGTACCGTCGTGAGTCGGGGCGTCTTGATACCGATGTATCGTTTCAGACAGGCGATCTTGCTGGCCAGGGGGCTCCGACCTTACCGATTTCCGGTGCATTCTCCGTAAAAGAACTGTTTGGAGAAATTCGGGTCCCGCTCGTTCAAGGTCTGCCCGGCATTCATGAACTGGGTTTTTCGGCAGGCTATCGTTTTTCGGACTACACCCAGACCAGTTCGACGGATACCTACAAGATTGACGGCGAGTGGGCTCCCGTTCCGGACATTCGCTTCCGTGGCGGCTACAACCGCGCTGTTCGTGCGCCAGCCATCGGCGAGATCGTCGATCCGACTCGGGTCGGCCTGAACGGCAATTTCGATCCTTGCGAGGGCAGCATCGATCCGGAGACTGGAATCGTGTCCGGCGGCGGAACCCGTGCCCAGTGCGCCAATGATCCGCTGATCGCGGCCAACCCGGACCTTTACGGCAATATCATCGAGAATCTTGCCGGGCAGTACAATGCGCAGCTGGGTACATCCCCTGGCCTGGAAGCTGAGAAGGCGGACACCTACACTGGCGGTTTCGTGTTTACGCCGACGTTCGTCAAGAACCTCAGCGTGTCGATCGACTACTACGACATTAAGGTCGACGGCTTCATTGGCGGCTACGGCTACCAAACCATCATTGATGCCTGTTACGAGCGGGGCGCGCTGTGCGACCTGATCCGGCGTGATCCGAATCCCGGTGCCAGCTTCGGCAGCCTCTGGATCGGCAATAACGGTTTTGTAGTCAACACCACGCAGAACACCGGTTCGCTTACCTCCACCGGCGTGGATGTGAGTTTGAACTATCGGATGCGTCTGGCTGAACTCGGTCTGAGCAACCGTTCGGGTTCGTTGATCTTTGATCTGCAAGGAACGCGTGTCATCGAGCAGAACGTGACGCCGATTCCGGGCGATCCGACCTCGACCTACTCGTGCGCTGGCAATTACGGTGTGCAGTGCGGTGTTCCGGTGCCAAGATGGCGCCACCGCTTCCGTACCACCTACACCGTGCCGACGCCGCTGGACAGCGTGCTTACGGTGTCGAGTGCATGGCGCTACATCGGTCACGTGACGGAAGACGGTGCCGGCGGCCCGAACGATCTGAACCGGAGGCTCGGAGCGGAGAGTTACGTTGATCTTTCGGCCGCCCTCCAGTTCTCCGGGGCTTACACGTTCCGTGTTGGTGTACAGAACCTGTTCGATAACGATCCGCCGATCTTGTCGCAGACCGTCTCACCGGGGGTGCTCGTTAACGGAAACACATTCCCGCAGGTCTATGATTCGCTGGGTCGATACCTCTACGCGAACATAGTGCTTGATTTCTAAGCGCCAGCGGGAAGGCAGTTGTTGAAATGACGGCGGGTCAGGTTTCTGGCCCGCCGTTTCTTGTTTCCCAGCCAGCCGAGAAAAGCGTGACCGATACCGTTGCCTCCGCACAGGACCCAAGGCGTTCGCCGGTGCTTTCGGACTTGAAAGCCGAAGCCCACCGCTTGATCGCGTCCGGAAAGCTGGTGACAGCTGTCGCGGTGCTGAGGACGGCAACCACCCTCGCACCGAGTGATCTGTCGCTCTGGCTCAATCTTGCAGGAGTGCAACGAGCCAGCGGGGATATCCCGTCTGCCTTGGCATCGGTCGATGCGGCTCTGGTGATTGATCCTAAAGCGTTCCTAGCCTTGTTGATGAAAGGCTCGCTGCTCGAACGCAGCGGGCAGGTTCGTGCGGCGGCCGTGCAGTACGGGCGGGCGTTGGCTCAGGCCCCACCTGGTGCGCGTATCGATGCCGCGACAGATGCCGCGCTTCATCATGCGCGGCAGGTATGCGAACGTCATCGTGCCGAACTGGGTCGTTACATCCGAGCGGACCTGGGCTCCTGCCTCACCGCAGCGAATGGTTTGGAAAAGCGCCGGATTGATCAGTTCATCGATGCCACGCTGGGCATCCGGCGAACCTACCATCAGCAGCCAACGGACTTCTGCTATCCCGGACTGCCCGCCATTGAGTTCCACGAACGAACGGATTTTCCCTGGCTCGGCGACCTCGAAGCGGAGACCGTGAACATTCGCAGCGAATTGAGCGGGATGATCGAAGAGACTGCTGAATTCAGCCCTTACATCAATTATCCGGACGGCGTGCCGCTGGATCAGTGGGCAGACCTCAACCGTTCGCCGCGCTGGAGTGCATGCCATCTGCTGTATCAGGGACGGCGCCAAGAGGAGCACGCTGCCCGTTGCCCGAAAACCATGTCGGTGCTTGCCGAACTGCCGCAGCCGTACGCGCAGGGGCGCATGCCGGCCGCGATGTTCTCGCTGCTTCGGCCCCGCACGCGCATTCCTCCACACACTGGCGTCGCCAATGTGCGTCTGGTGGTACACCTGCCGTTGATCGTGCCGGCCGGCTGTGGATTCAGGGTCGGCAACGAGACACGCGAGTGGCGCGAGGCCGAAGCCTGGGTGTTTGATGACACCATCGAGCACGAGGCCTGGAACGACAGTCATCGCGATCGCTATGTCCTCATTTTCGATATCTGGAATCCTCGTCTGTCGGCCGCCGAGCGGGAAATGATTTCCGCAGTGATGGCGGCGATGGATCGCTATCAAGGCACCTCTGCCGAGAGCAGCCTGTAGACTTCGGGCACTACCGCAGGCAGCCAACGCTGCATTTGAGATACGAGGTGTTCTGACGTGCTTTTCTCGTTTCCTCGTCGTGTCTGGAGTGTGCATTCGAAGGCATTGCTGGCCATGTGCCTGGCGGTCGTTCAAGCCGCTGCAGGCGCGGATCTCTCAAACTGCCGCGCGATCGCCGATGACCGTGCGCGGCTTCGCTGCTTCGACGAGATCGACCGTGCTCCATCGGTTGTGACGGCACCCGCACCGTCCTTACCTGTACCGCCGGTGCCGTCAATGCCGGCGGCGACCGATGCTGCTCCGGCCGCGGTCGCGCCTTCGGACAGGCCGCCAGCCGCTATGTCCGCGCCGGTCCCTTCAGTTGATGATTTCGGAGCCGTGGCATTGCCGAAAAAGGCGCCGGAAGAGCCGAAGGCAATCACAGCGAAACTGATCGGCGCCGTCGATGGCATCCGTCGCGGCCAGGTCTTTCCGCTCAACAACGGCCAGACCTGGATAGTGGTCGACGATAGGGAATTCGAGTACTTCGGCAGCAATCCGGCGGTGCAGCTCGAGCGCAATCTGATCGGTTCCTATTGGATGCGGATTCTCGACGGCGGGCCGCGATTCAAGGTTCGTCGCATCCAGTAGGCCGGTTGGTACAACGGTGTTGTCGCTTCTGAAGGTCGGCTTGCTGACGGCATGCCTGATGACCTGCGCAGTGTCTGCCGCGGATCGGCGGGTGCTGACCATCGGCAACGGCACCGAACCCGAATCGCTGGATCCGCAGAAAGCCACCGGTGTCAGCGCCGGCAACGTACTGCGCGATCTCTATGAAGGGCTGACCGGGCTGTCGCCAATTGGCGAGGTGGTGCCGGCGGCGGCCGAGTCCTGGCAGTGGCAGGCGGATGGCCAAGCGCTGCGGCTTCAGCTGCGTCAAGGTTTACGCTGGTCCAACGGCGATCGGCTGACGGCGGATGATTACGTCGCCGGCCTGCGGCGCCTGCTCGATCCGGCAACGGCCTCGGGCTATGCCAATCTGCTGGTGGCGATAGCCCACGGCAGCGAGGTGATCGCGGGTCGCGCGCCGCCATCGACATTGGGACTGCGTGCCGAGGACGAGCGAACCCTGGTGATCGAACTGGACCGGCCGCTGCCGAACCTGCCGGCCTTGCTGGCACATCCGGCCGCCTCGCCGATCCATCCGGCGGAGCTGACGGCGAATCCGAAGCCGGAAGCGCGAATCGGCAACGGCGCCTACCGGCTTGCCGAGTGGGTTCTGCAGTCGAGGATCACCCTGGTTCGCAATCGGCACTATTGGAACGACAGCCGCACTGCGATCGGCGAGGTCCGCTATCTGCCGACCGAGGACCTGAACTCCGAACTGAAGCGTTATCGCGCCGGCGAACTCGATGTGACGACCTCGGTGCCGGCATCCCAGGCCCGCTGGATACGCCGCCAGCTGGGCCCGGAACTGCACGTGGCGACCTATCTCGGCAGCTACTTCTATGGCCTGAATCTGACGCGCCCGCCGTTCGCCGGCAATCGGCCGCTGCGCCAGGCGCTGTCGATGGCGATCGATCGCGAAGTGATCGCGACCAAGGTGCTGCACGATCTCGCCGCGCCGGCCTGGAGCTTCATCCCGCCCGGCATCCGCGACTACTCGCCGCAGGCGCCGGACTGGGCGCGCTGGCCGCGCAGCCAGCGCGAGTCCGAGGCGCGCCGGCTGTATGCCGAAGCCGGCTATTCGATCGCGAAGCCGCTGTCGGTGGAGATCCGCTACAACACTTCGGACGATCACAAGCGCATCGCCGTGGTCATTGCCGCGATGTGGAAGCAGGTGCTCGGTGCCGACGTGAAGCTGGTCAACGAGGAGTGGAAGGTGTTCCTCCAGCACCGCCGGGAACGTCGGGACACCCAGGCTTTCCGCAACACCTGGATTGCCGACAGCGACGACGCGCTGGGTTTTGCCGAAATCCTCGACAGCCGCCATCCGCGCAATGATTCCGGCTATGCCGATGCCGGCTACGACGCACTGCTGCTCGAAGCCGGACGGTCGAACGACACGGTCGTGCGCCGGGCCAAGCTGGAGGCCGCCGAACGGAAGATGCTCGATGACGCACCGATCCTGCCGATCTACTTCTACGCCTCGAAGCACCTGGTCAAGCCGAGAGTCGAAGGCTGGCAGGACAACATCCTCGACTGGCACTACAGCAAGGACCTTCGTCTGCGTGCGCACTGAGTCCGGCCGATGCTGAGCCGTGCCGCGATCCGTCTGCTGACCGCAGTGCCGACGCTGCTGGTGCTCGTCGGCTCGAGCTTTTTCCTGATGCATGCCGCGCCCGGCGGGCCGTTCGACAGCGAACGCAGTCTGGCGCCGGAGATCGAGGCGCGGCTCGCCGCGCAGTTCCATCTCGATGAGCCGGCGTGGATGCAGTTCGGTCGTTACCTCGGCAGCCTGCTGCACGGCGATCTCGGGCCGTCCCTGCAGTACGAGGGCCGCAGCGTCGCCAGCCTGATCGCCGATGGCGCGCCGGTGTCGGCGGCGGTCGGTATGGCCGGCCTGCTGCTGGCGCTGATCGGTGGCGTGGCGATCGGCGCCGTCGCAGCGATGCGCCGCGACGGTTGGCTCGACCGCGGGCTGATGCTGCTGGCGCTGCTCGGCCTGTCGCTGCCGTCGTATGTGGTCGCGCCGCTGCTGATCCTGGTGTTCGCGCTGGGGCTCGACTGGTTGCCGGCCGGCGGCTGGGATGGTCCGGCTTCGCTGCTGCTGCCCGCGGTGGCGCTGGCGTTGCCGCAGCTGGCAGCGATCGCCCGGCTGACGCGCGGCGCGCTCGGCGACGTGCTGGCCGCGCCGTGGATCCGCACCGCCCGAGCCAAGGGACTGCCGGAGCGGCTGATCGTGTTCCGCCATGCGCTGAAGCCGGCGCTGTTGCCGGTGCTGTCCTGGCTGGGGCCGGCGGCGGCAGGCTTGATGACCGGCTCGGTGGTGGTCGAGCAGGTGTTCGGCATTCCCGGCATCGGCCGCTATTTCGTGCAGGGCGCGCTGAACCGCGACTACACGCTGGTGCTTGGCGTGGTGCTGTTCTACGGCGCGCTGGTGATCGCCTTCAATTTCCTGGTCGATCTCGCCTACGGCGCGCTCGATCCGCGGACACGCCTGGAATGACAAGCGCACCGCTTCTGCGCCCGGCGGTCGTGGTGCCGGCGGCGATCCTGCTGGCGATCGTGCTGCTGGTGGTCGCCGGTCCGTGGCTGGCCGCGCAGCCGTACGACGCGATCGACTTCGATGCCGATTGGGGCGCAGCCCCCAGTGCGGCGCATCCGTTCGGCACCGATGATCTCGGCCGCGACCTGTTCGCGCGGGTCTGCGTCGGTGGGCGGCTGTCGCTGGCGGTCGGCTTCGTCTCGACCCTGGTGTCGCTGGTGATCGGCATCGCCTGGGGTGCGGTCGCCGGCTGGTTCGGTGGCCGGATCGATGCGCTGATGATGCGCATCGTCGACATCCTGTACGCGCTGCCGTTCATGTTCTTCGTGATCCTGCTGATGGTGCTGTTCGGCCGCCACTGGCTGCTGATCTTCGTCGCCATCGGTGCGGTCAGCTGGCTGGACATGGCGCGCATCGTCCGCGGCCAGACCCTGGCGCTGCGCCGTCAGCCGTTCATCGACGCGGCCGTGGTCTCCGGACTCGGCGATGCGGCGATCCTGATTCGCCACGTGGTGCCGAACCTGCTTGGCGTGGTGATCGTCTGCGCGACCTTGACCATTCCGCAGGCGATCCTGGTCGAATCGTTCCTGAGCTTTCTGGGGCTGGGCATCCAGGAGCCAGCGACCAGCTGGGGGGCGCTGGTCAACGACGGAGCCCGGGCGATGGAGACCACGCCCTGGGGCCTGATCTTTCCGGCGAGCTTCCTGGTGCTGACCCTGCTTGCTTTCAATTGGCTCGGTGACGCCCTGCGCGCCGCGCTCGATGCGCCACGCCGATGAGCCTGCTCGCGGTCGACATGCTGCGGGTTCGCCATCGGGCAGTGACCGTGGTCGACGGCGTCAGCTTCACCTTGGCCGCCGGCGAATCGCTCGGGCTGGTCGGCGAGTCCGGCTCCGGCAAGAGCCAGACGGCGCTGGCGCTGCTGGGCCTGCTGCCGGCGACGGCGGCCGTCGGCGGCTCGATCCGTTTCGACGGCCGCGAGTTGATCGGCGCGGGCAGGGCGCAGCTCGATCGCCTGCGCGGCAGCCGCGTCGCCATGGTTTTCCAGGATCCGATGAGCAGCCTGAATCCTTACCTGCGTATCGGCGTGCAGATGGCCGAGGTGCTGGAGCAGCACCGCGGCAGTGCCCGGTCTGCGGCCTTCCGGGAGGCGGCGCGGATGCTCGATGCGGTGCGGATCGCCAACCCGGCGCGCTGCCTGACCCAGTACCCGCACGAGTTGTCGGGCGGCATGCGCCAGCGGGTGCTGATCGCCATGGCGCTGCTGGCGCAGCCGGAACTGCTGATCGCCGACGAGCCGACCACCGCGCTGGATGTCACCGTGCAGGCCGAAGTGCTGGCGGTGCTCGACGATCTGCGCCGCGACCTGCGACTGGCCCTGCTGCTGATCACCCACGATCTCGGCGTGGTGTCCGGGCACTGCGAGCGAATGGCGGTGATGTACGCCGGCCGGATCGTCGAATCCGGCCCGACGGTCGCCGTGCTTGCACTCCCGGCGCATCCGTATACCGCCGCGCTGCTGGCCAGTCGGCCGCATCTCGTTGGGCCGCGACCGGGTCGGCTGCCGAGCATCGCCGGCCAGCCGCCTGATCCGGCGCGCCGGCCGCCGGGCTGTGCCTTTGCGCCGCGTTGCCGGCAGGTGGTGGCGGCCTGTCTGGAGCTGGCACCGATCCTGCGATCCGAGTCGGGCCGGGCTTGCGCCTGCCATGTCGTCGAAGGCGCTTCCGGAAGCGCGGGCCACGCGACAGATCGCAACTTCGCATGACGTGCCGATACGTCGGCCCCTATAATGCGGGAGTTTTGCGGCCGTCCAGGCCAACTCCCTGAATCCGCTTGTTTCAAGCACTCGAAAGGTCGCATATACATGAGCAATGAAGGTGTCGACGGCAACCGTCGTCGCTTCCTCACCGCTGCCACCTCGGTCTTCGGCGCTGCTGGCGCCGCAGCCGTCGCCTGGCCGTTCCTCGCTTCGCTGAAGCCCTCCGCCCGCGCCCGCGCGCTCGGTGCGCCGGTGATCGCCGATATCTCGACGCTCGAGCCGGGCATGCGTGCCACCTACCTGTGGCGCGGCCAGCCGATCTGGATCGTGCGCCGGACGCCGGAAATGCTGGCCAGCCTCGACAAGGTCGCCGCCCAGCTGGTCGATCCGGATTCGAAGACCCCGCAGCAGCCGGCCTACATCACCGACAAGTCGCGTGCGCTGAAGCCGGAATTCATGGTCATGAAGGGCGTCTGCACCCATCTGGGCTGCTCGCCGATCCTGCGCGCCGATCATCCGGCGCCGGAAATCGACACCAACTGGCAGGGCGGCTTCTTCTGCCCCTGCCATGGTTCGAAGTTCGATCTCGCGGGGCGCGTCTACAAGGGCGTGCCGGCGCCGACCAACATCATCGTGCCGCCGCATCGCTACGACGGCGACACCGTCGTCGTCATCGGCGAAGACCCCAAGACCGCCTGACGTCGGCTTTGCCGGCTGGATCGGCTGATCGGGCTTCGGCCCCGCACCGATTCGCAGATTTCCCCTTCTCACGGATAGTTCGCCATGGCCATCACGCCTAACCCGTACAAGACAACCGGCGCACTCGGTTGGATCGACGACCGCTTCCCGCTCACCAAGATGTGGAAGGAGCATCTGTCGGAGTACTACGCGCCGAAGAACTTCAACTTCTGGTACTTCTTCGGCTCGCTCGCACTGCTGGTGCTGGTCAACCAGCTGCTGACCGGCATCTTTCTGACCATGCACTACAAGCCGGGTGCGGAAACCGCATTCGACTCGGTCGAATACATCATGCGCGACGTGCCCTGGGGCAACGTCATCCGCTACATGCACTCCACCGGTGCCTCGGCGTTTTTCGTCGTCGTTTTCCTGCACATGTTCCGCGGCCTGATGTACGGCTCGTACCAGAAGCCGCGCGAACTGATCTGGGTGTTCGGCGCGCTGATCTTCCTGGTGCTGATGGCGGAAGCCTTCTGCGGCTACGTGCTGCCGTGGGGCAACATGAGCTATTGGGGCGCGGCGGTGATCATCAACCTGTTCGGCACCATCCCGTTCATCGGCCCCGACCTGGTGGTCTGGATCCAGGGTGATTTCGTGCCGTCCGACGCCACGCTGAACCGCCTGTTCTCGATCCACGTGATCGCGCTGCCGTTCGTGCTGGTCGGCCTCGTCGTCGCCCACATCCTGGCGCTGCATGAAGTCGGCTCGAACAACCCGGATGGCGTGGAAATCAAGAAGAACAAGGATCCGGCCACCGGCATTCCGAAGGACGGCATCCCGTTCCACCCTTACTACACGGTGAAGGATCTGGTCGGCGTGGCCGGCTTCCTGATCCTGTTCTGCGCCGTGATCTTCTTCATGCCCGATGGCGGCGGCTATTTCCTGGAAGCGCCGAACTTCACGCCGGCCAGCCAGACCAACACGCCGGAACACATCACGCCGGCCTGGTACTTCGGGACCTACTACGCGATGCTGCGTGCAACCCCGTCGTTCGCCGGCACCCAGATCTGGGGCGTGATCGTGATGGGCGCGGCCGTGGTGATCCTGTTCTTCGTGCCCTGGCTCGACAAGTCCAAGGTCAAGTCGATCCGCTACAAGGGCTCGCTGTCGAAGATCGCGCTGACCGTCTTCGCGATCAACTTCGTGATCCTGAACTACTACGGCCTGCAGCCGCCGAGCGCCGCCGTGCAGCTGATCTCGCAGATCGGCACGGTCATCTACTTTGCGTTCTTCCTGCTGATGCCGTGGTATTCGGCGAATGAAAAGACCAAGCCCGTGCCGGATCGCGTGACCGAATGAACCTGCTCATGAACCAGACCCTGACCCGTCTCGCCCGCGCAGCCGTGGTGGCTGCCGGCGCTCTCGTCGCCAACCTCGCCGGTGCCAACGCCGGCGTCGAACTGCTGCACTTCTCGGCCGATTCCGGCAATGCCGCCTCGGTGCAGCGCGGCGCGCGCAACTTCATGGCCTATTGCTCGGGCTGCCATTCGCTGAAGTACCTGCGCTACAACCGGCTCGGCGAAGACCTCGGCATTCCCGACGATGTGCTGAAAAAGAACCTGATGTTCACCAGCGACAAGCTCGGTGACCCGATCAAGGTGGCGATGCCGGCGGCTTCCGAGCAGTGGTTCGGCCGCGTGCCGCCGGACCTGTCGCTGGAAACCCGTGCCCGTGGTGCCGACTGGGTCTACACCTACCTGCTGAGCTTCTACCTCGACGAATCGCGGCCGCTCGGTGTCAACAACACCGTGCTTGCCGGTGCCTCGATGCCGCACGTGCTCTGGGAACTGCAGGGCTGGCAGAAGAAGGCCGAGCACAAGGCGGAAGGTGAACACGATGGCGGCCACCATGGCGGCAGCCCGTTCGAGAAGGTCACCGACGGCAGCCTGAAGCCGGCCGAGTACGAAGCCTTCGTCGTCGATCTGGTCAACTTCCTCGACTATGCGTCGGAGCCCGGCAAGCAGGCGCGCATCTCGCTCGGCCTGAAGGTGATGCTGTACCTGTTCGGCCTGCTGGTGCTGACCTACCTGCTGAAGAAGGAATTCTGGCGCGACGTGCATTGAGCACGCTCACGACACGATCCTTCCTGACCTCGCCGCGCAGGCGCTGACATGGCCCTGCGCATGCGTGCAAGAGTGCCGATGCCGCCGATCAAGCCCGCCGCCAACGCGGGCTTGACGCTCTACGTGGCCCCTGATTCGCTGCACGGTGACTGGGCGCGCCTGGTGCTGGCGGAGAAGGATGTCGATACCGCCGTGATCAAGGTGATCGCGCCGGGCAAGGTCGACGAAGATTTCCTGATTCTCAACCCTGCGCAGTCGCTGCCGACCCTGGCCGATCGCGAAGGCGTGATTTCCAGCGCCCGGGTGATCGTCGAGTACCTCGACGAGCGCTACCCGCATCCCCCGCTGATGCCGCAGGAGCCCGCCGGCCGTGCCCGGGTGCGGATGAGCGTGCACCGCATCGAGCACGAACTGTTTCCGCTGGCCGTGACGATGGCCGGCACCGGTGCCGAAGCCAATGCCGCGCGCAAGCAGCTGATCGAAGGCCTGAAGGCGGGCGCGCGCTTCTTCCCGGCGCGCGGCCATATTCTCGGCCCCGAGTATTCGCTGGCCGACACCGCCTGGGCCGTGCTGCTGCGTCGGGTCCAGACGGCCGGGCTGGCGCTGCCGCCGGAAGCTGCCAGCGTCACCGCCTACGCGGCGAGGATGTTTGCGCGGCCCGGTTTCCAGCGCTGCTTCCATCCCTCCGCATTGCCCCCTGCCGGCGCTACGCGTCGCCGCGGCTGAAGGTTTCGTCCGATGTCACAACCGTCCAAGTCCCGCCGGCCGTACCTGATCCGCGCGATCTACCAGTGGACGCTCGACAACGGCTACACGCCCTACCTGCTGGTGGCGGCCGACCAGCCCGGTGTTGCCGTGCCGACCCAGTTCGTCAAGGACGGCCGCATCGCACTCGATATCGGTGGCATGGCGGTCCGTGAACTGAACATCGAGAACGATCCCATCTTCTTCTCGGCCCGGTTCGGCGGTCGCCCTTACGACATCGTGGTGCCGAGCGGCGCGGTGCTGGCGATCTACGCGCGCGAGAACGGCGAAGGTCTGGTGTTCGGCGAACCGGAAGCGTCGCAGCCGGCGCTCGATGTTCCGGAGCCGCCGCCGGAAGCGCCGAAGCCGAGCGGCCGTCCGAAGCTGCGCATCGTCAAGTCGGGCGATCCGGAAGCCTGAACGCGTGACCCGCGTACGGGTCAAGGTCTGCTGCATCGCCGATCGCGACGAAGCGGCGCTGGCGATCGCGGCGGGCGCCGATGCCGTCGGCCTGGTGTCGGCGATGCCGAGCGGCCCGGGCGTGATCGGCGATGTCCTGATCGCCGACATTGCCCGCAGCGTGCCGCCCCCGGTCGCGAGCTTCCTGCTGACCAGCCGCGTCGATGCCGCGTCGATCGTCGCGCAGCACGCCACCTGCGCCACCACCGTGTTGCAACTCTGCGATCACGTCCCGCTGGCCGAACTGCGGCAGCTGCGCGCGCAACTGCCGGCGGTGAAACTGGTGCAGGTGATCCATGTCATCGATGCACAATCCGTCGACGAAGCGCTGGCGGTTGCGCCGTTGGTCGATGCCCTGTTGCTCGATTCCGGCAATCAGCGGCGGGCAGTCAAGGAACTCGGCGGCACCGGCCGCACTCACGATTGGCGCCTGAGCCGGCGGATTCGCGAGCGCTGTGGCCTGCCGCTATTCCTCGCCGGCGGCCTGACGCCGGCCAATGTGGCCGAGGCCGTGGCGACCGTCGAACCGTTCGGCGTTGACCTGTGCAACGGCGTCCGCAGCGACGGCCGGCTCGATGCTGCGAAGCTGCGCGCCTTCTTTGCGGCGCTGGCGCTGCACTGAGCTTCCGGCGCTCAGCCCGAGCGCTGCACTTGCCGCCCGATCAGCGCGACTGCCACACCCGCCGCGACCGCGATCACCAGGTTCGCATACAGCGTCAGCCCGTAGGTGACGATCAGCGCGAGCACATCGATGGCCGCCGCGTGGCGCAAGGTCGCCGCCAGCTTCGGCAGCTCCAGCAGATGCCATGAGACGCCGACCAGGATTGCGGCCAGCGCGCAGATCGGCACTTCGGCCGCGAGCGGGCCGAGCGCGAGCAGGATCGCCAGCAGTACGGCGGCATGGGTGAGGCCGGCCAGCGGGCTGCTGGCGCCCAGCCGCAGACTGGTGGCCGTGCGGCCGAGGGCGCCACTGGCGGCAAGGCCGCCGAACAGCGGCGCGACCACGTTCGCCAGGCCTTGCGCCAGCAGTTCCTGATTGCCGTCATGGCGCGGATCGGTCACTCGCGCCGCCAGCAGCGATTCCAGGGCGCCGAGCAGAGCAATCGACAGGGCGGCAGGCAGCAGTGCGAGCAATCGCGGCCCGGTCAGCTCGGGGACCGTCGGCGACGGCCACGGCGAGGCAATGGCGCCGTAGACGTCGCCGATAGTGCGTACGCCGGCGAACTCGAAGCCGGCCTGGACCAAGGTGGCGGTGACCATGGCCAGCAGCGGTCCGGGCACGCGGGACAAGCCGGGCAGACGCGGGCCGTACAGCATCAGCAGCAGGCTGGCGACGGCCAGCGCGCTGGTCGCCGGATCGGCTGCGGGAACACGGAGCATCACGCTGGCGAGCCGGGCATGGAACGGCCCCGGCGCCAACGGTGGCAGGCCGAGAAAGCCCGGCAGCTGGTTGACCAGGATCACCAGCCCGATGCCCGACGTGAAGCCGAGGATCACCGCGTCCGGCACATGCCGGATCAGGCGACCCAGCCGCAGCAGCGAAAAGCCGATCAACATCAGACCGGCCATCAGCCCGGCCAGCAGCAGGCCATCGCGGCCGTGGCTGGCGGTGATGCCGGCCAGGATCGCAACGAAGGCACCGGTCGGGCCGGCGATCTGCACGCGGGTGCCGCCGAACAGCGAGACGATCGCCCCGGCGACGATGCCGGTGATCAGCCCCTGTTCGGGCTTGACGCCGGAGGCGATCGCGAAGGCCATCGACAGCGGCAGCGACACCACGCCGACGACCAGCCCGGCCACCAGGTTCGGCGCCCAGTATCGGCGGCTGAACAGCCCGGCGCGGGCGGCTTCGACGACCGCAATCATCGTTCGAGCGTCATTCCGTTCGGCAGGGCGCCAGACATGAAAAGGCCCCCGGCCGCGACAGGCGACCGGGGGCCTGGAGGGACTTCAGCGACGATTGGCGGCGAACTCGGCGCGGCAGGCGTCGATCAGGGCGCGGCTGCCCGAGGCGGCGTTGGCGTCGAACACCGCACGCCGGCAGTAGGTGATTTCGGGCGCAAAACGGCCCAAGGTCAGCGACAGCGGCGCCTGCGGGTTGTTGATGGCGCGCAGGTAGTCGCCGGCAAAGCCGGGCCGGGACAGGATCTGCCGGATCACGATCAGTTCGCTGCGGGTGTCGCCCCACCGCTGCCAGTTGACGCCGGCGGCGCGGGTCGCGGCGCGCGGACGGCTGGCGTTCGTCGAGATCACGTGCACTTCGTAACCGTCGGCTTGGGCAACCGCGTCACGGTCGGCAACGCAGGACACGACCGCCGAGGTGCCCAGCCCGTAGTGACACAGCGAGGCATAGCGGACATCCGGTTCGCCATCGCTGCGCAGCAGCGGCGGCAGCGGCGGCGCGCGGAACGGCAGGGTGCGGATCACCACGATGTCGCCGTGGTTCAGCGACGAGGCAGCACGCAGGTAATTCGAATCGCCGTTCGGGTACAGCACACGGTCCTGGGCGCGAGTGATCGGCTCGAACTCGATGTCGCGGCCCGGAATGACGGCCGGATTGATCGCACGCGTGGTCTGCGACGCCGCCTCGATGCGATCGCACTGGCGGCGATCCGGCGTGTTGGTGAAGGCGATCTGGCCGGTCGGGCCGGTGTAGAACAGCCGCGGGATCGGCGTGCTGCCGAAGGCATCGGCGTCCGGGTTCGGCAGGTAGATGCGGTAGATGATCTGCTTGGCGACACGGGTAGGGCTGACCCAGCGATCTGGAGCCCCGACGTACAGGGTGTTGGCCTCGCGCTGCGCCGGATTGGCCGGCGGATCGGTATAGCGGAGCTTCACCGTGTAGCCGGAGCCATAGGCGGCGGTCGGCAGCAGCGCGACATTCCGGCTCAGTGCGCCGCCGGCGTCCGGGGTGATGCGGGCGTCGGCGATCGCATCGATGTAGTTGCCGCTGCGGGCGCCATCATAGGACTGCAGCGAGAAATAACGGACGCGGGAGTACAGCCCTTCAATGCGGATGCTGGCACCGTCCGGGATCGACAGCGGAATCTGGGCGATGCCATACGAGGCGTTGTCGTCCAGGAAGCCGGTGTTGCGCTGCTCTGCGGTGTTGGTGACGAACGGGCAGCCGACGGTCAGCCGGCCCGGTGACAGCAGATCGAGGCCGCCCAGCAGCTGGGCGGAGGCGGTGCTGCTGATCGACACTGCCGCCAGTCCGATTGCAGCGGACAGCAGGGACGACAGCATGGCAAGCGCAGGGCGTGGGCGGCGTGGCGAAGGCGTCATGGCGTAGCGGTCTCTCGAGGTAGTGCGACGGTATTGGAATGATAAGTGCCGGCGGGGATCCGTCGCCGCCCGGCTGACGAGCCTGTGCTCCTCCTGCGAATGGTGGCAGGCCACGCCCCCCGATCGTCAAGCGTTCTGATCGGTCTGCACCACAGGAGGGCGCCTCCAGCGATCGACCCCGGATCGAAGCGACGCCCGCAAAGGATGCCAGACGCTGCCGTTTCCGGGCTGCGGACGCGGGATCGCCCGCGAACCGCGTCTTGACACCGGGACCCGGATGTCCCTTCGAGCGTCACCAAGGCCGCGGCGCAGCATGCGCGGTGCCCGGAACGACGCAGGCGCAAGGACGACATCGTCCCTGCGCCTGCGTGGTTCAGCCGCTGCGGCGACCGCTTACTCGAAGCGCTTGCCTTCCGCGGCCATCTTCACCAGCAGCGCCGCCGGCGTGAAGCGCGGGCCGTACTTCGCGGCCAGCTCCTCGGCCCGCTTGACGAACTTCGCCAGGCCGTAGGCGTTGATGAACTGCAGCGCGCCACCCTGATGCGGCGCGAAGCCCCAGCCGAAGATCGAGCCGATATTGGTGTCGGCCACCGTCATGACGACGTTCTCCTCGAAGCAGCGGGCCGCTTCATTGGCCTGCGCGAACATCATGCGGTCGATCATTTCCTGCTGGCTGAGCTGTTCAGTCGCCAGCGGGAACGCCTGCGCCAGACCCGGCCACAGCTTCTTCTCGCCTTTTTCGCCTGCAGGTGGATAGTCGTAGAAGCCCTTGCCGGCCTTCTTGCCCGGACGGTCCAGCTCCTTGACCATCTTCAGCACCACCGGCTCGCTCGCCGACGGCACGTAGGTCTTGCCTTCGTCGGCGAAGTCCTTCCTGGTCTGCTGCATCACGTGCAGCGACAGACTCATCGACACCTCGTCCTGCAGCGCCAGCGGGCCGACCGGCATGCCGGCCTTCAGCCCCGCCATCTCGATCGAGCGCGGATGCTGGCCTTCGGCGAGCAGCGCCAGCCCTTCGTTGACGTAGGTCGCGAACGAGCGGCTGGTGTAGAAGCCGCGCGAATCGTTGACCACGATCGGCGTCTTCTTGATCTGCTGGACGTAGTCGAAGCCCTTGGCGAGGGTTTCCTTCGAGGTCTTCTCGCCCATGATGATCTCGACCAGCGGCATCTTGTCGACCGGCGAGAAGAAGTGCAGGCCGATGAAGTTCTCGGCCTTCGAGTGCGCCCTGGCCAGGCCGGTGATCGGCAGCGTCGAGGTGTTCGACGCGAACACGACGTCGGCGCCGAGCACGGCCTCGGTCTTCCTGGTGACATCGGCCTTGATCGCGCGGTCCTCGAACACGGCTTCGATCACCAGGTCGCAGCCGGCGAGGTCGGCGTAATCGGTGGTCGCCTTGATCCGGTCGAGGAACACGCCCTTGCCGGCCGGGGTTTCGCGCCCCTTCTTGATCGCCTTGTCGAGCAGGCCGGCCGAGTAGGCCTTGCCGCGCTCGGCGGCTTCAAGCGTGGAATCGAGCAGCACGCACTCGATACCGACCTTGGCCGACACGTAGGCGATGCCGGCACCCATCATGCCGGCGCCGAGGATGCCGAGCTTGGTGACCTTCGACTTCGGAATGCCTTCCGGACGCGACTTGCCTTTGTTGATCGAGTTCAGCTGGAACCACAAGGTGCCGATCATGTTCTTCGACACCTGGCTGACCACCAGATTGGCGAAGTAGCGCGATTCGATGCGGCAGCCGGACTCGAAGTCGACGATGCCGCCTTCGTAGACGCAGCTCATGATGTTGGTGACCGCCGGGTAGTTGCCCTGCGATTTCGCGGTCGCCATCGACGGCGCGATCGCCAGCATCTGCACCACGGCCGGATGACGCGAGTCGCCGCCCGGCCACTTGAACTTCTTGTCGTCCCAGGGCTGCACCGGCTTCGGGTTCGCGAGGCACCAGCTCTTGGCCTTGGCCAGCAGGTCGGCCTTGTCGGTCGCCAGCTCGTTGATGATGCCTTGCTGCTTGGCCGCTTCCGCGCTCAGTTCCTTGCCTTCGAGCATCAGCGGCAGCGAGGCCTGGATGCCGATCATGCGCGGCAGGCGCTGGGTGCCGCCGCCGCCCGGCAGCAGGCCGAGCTTCACTTCCGGCAGGCCGAACTTGGCCTTCGGGTCATTGATCGCCACGCGCCAGTGGCAGGCCAGCGCCACTTCGAGGCCACCGCCGAGCGCGGTGCCGTTCAGCGCCGCCACGACCGGGCGGCCGCACAGTTCCAGGCGGCGCAGCATCTTCTTCAGCTGTTCGGCGACTTCGAAGGCCAGCTTCGGGTCGGTGATGCCGAACACCATGTCGATGTCGGCGCCGGCGAGGAATTCCTTCTTGCCGGAGGTGATGATCACGCCCTTGATGCCGGCATCGGCCTCGATCTTGGCGATGTACTCGCCGAATGGCGCCATCAGCGCATCGTTGAGCACGTTCATCGGCCGGTCGGCCAGGTCCATCGTCAGGGTGGCGATGCCCTCGGCGTCGACCGTCATCTGCATTGCAGTCATGTGTGTTTCTCGTCTGAATTCGTGAACAGCTGACGTCGTGGGACACGCCGGGGCGCAGAGACGCCAAGGAGAAGCGAAGGCTTTTCCAAAAGACTTTTCTTGGCGGCTTTGCGTCTTGGCGTGCGCCCGACGTCGCATTTTCTAAGCGGGAAGCAGCGCTCAAACGCGCTCGATGATCGTGGCGATGCCCATGCCGGCGCCGACGCACAGGCTGGCCAGGCCGACCTGCTTGTCGGTCCGTTCCAGCTCGTCGAGCAGGGTGGCGAGGATGATGCAGCCGGTGGCGCCGAGCGGATGGCCCATCGCGATCGAGCCGCCGTTGACGTTGATCTTGTCCATGTCGATGTTCAGCGCGCGAGCCGCCTTCATCACCACGGCGGCGAAGGCTTCGTTGATCTCGAACAGATCGATGTCCTTCACCGACATGCCGGCCTTCTTCAGCGCCTTCTGCGCGGCCGGCGCGATGCCGGTCAGCATGATGGTCGGCTCAGAGCCGATCACCGCCACCGAGCGGATTCGCGCCCGCGGCTTGAGCCCGAGCTGCCTGCCCTTGGCTTCCGAGCCGATCAGCATGAGTGCTGCGCCATCGACGATACCCGACGAGTTGCCGGCGTGGTGGACATGGTTGACCTTCTCGAGCGTCGTGTACTTGCGCAGCGCGGTCGAGTCGAAGCCCATCAGGCCCATCTGCTCGAAGCTGGCCTTGAGGCCGGACAATGCCTCGACGGTGGTTGCGCCGCGCACGGTCTCGTCATGGTCGAGCACGATCATGCCGTTGAGGTCGCGGACCGGCACTACGGTCTTCGCGAAGCGCTTCTCGGCCCAGGCCTTGGCGGCCAGCTGCTGCGAGCGAACGGCGAAGGCGTCGACGTCGTGACGGCTGAAGCTTTCCAGCGAGGCGATCAGGTCTGCGCCGATGCCCTGCGGGGCGAAGCCGAGCTGTTCGTTGATGCGCGGGTCCATCGCCCAGGCGCCGCCATCCGAGCCCATCGGCCAGCGCGACATGCTTTCCACGCCGCCGGCGACGACCAGGTCTTCCTGGCCGGACTTCACCTTCATCGCCGCCAGGTTCACCGATTCCAGGCCCGAGGCGCAGAAGCGGCTCTGGGTCACGCCGGGCACGTTCTCGGCCCAGCCGGAATAGAGCACCGCGGTGCGGGCGATGTCCGCGCCTTGCTCGCCGACCGGCGTCACGCAGCCGATCACCACGTCATCGACCTGCGAGGTGTCGAGCTGGTTGCGGGTTTCGAGAGCGTTGAACAGGTTGCCGAGCAGGTGCACCGGCGTCACTTCATGCAGGCTGCCGTCCTTCTTGCCCTTGCCGCGCGGCGTCCGCACGGCGTCGAAAATATAGGCTTCGGTCATCGGGTAATCCCTGGTGTTGGCCGGCTGGCGGCCTGGTGTTGAGGGTGGGTCTGCAACGGCTTGCAGCACCGGATTGACGATCTCGATCGATCTTGTTGCAGATTCCGGTAATGTTGATTACGATTAATCGACTTCAGCGCTCTCCAACCGGATCTGCTGACAGATTGGCAGAACGGGCCGATCGGCGCTGATGTCCCGACGGCGAGGATAAAGACCGTGTCGGAGCGCGTCAAACCCCGCGCCAGTACCGTGCCGAGGCACGTAACGATCATTACCTGAAGAGTTACAGACGATGGCTTTGAAAGCGGGTGGCAGCACTGCAGAAGGCAGTCGGGATGGCGCGCTTACCGCCGATCGCACTGCGCTCGATCCGGACACTCGCGCCCGCATCGAGCAGGCGGTGCTCGATATCTTCTCGGAGCGCGAATTCCACCGGGTCGGTCTGATCGAGGTGGCACGCGGTGCCAACGTCAGCCTGCAGACAATCTACAAGTACTACGGCAGCAAGGAGGCCCTACTTTTCTCCTGCCTCGACGCCTGGATGGGGCGGCTGGCGGCGCGGATGATCGACCACCTGCAGGGCATCGAGGACTTCAAGGAGAAGTTCCGCAAGGTGTTCTGGGTGACGCTCGACTTCTTCGAGAAGAATCCCAAGGTCGCCCAGCTGATCATGTCCTCGGTGTACGTCAACACCTGGCGCAAGCAGGACAACTACCAGAACCCGCTGCTGTTCAGCACCTTCATCCGGGTGCTCGGCGAAGGTCGCTCGAAGGGCGTGCTGAACGACGAGGTCGACGAGAAGATCCTGCTCGACTACATCTTCGGCGTCATCGCCCGCCTGGTGCAGATGTACATCCACCGCGGCCAGAAGGAGCCGCTGACCAGGCAGGCCAACGTGCTGTTCGAGATGCTCTGGCGGGCGATCGCCAAGCCGGCGTGATGGTCTCCTTCCCCACGCGAGCGGGGGAGGGGATACAGGCTCAAGCCCACGGATCGTAAGTCCCGAAGTGCCAGACATGACCTTCCGGATCGCGGGCTGAATAACCTCGTCCGCCGTAGTCCTTGTCGACCAGCGGCGTCACCACCACGGCACCGGCTGCCACGGCGCGGGCGTGGTGGGCGTCGGCATCGGTGACCGTCACGCAGACCTCCTGGGTGCCGATGCCGCCGACTTCGCGCGGCGTCTTCAGCAGGTCCGGGAAGCCGAAGGTTTCCGCCGAGCCGATCATGATCATGCCGTTGCCATAGGTCAGCTGGGCGTGGGCGATGGTGCCGTTGTCGCCGGGCACGACCAGATGCGGCTTGAAGTCAAACGCCCGCTCCAGCCAGGCGATGGCGGTCGGGGCGTCGTGATAGAGCATCGACGGCGTGATCGTTGATCTAAGACTCACGGCGATGTCCTCGACAGGCTGGGGGATGCGGCAACGATAACCCCGCGCCACCCGCTTCAGCCATGCAATACCGACCACAGCATGCCGGTGCCCAACAAGAGCAGGATTGCGCCCATCGCCCGGTCGATCCAGTGCGCGCTGCGCACCAGGCGGCTGCGGATGCGCGGATGGCCGAGCGTCCAGGCCACGACACCGAACCACAGCCCGGTGGTGACGATCATCCAGGCGCCGAGGCCGAGCTTGACCGCGGTCGAGGTCGCGCCGGTGATCACCGCCGAACACAGCGCGACGAAGAACAGCATCGCCTTGACGTTCAGCAGGTTGGTGGCCAGTCCGATGGTGAAATCGCCGGCGGCCGCGCGCTGGCCGTCGCTGGCCGGCATGGCGGCGACTGGATCGGCCAGCGGCTGCGCCCGGATAGCGCCCCAGCCGATCCACAGCAGCAGCGCCGCGCCGATCACCCGCAGCACCATGAGCAGCGCTGGAAACCGCTCGATCGCGAACGCCAGCCCGAACATGCCGTAGGCGACGTGGAAGCTGATGCCGCCGGCGATGCCGAGCGCGGTCAGCAGGCCGGCGCGGCGGCCGTGCGCCAGTGTCTGCCGGGTGACCACGGCGAGGTCCGGTCCCGGGCTCATCACCGCCAGCGCATGGGCGATGGCGACGGTCGCGAACAGCGACGCCGGGCTGGTCGCCAGCCCGCTCATGCGGCGTAGGTGCGATCGAGGTAGGCGAGGATCGCCTCGGATTCGAACAGCTCGGTGCCGGTGTTCGGATCGACCAGATACGGCAGCTGGACGCGGCCGGCACGGGCCAGCAGCGCCAGCCGGTTGCGGCCTTCGACCGGCAGTTCGGGGAAGAACGTCGAACGGATCTGCGGCGGGCCGATATCCTCCCAGCGCGCCTTGGCGGTATTGCGCAGCACGTACGGCAGTTCCAGCTCCGACAGCCGCTCGCGCACCAGCCGCGAATACGGGCTCGACTCGAAGCTGTACAGCGTCAGCGGCTCGTCCGGCGCCTTCGACGGCGCCGCCTTCAGGCCGCGCGCGGCGCGCACCAGCGTGGTGGCAAAGGCTGCGGCGATCGCGCTCTTGCGGCGCAGTCCGCGCGGTGCACGCAACTGGCCGCCATAGGTTTCGGCCAGGTAGTCGATGATGTCGGCCGATTCGTACAGCGCCCGGCCGGTGTTCGGATCGACGAGGTACGGAAACAGCGCCTTGCCGCCGAGATCCACCGCCTCCGGCCGGAAGCGGCTGCCGCCGGACGGGCAGGGCAGGATCAGCGCGTCGAGATCCATCTCGCTCAGGGCTTCGCGGACCAGCCGGCAGAACGGGCTGGCCTCGAATTCGTAGAGGCGCAGCAGCTGCTCGGGCTGGCGGGTGGTCGGCCGGAACGACAGGCTGCCGCGCCAGCCGCGCGCGGTCGAGGCGAGCACGGAACTGACGACCCTCAACTGGTGAACGACGGACATGTGCGAAGCGCCTGTGGACTGGAAACGATGGACGGGCCGGGCGGCGCCGTGAACGGTCGTATTATCGGCTGTCCGCTGCGGCTGCGGCTCGGGCGCGTTCAAACCCCGAGGCGATGTAGCGCATCTGAGCAGCAATGACGACCGCGACCCTGACCATGACGATGGACGCTGCCCTGCCAGCCGCTGCCGCCGCGAGCCCCGAGGCCGAGCCCGAGGATCACCAGCTCGTCCGGCTCGCCGCAGCCGGCGACGCACGGGCGTTCGAGCGTCTGTACCGGCTCAACGTCGACCGCATCTACGGCCTGTGCCTGCGCCTGTGCCACGGTGATGTCTCGCGCGCCGAGCAGGCCACCCAGGATGCCTTCGTGCGTGCCTGGGAAAAGTTGGCCAGCTTCCGGGGCGAAAGCCGCTTCAGCACCTGGATGCATCGGCTGACCGTCAATGTCGTGCTCGGCGAGCACCGCCTGCTGCGCCGCTGGGTGAGCTTCGAGGACGAGATCCAGCCGGGCGCCGACGGCGAAGCCGGCAGCGATGGCCTGGATCCGATCGAGCCGGTCCGCCAGGACGACATCGGCAGCCGCATCGATCTCGAACGCGCGCTGGCCAAGTTGCCCAAGGGTGCTCGCACCGTGCTGATGCTTTATGACGTCGAGGGCTATCAGCACGAGGAAATCAGCGAGCTGACCGGCATCGCCGTCGGCACCTCCAAGGCGCAGCTGCACCGCGCGCGCCGTTTGCTGCAGGCGATGCTGTCATGAGCCTGCCGAATAGCCGTGAGTCGCAGGCGGCCGACACCGAGGCCACCTCGTTGGCGACGCTGCGCGCCGATCAGGCCCCCGGCCGCGACCTGTGGGCCGGCATCGCCGCGCGGATCGCCGATCCTGCCGAGCGCGACCATCTGGAACTCGACGCCGCAATTGGCGCCGAACTGCGCGCGCTGCGCCGCGATGCCGCGCCAGCGCAGGATCTCTGGGCCGGGGTCGCGCAGCGGATCGCGGATCCGGCGCTGCGCGATCAGCTGGCGCTGCCCGAAACGCTGCGTACCGCGCTGCCGGCGCTGCGTCATGACCAGGCGCCGGCGCGTGATCTCTGGGCGGGTGTCGTTGCGCGCATCGAGCGACGCCCGCCGCGCCATCGTCAGGCGATGGGGTGGGCGGCGGCCGCATCGCTGGCGGCCTCGCTGCTCGTGGTGTTCGCTCTGGTCGTCGATCGCGACGTCGCCCCCGCGAACGTCGGTCCGGTCGCCAGTGCCAAGGCGCCGCTGCGGCCGTCCGCCGAAGTCTTCGCCGCCACTCTCGGCTACACCCGAGGCGGCGAGGAAGCGGCGGCGCTGCGGCGCGCCGGCTACCGGCCGATTTCCCGCGAGACGCGGGCGCTGGTGCGCGCCAACCTGAAGATCGTCAACACGGCGGAAGCGCAGATCGAGAAAGCGCTCGCCGCCGATCCCGACGATGCCGCCTACCTGCAGGCATTGCTCGACAGCGCCCGCCAGCACCAGCAGGGCCTGCGCGCCGCGCTGGTCGATCATCCCTGATTCGCTGCATTCCCCGAGGCCTCACGCCATGTTCCGCCCGCGTTTCGATCGCACCGTCGTTGCCGCCTCCGCATTGCTCGCGATGAGCCTGAATGCGGCGGCCGGCGAACCGTCGGCCCCGCCTGCCGCACCCGTTGCCCCCGAAGCACCTGCCGCGCCCGCCGCGCCGCGCCAGCGCCCGCTGAGCCCGGAACTCGCAGGCCATGTCGAACACAGCAGGGCGCAGGCGCTGGTCCGCTTGCAGGGGCTGGAAAACCTCGTCGAACTGCGCCACCTGGAGCAACTCGCCGAACTGGATGCCGATATCGATGCCAGCCGCTTCGACGCGATGATCGCCGCGGTCGAAGCCGATGCCGTCGCCCGCAGTACCAGCCGCTACGGCAGCAGCGACGCCAACGGTGCAGTGATCGACCAGACGCGGTCGCTGAAATCGAACGGCCGGGTCTATGTCAACAACGTCGCCGGCATCATCGATGTCTCGGTCTGGGACCGTAACGAGGTCCGGATCGGCGGCCGCCTCGGCGGCAACCTGGAAACGCTGGACATCAACGGCGACTCCAACGAGGTCAACGTGGTGGTCAAGCTGCCGAGGAAATCGCGCAGCAGCAACGACACGGTGCTGGAGCTGAAGGTCCCGAACAATGCCCGCGTCGAGCTGGAATCGGTCAGCGCCGACGTCGTCGTCAACGGCCCGCGCGGGCCGGTCAAGGTCAACACCGTCAGCGGCGACGTGCACCTGGTGCTCGGCTCGCCGGAAGTGTCGGTGCAGACGGTCAGCGGCGATCTGACGCTCAAGGCGCCGGCGTCGAAGTCGACGCGCATCAACAGTGTCAGCGGCGATCTCGACCTCGACGGCCTGAGCGGCCAGCTGGCATTGGAAACGGTGTCCGGCAATGTCGATCTGGCGCGTGGCGGGCGCTTTTCCGACCTGAAGCTGAAGTCGATCAGCGGCGACATCCGCCTCGACGTGGCGCTCGACGCCGGCGCCCAGGTCAGCGGCCAGACGCTGTCCGGCGAGATCACCATGATCGTGCCGCAGTCGCTGTCGGGAACGGCCCTGCTGAAAAGCTTCAGCGGCGATGTCGAATGCGAGGGCGCGCAGACGGTGGAGAACCATTCCAGCCGCAAGCGCGAGTACGTCTGGGGCGATGGTCGCGGCGCGCGCCTGGAACTGTCGAGTTTCAGCGGCGATATCCGCATCGAGCGCAAGTAGGCGACCGCCGCGCAGTGCTTGCGGCGCGCGACAATGTGCGCATGCCCTACGACCTCGATTCTCGCCTCGTCATCGGACTCGCCTCGAGCGCGTTGTTCGATCTCACCGAGTCCGACGCGGTGTTCCGCCGCGACGGCGAAGCCGCATACCGCACCTACCAGCGCCGCCTCCAGGGTCAGCCGCTTTTGCCCGGCGTCGCGTTCCCGTTCGTCCGGCGGCTGCTGTCACTGAACGCGCTGGCCCCCGCCGACGATCCGCTCGTCGAGGTGATCCTGCTCTCGAAGAACGATCCGGACACGGGGCTGCGCGTGATGCACGCGATCCGCCACCACGAACTCGCGATCACGCGCGCGGTGTTCCTTGAAGGCGGCTCGCCGCACCGCTACATCGCGCCGCTCGCGATCAGCCTGTTCCTGTCGGCCAACGGCGGCGACGTGCGCGCCGCGATCGAGGCAGGGCATCCGGCCGGGCAGGTGCTGGATTCGCAGTTCACCGACGACGGCCGCGACGACGAACTGCGCATCGCCTTCGACTTCGACGGCGTGCTCGCCGGCGAGGAGTCGGAATCGGTGTTCCAGGATGGCGGCCTCGCCGCGTTCCAGGATCACGAGACGCGTCACGCGCAGGTGCCGGTGTCGCCGGGGTTGCTCGCGGGGTTCCTGCGTAAGCTGCGTCGTATCCAGGATGTCGAGGGCCGCTGCGTCGAGGACGATCCGGCCTATCGCCGCAAGCTGCGGGTGGCGATCGTGACGGCCCGCAACGCACCGGCACACGAGCGCGTGATCACGACGATGCGCGACTGGGGCGTGCACGTGAACGAGGCGTTCTTCCTCGGCGGGGTCGAGAAGCGCCGGGTGCTGGACGTGCTGCGCCCGCACGTGTTCTTCGACGACCAGCTCAGCCATCTGACGCCGGCCGCCGAGAACCTGCCCTGCGTGCACATCCCGTTCGGGCGGCTCAACCGCCGGAGCACCTGAGCGTCCGCGCGGAACGCCGGTTGCGCGCCGGCCCGGCAGCCTCGCGCGGCCGAAGTGCCGTGACGTCAGTGCCGGAAGTGGCGCACGCCGGTGAACACCATCGCCATGCCGGCTTCATCGGCGGCGGCGATCACTTCGCTGTCGCGCATCGAGCCGCCCGGCTGGATCACCGCGACGATGCCAGCCTTGGCGGCTGCGTCGATGCCGTCGCGGAACGGGAAGAAGGCATCCGAGGCCATCACCGAACCGGCGACCACCAGCTTTTCGTCCGCCGCCTTGATGCCGGCGATCCTGGCCGAATAGACACGGCTCATCTGGCCGGCGCCCACACCGATCGTCTGGCGGTTCCTGGCGTAGACGATGGCGTTGGACTTGACGAACTTGGCGACCTTCCAGGCAAAGATCAGGTCGTGCAGCTCGGCTTCGGTCGGCGCGCGCCGGGTGACGACCTTCAGCTCGGCTTCGGTGATCATCCGGGTATCGGCAGTCTGGATCAGCAGGCCGGAGCCGACGCGCTTGATGTCGTGGCTGTTGTGCTCATCGCCCTCCGGGATCAGCAGCACGCGGACGTTGGCCTTGGTCTTCAGGACTTCCAGCGCTTCGGCCGAGTAGCTTGGTGCCAGCAGCACTTCGATGAACTGGCGACCGACCATGACGCTGGCGGTCGCCGCATCGACTTCGCGGTTGAAGGCGATGATGCCGCCGAAGGCCGAGGTCGGATCGGTCTGGTAGGCCAGCTCGTAGGCCTGACCGATGCCATCGAGGCTGACCGCGACGCCGCAGGGATTGGCGTGCTTGACGATCACGCAGGCCGGCTTGGTAAAGCTGCGCACGCATTCCCAGGCGGCGTCGGCGTCGGCGATGTTGTTGTAGCTGAGCTCCTTGCCCTGCAGCTGCTGGAAGGTACCGAGCGTGCCGGGCAGCGGATTGAGATCGCGGTAGAACGCGGCACTCTGGTGCGGGTTCTCGCCGTAGCGCAGGTCCATGACCTTCTCGAAGCGCAGGTTGGCCTGACCGGAAAACGCGGCGCGGCTGCCATCAGCCTCGATTGCCGACAGGTAGTCGCTGATCGCGGCGTCGTAGGCGGCGACACCATTGAACGCGGCGACGGCCAGCTTGAAGCGGGTCGCTCGGGTGATGCCACCTTCGCGGTCGAGTTCGGCGAGCAGTCCGGCGTACTGGCTGGCCTTGGTGAGCACCGCGACGTCGGCGTGGTTCTTGGCCGCCGAGCGCAGCATCGCCGGGCCGCCGATATCGATGTTCTCGATCGCTTCGTCGAACGTGTGGTCGGGCTTGGCGACGGTCGCTTCGAACGGATAGAGGTTCAGCACCAGGATGTCGATCGGGGCGATGCCGTACTCGGCCATCACCGCGTCGTCGGTGCCGCGCCGGCCGAGCAGGCCGCCGTGGATCTTCGGATGCAGGGTCTTGACCCGGCCGTCCATCATTTCCGGGAAGCCGGTGTGGGCCGACACCTCGGTGACCGCCACGCCGTGCTCGCGCAGCAGTTTGAAGGTGCCGCCGGTCGATAGCAGCGCGACGCCGCGCGCAGCAAGGGCAGTCGCCAGTTCGACGATGCCGGACTTGTCGGAGACGGACAGCAGGGCGCGGCGCGGTTTCAGCAGGGTCATGGTTGTTTCGTCGGCGGGGAATACATCAAAGGCTTGGCCTCAGGCCAGGGCGCGAAGGCGCAAAGAACGGCGCTGCGGAAGAATGACCTTCGTGAAAAGGCATCGGGCTATTCATGGCGACTTCGCGTGTTGGCGTGAGATCGCTGTTGCCGGGCGGCGAGGGCGCAAATCGGCAGCGATCAGCGTGTGCTGATGCCGTACTGGATGAGCTTCTTGCGCAGGGTCGCGCGGTTCAGGCCGAGCAGCTCGGCTGCCCGCGACTGGTTGCCGTCGCAGTAGTCGAGGGTGGCGCGCAGCAGCGGTGGTTCGACCTGTTCGAGCACCGTGTCATACAGGTTCAGGGTCTTCGGCGCGTGGCCGTTGAGGGTCCTGAAATAAGCGTCCATGCACTCGGCGACCGAGGTGGACAACGGCTTGCTGTCTTCGGCACGGACCGCCGGAACACGGGATTCCGGGGCCCCGGAATCGGCCAGCTTCGCGTCGGCGGCGTTGGGGTTCAAGGAGGACATGGCGCTCGACCGCGATGACCGACAGCAATGCCGACGTCATCACTTGTTCACAAAGGGGACGGCGATGATACCGACGGGCCTCGAACGTCGGTAGCCCCGTTCGTCACATGACCGCCGGCATGGCGTGCTTCAGACGCGCTTCACGCCGCTGATGCGGTTCCAGCCGTCGCGCTCGCCATCGGTTTCGAACGCGAACCACGGCGCGTAGGCGGCGCGCACCTCGTCGGCCTGCCGTTCGAGCAGGCCGGCCAGCACGATGCGGCCGCCCGGCCGGGTGGCCGCCGCGAGCTTCGCGGCCAGTTCGATCAGCGGCCGCGCCAGGATGTTGGCGAGGACGATGTCGTACTGATCGACCAGCGCATGCTCGATGCCGGCGCAGGTGATCCGCTCGGCCACCTGGTTGGTGCCGGCGTTGTCGAGCGTGGCGGTGATCGCCTGCGGATCGATGTCGATCGCCAGCGCCGAGGCCGCGCCGAGCTTCAGTGCCGCAATCGCCAGCACGCCGGAGCCGCAGCCGTAGTCGAGCACGGTCTTGCCATCGATATCGTTCAGCGACAGCCAGTCCAGGCACATCGAGGTGCTCGGATGGGTGCCGGTGCCGAAGGCCAGGCCCGGGTCGAGATGGACGATCACCGCGTCCTGCGCCGTCACCTCGCAGCCGGTCGGGCAGATCCACAGCCGTTCGCCGAACTGCATGGCCTCGGCATGGTCGAGCCAGGCGCGGACCCAGTCCCGGTCCTCGACGGTCAGGATCTCGGTCTTCGCCGTGTCGCCATCGGGCAACTGCTCGGCCAGCGCGGCGCGCACCAGGTCGAGATCGGCGCCGGCGGTGAACAGGCCTTTGGTGATCGTCGCCGGCCACAGCGGCGTCTCGCCGGGCAGCGGCTCCAGCACCGGCACGTCGGCGGCGTCGGTCATCGTCACCGACAGCGCGCCGCAGGCACTTAGGACTTCTTCGGCGAACTCGGGGTAATGACTGGCAACGGCCAGCTCGATCCAGGTCGACACTTAGTGAGCGTCACCCGTCCCGCCTGCCGCCTTGTCGAGCATCGACGCCAGATAATGGATGTGATGGGTACCGGCGCAGAAGGTCGGATCGTTGAGGATCATCTGCTGCAGCGGGATATTGGTGACGATGCCTTCGACGATCATTTCATCGAGCGCGGTGCGCATGCGGGCGATCGCGCTTTCGCGGGTCGGGCCGTGGACGATCAGCTTGCCGATCATCGAATCGTAGTTCGGCGGCACCCGGTAGCCGGCGTAGACATGGCTGTCCATGCGCACGCCCGGGCCGCCCGGCGTGTGCCACTTCTTGACCTCGCCCGGGCTCGGCGTGAACTTGAACGGATCTTCGGCGTTGATGCGGCACTCGATCGCATGACCGGTGATCTTGATGTCTTCCTGCTTGAACGGCAGCGGCTCGCCAGCCGCAACCCGAATCTGCTGCACGATCAGGTCGACCCCGGTGATCATCTCGGTCACCGGATGCTCGACCTGGATGCGGGTGTTCATCTCGATGAAGTAGAAACGGCCGTTCTCGTACAGGAACTCCATCGTGCCGGCGCCGCGGTAGCCGATGCGCTTGCAGGCGTCGGTGCACAGCTTGCCGATCTCCGCACGCTGGGCCGGCGTGATGCCCGGCGCGGTCGCTTCTTCGATGACCTTCTGGTTGCGGCGCTGCATCGAGCAGTCGCGCTCGCCGAGGAACACCGCGTTGCCGTGTTCGTCGGCCAGCACCTGGATCTCGATGTGGCGCGGCACTTCGAGATACTTCTCGAGGAACACCGAGCCGTCCTTGAACGCCTGCAGCGCTTCCTGGCGAGCGATCTTGATCGAGCCGATCAGGTTTTCGGCCTTGCGCACCACGTGCATGCCGCGACCGCCGCCACCGAAGGCGGCCTTGATCAGCACCGGGTAGCCGACCTTCTCGGCGATCGCCAGGCACTCGGCCTCGTCGTCCGGCAGGATGCCGTCGGAACCGGGCACGCAGGGAACACCCGCGGCGATCATCTCGGCCTTGGCGGTGGTCTTGCCGCCCATCAGGCGGATGGTTTCCGAGCGCGGGCCGATGAACACGAAGCCCGACTTCTCGACACTTTCGGCGAAGTCGGCGTTCTCGCTCAGGAAGCCGTAGCCCGGGTGGATCGCATCAGCCTGCGTCACTTCGGCGGCCGAGATGATCGCCGCCATGTTCAGGTAGCTGCCGGTGGCGGCAGCGCCGCCGATGCAGACGGTTTCGTCGGCGAGGAGGACATGCTTCAGGTCGCGATCCGCCGTGGAATGCACGGCGACCGTCTTGATGCCGAGTTCTCGGCAGGCGCGCAGGATGCGCAGCGCGATTTCGCCGCGGTTGGCGATCAGGATCTTGTTGAACATGGATGTCCTTCTATTGAACAGTCCAGGCCATGGATGGCCCGGTCTTGGACAGGATGTTCACTCAATGATGAACATCGGCTGGTCGAATTCGACCGGCTTCTCGTTGTCGACCAGGATCTCGACGACCACGCCGGTCTTGTCGCTCTCGATCTGGTTGAGCATCTTCATCGCTTCGATGATGCACAGCGTCTGGCCGGCCTTGACCGTCTGGCCGACTTCGACGAACGGCTTGGCGCCCGGCGACGGCGTCCGGTAGAAAGTGCCGACCATCGGTGCCTTGACCACATGACGGCTTTCCGCAGCCTTCGGCGCGGCTACCGGTGCGGCGGCTTCGCCAGCCGGAGCAGGGGCGGCGGCGGCCGGTGCCGGCGCGCTGGCCGGCGCGGCCAGCGGCTGCGGCGCGGCGGCGTAATACTGCGGGGGCGGCTGCATGCCGCCGGTCGGATAACGCGAGATGCGCACCGATTCCTCGCCTTCCTTGACTTCCAGCTCGGCGATGCCCGATTCCTCGACGAGGTCGATCAGCGTCTTGATCTTGCGCAAATCCATGGTGTTCTTGCTCCCCATTAGCTGTGTGGTGCCAACCGTGCGTGCACGGCGGTAAGCGCGAGCTGATAACCGATGGGGCCCAGCCCCACGATCACGCCCGCGGCGATGTCGGAAAAGTACGAGTGATGCCGGAAAGCGTCGCGCGCATGCACGTTCGACAGATGCACTTCGACGAACGGGATCGCCACGCCCAGCAGGGCGTCGCGCAAGGCGATCGAGGTATGCGTGTAGGCGCCGAGGTTGGCGATGATGAAGGCGGTGCCTTCGGCCTTCGCGGCGTGGACCCGATCGACCAGCGCGCCCTCGTGATTGCTCTGGAAGCAGGCAAGCTGATGGCCGAGGGCCGCGGCCTGGGCGGCGAGTGACTGCTCGATGTCGGCCAGTGTCGCGGCTCCATAGATCGCCGGCTCGCGGGAGCCGAGCAGATTCAGGTTGGGGCCGTTCAGCAGCAGCAGTCGACTCACACGACGCGCTCGTCAGCAGAAGAACCCGGATTCTGCCCGAAGCCCGGGCGGCGTACAAACGGAAAATCGAATTGCCAGAAGATGACAGCCGATCCGTCGGGTTTGGAGACAGATCGCCGCAAAGCCGCTGATATGGACAGCCTGTCGAGCGACCTTCCCGGCCGCCCGCTTCAGTTCGGCAGGTTTTTCTCGATCAGCGCCGCCAGCTCGACTTCGCTGTATTCGCCGAGCTGCCGTTCGAGCACGAGGCCATCGGCGCCGATCACCACCGAGAACGGCAGGCCGCCTTGTTCGTTGCCGAGCTGGCTCATAAGGTCGAGCATGGCTTCCGGAGTGCCGACGGCCACCGGATAGTTGAACTTCAGGCCGGGTGCGGCGCGCCGGGCATCCTCGATGTCGTCGACGGCCGGGCCGATGATCTGCAAGCCCTTCGTGCCGTAGCGTTGCTGCATCGTCACCAGCACCGGGATTTCATGCAGGCAGGGCGCGCACCAGGTCGCCCAGAAATTGATGATCAGCAGCTTGCCCTTGTAATCATCCAGCGAAAACGCGCGGCCATCGAGTTCGGCCAGCTTGAGGTTGGCGGGCAGCCGCTCGTTCGCCGCAGCCGGCGTGGCGCCGACGCTCGCGCTCGCGTCGTCGAGGTCGGGTGCTGCGCCCGGGCGAAGCAGGAACACCGCGACACCAGCGGCCAGCGCCACGACGCAGGCGGCGACGATCGCCAGGTTCGGTCTTGCAGATGACATGACAGCCTCGGGATTCGACAGTTGGGAAGGGGATTCAGGGCGCGGCGGCGACATCGACGATGCGGCTCACCGGTGGATAGCAGACGCCCGCCTCCGCACAGCCTTGCCAGCGCAGCTTCAGCCGGGTCGGCGCGGTCTGGCCGCGGGCGACCGGCAGATCGGCATCGACCGCCTCGGTGTAGATCTCGACGTCGCCGAAATGCTCGTCGTGCTTCGCCGCGCCTTTCGGCAGGCGCAGCGCGGCAAGCGGGGCGCCGCCATCGGCCGGCTCGGCGGCGAAGCGCTGGCGATACAGGTAGTAGCCGGGAGCGATCATCCAGCTCAGGCGCACGCCTTCCGCCGTGCGCTGCGCCGACACCAGCTGGAACGCCTGATCGGCCGGCAGCAGTTCGCTGCCGCCCGGTGGCTTGCGGCTCAGGTCCAGCGCGCTCGCGCTCAGCGCGAAGGCCAGCGGCAGCAGGGAAGCGAAGCGGATCAGGGGGGGCATCGGAGCGAGTGCGGAGGCGATGGCAGCGTTCAGCGGACGGCGGCCGCCAGCCACTGCAGATAGGCCGGCAAGCCTGCGGCGATATCGACCGCCACGACCTCGGGAAGTTCGTAGGGATGGCGTTCGCGGACGCCGGCCTCCAGCGCCGGGTAGCCGGCCGCCGTGGTCTTGGCGATCAGCAGCGATTCATCGGCACGTTCGATCGCCTCGTTCCAGCGGTAGACCGAGCGCAGCCCCGGCAGCACGTTGACGCAGGCCGCGAGCCTGGCCTCGACCAGCGCCCAGGCGAGGCCATCGGCGGCATCGGGCGGGCAGCTGATCAGCACCAGCAGGGCGGGTTCGGCGGACATGGTGCGCGAGTATTGCCGGTTGCGCGGGCTGCGTGGGACGCCTCGTCGCAGCCGCGTCCAGCACCGTCCGGGGGGCGGACGTGATTGTTGCACTGCGATGCGCCGATGCTGCGCGGCCCGACCCGACCCGATCCGCCACGAGCCTCCATGCGCAATCCCTTCGACCACGCGCGCCGCGCCGGCAGCCGCAGGCGTCAGCGATGAGGACGCCGGCGCTGCCGGTGACCGTGCTGACCGGCTTCCTCGGCGCCGGCAAGACCACGCTGATCAACCGCCTGCTGCGCGAAGCCCACGGCCGGCGCTTCGCGGTGATCGAGAACGAGTACGGCGAGATCAACATCGACGCCGACCTGCTGGTCAGGGACGGCGGCGAAACCATCGTCCAGCTGACCAACGGCTGTGTCTGCTGCACGGTACGCGGCGACCTCGCCGAGGCGCTCGATGGCCTGGCGCAGCGGCGCGATGCCGGCGAGATCGCCTTCGACCACGTGCTGATCGAGCCGACCGGGCTGGCCGATCCCGGCCCGATCGTGCGCACCTTCATGGCCGGCACCGCGCTTGAGGCGCGCTACTTCCTCGACGGCGTGGTGACCCTGTTCGATGCCGTCAACGGCCCGCGCTCGCTCGACGAAACGGTCGAGGCGCAGGCGCAGCTGGCCTATGCCGACCGGGTGCTGGTGACCAAGCCCGATCTGCTCGACGATGCTGCGGCGCTCGACGCGGTGGTCGCGCAGGTCGGCGCCGCCAATTCGGTCGCCGCGGTCGCCGCGATCGATCTGGTCACGGCGCCCTGGGACGAGATGTTCGACAAGCTGCTGCGGCTGCGCGGCTACCAGTTCGACCGCGTGGTGTTCGCGCCGGCGGTCACCGACGGCAATCGCGTCGAGCACAGCCGCGGTGCCGGCAGCGTGACGTTCGCCGCCGAGTCGCCGCTCGACGGCGCGCGCCTGAAAGCCGCGCTGGCGGCGATCGATCAGCGCTACGGCGAGCGGCTGTGGCGCATCAAGGGCGTGCTGGCGGTGCACGGCGTGCGCAGCCGGATCATCCTGCAGGGTGTCCAGGGCCTGCTGCAGAGCCATCCGTCGACGCCGTGGCGGATGTTCGAACCGCAGCGCACGCAGCTGGTGCTGATCGGCCGCGACCTCGACCGCGACTGGCTGCTGCAGCAGCTGGGCGACTGCGTGGTCGCGCCGGCCGATGCCTCGATCCACGGCGTGCCGCTGCCGCGCCGGCCGGGCTGAAGGCGCAGGGGGCGGGCGCGGGCTAAAATCCGCGTCCCGAACGCCGCCACCTGCGGCGCACCCGAAGCCGACATGTCCATCTCCCCTCCCATCCGGATCACCTTCCCCGACGGCAACGTCAAGCAGTTCGAAACTCCGCCGACCGGTCTGGCCATCGCCACCGGCATCTCGCCCGGCCTTGCCAGGAAGGCCGTGGTGGTCAAGGTCAACGGCGAGCTGTGGGATCTGACGCGGCCGATCGACCGCGATGCCGCGTTCGAGATCGTCACCCGCGACAAGCCGGAAGCGCTCGAAGTGATTCGCCACGACGCTGCCCATGTGCTGGCGCAGGCGGTGCAGGAGCTGTTTCCGGGCACCCAGATCACCTTCGGGCCGTCCACCGAGCATGGTTTTTATTACGACTTTGCCCGCGATGTGCCGTTCACCGATGCCGATCTGGCGACCATCGAGCAGCGGATGCGCAACATCGTCAAGCGCGACCTGCCGATCGTCCGCGAAGTGTGGCCGCACGATGTCGCCGTCAGGCACTTCGAGCAGGCCGGCGAAAGCTTCAAGGCCGAATGGATCCGCGATGGCATCAAGGCCGACGAGGAGCTGACCATCTACAAGCAGGGCGAGGCCTGGCTGGACATGTGCCTCGGCCCGCATCTGCCGTCGACCGGCAAGCTGGGAACCGCGTTCAAGCTGACTCGCGTCAGCGGTGCTTACTGGCGCGGTGATGCGAGCAATGCTCAGTTGCAGCGGATTTACGGGCTGGCCTTCGCCAGCGATGCCGATCTCGAAGCCCATCTGAAGATGGTCGAGGAAGCCGAGAAGCGCGACCACCGCAAGCTCGGCAAGCAGCTCGACCTCTATCACCAGCAGGAGGAAGCGCCGGGCATGGTCTTCTGGCACCCGAAGGGCTGGGCGATCTGGCAGGCGGTGGAACGCTACGTCCGCGGCGTCTACAAGGCCGGCGGCTACCAGGAAGTGCGCGGCCCGCAGATCATGGATGTCAGCCTGTGGAAGAAGAGCGGCCACTGGGACAACTACCAGGACAACATGTTCTTCACCGAGAGCGAGAAGCGCACCTACGCGGTCAAGCCGATGAACTGCCCGGGTCACGTGCAGATCTACAACGCCGGCCTGCACAGCTATCGCGACCTGCCGATCCGCTACGCCGAGTTCGGCGGCTGCCATCGCAATGAACCCAGCGGCGCGCTGCACGGGATCATGCGGGTGCGCGCGTTCACCCAGGACGACGGTCACATCTTCTGTACCGAGGCCCAGGTCGAGGACGAGGTGACGAAGTTCCACAGCCAGGCGATGAAGGTCTACGGCGACTTCGGCTTCACCGACCTCGCGGTCAAGCTGGCGCTGCGTCCGGACAAGCGGCTCGGCAGCGACGAGGCCTGGGATCGCGCGGAAGCGGCGCTGCGCGCCGCGCTGCGCGCCGCCGGCGTCCAGTGGGAAGAGCTGCCGGGCGAGGGCGCGTTCTACGGCCCGAAGATCGAGTACCACCTGAAGGATTCGATCGGCCGCAGCTGGCAGGTCGGCACCATCCAGTACGACCCGATGATGCCGGAGCGGCTCGACGCCTCATACATCGACGAGCACTCCCAGCGCGTGCGGCCGATCATGCTGCACCGGGCGATCGTCGGATCGATGGAGCGCTTCATCGGCATCCTGATCGAACACCACGCCGGCGCGCTGCCGTACTGGCTGGCGCCGGTGCAGGCGGTGGTGACGCCGATCGTCTCCGATGCCGACCGCTATGCCAGCGAGGTCGCCGACGCGCTGTCGAAGCTTGATGTCCGCGTGCAGACCGATCTGCGCAACGAGAAGATCAACTACAAGATCCGCGAGCACAGCCTGCAGAAGGTGCCGGTGATCATCGTCGTCGGCCGCAAGGAAGCCGAGGAACGCACCGTGACCATCCGCCGGCTCGGCTCGGAGCGGCAGGAAACGCTGTCGCTGGCCGAGGCACTGGTCCAGCTGAAGCCGGCCTGATGCGCCGCCGGGCACTGCTGCTGGCGCTGCTGGCCGCGCCGCTGCTGGCGCAGGCCGCTGCGCCATCGGCGCCGTATCGGCTGCGCGCCGGCAGTTGGGAGCAGGGCGGCCTGCTGATCGGCGAAACCACGCCGGGTGCTGTGGTGAGCTTCGATGGCCGCAGGCTGAGCGTGTCGCCGGAAGGCCTGTTCGTATTCGGGCTCGATCGCGATGCGAAATCGCCAGTACAGATCTCGATCACCGCCCCCGGCGGCAAGGCGATCACCGAAAGCCACAAGGTCGCGAAGCGCAAGTGGGATGTCCAGCCGCTGACCGGCATCGCGCCGAAGTACGTCGATCCGCCGCAGGAGGTGCTGGACCGCATCGCCGCCGAGCAGAAGATCATCAATGCCGCGCGCAGCCACGACACCGCGATCAGCGATTTCGCCACCCCGTTCATATGGCCGGCGAAGGGGCGGATCAGCGGCATCTTCGGCAGCCAGCGGGTGCTCAACGGCAAGCCGAAGTCGCCACACTACGGCGTCGATGTCGCGGTGCCGACCGGCACGCCGATCGTCGCCCCGGCCGGTGGCGTGATCAGCCTCGCCGAGCCCGATCTGTACTTCACCGGCGGCACCGTGTTCATCGACCACGGCCACGGCCTGCAGTCGGTGATGGTCCATCTGTCGCGGCTCGACGTGAAGGTCGGCGACCGCGTCGAGCAGGGCCAGCAGGTGGCGCTCAGCGGCGCGACCGGCCGGGTGACCGGCCCGCACCTGCACTGGGGCCTGTACTGGTTCGGCGACCGGGTCGATGCCCAGAAACACACCGGGCCGATGCCGGCGAATCCGTAGCCGTTCTCAGCGTTCGCGCGCTGCGGCCTGCAGCGCCGCCACCTCGGCCTGCAAGGCTTCGATCCGCGCCAGCAGCGGCGCCACCGTCGCGTGCACCTGCGCCTCGGTATAGCGCGGCGTGATGTGCTGCGAGCAGTTCCAGTCGAAGGCCTCGACGCGGATCACCGCGATCCGCTCCATCGCCGCCCGGTACGGATACGGCCGCAGCGCAGCGACCAGCGCCTCGTCGGCGTCGGCGATGTCGGTCAGCGTGATGCGGCCAAGGATCTTCAGCCGGCGGCGGCGCTGGTAATCGATCAGGAACAGCGCCACGCGGTCGTTGCCGGCCAGGTTGCCGGCCGAGATGTACTGCCGGTTGCCGCGGAAATCGGCGTAGGCCAGCCGCGTGCTGTCCAGCACCTTGACGAAGCCCGGCGGCCCGCCGCGATGCTGCACGTACGGCCAGCCGGTTTCCGAGACGCTGGCCTGGTAGAAGCTGTCGCGGGCGGCGATGAACGCGGCTTCGCTGCTGCCAAGGCGATCGAAGCCGGCGTTGTCGGCTTCATGACGGGCCATGTCGTGGCGGGCGCCGTAATGTTCCTGGCGGGCCTGCACGGCGGCGGTGAACATCAGCTCGGCGTAGCGATGCGGCATGGCGGCGTCATCCAGCGGTCAAGCGCCGACCTTACGATCCGTGTCTGAACATTTCCATCTCCGGTCCTCTCATGCACTTCGATCCCCTGACCCGTCGCTGGCATCGCCAGCGCCCGTCGCACAACCGCAGCCGCGCGCGGCTTGCCGGCGTCGATCGCCGCAGCCTGCTGCGCGGCGGCCTGCTCGGTCTGGGCCTGGTGGCGGTCGGCGGCTCGCTGGCCAGCTGCACCGGCAGTTCCAGCCAGGATTCGCCCAATGGCCCGCAGCCCGGCGGCGGTGATCCGGTGGCGCCGACCGGCGGCACGATCGGCGATCTCGGCCCGCTGTCGACGACGCCGGATGCCAACGGCCTGCTGCTGCCGGCCGGCTTCACGGCGACGGTGATCGGCCGCGCCGGCGAGTTCGTGCCCGGCACCGATTTCCGCTGGCATACCGACCCCGATGGCGGCGCGGTGTTTCCGCGCAGCGGCGGCGGCTGGGTCTATGTGTCGAATCGCGAATTCCTGACCGGCGGCGTCGATGCCATCGAATTCGCGGCCGATGGCAGCATCGTGCGCGCCTACAACATCCTGCCGGGGCTGCTGACCCGGCTGAACTGCGGCGGTGGCGTGTCGCCGTGGAACACCTGGTTCAGCGGCGAGGAATTCGACTCCGGCGTGGTCTGGGAATGCGATCCGTTCGGCGTCGAGCCGGCGCGCCGGCTGGCCGCGCTCGGCACCTTCAAGCACGAGGCGGTGACGGTCGACCCGGCCAGCAATACCGTGTACCTGACCGAGGACGAACCGGACGGCCGCTTCTACCGCTTTGTGCCGGCGGTACCGAACGTCGGTGGCCGCGCCGACCTGAACTCCGGCCGCCTGCAGGTGCTGCGGGTGCTGGCCGATGCCACGACCGTCAATGCGCCGGGGCAGGGTGGCCGGTTCGCCGTCGACTGGCTCGACGTGCCGACGCCGAATCCGCTGCTCGGCGGCCTGCTGCTGGCCACGCCGACCCGCCGGCAGCAGCCCGACAGCTTCGCGTTCAATGGCGGCGAAGGCATCTGGCAGCAGCGCGGTGTCGTCTACTTCAGCACCAAGGGCGATCGCCGGGTCTGGGCGCTGGACATCGCCGCCCAGCAGCTCGAAGTGATCTACGACGACTTCGCGTTCGCCACGCCGCCGCTGACCAGCGTCGACAACCTCGTGATGACGCCGGGCGGCGACGTGATCGTCGTCGAGGATCAGGACGCCGAGCAGTCGGCGGTCGCGATCACGCCGGACGGTCGCTACCAGGAACTGCTGCGGCTCGGGCCGAGCCATGCCGGCTCGGAAGTCACCGGCCCGGCGTTCTCGCCGGACGGCCGGTTCTTCTACTTCAGCTCGCAGCGCGGCAGCAGCGGCCGGGCCGGGCTTGATGGCGTCACCTATGCGGTGCAGGGGCCGTGGCTGCGCGGTTGACCTGCACCGCCCGCGCCGGCACCAGCAGCAGGGTCGCCAGGCCGCCGGTGATCGAGATGCCGGCCATCAGCAGCAGGCCGGCGTCGAGCGTGCCGGTGACGGTCTTCATCCAGCCGATGATCGACGGACTGACGAAGCCGCCGAGGATGCCGATCGAGCTGATCACGGCGATGCCGGCCGCCGCCGCGTCGCGGCTGAGATAAGTCGGCGGAATCGCCCAGAAGACGATGCACGAGAACGAGAAGAATGCAGAGGCACACAGCAGCAGCATGGTCGGCCAGAAGGCACCGCCGACCAGGGTCGTCGCGTAGAGCGCGCTGGTGCCGAGAAACAGCGTGGTGGCGACGTGCCAGCGGCGCTCCAGGAAATGGTCGGATGACCACGACACCAGCAGGATGCCGACGCCACCGGCCGCGAACGGCAGCGCGCTCCACAGGCCGACCGCACCCAGCGAGCCGACGTTCAGCGCCTTGATCATCGTCGGCAGCCAGAACGTGAAGGTGTAGACCGAGCAGGCGCAGCAGAAGTAGATGCCGCCCATGATGTAGGTGCGCACATCACGCAGTGCGGCCGTCGCGCTGGCGCGGTCATGACCCTGCGCGTCGGCGCCGGCTTCCGAGCCGGTCAGCGCGCGATCGGTGTCGAGCACGGTCTGCACCAGCTGCTTCTCCGACGGCGACAGCCACGACGCGTCGCCGGGCCGGTCCGACAGCAGCAGGTAGACCACGACCCCGAACAGCGCCGTCGGCAGGCCTTCGAGCAAGAACAGCCACTGCCAGCCGGCATAGCCGTTGACGCCGTCCATGCCGGACAGGATTGCCCCGGAAATCGGCCCGCCGAGCACGCCGGTGACCGGAATGCCGAACAGGAACAGGCCGGTGACGCGGCCGCGGCGGTGGCTCGGATACCACCAGGTCAGGTACAGGATGACGCCGGGGAAAAAGCCGGCCTCGAACACGCCGAGCAGCAGCCGCACGGTGTAGAACTGCCAGGGTTCGACAACGAACATCGTCGCCGCCGAGGTCAGGCCCCAGAGCACCATGATCCGCAGGAAGGTCAGCCGCGCGCCGATCTTCTGCATCCACAGGTTGCTGGGCAGTTCGCAGAGGAAATAGCTGAGGAAGAAGATGCCGGCACCGACACCGTAGACGGCGTCCGAAAAGCCCAGCGACTGCTTCATCTGCAGCTGCGCGTAGCCGACGTTGATGCGGTCGAGGAAGGCCAGCACGTAGGCGATCATGATCACCGGCACGATGCGCAGGTCGATCCGGCGGTAGACGGCTTTTTCGGCGGCGGCGTCGATCACGGTGCTAGTCCGCCGCACCGGCGAGTTCGCACCCTGATGGGCGCGCGCATGGGGATGCCATGCAAGGAAGAGGGCGCAGCAATCGTGGTTCTATTGCGAGCATTTCTGACGCCGCAGTGCGCCCGAGGCGCACGTCCAGCAGGGGGTGGAATCTCATGGGTGCGGTGGACCAGTTGTCGTTCTTGTCGGTGCGCGATGTTACGCAAACGATCCGTACTGGGGCACTTGCTGCCGTGAGAGGGGCTACAGGTTTTTTGCGCCAGCATGGCGCCCGCCCGCTTACACTTCCAGCCCGATTCTCCGCACGTCCAAGGATTGCCATGACCGCACCGACCCTGTTCAACGAACGCCGCCCCTCCGACACGATCTGGACCGCCGGCGCCGTGGCGCCCGAGCAGTTCGAAGGCCTCAAGGAAGCCGGCGTCAAGCGCGTGATCAACCTGCGGCCGCGCGCCGAGCAGGGCGAGTTCGACGAATCGGCCACCGTGTCGGCCTGCGGCATGCAGTACGCCAACCTGCCGATCGCCGGCCCGCAGGACCTGACCCTGGCCAACGTCAAGGCCTTCGACGCGCTGATGGCCGAAGCGGGCGACGACAGCACCGTCGTCCATTGCGCGAGCAACAACCGGGTCGGCGCGCTGTTCGCGCTCAGAGCCGCGTGGATCAAGGGCGTGCCGGCCGACGAAGCGCTGGCGATCGGCCGTGCCCATGGCTTGCTGGCGATGGAGCCGGCGGTCGCGGCACTGCTGGCGCAGGGTCCGGCCTGAACCGCGAGGCGTCTGCGGTGACGGCGGGATCAGCGATGCGCGCACCGCGGGTGCTGTCGCTGATCCCGCCGATGACCCAGTTGAACACGCCGTATCCGTCGACCGCGTACCTGACCGGCTTCCTGCGCAGCCGCGGTGTCGACGCGGTGCAGGACGATCTGGCTCTGGCCCTGGTGCTCGAGCTGTTCAGCCGTGATGGCTTGGCGGCGATCAGATCGGCCGTCGAGGCGCTGCCGAAAGCGCAGCACAGCGATCCGGTGGCGTCGTTCGCCGCGCAGCACGACCGCTACGCGGCGACCATCGAGCCGGCGATCGCCTTCCTGCAGGGCCGGGATTCGACGCTCGCGAGCCGGATCGTCACCCGCCGCTTCCTGCCCGAAGGGCCGCGCTTCGCATCGCTGGACGTCTATGTCGACGACGACGGCGGCGACCCGCTGGCCTGGGCCTTCGGTGCGCTCGGCATCCACGACCGCGCGCGCCATCTGGCCACTCTGTTCCTCAACGATCTCGCCGACGTGCTGCGCGATGCCGTCGATCCGCGCTTCGAGTTCGTCCGCTACGCCGAAAAGCTCGCCGCCAGCCAGCCGAGCTTCGATGCGCTGGCCGCCGCCCTCGCGGCGCCGCGCAACCTCGTCGACGACACGCTGCACGCGCTGAGCCTGGCGACCATCGAGCGGCACCGGCCGCAGGTGGTGCTGCTGTCGGTGCCGTTCCCGGGTGCGGTCTACGCGGCGCTGCGCATCGCGCAGAGCATCAAGGCGCAGGACCCCGGCATCGTCATCGTGCTCGGCGGCGGCTACGTCAACACCGAACTGCGGCAGCTTGCCGAGCCGAGACTGTTCGACTTCGTCGATTTCGTGACGCTTGATGCCGGCGAACGGCCGCTGCTGGCGCTGCTCGACCATCTGGCCGGTGGTCGGGCCTTTAACAAGTTATGCCGGACGTTCCGGCGCGATGAAGCCGGCACGGTGCGCTTCGAGAACGGGAGCGGCGAGCCGGACATCGCCTTCAACGAAGTCGGCACGCCGACCTGGGACGGCCTGCCGATCCGCCGCTACCTGTCGCTGCTCGACCTGCTCAATCCGATGCACCGGCTGTGGAGCGATGGCCGCTGGAACAAGCTGACCGTCGCCCACGGCTGCTACTGGAAGAAGTGCAGCTTCTGCGATATCTCGCTGGACTACATCTCGCGCTATGACGCGGCCAGCGCCACGGTGCTGGTCGACCGCATCGAGGCGATCATTGCCGAGACCGGCCAGACCGGCTTCCACTTCGTCGATGAAGCCGCGCCTCCGAAAGTGCTGAAAGCGCTGGCGCTGGAGCTGATCCGGCGTGGCGTATCGATCTCCTGGTGGGGGAACATCCGCTTCGAGAAATCCTTCAGCCCCGAGCTGTGCCAGCTGCTGGCCGACAGCGGCTGCATCGCCATTTCCGGCGGGCTCGAAGTCGCTTCCGACCGCCTGCTGGAATTGATGAAGAAGGGCGTGTCGGTGGCGCAGGTGGCCCGGGTGACGCAGGCGTTCAGCGAGGCCGGGATCCTGGTCCACGCCTATCTGATGTACGGCTTCCCGACCCAGACCGTGCAGGACACCGTCGATTCGCTCGAATACGTGCGCCAGCTGTTCGAGGAAGGCTGCCTGCAGTCCGGCTACTTCCACCGCTTCACCTGCACCGTGCATTCGCCGGTCGGCCTGAATCCTGCCGAGTACGGCGTGCAGCTGGCGCCGCTGCCGGACGGCGGCTTCGCGCGCAACGACATCAACTTCATCGACCCGGCCGGCGTCGACCACGACAGCCTCGGCGTCAGTCTCAACAAGGCGCTCTACAACTACATGCACGGCATCGGCCTCGATACCGACGTACGCCGCTGGTTCCTGTCCCAGGTACCGAAGACGCGCGTGCTGAAGCGCTGTATCGCCCAGGCCTTGAGCAGCTGATCACAGCGCGTCGCGCGACGCACACCGAACGCCGGCTGGCCGCTGGCACAGTCATCGCGACGACATCCCGACCTCGTCAGATCGTCGGGCAGCCGTCGTCATCCCGGTATCCATTCATTCGAGGGCAACATGCGCAAGGCAGGAACGATCGCCGCAGCGATGCTGGTGGCGGCAGGCGTGCTGACCAGCGTCCAGGCGACCGCCTACACGGTCAGCGGACGCCACATCTACGACGACGCCGGCCGGATCGTCCAGCTGAAGGGCGTCAACTGGTTCGGCTTCGAGACCACCAACTACACCGTGCACGGGCTCTGGGCACGCAACTGGAAGCAGATGATCCAGCAGATCAAGGCGCAGGGCTTCAACGCGGTGCGGCTGCCGTTCTGTCCGACCACGCTGCGCGGCGTCATGCCGACCAGCATCGATTACAGCCTGAACGCCGACCTGGCCGGCAAGAACTCGCTGGCGCTGCTCGATGCGGTGATCGCCGAATTCGATCGCCAGGGCCTCTACGTGCTGCTCGATCATCACCGGGCGGACTGCAAGGACATCGCCGAGCTGTGGTACACGCCGGCGTACACCGAAGCGCAGTGGCTCGCGGATCTGAAGTTCGTCGCCAACCGCTATCGCAACCGGCCGCGGGTGATCGGCATCGACCTCAAGAACGAGCCGCACGGCGCGGCGACCTGGGGCACGCGCAACACCGCCACCGACTGGAACCTGGCCACCGGCCGCGCCGCGACCCAGGTGCTCGGCGTGGCGCCGCACTGGCTGATCTTCGTCGAAGGCATCGGCGATCAGGCGCTGTGCAGCTCAGGGGAACCGGCGTTCTGGGGCGAGAACCTGGCGCCGATCGCCTGCGCGCCATCGCCGGTGCCGGCCAACCGGCTGGTGCTGTCGCCGCATACCTACGGGCCGGACGTCCATGTCCAGCGCTACCACAATGCCGCCAACTTCCCGGCCAACATGCCGGCGATCTGGGATCGTCACTGGGGCTTCGCGATCGCCAGCGCACCAGTGGTGCTCGGCGAGTTCGGCGGCAAGTACGGCGAAGGCCATGGCCGCGACCGGGCCTGGCAGAACGCGCTGGTCGATTACCTCATCGGCAAGCGCGTCAACAGCGGCTTCTACTGGAGCTGGAACCCGAACAGCAGCGATACCGGCGGCGTGCTGCGCGATGACTGGAAGACCGTGCGCAGCGACAAGATGAGCCTGCTGCGCCGGCTCTGGGCGGCGCCCTCGGGCACCGGCACCGGCGGCTCGACCGGCGGCAGCAGCGGCGGCTCCACCAGCGGCGGAGGCACCACGACCGGCGGCACGACCGCTGGCGGCAGTTCCACGGGCGGCAGCACTGGCGGTACGACCGGTGGCGGCAGCACGGGCGGCTCGAGCGGCGGGACGGCGCCGGCGCTCAGTGTCACCGAGCAGCGCAGCTCCGACTGGGGCTCGGGCTACTGCAGCGATGTCGTGGTGCGCAATCTCGGCGGTACGGCGGTCGACTGGGACATCCGGCTGACCGTCGAGGGGCGGCTCAACCAGGCCTGGAACGTGACCTGGTCGCAGTCCGGCAGCACGGTCAGCGCGCGCGGCCTCGACTGGAACCGCTCGGTGGCCCCGAACACGACGCGGGAATGGGGCTACTGCGCGGATCGCTGAGCCGCCGCCACGCAGGCAGGCCAACATCAGAAAGGCCGCCGGATCGACTCCGGCGGCCTTCCGCGCAGCGGCCTGCGGCGGGCGGATCAGTTCGCCAGCGGCACCACCTGCACCGGCTCGCGCGGCGGCTTGACCGCCGGGTGGCTGTCGGCCAGCGCCGAGCCGAAGCTGTAGCGCAGGCTCAGGCCGACGACATGGCTGCGATAGCGGAACGAGGCATCCAGCGGCGCGCCCTCGACGAGGTACTGGTAGTGGGTGCGATCGAAGGCGCCGACGTAGCGGTAGTCGACGCCGACCATCAGCTGGCGGCCGACCGGCACGCCGAAGCCGGTGCCCAGCGAGTAGACCGCCGTGCCGTCGTCGTCCTTGTCGAGGCCGCCGCCGACGTCGAGGCGGACATTGGCGTAGCCGCCGCCGCCGCCGAGATAGAAGAAATAGCCGTTGCGGGAAAAGTTGTAGTACAGGCTGCCGACCGCCTGCGAGGCCGCCGTGTTGCCGTCGGCGCCGTCGAAGTTCGCGCGCCGGTAGCCCAGCTCCAGTTCCGGACGCAGGCCGCTGGCGAAGGTGTAGCCGGCGACGATCGACCCGGCGGCGCCGATCTCGAACTGGGCGCGCTCGGTCTGCCGCTGCTGGCCGGAATCGGTGAAGCGGATGCTCAGATCGGGGTCGAGCGTGACGCCGCCGATGGCGCCGAGATAGAAGCCCTGATCGGCACCGGCCGGCAGGGCCAGCAGTGCCGCCGAGGCCAGCAGGACGGCAGCGGTGCCGCGCGGTACGGATGCCTTGACGCGATGTGTCATGCGGTCTTCTCCGGAAGAGGTCATGGGGTGGATAGCCGGCGCGGGGCCGTGGCAGTACCGGGCCAGTATCGTGAAATCGGCCGCCGGCCGGTAGCCGCCGCCTGCGCGGGACTTGCATGGCAGGCCGGCATCGGCTTTCCTGCACGCCCCACCGGTGACCCGAACCATGAAAACCAATCGCATCTTCTGCATCGGCAAGAACTACGCGGAGCACGTCGAGGAGCTCGCCCATCTCGGCTACAAGCCGGACGGCGAATGCGTGGTGTTCATGAAGCCGGCGTCGGCAGCGGTGCCGATCGGTGATCCGATCCCGCTGCCGAAGGGCCGCGGCGGAGTCCACCACGAAGCCGAGCTGGTGGTGATGCTGACCGGCGGCGGTGCCGACATTCCGGTCGACGAGGCGCTCGGCGCGATCGCCGGCATCACGCTGGGGCTGGACCTGACCCTGCGCGACCTGCAGACCGAGCTGAAGAACAAGGGCAAGCCCTGGGAGCTGTCGAAGTCCTTCGACGGCTCGGCGCCGCTCGGCGATTTCAAGCCCTATCTCGAGCAGGACCTGCAGGCGCTGGAGTTCACGCTGCACGTCAACGGCGCGCTGCGCCAGCACGGCCGCACGGCGGAGATGCTGTACCCGGTCGCCCAGCAGATCGCCATCCTCAGCCGGACCTGGTCGCTGCAGCCGGGCGACGTGATCTTCACCGGCACCCCGAAGGGCGTCGCCGAACTGAAGCCGGGCGACACCTGCGTGCTCGAATCGGCGGCGATCGGCCGCTTCGAATGGCAGTGCGCGTGAGCAGCGCCGAGGCGCTGATCGCCGCGATCCACGATGCGCTGCGGGTCCGCGATCCGGCCGCCAAGGTGGCGGCGGTGGCCGCGCTCGATGCCAGCGGCAGCGCCGGCATCGGCGCGTGTCCGGCGCCGGTCTGGCCCGATCCCGCGGTGCCCGGCCGGCCCGACAAGCCGGAACTGATCCGCCCGCGCGACGTGCCGACCCGCGGCCTCGGCACCGTGGCCGGCCGGGCGGCGCTGATCCACGCGGTGGCGCATATCGAGTTCAACGCCATCAACCTGGCCCTCGATGCCGCCTGGCGCTTCCGCGGCCTGCCGGACCGCTACTACGCCGACTGGCTGTCGGTGGCGCGCGACGAGGCGCGGCATTTCGCGATGCTGCGCGCGCGGCTGCAGTCGCTCGGCTACGACTATGGCGACCTGCCGGCGCACAACGGCCTCTGGGAAGCCGCCGAGAAGACCGCCCACGACGTCCTCGACCGCATGTGCTGCGTGCCGAGGGTGCTCGAAGCGCGCGGCCTCGACGTGACGCCGGGGATCATTCGCCGGCTGACCGAGATCGGCGACGCCGACACCGTGGCGATCCTCGACGTGATCCTCGCCGAGGAAGTCGGCCATGTCCGCATCGGCAGCGACTGGTACGCCTGGCTGTGCGCCCGGCGCGGCGTCGATCCGCTGAGCACCTCGCGGCGGCTGCTCGCCGAGCAGGGCATGAACATCCGGCCGCCGATCAACGAGACCGCGCGCCGGGCGGCCGGCTTCGGCGACGAGGAGCTGCGGCTGCTGCTGCTCGCCGCCGGCTGAGACGTCTCAGCGCGCCTCGGTCAACTGGAAGCTGACCGCGGCCGTGCTGTTCGAACCGGTCAGGATCATCTGGTTGCCGGTCTGGCCGGCGACGGTCCGCGACACCACGGTCATCAGGCCGGTGAACAGGGTCGCCGCCGGCTCGCCGATGCAGGTCCGCGAGAAGCGCACCCGGTACAGGTTGTAGCGGCTCTCGATGATCTGCGCCTCGGCGTCGGTGAAGCGGCAGCCGGCGGCGTCCAGCCCGCTGAAGCCGCCGCCGTTGACGAAGGTGAAGCTGACGCTGGCATCGCCGAAGGCGTCGGCGTTGGACCAGGTGCCGACCAGGGTTCGCAGATCGGGGCGGACTTCGGTCTGCTCGTCGTAGACGAAGTTCATCGAGCCGGCGTCGCCGTCGCTGCGCACGAAGGTGCCGGTGAAATCGACCTGCGGCGTGTAGGTGCCGATGAAGTCGGCGTTGCTGGCCGGCGCCACCGGCGCGCCGTCCTCGTCGCGCAGGTTCGGCACGTGGAAGCGGACCTGGGCGTTGATGCCGCGGCCGGCCGTCGAGTACAGGCCGGAGGCCAGGTATTCGGCCTGGTCGCCGACCACGACGATCCGGCCGTTCGGCTCGATCAGCGCGGTGCTGACCACGGTGTCCGGCGACGACTGGAAGCTGGTGCGGCCGACGAAGATGCCGATCGGCAGCGCGGCTGGCGACGTCAGGTCCGGGGTCTCGATGTCGTCGACCTGGGAGGTGCAGCCGGTGGCGGCGATGGCGAACAGCGGGAATAGCGGCAGCAGCAGGGTGCTTGGCTTCATCGGAATTCTCGGAAACGGGATCAACGCGATCGCCACAGCGCGGGCGGCTCGGGCGGAAACGGCAGGCCGGGGTCCTCGACCGGCTCGCCCTTCTTGCGCGAGGCCTTGGCGCGCGCCTCGATCCAGGCATTCAGGCGGGCGTGGTTGTCGGCGATCACCGGGTTGTCGGCGGCCAGCTGGTAGGCGCGGCCAAGCAGTTCGGCCGCCGCGTACGGGTTGTTCTCGCCGAGCTTGACGATCGCCAGGTTGTTCATCGCCACCGGGTCGAAGGGATTGCCGCCGAGCCGGTCCTCGAGCGTCTTCAGCATCAGCTCGGCACCGCTCGGGCTGGCGCTCAGCAGCGGCGCCGGCGGATCGGCGGCGCCGGCGGTGGCCGGCAGCAGGGCCAGGCGGGCGCCGATCAGCAGCAGGCCGAGCCGGCGGGACGATTTCGGGATGGACGAGGTCATGGCGTCAGTACTGGTAGAACGGCAGGATCGGCGCCGGGTCGGTGGCTTCCGGCGGCTGCGCCGAGAAATACCAGCGCAGGTAACCGTGCGCCTGCAGCTCGCGGAAGTTGCGGGCGTTGTCGATCGAGAACAGGCCGCCGACGGTCAGCCGCGGCGCCACCCGGTATTCGCTGAGCGCCTTGGCCGTGTAGCCGAGGCCGGTGCTGCGCTGCGAGGCGTAGCCGGTGCTCAGCTCCAGTTCCGGATTGAGCGCCGCGACCCGCTCCAGTTCCGACTGCAGGCCGTCGAAGCCCGGGTAGTACGGCGCGCCGTCCTCGCGGAAGCTCTGCACGCCGACTGCGGCGCTCAGGTTCCAGCTCAGCGCGCCGCGGATGCCGGCCCACTGCACCGGCACCGTCACCGCCGTGAAGATCTGCGGGCTGAAGTAGCCGCCGTGGCCGAAGGTGTAGAAGCGGCGGTTGTCGTCGAAGCCGAACACGGTCAGGTTCAGGCCGTAGGTCAGGCCGTGATTCGGCGCCAGCGCGGTGCGGCCGAAGGCACCGGCGCCACCGAGCACCGAGGCATTGGTTTCGACGTTGCGGCCGTCGTAGCTGTAAAAGCCGCCGTAGCCGTACAGGCCGAAGTCGCCGGTATCCCAGGCGACGTCGACCCGGCCGCCGCTGCGCGACACGCCGCCGTAGGTCTTGCCGAGCAGCGGGTCCTTGGCGCCGGCGTAGGCGAGCAGGCTTTCCGCCACCGCGCGCCGCGACACTTCGGCGCCGAGCCGCCATTGATCCGGGTTGTAGCGCCACGACAGGCCGCCGACCAGGCGTTCCACCTCGAAGCCGATCGGCGACACGCCGATGTCGGCCTTGAAGTCGCCGAGCTTGTAGCCGAGCCCGAAGGCGACGCCGCCGGCGTCGCGGGTGCCGGTCTCGGTGCCGCCGACCAGCGCGCCGGTGCCGACCCGCAGCAGCCGTCGGCCACTGGCGGTGCCGGCGTCCAGATAGACCGGCGAGGCCGATACCGACACCTGGCCGAAGCTGGTTTCCGCAAGGTTCAAGGTCACCGGCGTTTCGATGTCGAACAGCTGCGACAGGCCGCCTTCGCCCTTGCGCGAGCGGATCGCGGTTTCGCCGCCGACCCAGCCGCTGGTCGCCGACTCCAGCCGGCCGACCGGCCCCGGCTCGATCGGGTAGCGGCCGGCCGCCACAGCATTGGCTTCGGCATCGGTCTTCGGCGCCGCGACCTCGGTGAGCTTCAGCCAGACCGGCTGCTGGACCTGTGCCGCCTGCCAGGCGCCGATCGGGCTGCCATCGCTCAGCGTGTTGCTGACGCGCAGGCCGGCGGCCGGCGGCGTCACCGCCGCCTGCACCGATGGCGCGCTGGCCAGACCGCTGGCGCGCGGCGACAGCGGCCCCGGCGCATCCGGCGTGGTCGCCGCCAGCATCTGCGCCACGGCGGGCGGCAAGGCCAGCTCGGGCTGGCGCGGATCGATCCAGGCCAGCAGCGGCGCCGGCTGTTCGGCCGGCGACTCGCGTTCCAACTCGTCGGCGCGGCGATAGGCCTTCAGCGCGGCGCCCTTGCGGCCTTCCTGCTCGGCCAGCCGGGCCGAAGCCCGCAGCCAGCGCGGATTGCCGGCGTCGCTGCTCAGGCCGCGGTCGATCTCGCGCTGCGCCTCGGGCAGCCGGCCGCCGGCCAGCAGGGTGTCGACCAGACCGAGACGGATGTCGCCGTCGTCCGGCGCGCGCTTGGCGAGGCTGGTGTAGATCGCCGTCGCGGCGTCGATGTCGCGGGCGTCGGTCAGCAGCCGGGCCAGCGCCATCTGCACCTGCACGTTCGACGGATAGCGGGCCACCGCGTCGCGCAGCTGGACATAGGCTTCCGGGAAACGCCGCCCGCTGCGGGCGCGGTCGGCGAGCTTGATCCGGTAGCCGATCACCAGTTCGTCGAGCGCCGCCTGGCCGGCCGGATCGATGTCCTTGCGGCGCGCCAGATCCTCGGCGACCACTTCGAATTCGGCGTCCTGGCCGGCGCTCAGCAGCAGCGCCGCGTACTGCGCGCGCAGCGCCGGCGTGGCGCTCCGGCCATCGCCCATCGCCCGGCGCATGTAGGCGACGGCGCGGGCCGGGTCCTTCAGCTCGGCCCAGCCGTTGGCCAGCGCCGACAGCAGTTCCGGATCGCCGTCGGCGGCGACATCGGTTTCAGTGAGGATGCGGTGGGCGTCGCCCGGCCGGCTGCGGCGCAGCGCGATGCGCGCGCGTTCCAATTGGTATTGCACCCAGGCGCGCCGCTGCAGCTCCGTCGCTTCCGGGCTGCGCTCGTCCTCGGCGAAGGTTTCCAGCCGGTTCAGCACGCCGGCCCAGTCCTGCTGCTCGGCGGCGAAGTAGGCCTGGGCCAGACGGACGTCCTTGTTGCGGCCATGGGTGGCGGCCAGGCCGTCGAGCAAGGTCGCGGCTTCGGCACGGCGGCCCTGCTTGCGATAGACCTCGGACAGGTCGAGGCGCACCCAGGGATTGGTCGGCTGTTCGATCAGCGCATCGTTGAGCAGGCGTTCGCTCTGCACCAGATCGCCGCCGTCACGCGCCTGCTTGGCGCGCCGGCGCAGCTGTTCGCCGCGCAGCGCCTCGACCTGCGGCCGCAAGGTCGCCGGCGCCTTGCGCGCCAGTGCCAGCGCTTCGGCGTCGCGGCCGCTGCGGCTCAGCACGGTCAGCAGCACGGCGATCGCATCGGCGTTGTTGCCGTCGCGGCGCAGCGCATCGCGGGCGATCGCCTCGGCGTCCCTGTCCTTGCCCCGGTTCAGCAGCACGTCGGCGTGGGCGAGGCGGATCGCATCCGGGACCTCGGCAGGTGCTGCGGCAAACGCCGCGCCGTAGCCGGCATCGGCCGCCGCGTAGTCGCCGGCCACCCGGGACTTCTCGGCGCCCTGGATCCGCGACCAGAAGGTCGCCGCCAGCAGGGCGTCGCGCCAGCGGCCGGCGGTCGACGGCGAGGCGGCGCGCGCGCGGTCGAGATAGGTCCTGGCCTCGTCGTAGCGCTGCTGGCGCAGCCGCACGACGCCGAGGCCGCCGAGCGCGTCGGCGTTGTTCGGGCTGCGCTTCAGGATGTCGTTGAAGCCGGCTTCGGCGCTGGCCAGATCGCCACCTTCGGCAGTCGTGAACAGCTGCTTGACCCTGGCGCCGTAGGCGGCGTTGGCTTCGGCGCGCTGGGCATTGGCGAGGCTGGCGAGCTTGGCCTTGACTTCGGCGTCGTCGGGCTCGGCGGCCAGGAAGTCGCGGTAGCGGCCGGCATCGGCCGAACGCGGTTCCAGCCAGATCAGCGCCTGCCGCCAGGACTTGCGGGCGCTGGCGCCGACCGTCGGCTGGGCGCGCAGCGCGACCAGCTTGTCGATGCCTTCGCGACGGGTGCGTTCGCGATAGGTCAGGTGCTGGGCGAAGGCCAGCGCGGCGTTGGCATCGCCCGGATTGCGGGCGGCGTTGTCGCGCAGCCAGCGTTCGGCCGGTGCCCAGCCGGCGTCGGTGGCGCCGAGCGTCTGGTAGTACTCCAGCGCGTTCGGGCCGCCCTTCGGCTCGCCGCCGAAGGCCTGCCCTAGGCGGTCAGCGCGCCGTCGTAGTCCTGCGCGGCGGCGGCTGCGCGGGCGCGGGTCAGCGCGGCCTGATCGGGCGTGATGTCGCTGTTGCGCCGGGGGGCGCTGCCACCGGCGACCAGGGCTTCGGCCTCCTTGAGCACCGCGCTGCCGGGCGGCACCGCCTTGCGCAGGCGTTCGAGATAGAGGCGGGCGGCGGCGCCGTCGTTCTGGCGGCTGGCCAGCGCCACCAGCCGGGCCAGCGCCTCGCTGTTGGACGGGTCGGCATCGACCACGCGCTGCCAGGCTTCACGGGCGCGCGCGACCTGCTCGCGGCCGTCCCAGTAGCGGCCCTGCTCGATCAGCGCGCCGAGCGCGGCCGGATCGGGCTGCGCCTGCGCCGGCAGGCTGCCGCCGGCGGCGAACAGGATCGGCACCGCGTACAGCCAGGTTCGGTGGCTGAGACGGCGGGGCGGGTGCGACGGCTTCATGGCAGCTCCAATCGGCCGTCAGGGCCGAAGCGATAGCGATTCTGGTCGTGGGCTTCGCCGAACAGCGCGAGCACCTGGTCGTAATAGCGGGCCGGCGAGCCGAGCAGGTCGCCGAGCCGGGCGCGGTCGAGCCGCGCGCGGGCGGCGCTGGCGAGATCGTCGGCGCCGCAGGCCTTGAGGAACGGCAGCAGCGCGGCGTCGAAGCCGGGCGGGCCGATGCCGGTCGGCGCGCGGCCGTCCGGGTACCACACCTCCGGTGTCCGGCCGATGCCGCGCAGCAGCGCCAGGAACGGCTTCAGCGCAGCGAGCTGGGCGCGGGCTTCCGGCATCGAGGCCGGGCCGAGTCCGGCCCACAGGTAGTTGCGGATCGCGTCGTAGCTGCCGCGGCCGTCGCTCGGCGTGTCGAGGCGCGGACCGCGCGGCGTCAGCAGGTACCAGTCCGGCGTCCGGCCGCCGGGCGCCAGCGATGGCAGCATCCGGACATGGCTGTCGAGCACCGCCTGCCACGGCCCGTTCGGCCGCTCGACCGCGAGGTTCTTCAGCAGGAACGGCGGCAGATAGCTCGGGTTCAGCCGCAGGCCGGCCTCGCTCTCGAAGCCCTGCGGCCCCGGCAGCAGCAAGGTGTGGGCGCTGGCGCGGCGCAGTTCGCGGGCCTCGACCAGCGCCAGCAGCGCCTGGGCCTCGGCGGCCAGTTCCGGGCGCGCCCAGCGCCGGCCGGCCTGCAGCAGCGCGTAGGCGATCCACAGGTCGGCATCGGATGCCGAGTTGGGATCGATGACGTCCCAGCGCGGCGCCACATCGGTCTCGGTCTTGCCCCAGTGCCAGGCCGGCAGGTGCTCGCCCAGGCTGCCGGCCGCGAGGTTGTCGCGAGTCCAGCCGAGGATCCGCTCGAAGCGCGTTCGATCGTTGGCGACCAGCGCGAAGAACAGCGCGTACGACTGGCCCTCGGAGGTGCTGCGGGCGTTGTCGGTCCAGTCGACGACCCGGCCGTCGTCGCGGATGAAACCGGCGGCGAACTGCTCCCAGGCCGGCCACCGCTGCGGGTCGCTCGGGGTGTCGTCTGCCGGCAGTTTCAGGCTCAGTCCGAGGCCGACGCCGGCAGCGAGCAGGCGTCGGCGGGATAGCACTGGTCTCATGCGCCGCCGCCTTTCAGGCGGCGTGCCGCGCGGTGGCTCAGCGAGCGGTACATCAGCAGCATGGCGAGGGTGGCGAACACCAGTGCCAGCGGCGTCATCAGCCACGGCCGGCGGCTCAGCCATTCGCGGAACTGCCGGTGCAGCGGCAGGCGGCCGACGCCCCAGCGATCGCCGAGCAGGTAGCCGCTGACCTTGGTGCCGCGCAGCAGTGCGACATCGCCTTCGATGAACTGCCGGCGTGACGGATCGATCAGGGCTTCGGCGACGCTGAGCAGCGACACGCCGGGGCCGGCCGCGAGCCAGACCGCCGAGCCGCTGCCGAACGGCGAACGGGCGCCGATGATCATGCCCAGATCGCTGCCGCCGCCGGCCAGCATCCGGCCGGCATAGCTGCGCGCGCCTTCGAGGTCGCGGCCGGAGGCCCAGGCGTGCAGGCTGTCGATGGCCCCGGGCGGCTTCAGGGTGACGTTGTCGGCGCCGAGCGCCACCGGCAGGCCGGCCAGCCAGTCCTGCGGCAGCGCCAGCTGGGTCTGCCGGCCGATCAGCAGCAGCTCGCGGTCGGCGTGCTGGCTGCCGTTGCCGATGCCGTCGACGGCGATCCGCAGCGCCGGCGCGCCGGTGATCTGGCCGAAGTGGCCGGCGACCATCAGCGTCGCCGACAGCGCATCCTCGTCGGCGTTGTCCGGCACCAGGACGGCGGTCTCGCCGTAGTCCGACTGCAGCGAGAACGGCAGGCCGCCACTCTGGAATCGCCCGAGGTCCGGCCATTCGGCATAGCGGCCGTGCGGGCCGAGCTTCAGCGATGATTCCGGGTCGATCGAGCCGCCGAGCGCGTCGGCCTGGAACGATTCGCAGGGTTTCGCGGCGATGCGCCGGAACTGGTACTGGAAGCTCAGGCGGTTGCTGGCACCGAGGCGGCCGGCCGGGATGCTGATCCGGCTGCGATCGGGCGTGATCCGGGCATCGGCGGTCGCCGCGCCATTGCCGCCGGCATTGGCCAGGGTCGTCGAGGCGATGAAGGCCTCGTTGAGCAGGGTGCTCAAGGTGGCGCCGGGCGCGGTGATCGGTGCATAGCGGTAGAGCACGTCCAGCTCGGCGCCGTCATTGCCGTAGAACCAGAGATCCGGCGGCAGGCGGAAGTCGTAGCTGATCGGCCCCGGCGTCAGCCCGCGGACGCTGGTCGGGCCGCTGGCCAGCGGCCCGAGCCGGACCGCCAGGTCGGGGTCGAGCCAGCGCGGCGCGCTGCCGCGCGGCGGCGGCGGCGGCAGGTTCAGTTCCTGGATCGGGGCGGCGGCGCCATCGAGCGTCGCCATGCCGAGGCTCAAGGCCTGGGCGGCGCGGATCAGGCCGGCGTCGTCGGAGGCTTCGAGCACCAGCAGCTTGGCACCCGGATCATCCGGATGCGCGACCACCCGCAGCTGCACGCCATCGGGCACCGGCCCGAGCTGCGCTTCGAACTCGCGGCCGCTGCGCAAGACCACGGCGTGACCGCGCGGCAGCACGTTGCCGTAGCTGACCGGAAACTCCGCGCCACGGTAGTCGGCGAGCGCGCCGAACCAGCTGGCGGTGATCGCCGCAGCGGTCATCGCGTCGCTGCCCGGGCGGGCCGAGAACGCCATCGGCAAGCGCAGGCGGCGCGGATCGTTGGGCTCGAAGAACGGTCGCGGCAGGCGCGACAGGTTGGCCGGCTGCGGCAGCGAGGCCAGGGTCAGCTCGATCGTCGACTGGTTCGAGATCAGGCTCCACAGGCTGGTATGGGTCGGGTCCTCGCACTCGCGCTCGACATCGACGTAGTGCATCGCGGCGTCGAAACGCAGCTGGTTGAACTCCAGGAACAGCGCCGGGTTGATGTCGATCACCCGCTCGCCGCGCGCCGAGGTGGCCGGATCGAGCGCGAAGGTGTCGACCACCTCGTCATTGACCAGTGCCGCGATGCTCGAGAAGCGCCCGACCAGCGACGGCGAGTGGGCGAACTTCAGGCGCAGGCGTGCGGCGGTGACCACCTGGTCGCGGCGCAGCGGGATTGCCACGCTGGCCTGGGCAAACACCGTGGTCAGGCGCAGCGGAAAGCCGACGCCGAGGTCGGCGAAGCTCAGGACCCGGGTGGTTTCGTGCACCGCCTGGTCCGACGTCGCCTTGGCGACGCCGGCCGTGGTGGCGACGGCATAGGGATCGGCGGCCGGCCTGGCGGTCAGCACGCTGGCGGCTTCGGGCTTGGCGGCGGCTGGGGCGGTGGCGGGGGGCTGGGCGCGCGCTTCGCCGCCGCTGCCGAGCAGCAGCGCGGCGATCAGCAGGACGGCACTCGGGCCGTGGCCGGAGCGAGCCGGCGCAGCGCGGTTCAGGCGCATCGCCTGCAGCGATTGCCGGCCGACCCAGCGCCAGAACTTTGCCGAACCGGCAAGGGAGATACGGAAGATCATCAGCATCGCTTTCAGAGGTTTGTCGCGGACACCGCGGTCGCGCCAGTCCATCCAGGCGTCGGCGCGACCGAACAGCGACTGGGTCAGGCTCGATTCCTGGGCGATGCTCAGGCTGTCGAACTCCAGGGTCAGCAGGTCCCGGTCGTTGCGCCGGACGATGCCCGGCAGCCACAGCCGCCGGCCCGGCGACTCCAGCGACACTTCGATGGCATCGCCGATCACCAGGTCGGCCAGCTCCGCCGACGGCAGCAGCGCCAGGCCGCCGGTGGAGACGTCGAAGGTGCTGGTCTGCACCGGCTTGCGGCTGCCCGGGCGGCGGACCGAGGCCTTCAGCTCGTCCTCGACGCGCACCGTGCGGCGCAGCTGCTTGCGTTCGCCGGCCACACTGAGCGCGGCGCCGAGGATGATCAGGTTGTAGGTCGCCCAGGCCATGTTCAGGTAGACGGTCTGGGTCAGTTCCATGCCGCCGAAGAACAGCCGCCCGATGCCGACGCCGATACCGAGCATGTTCAGCAGGTAGAGGAAGAAGTACGGCTTGGCGATGTCGCCGTCGAAGTAGTCGCGGTCGACGATGCCGCCCTTGGCGGTCACGTTGAACTTGCCGAGCTTCGGATTGATCAGCGCCAGCGTGGTCGGCAGGATGATGAAGGTCGCCAGCACGGTCTCGTAGACCTCGGCCCACCAGGAATGCCGGTGCCGGCCCTGGACCCGCGAGTTGGCGATCACCGCCAGCGCCAGATGCGGCAGCGCGTAGGCGACGATCATCAGCGCCTCGGCCCGGATGATCTGCGCGCCGAACAGCAGGAACGCCATCGGGCTGGTCAGGAACACCAGGCGCGGCAGTCCGTAGAAGAAATGCGCCATCGCGTTGGTGTAGCAGAGCCGCTGGCCGAACTTGAGGCCCTTGGCGAACAGCGGGTTGTCGACCCGGAAGATCTGCGCCATGCCGCGCGCCCAGCGGATGCGCTGACCGATGTGGGCCGACAGCGATTCGGTGGCCAGCCCGGCCGCCTGCGGAATGTTGATGTACGCCGAATTCCAGCCGCGCTGGTGCAGGCGCAGCGCGGTATGGGCATCCTCGGTGACCGTCTCGACGGCGATGCCGCCGATCTCGGCGAGCGCGGTGCGGCGGATCACCGCGCAGGAGCCGCAGAAGAACGCGGCGTTCCACAGGTCGTTGCCGTCCTGCAGCAGGCCGTAGAACAGCTCGCCTTCGTTGGGCACCTTGCGGAAGGTCTTGAGGTTGCGTTCGAACGGATCCGGCGAGAAGAAGTGGTGAGGCGTCTGCACCAGCGCCATCTTCGGGTCTTCGAGCAGGGTGCCGAGCGTCAGCTGCAGGAACGAGCGGGTCGGGATGTGATCGCAGTCGAAGATCGCGATGAACTCGCCGCGGGTCTTGGTCAGCGCGTGATTGATGTTGCCGGCCTTGGCGTGGTTGTTGTCGGGCCGGGTCATGTGCACGGCGCCGACCTGCTTGGCGAACACGGCGAATTCCGGGCGCCGGCCGTCATCGAGCAGGTAGACCTTGATCCGGTCCTGCGGCCAGTCCATTTCCAGCGCCGCCAGCACAGTCGGCTTCACCACCGACAGCGGTTCGTTGTAGGTCGGGATGTAGATGTCGACCATCGGCCACTGGTCGGGGTTTTCCGGCAATGGCACCGGCCGCCGCTGCAGCGGCCACATCACCTGGAAGTAGCCGAGCAGCAGGATCAGGTAGGCATAGGTTTCGGCGGCGATCAGGCCGATGGCCAGCACCAGGTCCAGCACCGTGTGCGCGGGGCCGATCGGCAGGGTTTCGGTGTAGCGCCAGTACAGGTAGCGCGTCGAGAAGGCGATCGACAGCGCCATCAGCAGCAGCAGCATCAGCCGCGAGCGGCGCGGCAGCAGGATCGCCACCAGCACGGCCAGGGCGCCGGCGGTGAACTGCCAGCCCAGCGTCGTCGGCGTGGTCGCGAATCCCCACAGCGCCGACCACATCACGGCAAGGCCGATCATCAGGCCCGCCGTGCCGATCAGTCCTCGGGGCGCGCGGTCAGCCCGCGCGGCGCTCAAGCATCACCCCTTTGCCGGACCAGGCTGATCTTGGTGGTGCCTAGGCGATAGAGGCGGTTCAGCACATCGGTCAGCAGCAATTCACCGATGGATGCCGGTTTCACATCGACGATCCGCGGCCGCGGCGGCAGGTTCAGCCGCAAGATCGCCTTGCGCTTTGCACGCGGTTCGGGCTCGCGGATCAGGCGTCCGAAAGCTTCTCCGACCGCCACCGCAGCGTCCGGCTTGGCGGGCGGCGGTGACGGCGCCGCGACGACCGGCGGTGCCGCGGTCCGCACGGCTGCGGCAACGGCTGGCCGCGTCGGCGCAGGCGCAGCGGGGGCCTCGGCTGCCGGAGTGTCGTCGGCGTGATGGCTGGCAGCGTCGAACTCGTTGGCGCCGTCGTCCTCGACCGGACGATTGAAGCTGCGGAACTGGAACGCATCCATCTTCATCTGCTTCAACAGCCGCTTCACATCGTCTTCCGACGGGTTCCCGGGTAAGGAGCTCATGATCGAGTTGGGTCTGGCTTGAGAACGGGTTATTGCAAGGCTTGACTACTGGAAGCGGCTTTCGTGTGTCAGCCGATAACACAGCTCTCCGGCCGGACGATCGGCCAGGCGGATCTCCCGAAGCTGCAGGCGCTCGTCGGCACCGAGCTGGCGGATCCAGGTGGCGTACAGACCTTCAAAAAGCGCTGACGACCAGGCGAGCGAGGCGCTCCCGAACCAGGCTTCCAGAGGAGAGTCGCCATGAATGAAGTCGACGGCGTCGTCGTGATGCTCGATGGTCAGCCAGCCCCAGTCACGGGCCGCCAGCCATTCGCGCGCCAGCTGTTCCAGTTCGCCGAGTCGTTCGATCTTGCTGATCGGCCAGGTCTCGCCCAGGCGGACGCCGGCAGCATAAAAAAGGGCACGAAGCTGTTCATCGCCGATCTGACCGAGAAGCTCGTCGGCCATTGCCTTGAGCACCGGAAGGACCGTATGGGTACGCGGACGATTTGCTTGGAAGAAAAGTCCGGCTTCCTTGACAGCTTGCATCTGCGAGTTTCCTTGCCAAACGATCGTGCTGCAGGGAGTGGGCAAGCGTCGAGTCCCGGGTCGAAACGTGACGCAGTGGGTGCTAATTTAGATCCGACGCCATTATCACTTCCAGACTGCGCCGTCGGCAGCGAAAAAACCCAGAATTGAACGACAAGGCGATTTTCCCCACAGCGCGTGGGGGTGCAAGTGGAAATGTGGATTTCTTCTGAAAAGGCGCAGAAGAAGTTTTACGAAGTTATAAGACAGTGAAAACGGATAGCGAGAAGTCCGGTCGGGCAGACCGCGGCTTGAGCCATGGTCCTGCCAGCGAACGGGACGCCGCGCACGGAATTCTGGCGACCATCGCGCTCGCGACGGCCTGAGGCGCTTGCGACAGGCATGTCGAGCGACTGAAGGGCGATGGTGCAGACCGGACAGACCGCAGCGGTCGTCCTCGCTTCAGAACATCGGCAGCACCGCATCTTCGGCATGCTCGGCGTTGCCGCGCTCGTGGGCACGGCGCAGCGCGCGCAGGAAGGCCGGGAAATCGAGACCGTGGCGTGTCGCCAGCTTGCGCGCCTCGCCGGCCATCGCGATCCAGTCCGGCTCGGCACGCAAGGCCTTGAACGCGAACACCACGTTGTTGCCGTCGGGCACGATCTTCTGACAGATCATCTGGCCGTCGAAGGCTTCGCCGATGACCCGCCTGTAGCCGCGAAACGCCTCGGCGGTCACCAGGATGTTGGCGACCAGCAGGCCCTCGGGCTTCAGGCATTCGCGGATGCGGGCGTAGAACGCCGGGTCGCCGAAGCCGCTGGCGATGCCGGTGTCGGTATAGCCGTCGAGCAGCACGGCGTCGAAGCGCTCACCGGTGCTGGCGAACCAGTCGCAGGCGTCGGCGTGCACGACACGGTGGCGGCCATCATCCGGGGGCACCGCGAACGCCGGCGCCAGCGCGATCACCCGGGCGTCGATCTCGATCGTGGTGATCCGCGTCTTCGGCAGATGCCGGTGGCAGAACTTGGTCAGCGAGCCGCCGCCGAGCCCGACGATGACGAGGTGCTTCGGCCGTGGCGCGAACAGCAGCAGCGCCATCATCCGCTGCGTGTACTTCAGCTGCAGCGCAACCGGATCATCGCGGCGCATCTCGCTCTGGATGTGCAGCGGGCCGAAATACAGGCGCCGGTAGTCGCCGTCGTCGATGACCGTCGGGCCGTCGACCTGAAGGTGAGCGAGGCCCGATGGATCGGAAGTGGCGGACGGTGCTGCAGCGGCCTCGGCCCGAAATCTGGACACGGCGATGTCGAATGGACGGCGGAACCGGATTGTCGCCGTTCCACCGCCCGTTCGCCCATCCTCCGCCGCATCGCGGTGCTCGGCGATGATCGGGGGCGTCGGCCGCTGCCGCCACCATCGCTCCCAGGTGTCGGGGTCAGCGTGACCGCAACTGTGTCGACGGCAACCCAAGCATCGCCATCGGCGACCAGCAGTTCGGGCCCCGCCGGGGACGCCGCCGTCACGATCGGCTCAGCGAACCGGGCGCCGGCGGTGTTCAAGGTCAGCTGCCGTCGGCGATACGGCACGATGCCGCGGTTGTCGGTGGAGGCGCCGCCATCGAGGATGGCGCTTGCGCCGGGGCGCAGGTCGTTGATCCGCCGTTCGCGGTACAGCGCCGTCGTGGCGCCTTCGCCGCGCGGCTCGAAGTCGATCGCGGTGCGCCGCACGGTGCCCGCTCCGGCGTGTGCAAATGATCGTTGGCAGCTACCTCGGTCGCTCGGCGGCGCTGTCGCCAGCCCGAACACCTGGCGGCGACGCATTGCCGGTCCTGCTCAGCCGCTCTGCGACAGCAGCCGCGCGTTGCCGCCGACGGCTGCGGTGTTGACGGTCAGCGTGCGCTCGGTGACGAAGCGCATCAGGTAGTGCGGGCCGCCGGCCTTCGGGCCGGTGCCGGAAAGGCCCTCGCCGCCGAACGGCTGCACGCCGACCACCGCGCCGGTCATGCCGCGGTTGATGTAGACGTTGCCGACCCGCGCCCGCGACTGCACGCGCCGCCAGGTGCCTTCGATGCGGCTGTGCACGCCCAAGGTCAGGCCGTAGCCCGAGGCATTGACGGCGTCGACGACCGCATCGATGTGCCGCGACGAAAAGCGCGCGACGTGCAGGATCGGTCCGAAGTGCTCCTCGTGCAGCGCTTCCAGGCCGGCGATCTCGATCGCCGTCGGCGTCACGAAGCTGCCGTGCGCGCAGCTGTCCGGCAGTGGCAGCGCCTCGATCAGGCGGCCCCGACCATCCGCGGTGATCGTGCCGACGTGGCGGTCGAGCCGTGCCTTGGCGTCGGGATCGATCACCGGGCCGACGTCGGTCGCCAGCCGTGCCGGATCACCGAGCTTCAGCTCGCGCATCGCGCCGTGCAGCATCGCGATGGTCTTGTCGGCGATGTCGTCCTGCAGGTACAGCAGGCGCAGCGCCGAGCAGCGCTGGCCGGCCGAACCGAAGGCTGATTGCAGCGCGTCCTTGACCACTTGTTCGGGCAGCGCCGACGAGTCGGCGATCATCACGTTCTGGCCGCCGGTTTCGGCGATCAGCGTGGCGATCGGCCCCGGGCGGGCCGCCAGCGTGCGGTTGATCGCGCGGGCGACATCGCTGGAGCCGGTGAAGGCGACGCCGGCCACCTGCGGCGATGCGACCAGTGCCGCGCCCAGCGCGCCGTCGCCGAGCAGGCACTGGAACACGTAGCTGGGCACGCCGGCATCGCGCAGCAGCTGCGCCATCAGGCTGGCGACCATCGGCGTCTGCTCGGCCGGCTTGGCGATCACCGGATTGCCGGCGACCAGCGCCGCCGCGATCTGGCCGACGAAGATCGCCAGCGGAAAATTCCATGGGCTGATGCAGACGAACAGGCCGCGACCGTGCAGCTGCAGCTCGTTGTGCTCGCCGGTCGGTCCTGGCAGCGCTTCCGGATGAGCCAGCAGGCGGCGCGCGCTGGCCGCGTAGTAGCGCAGGAAGTCGACCGCTTCGCGAACCTCGGCGATCGCGTCGGGCAGGGTCTTGCCGGCTTCGTCGACCAGCAGGCGCAGGAACAGCGCGCGGCTGGCTTCGAGGCGATCGGCGGCGCGTTCGAGGATCGCCGCCCGCGATTCCACCGGCGTGGCGGCCCAGCGTTCGAACGAGCCGACCGCCGCGGCGACCACGTCCGGCACCCGGGCGAGGTCGAACGGCAGCCATTCGCCGATCCGCTCGCGGCGATCGGCCGGCTTGACCAGCGGCTGCGCGTTGCCGGCGCTGGCCGGTCCGTCGTAGCACAGCGAGGCGACGCGGGCCGGGACATCTGCCAGGTGCAGGTCACGGGCCAGCGTGCAAGCGGCGAGTTCGTCGGCGAGGTTCAGGCCGGCGGAGTTGCGCCGCGTCGCGCCGAACAGTTCGCAGGGCAGCGGCAGGCCGGGATTGGGCTTGACCGCCAGCGCCTTGACGAAGGCCACCGGATCGGCGACCAGCTGCTCCGGCGGGGTGTCCTCGTCGAAGATGCGATTGACGAACGAGGTATTGGCGCCGTTCTCCAGCAGCCGTCGCACCAGGTACGGCAGCAGGTCGGCGTGGCTGCCGACCGGGGCATAGACCCGGCAGGGCAGGGCGCAGTCCTCGCGGACCACGTCGTAGAGCGCTTCGCCCATGCCGTGCAGGCGCTGGAACTCGAAGCCGGCCATGCCGCCGCCGACGGCGGTTTCGCAGGCATAGGCCTTCACCGCCGCGACGGTGTGGGCGTTGTGGGTCGCCAGCTGCGGATAGAAGACATCCCGGGCCGCCAGCAGGCGGCGGGCGCAGCCGAGATAGGCGACATCGGTATTGGCCTTGCGGGTATAGACCGGATAGCCGGGCAGGCCGGCTTCCTGGGCGCGCTTGACCTCGGTGTCCCAGTAGGCGCCCTTGACCAGGCGCACCGGAATCTTGCGGCCGACTTCGCGGGCCAGGCTTTCCAGCCATTCGATCACCGCCAGGCCGCGCTTCTGGAACGCCTGCACGGCAAGGCCGAAGCCGTCCCAGTGATTCAGCGAAGGATCGCGGTAGACCGCTTCGAACAGGTCCAGCGACAGCGACAGGCGATCGGCTTCCTCCGCGTCGATGCACAGGCTGATGCCGCAGGCGCGCGCCGACTGCGCCAGCAGCAGCAGGCGTGGCGTCAGCTCGTCGAGCACCCGCGAACGCTTGGCGTGCTCGTAGCGCGGATGCAGCGCCGACAGCTTCACCGAGATGCCCGGCCGCGCCTCGACGCTGCCGCCGAGGCTGCGTGCCGCTTCGCCAATCGCGTTGATCGCCGCCAGATACGAGGCCAGATAGCGCTCGGCGTCGGCGGCGGTCAGCGCCGCTTCGCCGAGCATGTCGTAGGAATGACGGTATGGCCGCTGCTCCTTGCTCTGCGCGGCGTCGAGCGCTTCGCCGATCGTGCGGCCCATGACGAACTGGCTGCCCATCATCCGCATCGCCGAACGGATCGCGAGGCGCACCACCGGCTCGGTCGAGCGATTGACCAGCCGCGACCAGGCCGCCTTGAACGAGCCGGCATCCTCGGCCGCCGGGGCGCGGACGATGCGGCCGGTCAGCATCAGGCCCCAGGTGCTGGCGTTGACGAACAGCGATTCCGACTGGCCGAGATGGGTTTCCCAGTCGGCGTCGGCGAGCTTGTCGGCAATGAGCTTTTCGGCGGTCTCGTCGTCCGGAATGCGCAGCAGCGCTTCGGCCAGGCACATCAGCAGCACGCCTTCGTCGGACGACAGGTCGTACTCGCGCATGAACGCGTCGAGCGCGCTCTGGGTGTCTTTCAGCCGGCGCACGCGGCGCACCCAGCCGGCGGCGGTCGCCACGACCTGCGCGGCGCGGTCGGCCGGCAGTTCGGCGATCGCCAGCAGGCGGTTGACCAGCGTGGTTTCGTCAGCGAGATAGCTTTCGGTGATGGCAGCCCGCAGCGGGCCGCGTTGCGGTGCGGCGGTGTCGAGTACGAAGGCAGGCGGCGTTTCGGGCGCGTTCATGCGGGGGATTCCATCGGGCCGGCGCGACATCAGGTCACGGGAAAGCGGCGCGCCATTATGAGGGTTGGCGGCGCGTTGACGCGGCCGCGCGGGGCGGCGCGCTCAGGGCATTCCCCCGATTTCCAGCACCGGAGCGCGTGGCGATACTCCGCAGCACGTCATCACGATAACCCTAGAAGCGAGGAGACCCCGATGAGCCTGAACACCGCACTCGACGCCCTGCTGAAAGCCAGTACCGAAAAGGGCGACATCCCCGGCGTGGTCGCCACCGTGGCCGATCGCAACGGCGTGATCTACGAAGGTGCGGCCGGCATGCGCGCCACCGGCGGCAGCGTGCCGATGACCCTGGATACCTTCTTCTGGTTCGCGTCGCTGACCAAGGGCATCACCGCAACCGCGGCGATGCAGCTGGTCGAGCAGGGCAAGCTCGATCTCGATGCCCCGGCTGGCAAGGTGTTGCCGGAACTCGGCAAGGTGCAGGTCCGCACCGGCTGGAACGCCGATGGTTCGCCGATCCTGCGCGCGCCGAAGTCGCCGGTGACCCTGCGCAACCTGCTGACCCACACCTCCGGCTTCGCCTACGAGATCTTCAACAAGGACGTGGTCCGCGAACTGGAAAGCACCGGCACCGGCAACGTCATCAGCGGCAGCCGTGCGACCTTGAACCGCGCCCTGGTCCGCGATCCCGACACCGCCTGGGAATACTCGGTCAGCATCGACTGGGTCGGCCGGATGGTCGAGGCCGCCAGCGGCCTGCGGCTGCGCGACTACATGGCCAAGCACATCTTTGCGCCGCTGGGCATGAACGACGTCAGCTTCCAGGCCAGCGCCGAACAGCTGTCGCGCGGGGCGGCGATGCACGCCCGCCTGCCGGACGGCAATCTGGTCGCCATTCCGTTCGGCATTCCGCCGGATGTCGAGCTGGACATGGGTGGCCACGCGCTGTCCGGCCGGGTGCCGGACTACCTGCGCTTCTGCCGGGCGCTCCTCAACGGCGGCGTGCTCGACGGCAATCGCATCCTGTCGCCGACCACCGTCGAGCTGATGGGCCGCAACCACATCGGCGACATCAAGATCGGCGAGATCTTCACCGCGATGCCGCAGCTGTCGAACGACTGCCACCTGCACCCGGGCATCGACCTGAAGTGGGGCCTGAGCTTCATCCTCAACGTCCAGGCCACGCCGGAAGGCCGGGCGCCGGGCACCATGGCCTGGGCCGGCCTGCCGAACGCCTACTACTGGATCGACCGCAAGTCGGGCGTCACCGTGGTGATCGCCACGCAGATCATGCCGTTCTGGGATGCCAAGGTCCGCACCATGTGCGACGAGTTCGAGCGGCAGGTCTACCAGCACATCGGCTGAAGGCGGCTGCTTCCGCCCGGCGTGCGGAGCACCCGGGCGGCACCGGGTGCTCCGTTCTCCGCATGCTGCGGCTTGACCTTGCCGGCCGATCGGGCGGCCACTCCCACGGCTGCCCTGCGGCAGCCCGGATGCCGCCGGAATCGACAAGGATTCGGTGTCAACATTGCCGGGAAATAACTTTTTCCTGTCTTCCTGCATGGCAAGGTGAAGTACTGCGGGCCGGTTCGCCTGCCACTCCAGGATGAATCCGAATGCCGCGAAGTCCGTCGCTGCTGCGTCTCTGCACCCTTGTCTGCGCAGTCAGCCTGCTGGCCGCGTCGCCCGCACCTGCCGCCGCGGCGACTGCGGAAGCAGTGACGGCCACCGATCCCGAAGCGCTGCCCGAGGTTCCCGGACCTGCCGGCGATCTGCTTGGCCCGGTCGGCATCATCGGCGGCGTCGTCACGCCGACGCCCGGCACCGAGATCTTCACCGGCACGATGGCCTGGGGCGGGTTGCCGCGCAGCTACATCGGCATCCGCCCGATCGGTGCGCCGGCCGGGGCGCCGGTGCTGATGCTGCTGCATCCGCGCGCCCAGTCGCCGGCGCGCACCGCGAACCTGACGCGCGCCGGACGCCTGGCCGCCGATTACGGCGCCTGGGTCTACCTGCCGGCGGCCGTGGCGGCGATCTGGTCGGATCATCCGACGCTGGGCCTGATCGACGATGTCGGCTTCCTTGAAGCGCTGGTCGCACGCGAGGTCGCGGCCCATGCGCTCGACGGCCGGCGGGTCTATGCCGCGGGCTACTCGAACGGCGGCTTCATGGTCCAGCGCCTGGCGTGCGAGCGGCCCTCGCTGCTGGCCGGTATCGCCATCGTCGCGGCGACCTTGCGCGATGCCGTCGCCAGCCGCTGCGGCGGGCCGCGGCGCCTTCCCGTGGTGATGTTCAATGGCACCTTCGACCTGCTGACCCCGTACGACGGCTCGCTGGGCCAGAAGAGCGCGCCGGCGACGGCGGCGTTCTGGGCCGAACGCAACCAGTGCGCACCCGGCGACATCGGCGTGACCCGGCTGCCGGATCGCGATGCCCGCGACGGCACCACGGTGACGGTCAGCCGCTACAGCCGCTGTGTCGACAGCAGCGTGGCGCTGTACACGATCAACAACGGCGGCCACACCTGGCCCGGCACCGAGCTGGCCGGCTACACGCTCGGGCTCGGCCCGACCTCGGGCGATGTCGACGCGACGATCGAACTCTGGCGGCAGCTGACGCCGTACCCGAGGCGCTGAGCGCAGCTTCCGGGCGAAAGCGGGGCGGCGGACGCCATCCGCCGCCCCGCCGCCTCATTTCATCGGATCGAGCAGTCCGGTCAGCCCGAGCGGCTGATACGGCCCGATCAGCAACTGCTCCATCACCCCGAAGCCCTGCTGCACCCGGCCATCGGCATCGGTCATCGTGGCGTGCACGAAGGCCTGGATGTGCGTGTACGGCGGCGCGTGGGTCTTGATGTCGGCGGTGCGGATCTCGTCATAACCGACCGCCAGCGGACCCTTGTTCAGGCCGTGCGCCCAGTCCGGGTTGAAGTAGCCGAGCCCGGTCATGAAGAACGGCCACTTCACGGTGACGTCGATCCGGCTCTCGCCGCCGTTGCGGTGCACCAGCTTGTACACGGCGGCTTCGGCGTGGCGGGTGCCGGACGGAATGCACAGGGCGGAGGTCGCCAGCCGCAGGTGCTCGACCTCGCCGCCGCCGCGCTTGCCGATCACCGCATCGGTGTTCCACGGCTCGCCCTGCTCGTCGGCGTTCAGGTGGTACAGCACATAGCGGTCGTCGAAATGCAGCGGCGACCAGATCCAGTGGAACTGCGAAAAGTTCGGCGGATCCATCTGCTGCGGGTCCGGCAGGCCGATCGGCCTGACACCCCAGGAGCGATCGCGGGTGCCGCGGGTGCCGGCGACGTCGACGCGCCGTCCCTTGACCTCGATCCAGCCGCGGTAGTCGCCCTGCTGGGTCAGGCGGGTCAGGTCCATGAACATCCGCGGGCCATTGCGGCGGGTGTAGCGTGGTTCTTCGAGCACCTCGGCGTAGCCGGTGAACAGCAGGTCGGCCTTGAGTCCGTGCTCGGCGCAATCGACGCGCACCCTCAGCTGCTGCAGCGGCACCACGACGTCGATGGCGATCGGCCCGACCGTGGTGTCCATGCGCTCCATCTTCAGGTGCCGCGAGGCGTGCAGGTTGTGCTGCACGCCGTCGACGACCACGCAGAACGCCGCATCCATGACGTTGAGCAGCGGGTAGACGCCGAGGGCGGCGGCGAAGAACAGGGTGCCCTCACGGTTGTAGCCGTTGAAGAAGTAGCGGTCGTAGAAGTTGCGATCGGTGCCGGCGTAGGCAATCGGCTCGGCGGTCTGGTGGATCGGGTAATCGTCGCCCTTGGTCAGCATGGCCGGCGCTCCTTCAGTGGATCAACGACAGGGTGCCGAGATCGATCATCTGCCGGGCATGACGGTTGATCATCGTGCTCAGCATCTTGTCGCCGCGTTCGGTCGGGGTGGTCAGCGCCGCACCGACCACCGCCATGATCAGGCCATGGGCGGCGGTCAGCCGGTAGTCATGCCAGCAGCGATCCCAGCCGTAGTCGCGGATGCCGCGCGCCAGCAGCGCGTCGTGATAGCGGCGGGCCAGCCGTTCCTCGTTCGCGCGGCGATCGTCGGCCAGCAGGCCGGCGCCGATGAAATAGGACACGTCCAGCACGCCGGGGCCGGCCATCAAGGTCTGCCAGTCGAGGGCGGCGACCGGGGTGGCGCCGCCACGGGCGTCGAACAGGATGTTGTCGAGCCGGTAGTCGTGATGAACGATGGTGAACGGCGCGGTCTGCCGCGCGAACCACGGCCGGATCGCAGCGGCATAGGCATCGAGGATCGCCGGTACGCCGGGTTCCAGCAGGGCCGCGAAGCGCACCTTGATCATCTCCACGCAGGGCGGGAGCCTGTCGCAGTACATGCCGACCATCAGGTCGCGGCTCATCCAGGGCTGGGCGATGGTCGTGGCGTCGCCCCAGACCGGCGCATGGATGGCGGCGGCGGCGTCCATCGCCGCTTCGGCATCGGCGATGCTGCATCCGGTCAGCTGGTCGCCGCCGTGCGCCGGGGCGAGATCCTCGAACAGCAGGCAGAAGGTCGCGCCGTCGGCGCTGACGTCGGCGAAATAGGCGGTCGGCACGGCGGAACCGATGCGCGGCGCGATCACCTGGTAGAAGCGCGTCTCGCGCTCGTACAGGCCGAGTGCGGCACCCGAGGCGCGGCTGGTTTCGCCGGCCGCCTGCAGCTTGGCGACCAGGCTCGCCGGTGCGCCGGGCTCGGCCTGGTCGTAGCCGAGCTTGATCCGCAGGTTGGTGCCGAGCATGCCGTTGCCGACCGGCGTGGTCGACGCCGAGGTGACAGTGGCCGCCTGCAGCTGTCCGGCGGCGCGCAGCACGGTGGTCAACCATTGCGGCGTCAGCCCTTCCGGCCCGTCGATCAGCGGGTGTCCGGCGGCGGAATCGTGACGCAGCGGCAGGGTCGGGCGGGTCATGCGGTTCTCCTCGTGTGTTCTGGTTATGGCTGCGATGACATCAGATACCGCGGCGCGCGGCTTGAGGCCCGCCTTTGGTTGTGGCCGGCGCCAGGCAGCCTGCGGCCAAAATTTGACAGTGTAAATTTTACAGTGTCAAATCAATTCATGGCCCGAGCCCAGCTGAGTCCCGAAACCGTCAACGCGATGCGCCGGAAGCTGCTGGCGCTGGCCCTCGACATCTATCGCGCCGAGGGTCTGGAGGCGATCTCGTTCCGCCGCCTGGCCGATGCGGCCGGCATCAGCCACACCTTGCCGTACCGCTACTTCGAGTCCAAGGAAGCGCTGCTGGTGGCGCTGCGGGTGCTGTGCACGCACCAGTTCGAAACGCATGTGCGGGCGCGGGAGGCGGTCACCGCGCCGCTGCCGATGCGCATCCGCTCGGTGGCCGAAGCCTATGTCGGCTTCGTGCAGCAGCATCCGGCCGAGTACCAGCTGATCTTCTCGACGCACCAGCCGCCGCCGGACCAGTACCCGGAGCTGCTGGCCGCCCGGCGCAGCCTGTTCGACCACGCGATCGAGGTCGTTCAGGCCGGCATCGACGACGGCCTGCTGCACGGCGATGCGCGGGCGCTGACCCATCTGTTCTGGCTGTCGCTGCACGGCCTGATGAGCCTGCATGTCGGCGGTCAGCTGGTCCACGGCTGCGCGCTCGACGATCTGATCGAGCCGCTGGTGGCGCGGATCATCGGCAGCGAGGCGGCGGCGCAGCCGATGCGCCTGCCGGCGAAGGCCGCGATCAGCCAGCAGCAGCGCTTCAAGCCGGTCGACGCACTGATCACGCCGCGCCGCCGCCGCCCCGGCCCGCGCGGCTGAGCCGTCCGGGCACGACCTCGTTTCAACCCATGCGAAGGACTTGTCGATGAGCAACGCCCCGCTGAATCTCGCTAGCCTCGATGCCGAACAGAAGGCCTTGTTCAACACGCTGACCCGCGCGCCGAAGCTTGCCTGGCCGACGGTGGCGCTGTGGGTCGTGGTGCTCGGCGTCTACCTGTCCAGCTACGTGCTGGCCGGTATCGGTGTCGTGCCGCTGTGGGTCGGCATGGTGGTCAACAGCGTGATCGGCTACTTCGCGTTCTCGATCGTCCACGACTCGATCCATCGCGCGATCTCGACCCATGCCCGGCTCAACGATTTCATCGGCCAGACCACCGTCTGGCTGGGCGCGCCGTACGTCGACCTGCGCCTGTTCCGCTGGGGTCACATCCTCCATCACCGGTTCACCGGTGGTTCGAAAGACCCGGACAACGTGCTGCACGGCCCGGCCTGGTCGCTGCCGTTCCGCTGGGTGGCGATCGACCTGCTCTACCTGATCCATTCGATCCGTTTCGGCGACAAGGTGTCGAAGCCCTACCTGCGCCGCTCGCTGTGGCTGACCGCCGGCACCGCGGTGGTGTTCGGGGCGCTGATCGCCAACGGCTACTTCTGGCATCTGGTGATGCTCTGGTTCGTGCCGTCGCGGATGATCTTCCTGACGCTCGGCTTCAGCTTCTTCTGGCTGCCGCATGTGCCGCACGACACCGTGCAGGACCAGAACCTGACTCGCGCCACCGCCGTGCGCATCGGCCACGAAAGCCTGCTGACGCCGGCGCTGCAGTACCAGAACTACCACCTGATCCACCACCTGTACCCGACCACGCCGTTCTACAACAACCTGCGGGTCTGGCAGCTGCTCGAACCGCTGCTGCGCCAGCGCGACCTGGCCGTCCAGTACGGCTTCGCGATCCAGCCGACCATCCACCTCGCGCCGTCGCCGGCCGAGTCCCGCGCGCCGCAGGCGCGTGCCGCCTGATCTTTCGAGCCTCGACGACCATGAGCACGTCCGCCCGCCGCTACCGTTGCCGCTATTGCAGCCATGTCTATGACGAAGCGCTCGGCGACAGCGATTCCGGGATCGCGCCCGGCACCCGATTCGAGGACATCCCGGACGACTGGATGTGCCCGGAATGCGGGGCCGGCAAGGGCGACTACGATCTGATCGAGAGCTGATCGGCAGCCGGCGGCCGGGCGCGGCGTCGCGGCCGTTGCCGGAGCCGTGCCGTTTGTGGTCCGCTTGGCGCCGGCACCGCAGATGGAAACCCGGCACCCGGCGATGAGCGACATCACCCGACTGATCGAGGATCGTCCGCCCGGCGAGGGCGTGGACAGCGCCGCCCTGTTCCGGGCCGCCTTCGACGAACTGCGCAAGCTGGCGCGGTCGCGGCTCGCCGGCTCGTCGCCGATGACCCTGCTCGACACCACGGCGCTGGTCCATGAAAGCTGGCTGCGGCTGTCCGGCCAGCAGCGGCTGCAGGTCGAGACCCGGCGCAAGTTCTTCGCCTATGCCGCGCAGGTGATGCGCACGGTGATCGTCGACGAGCTGCGCGAGCGCAATGCCGAACGGCGCGGCAGCGGCGAACGGCCGGTGACGCTGAACACCGAGATCGGCGACGGCATCGCCGCCGACGATCAGGCGCTGCAGGTTCACGAAGCGCTGGACTCGCTGGCCCAGGTCGAGCCGCGACTGGCCCAGGTGGTCGAGATGCGCTACTTCGGCGGCCTCACCGAGGCCGAGATCGGCGACGCCCTGGGGCTCACCGAACGCACGGTGCGCCGGGACTGGGACAAGGCGCGCCTGCTGCTGGCGGCGATGCTGCGCTGACCCCGGGCCGGTGTCCGCTTTCGCGCGCCGATCGCGTTTGGTCCACTGACCGGACCCGATCATGAAAGCCCTTCCCTGTCCACCGGCCCTGTGGCCGCGCTTCTCCGCCCTGCTCGACACCGCGCTGGAGCTCGACGGCCCGGCGCGCGAGGCCTGGCTGGCCAGCCTGCCGGCCGACGACGCCGAGCTGAAGCCCTGGCTGGCCGCGGTGCTGCGTGCCGACGGCCCGCTGACGCCGGCCGCCCTCGATCGCCCGGCCAGCGCCGGCCGCAGCAGCGAGGCGCCACCGGAATTCGCCGCCGGTGACCGGGTCGGCCCGTGGCGGCTGCTGCGGCTGCTCGGCACCGGCGGCATGGGCCAGGTCTGGCTGGCTCGACGGGACGATGGCGCCTACCAGCGCGAGGTGGCGCTGAAACTGCCGCACGCGCACCTGATCGCCGGCGCCCTGCAACGGCGCTTTGCGCGCGAGCGCAACTTCCTGGCCGGGCTGGTCCATCCCAACATCGCCCGTTTCTACGACGCCGGCCTCGGCGAGCACGGCCAGCCGTGGCTGGCGCTGGAATACGTCGACGGCGTGCCGCTCGGCGACTACTGCCAGCAGCACCGGCTCGACCGTCGCGCCCGCATCGGCCTGATCCTGCAGGTCGCCGCCGCCGTGCAGGCCGCCCATGTCCGGCTGATCGTCCACCGCGACCTGAAGCCGGCCAATGTCCTGGTCACGGCTGGCGGGCAGGTCAAGCTGCTCGACTTCGGCATCGCCAAGCTGCTCGATGACGACGAGGCCGGCGACGGCACTGCGCTGACCCAGCTCGCCGGCCGCGTCGCCACCCCCGACTACGCCGCCCCGGAACAGCTCGACGGCGGCCTGATCACCGTCGCCACCGACGTCCATGCCCTCGGCGTGATGCTCTACGAACTGCTGACCGGCAGCCGGCCGTTCGCCGCGCAGTCCAGGCTCGGCCGGATGGTGTCGGCGCGCGAGGAAGCACCGCTGGCGTCGAGCCGCATGGCGCGTGGCGAGCGGGCCGCGCTGGCCGGCGATCTCGACGCCATCCTCGCCAAGGCGCTGGATGCGCGGCCGGAGCAGCGCTACGCGACGGTCGACGGTTTCGCCGGCGACCTGTCGCGGCATCTGGCCGATCTGCCGATCGCGGCGCGCCACATCGGTCGCGGCCTGCGGCTGGCCAAGTTCCTGCGCCGCAACCGGCGTGCCGTCGCGCTCGGCACCGGCTTCGCGCTGCTGCTCGGCGCCGGGGTTGCCGCCACCTGGTGGCAGGCGCTGCAGACCGCCACCCAGGCCCGCCGCGCGGCGATCACCAAGGACTTCCTGATCAGCGTGTTCAAGGCCAGCGATCCGCGCGCCGACAACCCGCGGCCGCTCGGCCAGCGCTCGGTGCGCGAACTGCTCGACCTCAGCATCGACCGGGTCGAGACCGAACTGGCCGGCGAGCCGGACCTGCAGATCGAACTGCTCGGCGTGATGGGCTACGCGCTGGGTCTCAGCGTCGATCCCGATGACGAGGCGCGCTTCGACAAGGTGATGAACCGGCGGCTGGAAATTGCCGAGCAGCATTTCGGCGGCCGCCACGCCGTGGTCGTCGAGACCCGGCTGGTCGAAGGCTGGGGCGAGGTCTACTACCAGAACTATCCGGCGGCGCTGGCCAAGGTCGACGAGGCCGACCGGCTGCTGGACGAATCGGGCCTGAACCGCAGCGCCCTGCGCGCCGAGTGGTGGATGCTGCGGGGCCGGGCGCTGCGCGGCCTGCCGGGCACCACGGCGGAACGGCTGGCGGCGTACCAGAAGGCCGCGCGCCTCTATGCCGAGGTGGCGCCGGAGAATCCCGACCGCGCCAACGCCGAAGCCAATGTCGCCAGCGAATACCTCTACGACGCGGCCTGGGCCCGGGCCGCCGCGCAGGCGCGCCAGGCGATCGCGCTGGCCCGCAGCCAGCCGGAGCGCGACGACCTGAGCCTGGCCGTGACCTTGCTGGTGCTCGGCCGCGCCGAGCGGGCCCAGGGCCATCTCGACGCGGCGGCGGCCAGCTACGAGGAATCGGCGGCACTGGCGCTGCACACGCTCGGCAAGCAGCCGACCTGGTGGCTGGCGGAAAGCCGCCATGCCCAGATGCTCCACCAGCAGGGCGATCGTGCCGCCGCGGCGGCGCGCTTCGCGGCGGTGCAGGGGGCGATCCCGGCCGACTGGAGCAAGACCACGGCCGATACCGAAGCGCGCGAGATGATGGCCGCCACCTGGCTCGCCGAAGGCCGCGCCGCCGATGCGCTGCCGCTGCTCGAAGCCGGCGAGCGCGTCTACCGCGAGCGGGCGCCATCCGAGCACGACCTGCGCCGCATCCAGCTGCTGCTGGGCCAGGCCTATGCCGCGCTCGGCCGCCATGACGAGGCGCGCGCGCCGCTGGACGCGGCGCGCGCCAGCGCGCTGAACGTGCTGCGGCCCGGCCATCCGGACCGGCTCGCGGCGATCGAGATCTGGGCGCGCGAGCGGATCGATCGCGGCGAGATCGACAGCGCGGCGGCGGCGATCGCCGCCGCCATCGCCGAGCCGTCGCCGGCCTGCGAAGCGCGAGCGCTGCTGCAAGGTGCCAGCGCCCGGATCGCGCTGCTGCGCGGCGACGCGCGCCGTGCGGCCAGCGACAGCGCGGCGGCACTGGCGATGATCGAGCAGGTGCGCAAGCAGGCCGATGTCCGCAGCGTGGTGCGCCTGCAGCGGCTGCGCGCCGACGTGCTGGCCGCCGCCGGCGACCGGGCCGGTGCCCAGGTGCTGGAAGACGCCGCTGCCACCGCCAGCGCCCGCTTCGATGCGCCGGGCAGCGACACGCTGCGGCGGCGCCGGTTCGACGAGCAGGTTCTCCCTTAGCGCCGACGCCGTCCGGCGCGGCAACGGCGGGTCGAGGCGCGCGGCCGCTGCAAGACGATGTCCGGTTTCGGCGCGCGCCTGCGTTTGCTCGGGTACATCCCCCGTCCCGGAGCGCCCCGATGAACCACCGCCTTCCCCTGCAGGCCCTGCTGCTGGCCGCCGCTGCCGCCGTGATCCTCAACCTGGGCGGCTGCGCCGCCGGCAGCCAGCCGCTGCCGGTGGCCGACAGCGCCAGCCATCGGGCGCTGGTCAAGCTGCCGCGCAAGCAGGCCGATGCCCGGGTCGCGGTGGCGATCTTCGAGGTCACCAGCAACCTGCCGGAGTTGCCGCCGCGCGGCGCCACCGAGCAGTTCAAGACCGCGCTGGTCAAGAGCGGCCAGTTCCGGGTGATGGAGCGCGGCAATCTCGATCGCGGCGTGATCCGCGAAAAGCAGCTCAACGCCCAGGGCCAGAGCACCGGCAGCGCGGCGCAAGCGCCGCTGACCGGCGCCGAATACCTGTTCCAGGCCGAGATCACCGAACTGGCGGCCAGCACCGCCGACAGCAGCAGCGGCATCAACATCGGTGGCCTGCAGATCGGCGGCGGCAGCAACCGCGACGAACTGGGGCTCGACGTCAGCATCGTCGACGCCCACAGCGGCGAAGTGCTCGACGCGATCAACGTCCGGGTGGCGCTCGGCGGCTCGGCGGTGCAGGTCGGCGGGCTCGGCGCGCTGGTCAACACGGTGCTGCTGCAGAGCGGCCGCACGCCGTCGGCCTACACGCCGGAGGTGCAGCACCAGTCGAGCCGCAAGGCCAATTTCGATGCCGCGCTGCGCGGCGCGATCGAGGACGCCGTGCGCCAGCTGGCGCTGCGCTTCGATGGCCAGGTCGCGCAGGCCCAGCGCTGAGGGCCGCGCCATGACGCTCCCGATCCGTCGTATTGCCGTGCTGCTCGGCGGCGCCCTGCTCGGCGCGGCGCCGGCGGCGTTCGCCCAGCCGGGCGGCGAAGCCCCGGCAGCGCGCGCACAGCCGTCGTGGAACGACGGCGGCAACAGCGGCGTTCCGGCCGCCGCCCAGGATTCCCGCCCGGCCGGCATCGACTGGAACCGGCCGGCCGGCCTCCAGCGCGCGCCCTCGGCGCTGGCCCCGGCGGCGC
>PNMW01000044.1 GCA_013823855.1 Lysobacteraceae bacterium | reverse complement strand
TGTCGTGATCGAATCGACCGGCCTGTTCCTCGACAAGGTCACCGCCCAGAAGCACCTCGATGCCGGAGCGCCGAAGGTGGTGCTGTCGGCGCCGTCGAAGGACGACACCCCGATGTTCGTCTACGGCGTCAACCACAAGACCTACGCTGGCCAGGCGGTGATCTCGAACGCGTCCTGCACCACCAATTGCCTGGCGCCGCTGGCCAAGGTCATCAATGACAAGTGGGGCATCAAGCGCGGCCTGATGACCACCGTGCATGCCGCCACGGCGACCCAGAAGACCGTCGACGGCCCGTCGAACAAGGACTGGCGCGGCGGCCGCGGCATCCTCGAGAACATCATTCCGTCGTCGACCGGCGCCGCCAAGGCCGTCGGCGTGGTGATTCCGGAACTGAACAAGAAGCTGACCGGCATGGCCTTCCGCGTGCCGACCTCCGACGTCTCGGTCGTCGATCTGACCGCCGAACTCAGCACCCCGGCGACGATGGCCGAGATCTGCGCCGAGCTGAAGGCGCAGAGCGAAGGTGCCTTGAAGGGCATCCTCGGCTACACCGAAGACAAGGTCGTCGCAACCGATTTCCGTGGCGATGCCCGCACCTCGATCTTCGACGCCGAAGCCAGCATCGCGCTCGACCCGACGTTCGTGAAGCTGGTCAGCTGGTACGACAACGAGTGGGGCTACTCCAACAAGTGCCTCGAAATGGCGCGCGTGGTCGCTGGCAAGTAAGCCAGCCGCTCGCGCCCAGCACGGGAAGCCGAACGGGGAACCGGGAATCGTCACGCGATTTCCGGTTCCCTTTTCTTTTGCCCGACGATTCCTGCCTCCCCGAAGCTGAACCCCGGATTCCGAACATGAAATTCAAGAAGCTCGCCGACCTCGATCTCGCCAACCAGCGCGTGTTCATCCGCGCCGATCTCAACGCGCCGCAGGATGACGCCGGCAACATCACCGAAGACACCCGCGTCCGTGCCTCGATCCCCGGCATCCGGCTGGCGCTGTCGAAAGGGGCGGCGGTGATGGTCACCTCGCATCTCGGCCGTCCGACCGAGGGCGAGTTCAAGCCGGCCGACACCCTGGCGCCGATCGCCGCCCGGATGAGCGAACTGCTCGGCCAGCCGGTGAAGCTGATCCAGAACTGGGTCGACGGCGGCTTCACCGTGAATCCGGGCGAGGTCGTGCTGCTCGAGAACTGCCGCTGTAACCGTGGCGAGAAGAAGAACAGCGATGAGCTGGCCACCAAGATGGCCGCGCTCTGCGATGTCTATGTCAATGATGCCTTCGGCACCTCGCACCGCGCCGAGGCCACGACCCATGCGCTGGCGCTGAAGGCCAAGGTCGCCTGCGCCGGGCCGCTGGTAGCGGCTGAACTGGAAGCGCTGGGCGCCGCGCTTGGCCAGCCGAAGCGGCCGCTGGTGGCGATCGTCGGCGGCTCGAAGGTGTCGACCAAGCTGACGATTCTTGATGCGCTGGCCGACAAGGTCGATCAGCTGGTGGTTGGCGGCGGCATTGCCAATACCTTCATGCTGGCGGCGGGACTGCCGATCGGCAAGTCGCTGGCGGAAGCCGATCTGGTGCCGGAAGCGAGGCGGATCATCGAGAAACTCAAGGCGCGCGGCGCTTCCGTGCCGATTCCGACCGACGTGGTCACCGCCAAAGCGTTCTCACCGACTGCAGAAGCGACGGTCAAGAAAGCGGCCGATGTCGCCGCCGATGACCTGATCCTCGACATCGGCCCGGATACCGCGAAACAGCTGGCCGAGATCATGGTCGGCGCCGGCACCATCGTCTGGAATGGTCCGCTCGGCGTCTTCGAGTTCGACCAGTTCGCCAACGGCACCAAGGTGCTGGCGGCGGCGATCGCGAAGTCCTCGGCGCTGTCGATCGCCGGCGGCGGCGACACGGTGGCGGCGATCGCCAAGTTCGGCATCGGCGAACAGGTCGGCTACATCTCGACGGCCGGCGGTGCCTTCCTCGAATTCCTCGAAGGCAAGACCTTGCCGGCGGTGGCGGCCCTGGAAGCGCGTGCCGACGGCTGATCGGCGGCGGCAGCAAGCATCAAAAAGGCGGCGACCGGAGCTCCGGTCGCCGCCTTTTTGATGATGGCGCGGCTTACTTTTTCTCGGTCGACGAGAACTTCGAGTTGATCTCGGCGATATAGGCGTTCGCTTCGGCAACGGCCTTGTTGGCCGCTTCGGCGTGGGCGTTGGCGGCCGCAGTGTTCACATTGACGTAGTTCTTCATGCAGGCCTGATAGTTGTTCAGCGCGGCATTGAAGGCATCGGCCTCCTTCTGCGATGCGAAGGCCTTGGCGACTGGCGGCTGCGTGCAGGCATGGGCAGGCGGCGCCGGGAGCGGCTGAAGTTCCGTGTACGGCGTGAACGTCACCAGTTCGCCGGCCGGCTCGGCCGCCGCCGCTTCCTTCTTCTTGATTCGCGATGCGTTGTCGCCGGTCTGTGCGAATGCGAGGGCAGGCACCAGCAGCAACGCAAAAAGCAGCTTGTTCATGTCGGTTTTCCTTGCCGCCGCGCGGCATCCGGTAGGTCAGCTGCGATCCTAGCAAAGCCTTCGTCGGGGCGACCGCGCCGAGCGTTCGGCTAAACTGCCGGGGCTCCCACTTTCTCTCATTCCGGACCTGCTTCCATGCGCTTCGAAGGTACCCAGGATTACGTTTCCACCGATGATCTGACCTTGGCGGTCAATGCCGCCGTCATGCTGCAGCGGCCGCTGCTGGTGAAGGGCGAGCCCGGCACCGGCAAGACGCGGCTGGCGATGGAAGTCGCGAAGTCGCTCGGCATGCCGTACTTCGAATGGCATGTGAAGTCGACCACCAAGGCCCAGCAGGGCCTCTACGAGTACGACGCCGTGTCGCGCCTGCGCGACTCCCAGCTCGGTGATTCCAAGGTCAAGGACATCGCCAACTACATCGTCAAGGGCAAGCTCTGGGAATGCTTTGAGTCCGAGGTCCGGCCGCTGCTGCTGATCGACGAGATCGACAAGGCCGACATCGAATTCCCCAACGACCTGCTGCGCGAACTCGACCAGATGGAGTTCTACGTCTACGAGACCAAGCAGCTGGTGAAGGCCAGGCACCGGCCGGTGATCATCATCACCTCGAACAACGAGAAGGAGCTGCCGGACGCTTTCCTGCGCCGCTGTTTCTTCCACTACATCCGCTTTCCGGACAAGGACACGATGCAGAAGATCGTCGATGTCCATCACCCGGACATCAAGAAGAACCTGCTCAAGGAAGCGATGGAAGCCTTCTTCGGCCTGCGCGAGCTGCCGGGGCTGAAGAAGAAGCCGAGCACCTCCGAGCTGCTCGACTGGCTGAAGCTGCTGATGGCCGAGGACATCGACCCGGCCGCCTTGCGCGAAACCAGCGTCAAGAAGAGCCTGCCGCCGCTGTACGGCGCGCTGCTCAAGAACGAGCAGGACGTCCACCTGTTCGAGCGCATCGCCTTCATGGCACGGCGCTCGAACTGAAGCCCCTGAGCGGGGCGGCCGTCTAGGCGGCTTCCCGCAACAGATTTTCGAGGCGAACCAGCGTCGGACCGCGGATCACGTCGGCGACGCTGTACTTCTTCAGGCCGTCGATGAAGGCGCGCTCGGCGCGGTCGAGCACGCCCTTCAGCAGGCAGGCGCCGTGCAGCACGCAAGGGCCACGGCCGCAGTCGGCCATCTGGCCACTGCCTTCCATCGCTTCGACGACGTCGCCGATCGACAGCGCTTCCGGTGGCCGTGCCAGACGCAGGCCGCCGCTCCTGCCGCTGACCGACTCGATGTAGCCGAACTTGCGCAGCCCCTGCGCCACCTTGTGCATGTGGTGGGTCGAAACCGCGTACTTCCTGGCAATGCTCGCGACACTGACCGGCTTGCCGTCACGGACGCCGGCCAGATAGACGAGCAGACGCAGGGAGTAATCGGTGTAGAGGGAAAGTCGCACGCAGGGCTCCAGTCGGCCTGCACGAAGCTTATCCGCAAATGATCGAAGCGAGCAGTTTCGTGCTACCCCTTTAAGTGGCATCTGAATTGCAATATTTATCGAGAACGTCGCCCTCAGGGAAAAGCCATGGCATCAGGGAGAGCAGGAACTCGGGTGGTGCTGATGCACGACGCATCGAAGCCGTTGCTGGCGCTGGAAAAGGTGCTGCGGGCGCAGGGTCACCGTCCGGTAGGCTGTTTCGAGATCGATACGCCCGCCGTGACCTCGGTGTCGCTAATGCGGCCCGATATCGTGCTCGCCTGTGTCGAAGTGCCGACCGATGACGCCCTTGAAGTGCTTGGCCGGCTGCAATGCGAACACCCGGCGCCGATGGCGCTGGTGGCCGAGCGCAGCGATCCCCGGCTTACGCGCCGGGTGATCCGCGTCGGCATCAGCGACTACGTCATCGGCAATCTAGAGCGCGTCCAGCTCGGCATCCTGTTCGACGTCGCGAGCACCCGGTTCGACTGGCAGCAGCAGCTGCTCAAGTCCTTGCAGGACGCGCGGACCCGGCTGGCGGATCAGCGTGACATCGGACGCGCCAAGGGCTTGATCATGAAACGACGCGAACTGGACGAGGACCAGGCCTATCAGCTGCTGCGGAAGATGGCGATGGATCGCAAGCAGCTGCTCGGCGATTTCTCGCGTCAGCTGCTGGTCGCGGCCGAGGCGCTCTGAGCCCGACGCCTGCCGCGATCGCCGAACTTGACTGGCCGCGGTTCATCCCCATGTTCTCGACGTTGGCGGGTTGCGCCGACCGTCCCATGTCGAGGAGAGCCGCATGCTGAACCGAATATCCGCGCTGTTGATGATCGCCGTCACCCTGACGCTGTCCGGCTGCGGCTACAACACGCTGCAATCACAGGACGAGCAGATCAAGTCGGCCTGGGCCGAGGTGCTGAACCAGTACCAGCGCCGCGCCGATCTGGTGCCCAATCTGGTGTCGACCGTGAAAGGCTTCGCCGAGCAGGAAAAGGACGTGCTGCTGGGCGTCACCGAAGCGCGCGCCAAGGTCGGTGGCATCAGCGCCACGCCGGAGCTGATCAACGATCCGGCGGCGTTCAAGCAATTCACCCAGGCCCAGGGCGAACTGAGCGGTGCGCTGTCGCGACTGCTGGTGGTCACCGAGAACTATCCGCAGCTGAAGTCCGACGGCCTGTTCCGCGACCTGCAGGCCCAGCTCGAGGGCACCGAGAACCGCATCACCGTCGCGCGCAAGCGCTACATCGACGCGGTCGCCACCTACAACACCACCGTGCGCAGCTTCCCGTCGAACCTCACCGCGATGGCCACCGGCGCCAAGCTCAAGCCGAGCTTCGAGGTCGAGAACGAGAAGGCGATCTCCAGCGCGCCGAAGGTCGATTTCGGATCCAGCCCGGCGCCGGCTCCCGCGCCCTGATCGACGCCTGAGCCATCGCGAGCCGCGCGATGCCCATCGTTCGCCGCTGGCTGATGCCGCTGCTGGCCGCTGCGCTGCTGCTGGGCGGTTTTGCGGTGCAGGCCGAGGTCCCGGTACCGGCGCTGACGGCGCGGGTCATCGACCAGACCGGCACGCTGACGCCGAATGATGTCGCCGCGCTGACGGCGAAGCTGGCCGCGCTCGAAGCGGAAAAGGGCAGCCAGGTCGCCGTGCTGCTGGTCGCGAGCACCGAACCGGAGACCATCGAGCAGTACGGCATCCGGGTTGCCGAAGCCTGGAAGCTCGGCCGCAAGGGTGTCGATGACGGCGCGATCCTGATCGTCGCCAAGGACGACCGGAAGCTGCGCATCGAGGTCGGCTACGGGCTGGAGGGCGCGCTGCCGGACGCGGTCGCCAAGCGGATCATCCGCGAGGACATCGCGCCGCAGTTCCGCACCGGCAACTATGCGGGCGGCATCGCAGCGGGTATCGAGCGGATGATCGCGGTCGTCAACGGCGAAGTGCTGCCGCCGCCCAAGCCGAGCCGCGGCGCTTCCGGATCATCCAGGCATCCGCCGTTCGAGCTGCTGTTCGTTGCTTTCATCATCGTCTGGGGCGTGATGAGCGCGGTGCGCCGCGTGCTCGGCACCGGCGTCGCCTCGCTCGGGGTCGGCGGCATTCTCGGCTTCGTCGGCTGGCTGCTGCTGGCCTCGCTGGCGGCGGGTGCCGTGATCGCCGTGGTCGCCACGATCTTTGCCGCGATCGCCTGGAGCAGCGGTGGCGGACGCCACGGTGGTGGTGGCTTCTACGGCGGCGGTTTCGGCGGCGGCGGCTTTGGCGGTGGCGGCGGCTTCAGTGGTGGTGGCGGTGGCTTTGGCGGTGGCGGTGCTTCGGGAGACTGGTGAGATGCGCAACACGGCCCATCCGGTCATCCGCTGGTTCCGGCATCTTTTCACCGGCACGCTGGCGGTGCGCCGCGCGTTCCCGAAAGCGGTGATGGACCAGATCACCGAGGCGGTGCGCAGCTGCGAAAGCCACCACGCCGGCGAAATCCGCTTCGTCATTGAGGCCGCACTTGAACCGCGCGAACTGTGGGCCGGCCTGACCTCGCGCGAGCGCGCGCTCGACGTCTTCTCGCGTCTGCGGGTCTGGGACACCGAGCACAACAACGGCGTGCTGATCTATCTGCTGTACGCCGACCATGCGGTCGAGATCGTTGCCGACCGCGGCGTCGGCAATGGTCGGGTCGACCCGGCCGAATGGCAGACCGCCTGCGAACGGATGCGCGAGGAGTTCCGGGCCGGCCGCTATGCCGCAGGCGCGATCGCCGGCATCGAAACCGTGGCCGACGTGCTGGCCCGCCATGCCTCTGAACGACCGGATATCGGCAACGAGATGCCGGACGCGCCGGTGATCCTGCGCTGATTGCACATGGCGGCGGGTCAATCGCTCGTCGCGGCATCGCTTTCCAGCACCCGCCACAGATACCAGCTGCCGACCGACCGGTACGGCGCCCAGCAGGCGACCCGCGCCAGGGTTTCGGCATCGTCGAGCTTCGCGCCGCCCCCGGAACCTGCTCCGTGCAGCCGGTTGAGGCCGTTGCGCAGGCCGACATCGCCGAGCGAAAAGATGTCGAGGCGGTCGAGCGCGAAGATCAGGAACATCTCGGCTGTCCAGCGGCCGATGCCGGGCAGGGCGTCGAGCACCTCGATCGCCGCTTCGTCGTCGAGCTTCCTCAGCTTGGCGAAATCGAGCCGGCCGCTGGCCTTTGCATCGGCCAGCGCGCGCAGCCATTTGGCCTTGGCGTTCGACAGCCCGCAGCTGCGCAGCGCGTCATGGTCGGCGGCAATGAAGTGATCCGGCAGGAACCGCGCGCCGGCGCCGGTCAGCGCAGCGACCCGAGCCTGGATGGTGTCGGCAGCCTTGATCGACAGCTGCTGGCCGATGATCGAGCTGCACAGCACATGGAACGGGTCGCGGCGACGGGCGCCGATCGTGCAGGGACCGTGGCGGTCGATCAGCCGGGCGAGGCGGGAGTCGACGCTGCGCAGATGGGCTTCGGCGGCACGCATCGTGGCGGGTTTGATCATCGGACGTCAGAGCGGGCGGATGGTGGCGGTAGAATGCCTGAAGCCACCTTTCCGCCCCGACCGCCATGCTTTTCGGATTCTTCCTGACCCTGCGCGCCGCCGGCCTGAAGCCGGGCCTCGGCGAATTCCTGACCCTGCTCGAAGCGTTGAAGAAGCACGTCGTCGTCTATTCGATCGACGATTTCTACCTGCTGGCGCGGATGACCCTGGTCAAGGACGAAAGCCAGTACGACCGCTACGACCGCGCCTTCGCCGCCTACTTCAAGGGCGTGGAATCGATGTTCGACCTGCTCGGCGGCGCGATTCCGGACGAATGGCTGCGGCGCGAGATGGAAAAGCTACTGACCGACGAGGAGAAGGCCAAGATCGCTTCGCTCGGTGGCTTCGAGGAACTGATGGAAACGCTGAAGAAGCGCCTCGAAGAACAGAAGGAGCGCCATCAGGGCGGCAACAAGTGGATCGGTACCGGCGGGACCTCGCCGTTCGGCAATTCCGGCTTCAATCCGGAAGGCGTGCGCATCGGTGGCGAAGGCGGCCAGAAGCGCGCCGCCAAGGTCTGGGAGAAGCGCGAGTTCAAGAACCTCGACGATCAGGTCGAGCTCGGCACCCGCAACATCAAGGTGGCGCTGCGCAAGTTGCGCAAATTCGCACGCCAGGGTTCGCCGGACGTGCTCGACATCGACGACACCATTTCCTCGACTGCCCGCAATGCCGGCTGGCTCGACATCAAGATGGTCCCGGAGCGCCACAACGCGGTGAAGGTGCTGCTGTTTCTCGACGTCGGCGGCTCGATGGATCCGCATGTGAAGGTCTGCGAGGAGCTGTTCTCGGCCGCCAAGACCGAGTTCAAGCACCTGGAGTACTACTACTTCCACAATTTCATCTACGAATCGGTCTGGAAGGACAACCGCCGCCGCCACGCCGAGCGCATCCCGCTGTTCGACGTGCTGCGCAAGTACACGCCGGACTACAAGGTGATCTTCATCGGCGATGCGACCATGAGCCCGTACGAGATTCTCTATCCGGGCGGCAGTGTCGAGCACTGGAACGAGGAGGCTGGCGCGGTCTGGTTCAAGCGCCTGCTCGATGCCTATCCGCGCACCGTCTGGCTGAATCCGGAGCACGAGGAGCGCTGGCAGTACACGCCGTCGATCACCGCCGCGCTCGAACTGATGGGGCAGGACCGGATGTTCTCGCTGACGCTTTCCGGACTCGACAAGGCGATCAAGCGACTGAGCCACTGAATGTTTCACGGCGCTGAAAATCCGCCGGCGAAATTCAACGGTTTCCGACCGTCCTGCCGCCGCCTATAGTCCCCCTTCGCTGCACACTCGCAGCGAATAAAACGGGAGAACAAGAATGACCGTCTCAGTGCAAGCATTGCTGCTGTTCACCGGCTGGGCCTTCCTGCTGGTGCTGACTGTGTTCGCCTACCGCGGCGTCGCGCTGCTGACCGGCACGCCGATCACCTCGTGGCCGCGTGGTGCCAAGAACCCGAACGATCCGGGCTTCATCCAGCGGGTCGCCGACGCCCATGCCAACACCCTGGAGAACCTGCCGATCTTCGCCGTGCTGGTGCTGGCCGCGCAGGCCATCGGCAAGCCGGAAGTGACCGCGCCGCTGGCCATGTACGTGGTCTATGCGCGCCTCGGCCAGAGTCTGGTCCACATCGTCGGCGTCAACACGCCGCTGGTGCTGGCCCGCGCCACGTTCTGGACCGTGCAGCTGGTCTGTTTCGGCCTGATGTTCTACGGGCTGCTGGCTTGAAGCTGAAGGCGTCCACGCGTCGACGCCTGCGCCGCGGCCTGGTCTGGGTCGCGGCGCTGGCGGCTGGCCTGATGCTGCTGATCAACAACTGGGTGATCAACAACTCCGAGGCCTACGTCTACTCGAACTGGTCGCTGCTGCCGGACAACGAGGTCGGCCTCGTGCTCGGCTGCAGTCCCTATGCCCGCAACGGTCGCCCGAATCCGCAGTTCTACGGTCGCATCGAAGCGGCCGTGCAGCTCTACCAGCTCGGCAAGATCAAGAAGATCATCGTCAGCGGCGCCAATCCGGATTCCACCTACAACGAGCCGCGCCAGATGTGGCGCGAACTGACCAAGGCCGGCATTCCGTCGCAGGCGATCACCATGGATTTCGCCGGCGTTCGCACCTTCGATTCGATCAGCCGCGCGAAAGCCGTGTTCAACCTCGAACGGATGACCGTGATCACCCAGGAGTACCACGCCTACCGCGCGGTGTTCATCGCCAAGAAACTCGGCATTCGCGTCGCCGGCTATTCGGCCGGCAGCGACAGCATCGGGCTGTTCAGCCGTACCTATCTGCGCGAAGCATTCGCCCGCGTGAAGGCGGTGCTCGATCTGTATGTGCTGTCCACCGAACCGAAGTTCCTCGGCGGGCCGGAAGCGGTCAACGCCGTGCCGGACGAACCGCCACCGCCGCTGCCCTGAACGGTCTTGCAAATCTGGAAAGACAGGCGCACGATTCTTTCCATGGAAATAAACGAGTCCGCTGCCGTCTACCGTCACGCCGCTGCTGCTCCGGAAGCGGCGGCGGTGCTGTCGAAGGCGGTCGTGCGTGCCGCGGAGCGGCTGAAGCTGTCCCAGGTGCAGCTGGCGCGAACCCTCGGCCTGAGCCCGGCGACCACCTCGCGCCTGCATGCCGGCACCTGGCGCTTGAGCCCGGATTCCAAGCCCTGGGAACTGGCCGCGCTGCTGGTCCGGGTCTACCGCTCGCTCGATGCGATCACCGGTGGCAAGGTCGACGCGATGCAGGCCTGGCTGCATTCCGGCAATGCCGCGCTCGGCGGCGAACCGGCGAAGCTGCTGGGCAGCTGCGAAGGCCTGATCGATGTCCTCCATTACCTGGACGCCTCGCGCGCTCGCATCTGAGGCCAGCCACGCCGAATTGGCGCTGTGGCGGGCCGTGGAAGCACAGCATGTGGTCGCCACCCGGGTGCTGGTCGATTCGCTGGCGGAACAGGAACTGCTGGAAGCACTGCTCGAAGCCGCGAAACCGGCGATCCCGGCCTCCTGCCGCGCGCTCGACGACCTGCTGTTCACGCCGTTCCGCTACCCATCCGGCCGCTACGGCTCGCGCTTCCGCGATCGCACCGATCCCGGCGTCTGGTACGGCGCCGAGACCATGCGCACCGCCTGCGCCGAAGTCGGCTACTGGCGCTGCCGTTTCGTCGCCGACAGCGACGGCCTGAGCGCGCTCGATGCCGTGGCGCACACGCTGTTCCGCGCCAGTGCCGATGGCCTCCTGCTGGATCTCGACCGGGCGCCGCTGGACGTCGATGCCGCGCAATGGCGGCAGCCGGACGACTACGGCGCCTGCCGGACCCTGGCCCGCGCGGCCCGCGAGGCCGGCATCCAGCTGATCCGCTACCGCTCGGTGCGTGATCCGGCAGCGGCCGCCTGCGCGGCGGTCCTCGACTGCCGCGCCTTCGCCGGCAGCCGCGGCATCACCAGCCGGCAGACCTGGTTCCTCAGCGCCGACGCCCGGCGCGCCTCGTGGATCCGTGCCGGCAGCCGGCCGGCGCGCGGCGAGGCGCTGGAGTTCGACTACGCCTGAGCGGCAGCGGTCGTGGTTGCTTCCGCCATCAGTTCGGCCACCGTGGCGCGCCAGGCTGGCGCGTCGTGGACGACCAGACTCAGCGGCATGCGCCGGCGCACCACGTCGTCGACGGTGCGCGCCATTTCGTCGCGTACCGCCAGCACCACCTCGGCGCGCAGGTATGGCACGTCGGGATGGATGCGGGTACTCCAGGCCGGGTTCTCGTCGATCAGCGCTTCGACGCGGCGGATGCCGGTGCCGTGGCGCAGGGTCAGCGAGCGGGCCGTCTCGGCATCGAAGCCGCGGCGGGCGAGGCCGCTGATGGCTTCCTGCTGCCAGCCGGTGAAGTCGCCAAGCTCGCGCACCTCCTGCGGTGCGCCGGGCAGGGCGACGCGCGCGGTGCGCGAGTCGACGGCCGGCTTGCCGAGGCTGTCGAACACCCGGTCGACGATCTCCACGGCATCGCAGCGCGCAGTCGTGTACTTGCCGCCGAGCGGCCAGACCAGCCCCGGACGCGGCGTCAGCACGGCGAATTCGCGGCTGACCGCGGCCAGGCTTTCGGCATCTTCCGCCTGCAGGCTGCGCACGCCGGCAAAGCGGCCGATGATGTCGTCCGCCGTCCAGCGCAGGCCCGGCATCAGCGCGTTGACGGCGTCGAGCAGATAGCCGGTCTCGGCGTCGTCGACGCCGATGCCGGTGGCGTCGGCAACCTGCGATTCGGTGGTACCGACCAGGGTCCGGCCGTTCCACGGAATCACGAAGAACACCCGGCCATCGCTGGGCGCAGTCAGCAGGAAGGCGTCCTCCAGCCCCGGGATCGCCGGCAGCACCAGATGCACGCCCTTGACCAGCTTGACCGCCGGCGGCGTGGTGCCCGGCAGGCGATGCGCCCACGGCCCGGCGGCGTTGACCACGCAGGACGCGCGCAGCGGGAAAGCCTGGCCGGTCTCGGTGTCGCGCAGCGCCGCGCCGACACAGCGATCGCCGTCGAACAGCAGCTCGTCGGCGGTCACCGCATTGGCGCAGACCGCGCCGGCAGCCTGCGCCGCAGCGACCACGAACAAGGTCATCCGGGCATCGTCCTCCTGGCAGTCGCCGTAGCGCAGGCCGCCTTTCAGGCCGGTTTCATCGAGGTAGGGATGGGCGGCCAGCAGCTTCCTGCGCGAGAACGACTTGAAGCGCGGCACCGGCTGCTTGCCAGTGGCCAGGAAGTCGTACAGCGTCAAGCCGGCGAGCAGCTGCATGCGGCCGACTCTGGCGCCCTTCCAGACCGGCACCACGAAGTTCAGCGGCCGCACCAGATGCGGCGCCAGGCGCGACAGCACGCGGCGCTCGGCCAGCGCATGGCGCACCAGCGCGAACTCGTAATGCTCCAGATAGCGCAGTCCGCCGTGGATCAGCTTCGATGAAGACTGCGAGGTGCCCGCGCCCCAGTCGCTGCGCTCGATCAGCGCCACTTTCAGGCCGCGCTGGGCGGCATCGCATGCGGTCCAGCTGCCGTAGATGCCGCCGCCGATCACCAGCAGGTCGAAGGGTCCTTCCCGCAGTGCAGCAATGTTGCGGATCATTGGAAACGCGGGCGTGTTCAGGTCGGGCATGACGGTGCCGCTCTCAGTTTGGAAGGTGGACTCGCCGGGCGGCGCGCAGCCAGTCGTGCAGCACCTGGGCCTCGGCCTCGTCGATCAGCCCGGCGCTGCGGGCTTCGTTGATGCGGGTCGGCAGGTGCCGCGGCAGCCGGCCGCCGCCGGCTTTCACGAGCCGCTCCTCGATCGCGCTGGCTTCGCCCTGCAGGCGCAGCGCGTCGTCGAGCAGCGGCCAGGGGCTGGCATCGGATGGCAGGCCGACGCGCTCGCTGAGCCGTTCGCGCAGGCGGCTGTCGTTCTGCAGCTGCGCGGCGACCGTGCGCTGGGTGACTTCGCGCGGCGCCCGACGGCTGGCGCCGAGCGGCATCACGATCAGCCGGGTCATGGTCGCCAGCAGCGGCGACGACAGGTGGCGGATCAGGCGGTCCAGCGCCTCCTCGCAGGCGGCGAAGGCGTCGGTGCAGATCAGCTCCAGCACCGCGCGTTCGTCGGCATGGGCGCCGCCTTCATCGAACTGCCGCAGGGCGGCGCTGGCCAGGTAGAGCTGGGCCAGGGCATCGCCGAGCCAGGTGGTCAGGCTGCGCCGCGAGGCTTCGCGCATCGCCCGCAGCGCCGTATACGGGCGACGCGAGCCGAGCTCCCGCGCCAGTAGGCTCAGCGCGACATCGGCGGCGAACGCCAGGGCGGCGCTGTAGCGGTTGATCCTGCGCAGATGCTGGGCTTCTGTGGTGCTGTTGCCGAACAGGCTGCTGCCGGCGGTCAGGCCGAGCGCGAACGCCTGGGTGGCCGTGCCGAACAGATGGCCGACGTGGGTCCACAGGGCATCGTCGAAGCGGGTCAGCGCGGTCGCCGGATTCGGGTCCTGGGCCGCGCCCAGGGCCGCCATGAACGCCGCGTGGCTGCGCAGCACGCAGGCGCTGTAGACGTCCGGACGGGCCAGCAGGGTCGGTTCCGTGCCATCGCTGGCCGGTTCGTCGGCATCGTCGACGCGCGCTGCCAGCAGGGTGCGGTCGATGCCGAGATCGCGCGCCGCGGCGGCGCATTCGCGGGCCTGCAGCAGGCCGAGCGTGCGGGCGAAGGCGGCAGCGGCATAGGGCTTCTCGCCGAGGTCGACGGCCCTTGCGGTGGCCGTCGCCAGCGCCTGCGCGGCCCAGGCCCGGGCCGCCAGCGTGGCCAGCGCTTCCTCGGCCATCGCCCGGGTGCCGAGCGCTTCCCCGAACGGCGCGCGCAGCCGGGCCAGGCTGCCGCTGGCCAGCGCCAGTGCGGCGGCGCTGCCGGCGTGGATCGCCACCGGCGCGATGGCGTCGGCCACGGCCCGGCTTTCGGCCGCGTGGCGAGCGGCTGCGCCGATCTGCTCGCGGCCGCCGATCACCGCGTCGAAGCCGACCCGGAGCCGGGTCGGCGCGTCGCGCAGCTGTACCGCGTCGATCAGCAGCCAGGTCGGGCCGGTGGCCGCGTCCGGGCCGAGCCGGCCTCCGGGATCGCGGAGATCGACGCACAGGCCGACGATATCGGCGTCGGCATCGACCGTGACATTCAGTTCCAGCTGCAGCAGCGGGCCGTCGTGGCCGGCCTCGACCAGGGCATCACCGGCCACGGCGCCCGCTTCGGCGGTCTGCAGCTGGGCGCCGGCGGCCAGCATCGGCAGCCACTGGCTCTGCTGGGCGGCGGTGCCGCGCCGCTGCAGCGCCTCGATCCACGCCAGCCGTGGCAGCGAGCCGACCCGCTGCGCCAGCGTGCGGCTGATGCTGGCGCTGAGCCGGGCCAGCGCGGCGGATTGGGCGAGCCCGGACAGGCCGCGCCCGCCGTGGACGCTGTCGATGGCCAGGCCGTGCAGGCCGTAGGCGCGCAGGCGGGCCTGGGTGGCCGGTCCGGCTTCCGGATCGCGGGTGTAGCGGCTGCAGAACTCGGCGAGCGGCCCTTCGAGCAGGGCGCGCTCGTCCGGCGTCAGGCGGGCGCTGTAGTCCCCGTGGAAGCGGGTCCAGTCGGGGGCGCCGTTGAACAGCTCGGCTTCCCAGCCGCTGCCCGATGACGACAGCGCCGCCAGCTGGCGTTCGTCGAGCCGCGACAGCATCCGCCGGAAGCGCAGGAACAGCGGTCGCGACAGCCATTCCTGCCGCAGCACCGGCAGGTTCAGCGGCAGCAGCACCAGCACGCCGGCCGCCAGCATCAGCAGGAAGGCGATCAGCGAATCGCCGAACACGCCGTAGAACAGCACGACCGCCGCCAGCACCGCGCTGGTGGTGCGGATGCCGGCGCGGGCGTAGGCCAGCGCGACGATCGCGATCAGGAAGAACAGCAGCCAATAGGTCATGCGGACGAGCGGCTCGATATCACGGGTTGCGTTCGCTCTTCAGCCGCGTGGCCTCGAATTCGTCGCCGGGCAGCCAGGCGACCGGCGTCGCGGCGCTCAACGCCTGCCAGCCGAGCGCCAGGCCGAAGCGGGCCATGTCGACGCTTGAAGTGAAGTCCATGTCGGCGCGGTACTCGTCACTGGGCTGGTGGTAGTGCTTGGCCGTGTATTCACGGGCGCGCTCCTGACCCCATTCGCGGGTCTGGCCGGCGAACTTGTCGCCGAGGCTGACCGAGAACGCCGGCACCCCGACCCGCGCCATGCTGAAGTGATCGGAGCGGTAGTAGCTGCCGGCCAGCGGCCGCGAATCCGGCTCGATCGCGAGCCGGAAGGCCTTGGCGGTCTTCTCCACGGTAGGGAAGAAGTTCAGCCGCTCGGAGCCGAGCATCTTCACGCTTTCCGGCACGCCGAGCGGCGCGAAGCTGTCGAAGTTCAGGTTCAGGCCGATCTGGCCGACCGGGATCGGCGGGTGCTCGCCGAGGTACTTCGAACCGAGCAGGCCTTTCTCCTCGGCGGTGACCGCCGCGAAGATCACCGGATGCGGCGGCGGCGTGCCGGTGCTGGCCTTCATCGAGGCATAGGCGCGCGCCAGTTCCAGCACCACGGCGCAACCGGTGGCGTTGTCGATCGCGCCGTTGAAGATGTAATCCGTTCCTGGGGGGCCGGTCAGGTCGGCGACGATGCCGAGATGGTCGTAGTGGGCGCTGTACAGCACCGCCTGCCGGGCGGCACCCTTGTCGGCGCCGGGCAGCATGGCGACGACATTGCTCGATTCGAAACGGCGCACCCGGCTGTCGATGCTGGCGCGCATCCGCACCGGCAGTTCGAACGCCTTGAATTCGCGGCTGCCGGCCTGCCGGATCGCCTCGTCGAGTTCGCGGCCGGACAGCGACAGCAGCAGTCGCGCCACTTCCAGCTGCACCCAGGACGCCGCCTGCAGCTTCTGGCGCGGATCGTCGGCCAGCGCGATCGCTTCGTTGCTCCACGAGCTTTTCACCACCGACCACGGATAGCTGGCCAGGTCGTCGCGATGGATGATCACCGCGCCGACCGCGCCCTTGCGCGCCGCCTGCTCGTACTTGTAGGTCCAGCGGCCGTAGTAGGTCAGCGCCTCGCCCTTGAAGAACTTCGGATCGGTCGACGGCGGCTCGTTGACGATGATCAGCGCGACCTTGCCGCGCACGTCGACGCCCTTGTAATCGTCCCACTGGTACTCGGGCGCGTCGATGCCGTAGCCGACGAACACCAGCGGCGCGTCGATGCTGACGTTCTCGGTCAGCGTGTGGTTGGACACCACGTAGTCGTCGAACAGCTTCAGCGGCAGCGCCTCGCCGTCGTTGGGCACGAACGACAGGCTGCTGCTGTCGAGCGTCTGCGCACCGGCGAAGCGGACCTTCTGCAGGTAGCTGCCGTCGTCGCCGGCCGGTTTCAGGCCGGCCAGCGCGAACTGCGTGGCGAGGTATTCGGCGGCGATGTCGCCGCCCCGGCTGCCGGTGCCGCGGCCTTCGAGCAGGTCGTGGGACAGGAAGCGGACGTGGCTGCGGATCCGTTCGCCGTCGATGCCGGCCGCGGCGGCGGCCACGGCCGGCGGCAGGCCGGCAGCGGCGAACGAGGCGGCGGCGGGTTCGGCAGCGATCGCGGCGGACGATGCGAGCACCGCCAGCACCAGCGTCAGCTGGTCAAGCAGCGGGAGTTTCATGGCGGGTTCCGTAAGCGAGGGGGCCACAGATGCGGCACCAGGGCAGGTGGCGGGTGGCGGATAACCTCCGCAGAATAGGAAAAACCTTGGAGCGCCACAAATGGCAACGTCTTTCGACGCAGGATCCGGTCGCGACGCCGACCGCGATTACACCCCCGCCGACCGGGCGCTGATGCAGCTCGGCAAGGGCCTGAAGCTGCTGGCGCGGGGGCCGTTCGCGCCGCCGCGCAGCAGCGCGCCGAGCCGCTATCCGGCCGAGCGGGTGGCCGAGGCGCCGCTCGACGAGCGCGAACGCAGGCATGCCGCCGGCCTGATGCGCGTCAACCATGCGGGCGAGGTGTCGGCGCAGGCGCTGTACCAGGGCCAGGCGCTGGTCGCGCGCGACGGCGCGGTGCGGGAACACCTGCTGCGGGCGGCCAGCGAGGAACGCAATCACCTGCTGTGGTGCGATGCCCGACTGCGGGAACTCGGCGAGAAGCCGAGCGTGCTGAGCCCGCTCTGGTATGCCGGTTCGTTCGCGATCGGCGCGGCGGCCGGGCTGGTCGGCGACAAGGCCAGCCTCGGCTTCGTCGAGGAAACCGAGCGTCAGGTCGTCGAGCATCTCAACGAGCATCTCGGCAAGCTGCCACGCCAGGATCGGCGCTCGCGGGCGATCGTCGAAGCGATGCGCGTCGACGAGGCGCGCCATGGCGAGGAAGCGGCGGAAGCCGGCGCCAGCCCGATGCCGGCGCCGGTCAAGAAGCTCATGGCCGGTATCGCGCAGCTGATGAAGTTCGGCGCCTACCGGCTGTAATCCGGCGCGCCGGCGCGCGATCAGCCGCCGGCCGCGCTCAGGCGGCTGTCCAGCTCGGCCAGCCGCGCTTCCAGTTCCAGCACCCGTGCCTCGAGCTGGGCCAGCCGCTCCATGCCGTTGCCGGATGGAGCACTCGCTGCGGCGCGTGGTGCCGCGCTGGCCGGCGCTTGGCTGTCGACCGCCGGCAGCTCCGGCTTGCCGGACAGCAGATGGGCATAGCGGGCGGCGGCCTGGCCGGGCAGGCGCGGCAGCAGCATGACCATTGGCTGGGCGCGGTCGGCGAGATCGTCGAGCGCGGCCTGCACGCCTTCGGCGTCGGCCGGCCCGTTGAGCACGCTGGCATTGGCGCGCAGCTCGGCCGGCGTCTGCGGGCCGCGCAGCATCAGCGTCACCAGCACGGCCATGGTCGGCGCCTTCAGCAGCAGCTGGTGCTGGAAGCGGTGCCGCCATTTCGGCACTCGGCCGGCGTTGTCGTCGCGGGTCGCGAACTTTTCGGCTTCGAGCTGGTTCAGCGCCGCGCCGGCATCGCCCTCGGTCAGGCTCATCACCGGGTGGCGCGAGTTCTTCTGGTTGGCCGCCATCATCACGGCGTTGACGGTCATCGGGTAGTACTGCGGCGTGGTGATCGATTTCTCGACCAGTACCGCCAGCACCCGGGCTTCGTTCGGGGACAGCAGGATCGGTGCGCTCATGGCGCCATTATCGCCGCGCGGGCGGGCCAGCGGCAGCGTCGACTCAAGCGCGTCGGTTGTCGGCCGATAAGCCGCAGGCTGGGCGGTGTCCTGCCATCGGGGCCGGCGCTGCGCCCAGGCTTCGGGAATCTGGCTTGCGGATACTCGGCCCACCGCCTGCGCCACCACCGTCGCTGCTGCCGAGCCTGCCGGCTGCCGCCTCGGTGGCCTTGTCGCGACCGGCCGCCGCCGATCCGGCGCTGCTGCTGCAGGTGGCGGCGATCGCCTCAGCCACGCCGTGGACCGCCCTTGATCACCTGGTGGTGGCCGACCGCGCCCCGGCGGCCATCGCCGGCGTGCCCGGTCCGGGGCCGTCGCCGGTCGTGCCCGGCGAGGCGCCGCAGGTACCGGCCACCGTGGTGACGATGGCCGCGCATGGACGGCCGGGCGGGTCGAGCGCGCTGATCGCAGCGGCCCCGGCTGCCGTTGCCGCCAGCACGGTTGCTGCCCGGGCGGCGACGATCGCCCGCGATCGCCTGACCCTGTCACCGGCGACCGCCGCGCTGCGCGGCGATCCGCAGGCCGCCAGCGGCCGGCCCGGTGCTGCCTTCATGCTGGATCTGCTCGCCGGTCTGACCGGCGAGGCGCCGGAGTGCCTGCAACTGCTCGCTTTCGGTGCGCCGGGGGAGGTCGACGACGCCGTCGCCGGTCCGGCCCTGCGGGGGCCGGGCGAATGGCTGCAGCTGCTGGTGCGCGGCACCGTGCACGGGACCGATGCGCGGCAGCTCGACGTCACGCTCGGTCTGAGCGTGCAGCGCCAGTCGGGCGCGACGCTGCTCGACGGCGTGGCGCTGGAAAGCCTGCGCGCAAGCCTGGAGCAACTGGCGCGGAGCCCGGCCGAGCTCGACTATCCGGGCCCGGCGGCGGCACTGGCCGGACACAGCGCACGCTTTCAGGCGGTGCTCGATCCGGCCGGGCTGTGGCCGATGCAGAGTTTCATCCTGTCCGGCCTGCTGATCCTCGGCGGCGCGCGCGAGGACGACGAACTGCCGGATGACGGCGGGGACGACGAGGACCTCGACCCCGGCCTGCAGGACGAGGGGCGCGACGGCGAGGCCGCAGCCCGGACACCGCTGCCGCCCCCGAAGCGCCGCAGGGCAAAGCCGGCGGCGGCACTGCCGGCATCGCTGCTGCCGGCCGATGGCGGCCCGCCGATCATCACCGCCAGCCATTGGCTGAGCCTGGAACTGCGCCACTGGCGCACCCAGCTCCGGCAGTGGATGCAGCTGCAGGCGCTGGCACCATCGGCGCCGACGCCGGGCTGAGCGCCGGCCGCCAGAACGAAACAGGCCCGCACATGGCGGGCCTGTCTGCAGCAGCCGCGCTTGAATCAGCGCGGCAGGTCGGAACTGCCCATCAGGTACTGATCGACTTCGCGGGCGGCCTGACGGCCTTCGCGGATCGCCCAGACCACCAGCGACTGGCCACGGCGCATGTCGCCGGCGGCGAACACCTTGTCGACGTTGGTCTTGTAGCAGCCGTCGCCATCGGTGGTCGCCTTGGCATTGCCGCGAGCGTCCTTGTCGACGCCGAAGGCCTCGACCACCGAACCGACCGGCGACACGAAGCCCATCGCCAGCAGCACCAGATCGGCCTTCATCTCGAACTCGGAGCCGGGGATTTCCTGCATCTTGCCGTCCTTCCACTCCAGGCGGCAGGCGATCAGTTTCTCGACCTTGCCGTTGGCGCCTTCGAAGCGCTTGGTGGCCACCGACCAGTCGCGGGCACAGCCTTCCTCGTGGCTGGACGAGGTGCGCAGCTTGGTTGGCCAGTACGGCCAGACCAGCGGCTTGTTCTCGGTTTCCGGCGGCTGGGGCAGCAGCTCGAACTGGGCGACGCTCGCGGCGCCGTGACGGTTCGAGGTGCCGACGCAGTCGGAACCGGTGTCGCCGCCGCCGATCACGACGACGTGCTTGCCGGAGGCCACGAGCTGGTTCTTGACCTTGTCGCCGGCGTCGACCCTGTTCTGCTGGGGCAGGAATTCCATCGCGAAATGGATGCCCTTCAGCTCGCGGCCCGGCACCGGCAGATCGCGCGGCAGCTCCGAGCCGCCGGTGAGCAGCACGGCGTCGAACTGCGCCTTCAGCTCGTCCGGGCTGATCGCTTCCTTGGCCAGGTTGGTGACCGTGGTGCCCTTGGTATTGGCGACGCAGACGCTGGTGCGGAACTCCACACCTTCGGCCTTCAGCTGTTCAAGGCGGCGATCGACGACTTCCTTGTTCAGCTTGAAGCCGGGAATGCCGTAGCGCAGCAGGCCGCCCGGGCGATCGTTCTTCTCGAACACGGTGACGTCGTGGCCGGCGCGGACCAGCTGCTGCGCGGCGGCGAGGCCGGCCGGGCCGGAGCCGACGATGGCGACCTTCTTGCCGGTCTTCACGAGAGCCGGCTGCGGCACGATCCAGCCGTTCGACCAGCCCTTCTCGACGATGAAGTTCTCGATCGACTTGATGCCGACCGCATCGTTGTTGACGTTCAGCGTGCAGGCCGCCTCGCAGGGAGCAGGGCAGACGCGACCGGTGAACTCCGGGAAGTTGTTGGTCGAATGCAGGGTGTCGAGCGCGTTGCGGTAGTCGGCCGTGTAAACCAGATCGTTCCAGTCCGGAATGATGTTGTTGACCGGGCAGCCGGTCATGCAGAACGGCGTGCCGCAGTTCATGCAGCGCGCGGCCTGGGTCTTGGCCTTCTCGTCTTCGAGAACCAGGACGAATTCCTTGTAGTGCTTCACGCGCTCGGGGACCGGGATGTAGGCCTCCTTCTGGCGGGTGTATTCGATGAATCCGGTGGTCTTGCCCATGTCGTCTTGCCTCGGTGTAAAGATGCGAAATCGTGTGATCGGCCGCGCGCTTGGCGTCAGTCGAATTTCAGGCTCTTGAACAGTGCCGCGATGCGGTCCTTGTCGCTGTCGTCGAGGGCGCCCTGGTAGTGGTTCAGCGCCACCTTGACGATGCGGTTGTGCTGGATCGCCACCAGCGAGCTTTCCTGCGTGACCTGCCCGCCGCCATCGATCAGCGCGACGTACTGGAACACGTCGAGCCCGCCGACCGTGGCCTTGCTGACCGTGGCGATCTCGACATCGACGTCCTCGCCGACCTCGACATCCGGCGGCAGGCTGGCCTCGACCATCAGCTCGGCGAACTGCTGCTGCGCATCGGCGGAGTCGAGCCGGTCGAGGAAGGCCTTGTTGCCGCCCTTGGCCGCCTCGCCGGTGCGCTCCGGCGAGTAGTCGATCTGCACCTGCACCGGCGAGGTGCAGGCTTCGCAGCGCAGGATCAGCGCGCCGTCCTTGCCTGGCTGCAGCGCCCAGCCTTCGGCGTCGATCGAATACAGGCCCGGCCGCTGGTAGACCTCGGCGGCCACAGCGCTGCCCGCCGCGGTCACGGCAAGCAGGCTGGTCGTCAGTACGGCCTTCAGCTGTCGGTTCATGCGGCGTGGCTCCGTGATGTGGGTGCGCCCGGTGGCGGCGGTGCAGCCTGCCACGACCGGGCGCTCCAGATCACGAGGTTCAGGCGGGCACCGCGTCCTTCTTCGCGGCCGGCGCTGCCGGCATCTCGCCGAGCGCGCGCTTGTACTCGTGCGGGAAGACCTTGACGAACGCCTTGCGGCTGTTCTGCCAGTCATCGAGCAGGTTGCGGGCGCGGGTCGAGCCGGTGTGCTTGAAGTGCCGTTCGAGCAGGTAGCGGACGATCGCTTCGTCGGTCTGCTTCTTGCCGTTGCGCTCCAGGCTGTGCCACAGCGCGCGGTCGACGCTGGCTTCCTGCTCGCTCTTGATCAGCAGCGGATCGATCGCGACCATCGCCATGTTGCACTTCGAGGCGAAGCTGCCGTCCGGATCGTAGACATAGGCGATGCCACCGGACATGCCGGCGCCGAAGTTGCGGCCGGTGGCGCCGAGCACCAGCACGGTGCCGCCGGTCATGTACTCGCAGCCGTGGTCGCCGGTGCCTTCGATGACCGCCACCGCGCCCGAGTTGCGCACCGCGAAGCGCTCGCCGGCAACACCGTTGATGAACGCTTCACCGCTGATCGCGCCGTACAGCACGGTGTTGCCGACGATGATGTTGTCGACCGCCCAGCCGCGGAACTCGGTGTTCGGGCGCACGATGATCCGGCCGCCCGACAGGCCCTTGCCGACGTAGTCGTTGCCCGCACCGACGAGGTCCAGCGTGATGCCGTGGGCCAGGAAGGCGCCGCAGGACTGACCCGCCGTGCCCTGCAGCTGGATGTGGATGGTGTTGTCCGGCAGGCCCTCGTGGCCGTAGCGACGGGCGACTTCCGATGACAGCATCGTGCCGACCGTCCGGTTCAGGTTCTTCACCGGCGAGATGAACTGCACCTGCTCGCCATTCTCCAGCGCCGCCCTGGCCTTCTCGATCAGCTTGACGTCGAGCGCCTTGTCCAGGCCGTGGTCCTGGTTCATCACATGGAATACCGGCTCGCTGCTCGGCGCCTGGTAGAACAGGCGGGAGAAGTCGAGACCCTGCGCCTTCCAGTGGCTGATCGCCTTCGACTTGTCGAGCAGGTCGCTGCGGCCGATCAGTTCGTCGAACTTGCGGAGGCCCAGCTGCGCCATGATCTGGCGCACTTCCTCGGCGACGAAGAAGAAGTAGTTGACGACGTATTCCGGCTTGCCGGCGAACTTCTTGCGCAGCACCGGATCCTGGGTCGCGACACCGACCGAGCAGGTGTTCAGGTGGCACTTGCGCAGCATGATGCAGCCTTCGACGACCAGCGGCGCGGTCGCGAAGCCGACTTCGTCGGCGCCGAGCAGCGCCGCGATCGCGACATCGCGACCGGTCTTCATCTGGCCGTCGGCCTGCACGCGGATGCGCGAACGCAGGCCGTTCAGCACCAGGGTCTGCTGGGTCTCGGCCATGCCGAGTTCCCAGGGCGCGCCGGCGTGCTTGACGCTCGACAGCGGGGAAGCACCGGTGCCGCCGTCGTGGCCGGCGATCACCAGGTGATCGGCCTTGGCCTTGGTGACCCCGGCGGCGACGGTGCCGACGCCGCTTTCGGCGACCAGCTTCACCGAGATCGACGCCCGATCGTTGCCGTTCTTCAGATCGTGGATCAGCTGGGCGAGATCCTCGATCGAATAGATGTCGTGGTGCGGCGGCGGGCTGATCAGGCCGACGCCGGGCACCGAGAAGCGCAGGCGGGCGATGTACTCGCTGACCTTGCCGCCGGGCAGCTGGCCGCCTTCGCCGGGCTTGGCACCCTGCGCCATCTTGATCTGGATCTGGTCGGCGGAGTTCAGGTACTCCGCCGTCACGCCGAAGCGGCCGGCGGCGACCTGCTTGATCTTCGAACGCAAGGAGTCGCCTTCCTGAAGCTTGATGTTGGCTTCGACCTGGTCTTCACCAATGATCGAGGCCATCGTCGCGCCTTCCTTGATGACGATGCCCTGCTTCTCCAGCCGGTAACGGACCGGGTCTTCGCCGCCTTCGCCGGTGTTCGACTTGCCGCCGATGCGGTTCATCGCCACCGCCAGGGTCGCATGCGCTTCGGTGGAGATCGAGCCGAGCGACATCGCGCCGGTGGCGAAGCGCTTGACGATTTCCTTGGCCGGCTCGACCTCGTCGATCGAGATCGCCTTGGCCGGATCCACCTTGAACTCGAACAGGCCGCGCAGCGTCATGTGGCGCTTCGACTGGTCGTTGATGATCTGGGCGTATTCCTTGTACGTCGAGAAGCTGTTGGCCTTGGTGGCGTGCTGCAGCTTGGCGATCGCGTCCGGCGTCCACATGTGCTCTTCGCCGCGCACGCGGAACGCGTACTCGCCGCCGGCGTCGAGCGCGTTGGCCAGCACCTTGTCGTTGCCGAAGGCGAGCTTGTGCAGGCGCACCGCTTCCTCGGCGACCTCGAAGATGCCGATGCCTTCGATCGATGACGCCGTGCCGGAGAAGTACTTGTCGATCAGCGCGCGGTTCAGGCCGATCGCCTCGAAGATCTGCGCGCCGCAGTAGGACATCCAGGTCGAGATGCCCATCTTCGACATGACCTTCATCAGGCCCTTCGATACCGCCTTCTTGTAGTTGTAGATCGCCTTGTCGGGCGAAAGCTCGCCGGGCAGGCCCTGCGACATCGCCGCCAGCGTTTCCATCGCCAGATACGGGTGGATCGCTTCGGCGCCGTAGCCGCCGAGCAGCGCGAAGTGGTGCACTTCACGCGCCGAGCCGGTTTCCACGACCAGGCCGGTCGAGGTGCGCAGGCCCTTGTTGACCAGGTGCAGGTGGATCGTGCTGGTCGCCAGCAGCGCCGGGATCGCGACGTGGTCGGCGTCCATCTTGCGATCGGTCAGGATCAGGATGTTGTAGCCGTCCTTGACCGCATCGACGGCGTTCGCGCACAGGCTGGCGAGGCGTGCTTCGACCCCTTCCTTGCCCCAGGCGACGGGATAGCAGATGTCGATCTCGAAGCTCTTGAACTTGCCGCGGGTGTGGGCCGCGATGTCGCGCAGCTTGGCCATGTCGGCGACATCGAGCACCGGCTGCGTCACTTCCAGACGCATCTGCGGGTTCAGGTTCGCAGTGTCGAGCAGGTTCGGCTTCGGGCCGATGAACGACACCAGCGACATCACCATCGCTTCGCGGATCGGATCGATCGGCGGGTTGGTGACCTGGGCGAACAGCTGCTTGAAGTAGCTGTAGAGGGGCTTGAGCTTGTTCGACATCACCGGCAGAGGCGAGTCGTTGCCCATCGAACCGGTCGCTTCCTCGGCCTGCACGGCCATCGGCGACATCAGCACGCGGATGTCTTCCTGCGTGTAGCCGAACGCCTGCTGACGGTCGAGCAGCGAGGCCGGCGGTTCCGGCAGCGCCACTTCGCGGCCGGCCAGCGGCTTCAGCTCATCGAGCTTGATGCGGATGCGGTCGATCCACTGCTTGTAGGGCTCGGCCGACGCGTAGGTGTCCTTGATTTCCTCGTCGTCGATGATCCGGCCTTCTTCGAGGTCGATCAGGAACATGCGGCCCGGCTGCAGGCGCCACTTCTTGGTGATCCGCGATTCCTCGATCGGCAGCACGCCGGATTCCGAGGCCATCACGACCAGATCGTCGTCGGTCTCGATGAAGCGGCAGGGACGCAGGCCGTTGCGGTCGAGCGTGCCGCCGATGTAGCGGCCATCGGTGAAGCAGATCGCCGCCGGGCCGTCCCAGGGCTCCATCATCGCCGCGTGATACTCGTAGAACGCGCGCCGGTCGTCGTCCATCAGCGTGTGGTTCTCCCACGCTTCCGGAATCATCATCATCACCGCCTGGGCGATCGGGTAGCCGGCCATCACCAGCAGTTCGAGCGCGTTGTCGAAGCAGGCGGTGTCGCTTTGTCCCTCGTAGATCAGCGGATACAGCTTCTTCAGGTCGTCGCCCAGCTCGGCCGACTTCATCACGCCTTCGCGGGCGCGCATCCAGTTGAAGTTGCCCTTGACCGTGTTGATCTCGCCGTTGTGCGCGACCAGCCGGTAGGGATGGGCCAGCGGCCACTCCGGGAAGGTGTTGGTCGAGAAGCGCTGGTGGACCAGCGCCAGTGCCGAGACGCAGCGCTCGTCCTGCAGGTCGAGGTAGTAGACGCCGACCTGGTCGGCCAGCAGCAGTCCCTTGTAGACCACGGTCTTCGCCGACATCGACGGCACGAAGAATTCCTTGCCGTGGATCAGGTTCAGCGCGCGGATCGCGTGGCCGGAAGCCTTGCGGATCACATAGAGCTTGCGCTCCAGCGCGTCGGTGACGGTGATGTCCGGGCCGCGGCCGATGAAGATCTGGCGGATCACCGGCTCCTTGGCGCGCACGGTCGGCGACATCGGCATGCTCAGGTCGACCGGCACGTCGCGCCAGCCGAGCACGACCTGGCCCTCATCGACGACGGCGCGCTCGATCTCCTGCTCGCAGGCGATCCTGGAGGCGGTTTCCTTCGGCAGGAACACCATGCCGACGCCGTACTCGCCGAGCGGCGGCAGTTCGATGCCCTGCTTGATCAGCTCTTCGCGGTACAGCTGGTCCGGCATCTGGATCATGATGCCGGCGCCGTCGCCCATCAGCGGGTCGGCACCGACCGCGCCGCGATGTTCGAGGTTCTTCAGGATCAGCAGGCCCTGCTCGACGATCGAGTGCGCCTTTTCGCCCTTGATATTGGCGATGAAGCCGATGCCGCAGGCGTCATGCTCGTTGGATCTGCGGTACAGGCCGTGGGTTTCGGCGTGCTGGCGTTCGGCGGCGGATGCAGGCGTGTGCGACATGGCTAACCCTACTCAGGTCTTGCGGGGAACGGGAGCGTACTGCGCCGCAACATCAATGCCAAGCCTGCCGACCCCAAAATAATCGGGGTCAGATACAAATTATTTCGGCGATCTGAATTCTTGTCTTGAATTTGGGGACAGAATAAAGACGCGTGCAAGTCCCCCGCAGGACTGAAGATTCGCGTGGGTTCAGCGGGACGAATCGGGCGATTTCCGCGAAATCGGCCGCCCGGCGCGGCCTCGGGTCATCCGACGATCGGTCTTTCCTTCCAGTTCGCGAAGGAATTCGCGATCACCCAGCGCCCAGCCCTTCAGTGCCGCATCGGTCAGCGCCTTCTGCTGGTCGGCGGCGATGCCTTGCTGGACCCGGTCGGCGTAGGCGGCTTCGCGGGCGAACGGGGTGTTGCCGAGTGACCAGCACAGCGGATGCGGGGTCACCAGGCGGTCCTGGGTCTGGCCGATGTAGTGCCGGTGGCTGGACCAGCGATGGTCGGCTGGCTTCTGCACCATTCCGGCGCGCACCGGATTGAGATCGATGTAGACCATGCAGGCGAGCAGGTAGCGCTCGGTCTGCACCAAGGTCGAGCGATAGCGGCCTTCCCAGAGCGTGCCGGTGCGGGCATGGCGCCGATTGAACAGCTGCACGTAGCGGCGGCCGACGGCCTGCATCATCAGCGGCAGGCCGCGGTCGGTGGTGGGTGTGGCCAGCAGGTGGAAGTGGTTGTCCATCAGCACCCAGGCATGAATCGCGACCTTGTGACCGGCCGCGTATTCGCCGAGCAGGCCGAGCAGCGTCTCGCGGTCCTGATCGTCGACGAACACCGGCTGCCGGTTGTTGCCCCGCTGGATGACGTGGTGCGGGTAGCCGGGAACGGTGAGGCGCGGCAGGCGGGCCATGGGATCGGCCGGTTCAGCGCAGCTGCTTCAGATCATAGAGCCGCGCGTGCTCATCCTGGGCATAGCGGTCGGTCATGCCGGCGACATAGTCGGCGACCACCCGGGCCCGGCCGGCGTCATCGTCGGCATTCAGGGCGGCGGCCTGGAACCCCGGCGGCAGCAGGCGAAGATCGCCGAACAGGGCTTCGAACAGCTCGCGGACGATGCGCCGCGCCTTGTGCATCACCCGGTAGACAGCGTGGTGACGGTACAGATGCTCGTACAGGAAGCGTTTCAGGTCGCGGTTGTCGCGGCGCATGGTGTCGCTGAACGCGACCAGCGGCTCGGGATGGCTGCGCACCGCCTCGATGTCGGGCAGGTTCGCCGAGGCCAGCCGTCTCGCGGTCTCGCCGTGGAGGTCGATGACCAGCGCATTGATCATCCGGCGGATCGTCTCGTGGCGCAGCTGGCGCGGGGTCAGCGCGCCGTAGCGGGCGGTGACCTCGCCGTGGAAGCGGGCGAACAGCGGCACCTCCAGCAGCTGTTCGATGCTCAGGATGCCGGCGCGCAGGCCGTCGTCGATATCGTGATTGTTGTAGGCGATCTGGTCGGCGATGTTGGTCAGCTGCGCTTCCAGGCCGGGCTGGCGCCCGGCGATGAAGCGCTCGCCGACATCGCCGAGCGTCGCCGCGCGGGCCAGCGAGCAGTGCTTGAGGATGCCTTCGCGGGTCTCGAAGCTCAGGTTCAGGCCGGGGAACTCGGCGTACTTGTCCTCAAGCTCGTCGACCACGCGCAGGCTCTGCGCGTTGTGCTCGAAACCGCCCCAGGCCTTCATGCAGTCGTCGAGGGCGTCCTGGCCGGCATGGCCGAACGGCGTATGGCCGAGATCGTGGGCGAGTGCGATCGCTTCGCTCAGGTCTTCGTTCAGCTGCAGGCCGCGCGCCAGGCTGCGGACGATCTGGGCGACTTCCAGCGAATGGGTCAGCCGGTTGCGGTAGAGATCGCCTTCGTGGCTGACGAACACCTGGGTCTTGTACTCCAGCCGCCGGAACGCCGACGAATGGACGATGCGGTCGCGATCGCGCTGGAACTCGCCGCGACCCTGCGGCGGCGCTTCGGGGTGGCGGCGCCCGCGCGAACGGTCTTCCCGTGCGGCGTAAGGCGCGAGCGTCATGCGGCCCGGATCGCCACGCCGCAGAAGTGGTCGAGCGTGGCGTCGAGCGCGGCCGGATCGAAGTCGGCGGTGGTCGCCGCTTCGCCGAGCGCGCGCATCAGCACCAGACGCAAGCGGCCGGCGGCGACCTTCTTGTCGCGCGCCATCAGGCTGCGGAAGTCGTCCGGCGTCATGCCGGCGGGCGGGGCGATCGGCAGCCGGGCGCGCTCGACCAGCCGGATGCAGCGTTCGGCGTCCTCGGCCTTCAGCCAGCCGAGGCGCATCGACAGGTCGGCGGCCATCGCCAGGCCGAGGCCGACCGCCTCGCCGTGCAGCCAGGTCTCGTACTTGGTGTAGGTCTCGACCGCGTGGCCGAAGGTATGGCCGAGGTTGAGCAGGGTGCGCGGGCCACCGGCCAGCGATTCGCGTTCGTCGAGGGCGACGATCCGCGCCTTGAGCTGGCAGCAGCGCTCGATCGCCTCGGCCAACGCGCCGGCATCGAGCGCCAGCAGCGCGTCGATGTCGCGTTCCAGCCGGGCGAACAGGCCGGCGTCGCCGAGCATCGCGCACTTGATCACCTCGGCCAGCCCGGCCGACAGCTCGCGCGGTGGCAGCGAATTCAGGGTGTCGGTATCGGCGAACACGGCGATCGGCTGGTGGAAGGCGCCGATCAGGTTCTTGCCGCGGGCATGGTTGACGCCGGTCTTGCCGCCGACGCTGGAATCGACCTGGCTGAGCAGGGTGGTCGGTATCTGCACGAAGGCGATGCCGCGCTGGTAGATCGCGGCGACGAAGCCGGTCAGGTCGCCGATCACGCCGCCGCCGAGGGCGATCAGGATGCCGTCGCGGGCGATCCGCTGACCGAGCAGCCAATCGAGCACTTCCTCGGCATTGGCCCAGGTCTTCTGCTGCTCGCCGGCCGGCAGCACGTAGGCGTGCTCGCGCGTCAGGTTCAGCGCGTCGAGCACCGGGTCCAGGTAGCAGGCGGCGACGTTGACATCGGTGACCACGCGCAGGCTCTTGCCGCGCAGCTCGCTGTAGCTCTCGGGATCCGACAGCAGGCCGGCGCCGATGGTCAGGCCGTAGCTGCGCTCGCCCAGCTCGACGCGCAGCAGGCGGCGCGCGGCGTCAGGGCGCCGGCGTGGCGACGGGGCGGACGTAGTGGTCTTCGATCTCGCGGGCGAGAGCGCGGGCGTTGCGTCCATCGGTGTGGACGACGAGGTCGGCGATTTCACGATAGAGAGGATCGCGCAGCGTGAAGAGGCGGAGGAGGGTGTCACGGCGATCCCCGACCTGCAACAGCGGGCGGTTGTCGGTGCGTTCGGTGCGCGCCAGCTGGTGATCGACGCTGGCATGCAGGTAGACGACGAAGCCGCGGGCGGCCAGCAGGGCGCGGGAATCGGGGTCCATCACCGCGCCGCCGCCGGTCGACAGCACCACGCCTTCACGCTGCACCAGTTCGGCGATCGCGGCGCGCTCGCGCTTGCGGAAGCCGGCTTCGCCTTCCTTCTCGAAGATGAAGGCGATGTTGACGCCGGTGCGCGCCTCGACTTCCTGATCGGAGTCGATGAATTCCATGCGCCGCGCCTCGGCCAGCCGCCGGCCGACCGTGGTCTTGCCGGCACCCATCGGGCCGACGAGGTAGATGTTGCGCTTGTTGCTCACCGGCCCGGACACCACGCCATGAAGAGAGTCGGGGCTCGGGCGAGCCCCGACGGGGCGCTCAGTTTACCTTCAGGCCTTCGCTGAGGATTTTCGGCGTGATGAAGATCAGCAGCTCGGTCTTGTTCTGGATCTTGCTCTTGGTGCGGAACAGCGCGCCGAGCAGCGGCACGTCGCCGAGCAGCGGCACCTTGGTGATGCTGTCGTTCGAGGTCTGCTCGTAGATGCCGCCGAGCACCACGGTCTGGCCGTTGTCGACCAGCACCTGGGTGGTGACCTTGCGGGTGTCGATCGCCGGCGCCGAGCCGCCGCCGCTCTGCGCGACGTTGGCACCCTGCGAATCGTTGGTCACCGCCAGATCCATGATCACCCGGTTGTCCGGGGTGATCTGCGGCGTGACGCTTAACGACAGCACCGCCTTCTTGAACTGCACGGCGGTGGCGCCGGAGGAGGTGGCGTTCTGGAACGGGATCTCGCGGCCCTGCTCGATCGCCGCCTGCTTGCCGTTGGCGGTGATCACCCTGGGTGAGGAAATCACTTCGCCCTTGCCTTCGGACTGCAGTGCGGAGAGTTCGAGATCGAGCAGCGAGTTGCGGCCGAGGATCGCCAGCGCGATCGAGCCGGCCGGATTGAGCACCGGCAGGTTGACGTTGTAGCGGTCGCCGATGGTGCCGGCAGTGACCGGCAGGCCGCTGGCGCCGCCGATCGTCGGCTGGCCGGTGCCCGAACCGCCGGTGCCGGGCAGTGTCGCATTGGTGCCTTCGCCGGCACCGCCGACCGAAATCAGCCCGCCATTGCCGCCGTCGCGGGCGCGCACGCCGTTGACGCCGAGCCGGGCGCCGAAATCGCGCTGGAAGTTCGAGCGGGCGACGACGATCCGCGACTCGATCAGCACCTGGCGGACCGGGATGTCGAGCCGCTGCACCAGCGTGCGGATCTCGGCGAGCTTCTCGCGGGTTTCGAGCACCAGCAGCGTGTTGGTGCGCTCGTCGACGGTGACGCTGCCGCGTTCCGACAGCACCGAGTTGTCCTTCGACTTGATCAGCATCGCCAGTTCGCTCGCCTTGGCGTAGTTGACCTGGATGATTTCCGAGCGCAGCGCGGCCAGCTGCACCTTCTGCTTCTCGTTCTCCAGTTCGGCTTTCTCGCGCTGTGCCAGCTCGTCGAGCGGGGCGACCAGGATCACGTTGCCGCTGGTGCGCTGCCCGAGGCCCTTGGTGCGCAGGATGATGTCCAGCGCCTGGTCCCAGGGCACGTTCTGCAGGCGCATCGCGATCTGGCCGGTGACCGAATCCGAGACCACCATGTTGGTCTGGGCGACGTCGGCGATGATCTGCAGCAGCGAGCGCACGTCGATGCTCTGGAAGCTCAGGGAGATGCGCTCGCCGGTGTACTTCGGTTCCTGGCGCCGCCGCTCCTCGAGCTTTTCCGGCGACACCGGCTGCAGTTCCAGCGTGAACACATTGGCCGACTGGTAGGCCACCTGCTCGAAGTCGCCGGCGGCGATCGGCGTCACCGTGACCTGGGTGTTGACGCCGTCGCGCGCGCTGTCGATGAACTTCACGGGTGTGGCGAAATCGAGCACGTCGAGCCGCTTGGCCAGCCGCTCGGGCAGCGCGGTGTCCTTGAAGCGGATGACGATCCTGCCGCCTTCCTCGCGGACATCGACGGCGTTGCGGGCGTCGGCCAGCGTGATCAGCACCCGGCCTTCGCCTTTCTCGCCGCGGCGGAAATCGACGTCGGAAATCAGCCCCTGACGCGGGCCCTGGAGCACGGCAGCTGCGGCGGCCGGCGCCGGTGTCGCGGACACCGGGCCGCCAGCGGCCAGCGACGCGCCCTGGCCGGCCAGTTCGACGAACACCTTGTTGCCGTCGACACGGACCTTGTGGGCGGTGAGCGCCGCCATCTCGATGACCACCCGCGAACGACCCCGGGCTTCGGCGGCGGAGATCGAGCGGACCTGGCCGATGTTGACCTTGCGATAGCGTTCGGCCAGCGCCAGCGCGGTGTCCGGCAGGTCGATCGACAGCCGCGCCGGCTTGTCGATGCTGAACACCACCGGCTCCGGCGACGCGGCCGACAGGGTCAGGGTCAGCAGCACGCGATCGCCTTCGAGCGCGACGAAATCCATGGTCTGCAATGCGCGCACCTGTTCGGCGCGCGCCGGCAGCACCACGACGGCGACCAGCAGCAGCGCCAGCCAGCAGGCCGCGTCGCGCAGCCATTCCATCGATCGGGTCGCGGTGATCGGATGGCGTCCCCGGCCTGCGGCGGTTCGAGTCGACATCGGAGTGCTCCAGGGCAGCGGGATTCGAAAGGGACGGGCAGGACGGTGGTTCATGAGGCGTTCATTCGGTTGCTGCCAGTGCCGCCGGGCGTTCGAGGTAGCCGCCGAAGCCATCGGGGATGATTTCGGTCAGGCTGACTTCGGCCTCGCTGACCTTGTTGATCCGGCCGTAGTTCTGGCCCATGTGATCGCCGATGGTGACCCGATGGATCACCGAATCCGGCGCCCGGACCATCGCATAGGTCCTGGCATTGAAGGTGACGACGCCGACCAGCCGCAGCGCGTCGATCGGGAATTCCTCGAGCGGCTCGCGGCTGCGGTTGAGGTCGGGACGCAGGGTCGACAGTTCACCGGCGTCGTTCGGGCGCAGCTCGCCCGTCGAGGCGGCGAAGGGATCGCGGCGATTCACGCTGCTGTAGGCATAGGCCTCGTACGGCTTCATCTGCGGGATCGGGTCGATCTGCCGACTCTTGCGCGCCTTGACCTCGGCGACCCAGCTTTCCAGCTCGCGCATGTCGCGGCTGCAGCCGGTCAGCAGCAGGGCGGCGCCGAGCACCGCGAGCAGCATGCAGGCAGGACGGGTCATGGCGTGCCCCGGCTGCGCGAGGCGCTGCGGCGCAGCGGCTTGCCGTCCTTGCCGACGGCAGCCTTGGCCGCGACCTCGTTGTCGTCGAGATAGCGATAGGTCTTGGCCAGCGCGCTCATGCGCAGGCTGCCGCGCGGCAGCCCCTGCGCGCCCTGGCCGGTAGCGGGCCGGATCTCGACTTCGTCGATGGTGACGATGCGCGGCAGCGCCGCGACGCCGCTGGCGAATGCACCCATTTCGTGATAGCTGCCGGTGACCACGATCTTGTTCGGCACCTCGGCGTAGAAATCCTTGGGGATTTCCGCCAGCGGCTGGAACAGCTCTTCCTCCAGGCTCGACGCGACCCGCGTCTGGGAGATGTCGTTGAGCAGGTTCTCGACTTCGGTCTTCGATGGCAGCTGGCGCAGCATCGCGCCGAAATCGCGTTCCATGGTGTCGAGCTGCGCCTTGTAGGCGTCGAGCGCGGCCACCTTCTTCTGCTTCTTCTCGAACTCGCCGCGCAGCGTGGTTTCCCGGCCTTCGGCGGCCTGCAGGTTGTCGTACTCGGGCACGATCAGTGTCCAGACACCGAGACCGATCAGGACCACGAAGGCCAGCAGCGACGCGGCGACGTGCACCCAGCGCGGCCAGGCACCGGGGTTCCTGGCGTCCAGCGACTGCAGTTCGGCATAAGCCTGGGCGAGATTCATGGCGGGCCTCCGGCGCTGGCGTCGTCAGCGGAAGCCTTGGTCAGATTGGTGACCTGCAGCGTGAATTCGCTGTTGCGCTGCTTGTTCTTTTCGCCGGTCTTGATCACCACCAGCTTGGGATTGCGGAACCAGGGGCTGGCGTCGAGATTCTTGATGTAGGCGGAGATCCGCCCGGACGATTCCGCCGTGCCCTCGATGGTCACGTTCTGGCCGCTCTGCTTGATCGCTTCCAGGTAGATGCCGTCCGGCAGCGTGTTGACGATCTCGTCGAAGAAATGGACGGTGGCCGAGCGGCTTTCCTGCAGCTGCTGGATCACGTTCATCCGCGACACCAGATTGGCCTTGACCTTCTCCAGCTCCTCGATTTCCTTGATCTGCTTGTCCAGATCCTTGATCTGCGCGGTGAGATAGGCGTTGCGGCGATCCTGGTGTTCCACCGCGCCGGTCATCGTCACGTAGCCGAGCCCGAGCAGCGCGATGCCGACGCCGACGCTCAGGCCGAGCATGGTCAGGAATTCCTTGCGCCGCCGCGCGCGCCGCGCGGCGCGCCAGTCGAGCAGGTTGATCCGGGTTGCCATGACGGGCGGCCCTATTTGTCGAGGTCGAAGGCGCGCAGCGCCAGGCCGGCCGCGATCAGCAGCGACGCCTGTTCCTGCCCGAGCTGCGCCGGCTTGGCGCGGGCACCGATGGTCATCTTGGCGAACGGCTGGGCGATCACGCAGGGAATCTGCAGGCGCTTCTGCATGGCGACGTCGATCCCGGGAATGTGCGCGCAGCCGCCTCCGAGAATCAGCTGGTCGATCACGTTGTGGCGCGAGGCGGCTGCGAAGAAGAACTGCAGCGAGCGATCGATCTGCTGCGCCATGTCGGCGATGAAATGGCCGAGCACCTCGGCTTCGTAGTTCGGCGGCAGGTTGCCGAGCCGCTTGGCCTTGCCGGCTTCCTCGTAGCTCATGCCGTAGAACCGCATGATGTCCTCGGTGAGCTGCCGGCCGCCGTAGGCCTGGTCCCGGGTGTAGACGCTCTGCAGGTCGTGCAGCACCAGCAGCGAAGTGGTCGAGGCGCCGACATCGACGATGGCGACGGTCTTGCCGACGCCGTTGGCCGGCATCTGGTGGGTCAGCAGCTCGCAGGCGTTCTCCAGCGCGTAGGCCTCGATGTCGACCACCAGCGGCGTCAGGCCGGCAATTTCCAGCGCGGCGATCCGCGATTCGACCTGCTCCTTGCGGCAGGCGGCCAGCAGCACCTCGACGTTGTCGCGGTCGCGCGCCGACGGGCCGAGCACCTGGAAATCGAGATTGACCTCGTCGATCGGATACGGGATGTACTGATCGGCCTCGGCCTTGATCTGCTCTTCCATGTCGTTGTCGGACAGCGCGGCCGACATGGCGATGACCTTGGTGATCACCGAGGAGCCGGCCACCGCGACCGCGGCCTGGCGGTTGCGGGTGCCGGCGCGGTTGACGGCACGGGTGATCACTTCGCCGACGGCGCGGGGATCGGTGATCTGGCGGTCGGTCACCGCACCGTGCGGCAGCGGTTCGACGGCAAACGATTCGACGCTGTAGCGATCGCCGCGCCGGGCGAGTTCCAGCAGCTTGACGGCGCTGGACGAGATGTCGAGGCCGATCAGTTCCTGGCTGGCGCTCCCGAACAGGGCCTGTTTGATCGACATGAACCGCGTCCCCCGGTGGATCCTTGCTGAACAGCCCTTATCGGCTTCAAGTGGTCTTGCTTTAGCAGCGCGGCGAGCCGGCTGGATGACGGCATCCGGAGCAGGACTTAATATAGCCCACGTGGTGTACGGCGCAACGAGAGCTTCATTCTCTAAGTGCCTGATCGAAGTCCTAAAGCAGGCGATGAACGGCGCCTGGCGACCGCCGGCTCCAGCCCTGCGTGAAGCCCGTTCCGCAGCCCTTGTCCGATGGCGATCCGCTTCGCTGTCCGGCGCACCAACCGAGACTCCCGATTGAATTCTGAACCCCGCAGTCGCGGCAGCCTGCTTGGCCGGATCGCGCTGATCGGCGCGGCCCTCGCGCTGGTCGTGGCGATCGGCGGATTCTTCGCCATCAAGGCCTGGGTGACGCCACAGTTGCCGTCGGTGGAAAGCCTGCACGAGATCCGCCTCGGCGTGCCGCTGCGGGTCTACACCCGGGATGGCAAGCTGATCGGCGAGTTCGGCGCCGAACGGCGCGAGCCGCTCCGCTACGAGCAGCTGCCGAAGCCGCTGGTACAGGCCTTCCTGGCCGCCGAGGACGACCGCTTCTTCGAGCATGCCGGTGTCGACGTCGCCGGCCTCGCCCGCGCGGCGGTGATCCTGGCGACGACCGGCGAGAAGCGCCAGGGCGGCTCGACGATCACCATGCAGCTGGCCCGCAACGTCTTCCTGAGCAACGAGCGCAGCTTCACGCGCAAGTTCAAGGAGATCTTCCTGGCCCGCAAGATCGAGACCGAGCTGAGCAAGGAAGCGATCCTGGAGCTGTACCTGAACCGCATCTTCCTCGGCAACCGCGCCTATGGCGTCGGCGCGGCGGCCTCGGTGTACTACGGCCGCGAGGTCGCCAAGCTGAGCCTCGGCGAGATGGCGCTGATCGCCGGACTGCCGAAGGCACCGTCGCGCGACAACCCGCTGAACAACCCGGTGCGCGCCAAGAACCGCCGCGACTACGTGCTGCGCCGGATGCATGACCTCGGCTACATCGACGACAGCGCCTGGAAGGCCGCGACCGCCGAGCCGATCACTGCGTTCGAGCACGCCGCCACGGTCGACGTCGAAGGGCGTTACGTCGCCGAGATGGTGCGCGCCGAACTGTTTGCCAGGCATGGCGAAGCGACCTACACCGATGGCTACGTGGTCACCACCACGCTCGACAGCCAGCGCCAGCAGGCGGCCACCGCAGCGCTGCGCGGCGGCCTGCTCGCCTACGAGGAACGCCATGGTTTCAACGGCGCGGAAGCGAAGCTGCCGGATCCGGTCCGCAGCCTGCTGGCCGGCAATCCGGCGGCACCGGAAGTGCTGGCCCAGCTCGCCGCGCGGCCGCCGGTGGCCGGCCTGCTGCCGTCGGCGGTGCTCGGCTACACGCCGGAGCTGCTGCGGGTGATCACCGAGAACGGCATCGTCGAGCTGCCGAAGAAGGCGTTCGCCTGGGCCGGCTTCAGCGACAAGCGCCAGCCGGCGGTCGGCGACATCGTCCGGGTCGCCAGGATCGGCAGCGATTGGCGGCTGACCCAGGTGCCGGCCGTGCAGGGCGCGCTGGTGGCGCTCGATCCGCGCGACGGCAGCGTCCAGTCGCTGGTCGGCGGCTATGACTTCTTCCTCGGCAACTTCAATCGCGTGACCCAGGCGCGCCGGCAGGTCGGCTCCGGCTTCAAGCCGTTCCTCTACACCGCCGCGCTGTCGAAGGGCTTCACGCCGGCGTCGATCTTCCTCGACGCGCCGGTGGTGTTCACCTCCAGCGTCAATCCGGACGACGACTGGCGTCCCGGCAACTACGAAGGCAAGTTCCGTGGCCCGATGCGGCTGCGCGAGGCGCTGGCGCTGTCGCGCAACCTGGTGTCGGTGAGAGTCGCGCAGGCGGTCGGCATCGAGTACACGCGCCAGTTCGCGACCCGTTTCGGTTTCGAGAAAGCACGCCTGCCGGCCGATCTGACGGTGGCGCTCGGCAGCGCCTCGATGACGCCGATGGAACAGGCGCGCGCCTACGCGGTGCTCGCCAATGGCGGCTTCCTGGTCGATCCGTATTTCATCGACTCGATCAGGGATGGCAGCGGTCGCGAGATATTCCACGCCCGTCCGAAGCGCGCCTGTCCAGCCTGCGATGCACCGCCGCCAGCCGCGCCGGAGCCGACCCTCGATCCGGTGACCGGCGCGGTGATCGCGGCTGCGCCGGCTCCGGCCACGCCGGCCGAGCCGTCCGAACCGCTGGTGCCCGAGGAAGACCGTGCGCCGCGCGTGCTGTCGGCCGATCTCGATTACCTGATCACCAGCATGCTGCACGACGTCGTCACCCGCGGCACCGCGCCGCAGGTGAAGGCGCTCGGCCGCAACGATCTGGCCGGCAAGACCGGCACCTCCAACGACGAGACCGATGCCTGGTTCAACGGCTATTCGTCGTCGCTGGTCGGCGTCGCCTGGGTCGGCTTCGACCAGCCGAAGCCGCTCGGCAAGGGCGAGGTCGGCGGCCGCGCGGCGGTGCCGATGTGGATCGACTACATGAAGACCGCGCTCAAGGGCGTGCCGCAGCAGCCGCATCCGAAGCCGCCCGGCCTGACCGAGATCGCGATCAATCCGGCAACCGGCAAGCTGGTGTCCGGCGACACCCCCGGCGCGCTGTACGAAATCGTGCAGAGCGATCACGTGCCGCCGCCGGACGACGGCGTCAGCCCTTATGGCAACCCCGACGACGCCAGCGCCGACATCTTCTGATGAAGCCGCGCGGAAGCCATGCCGGCAGCGGCGAGGACGGTCGTGAACTGGTCGCCGAGTGCGCCCGGATCGTCTGCGAGGAAGACGTGCTCGACTACCGCGCCGCCAAGCACAAGGCGATGCAGCGGCTGGGCCTGTCGCCGCGCAGCGCGATGCCGGACAACGCCAGCATCCAGGCGGCGGTCATCGAGTACCAGCGGATCTTCGGCGGCGAGGACTACGCCCGCCGCCTGATCGCGCTGCGCCGCACCGCCGTGCAGGCGATGAAGCTGTTGCAGGCGTTCGCGCCGCGGATGGTCGGCGCCGCAGTCAGTGGCGCGATCACGGCGGCGCACCGGGTGCAGATCCACGGCTTTGCCGACCGCCCGGAAACCCTGGATCTGTTCCTCGCCGAGCGAGGCATTCCGTTCGAGCAGGACGAGCGCGACTACCGCTATCCCGACGGCCGCGAGGAAGCGGTGCCGCTGGCCCGTTTCGAAGCCGGCGAGATCGGCGTCGATGTCGCGATGTTCGGCCTCGACGACCTGCGCCGCACGCCGCTGTCGCCGAGCGACGGCCTGCCGATGAAGCGGCTCAAGCTCGCCGATGCCGAGGCGCTGGCGGCGGTCGGCGTCGCCGAGATCCTCGACCCGGTCTGAGTGCTGCCCGCGTCCGGCGTCGCCGGCGTCAGAAGTCGAACGTGTACTTCAGGCCGACATAGACCTTCGGATCGTCGTCGCGCCCGCTCGGCAAATCCGCGCCGCTCAGATTGGTGTCGACTGCGGTCAGCGAAAACACCAGGCCTTCGCGAATGGTCTTGGTGATCGCCAGGCTGTAGTCGATGTAACGATCGCCGAAGGCCAGTTCGGCGCCGCCGCCGTGGGTATAGCCGGCCTGCGCGGTGATCGACACGGTCGGCGTGATCGCATGGCTGTAGGCTGCCGAGTAGTAGAAGCTCGGCTTGCCGGTGGCGACGAAGTCCGGCGAGTAATAGAACTGCGCCTTGACCGGGCCGGCGAACTGCGTGGTGCCGAACTCGGCGGTGTCGAGGTCCTTGGTCGCCGGCGGGAACGGCGGATTCTCCTGATCCTCGGGCAGCAGGTAGTAGAGCGCGAAGACATCGAGCGCCACGGTGTCGCTGAAGTGATGCAGATAGCCGGCGTAGACATCGAGTTCGGAGCCGCCGAACAGCGCCGTGTTGCTGGCCCAGATGCCGCCGAGGAAGCCGCTGTCGTGGCTGTAGTCGATGCCGCCCTGCACGGCGGCGCCCCCTTCCGCGGCGACGCCGCGGAAGACGTACTCGCTGAACACGCCGACATCGCCCTTGACCGCCGCCAGCGCGCTGCCGCTGCTGGCTCCGAGGCCGCCGATCGCGGCCAGCACCACCCCGGCCATGTTCATGGCGCTTCGTTTCATCAGTCTCTCTCCCTGACCGCGTCCGCAGCGACGAAGCGCGCTGCCGGGGGCGTCCTCGTGCCGCGGTGGACGGCGCATCGCATGTTGTTGTCGTTGGCTTGCTGCCGGGTGCCGCAGGCCAAGCGTGGCGAGTCGGCGGCGTCCGGGTCAATCGGGAGCGGTCCTCTGCAATGGCACCCGCAGCGGTTCTGCAGTCCTTATGATCGTGCGATGAACCTGCATTCCCCGGGCGCCGGCACGGTGATCGACATCGCCGGCGACGCGCTGATCGCACTGCCCGATCGCGCGCTGTTCTGGCCGCGCACCCGCAGCCTGATCGTCGCCGACCTGCATCTCGGCAAGGGCGCGGCGTTCCGGCGTGCCGGCGTGCCGGTGCCGAGTGGCGCGACCGCCACCGATCTCGCGCGACTCGACGCGCTGCTCGCCGGACACGCGCCCGAGCGCCTGCTGGTGCTCGGCGATCTGTTCCACACGCGGCTGTCGCAGGACGAGCCGGCGATGGCGGCGATCGACGCCTTCCGCGCCCGTCACGCGGCACTGCAAATCACCGCGATTCGCGGCAACCACGATCGGCAGGTCAAGCGCCTGCCGGCGGCATGGCGGATCGACTGGATCGCCGGCTGCCTGCATCAATCGCCTTTTGTGTTTGCCCACGAGCCGGCGCCCGATCCGCGCGGCGTCGTGCTGTCCGGTCACCTCCACCCGGTGCTGCAGCTGAAATCGCGGCGCGATTCGGCGCGGCTGCCGGTGTTCTGGTTCCGTCACGCCGAACGGATCGGCGTGCTGCCGTCGTTCGGCAGCTTCACCGGCGGCTACCCGGTGCAGCCGGCGGCGGCCGATGCGGTGATCGCGGTCACGCCGGACGGACTGGTTCCGATACAGTCCGGCAAACTTTTCGAGACGCCCGCGCCATGCATGTCCTGATCACCGGCGGCACCGGTTTCATCGGCCGCGAACTGGCGTCCAGCCTGCTCGCCGATGGCCATGCGGTGACCGTGCTGACCCGCGAGATCACCTCGGCCGGCAACCGGGTGCCGAGCGGCGCGAGGGCGATCCGTGACCTGGCCCGGGCCGACGCCGTCGACGCGGTGGTCAATCTGGCCGGCGCCAGCCTCGGCGGCGCGCGCTGGAACCCGGTGACCAAGATGGGCTTCCGCAGCTCGCGCATCGACACGACACGGCGGCTGGTCGACTGGATGAGCCGTCTGGATCAGCGGCCCAAGGTGCTGGTGTCCGGTTCGGCGATCGGTTGGTATGGCCCGCAGGGCGACGACAAGCTGACCGAAACCGCAGCGGCCGGCAGCGATTTTTCCGCCACCCTGTGCCGTGACTGGGAAGCCGAGGCGCAGAAGGCGGCGGCCCTCGGCGTACGGGTCTGCACCCTGCGCACCGGCATCGTGCTGGGTCCGGACGGCCCGGCCGGCGGCGGCGCGCTGGCGCAGATGCTGCCGGCGTTCCGCCTCGGCGGCGGTGGCCCGATGGGTTCGGGCCGGCAGTGGATGAGCTGGGTCCACCGCGCCGATCTGGTGGCGCTGATCCGCTTCCTGATCGAGCGCGACATGGCCTCCGGCCCGTACAACGGCACCGCGCCTGAGCCGGTCACCAACAGCGAATTCGCCAGGACCCTCGGCCGGGTGCTGAAGCGCCCGGCGCTCCTGCCGATGCCCGGCTTTGCGCTGAAGATGATCGTCGGCGAGATGGCCGAGATCCTGCTGACCGGCCAGCGGGTGATTCCGCAGGCGGCCGTCGATCAGGGCTTCCGGTTCCGCTTCCCGACATTGGAAGGCGCGCTGCGCGACGTGCTGGGCGCCTGAACCACCTGCCCTGACGCGGACCCTGCGCTGGCTCAGCGTGCTTTCAGCTGCCTCGCCGCGGCCAGCCCGAGCAGCGTCACCGCGATGATCGTGAAGGGAATGGTGCTGGCACCGACCAGATAGCCGACGATGCCGGCCAGATCGGCTTCGCCGAGCCGCGTGCTGCCGGCCGACAGGCCGCGGTTGCTCGACAGGTTCGCGCAGTGAAAGAACAGCGTGTTGCCCCAGCCGGTCCAGACTAGCCCGCCGACGATCCAGCGCTGGGCCGTCCGGCCGGCGGCGACCGGCACCAGCGCCAGGCCGGCGAGGATCATCAGCATGCCGTTCAGCACGCCGGCCACGTGGGCCACCCGCCAGCCGTGCTCGCTGCCGGGGACCGGCAGGTTCGTGGCCAATGTCAGCGGCCAGACGTGCCAGGCATCGAGGATCGCGAACACCAGCCCGAACCCGGAGACCAGCCCGATCACCGCGACCGCGCTTCCGTGCGTCACCAGGATCAGCCGGCCGCGCTCGGCTGGAGTCAAGGAGCTGCTCATGGTGACGGTGGCTCCGGCCGCAGCGAGCGCCAGGCGATCAGCGCCAGGATCGCCATGACGATCAGGATGCCGACGTAGAACAGGCCGAAGGCGATGTTGTTGGTCAGCACGGCACTGGCGGCGAGGCCGCGGCTGTCCGGAAACAGCGCGTCGCACATCGAACCGGCAACCAGGGTCCAGCCGGTGACGATGATCCCCCAGGTGATCCGCCGCAGCCCGGTGATCGTGAACGGCAGATGCGGCAAAAGTGCCGCGATCAGCCAGATGATCGAGCCGTTCATCAGCGCTTCCAGATGCGACATCCGCCAGGCCTTGTAGCTGCCGGGCATCCGGAACTCGATCACGCCGGGAAACGGCCACAGCGTGATCGCCCCGATCAGGTGGAACAGGAAGCCGAAGCCGATCACGCCGCCGGTGAAGATCAGCAGCGCGCCGTGGCCGATCAGCAGGCGGCGCAAGGGCTTGAGGCGGTCGGCAGGGGTCATGCGGCAATCCTTGTGACCGGACCGGAAGGCGCGTGCGCGAACGGCACCGGAAGATCGGGATGACGGGTGTCGAGCAGCGGCACCTCGGCGTCCGGCGCGGCCGCATGACCGGCGAGCCAGTCGTCGACCCACTGCGGGTTCGGTTCCTGGCGCGGGTCGTGGCCGGGCAGCATGGCGCGCAGCAGGTACGGGCTGACGTGGCGCACGAAGCTGCCAAGCCGGCGCGCCAGGCGCAGGCGCGATGACAGCCGGAACCACAGGCCTTCGTGCTTGAGGATCGCGCGGTAGCCGCGCATCGAGTACCACATGACGTCGAGCGAGCCGTGCAGCACGCCGACCATGCGCGCCAGATACGACGCGGGGCCGCCGCCGTACAGCGCGTGATAGACGTCGTGGGCCACGCACTTGTGTTCCGCTTCCTCGACGAAATGCCAGAGGATGAACGAGGCCACCCGGCTGTCGGCGCCACCGAACAGCGTCTGCCGGTAGTCGACCAGCCAGCGGGTGACGCCGAGCGTCATCGCTTCGAAACCGGCGGTATAGGCCATCCGCGTGCGCAGCGAGCGCTTGGCGAGCCGTGCATACGACGCGGTCATGTCGGCTTCGATGTTGGCCAGTTCCGGGTAGCGGCTGCGCTTCAGCAGCTCGTTGTAGCGGCGATGCGCCTGGTAGTGGTGCTGCTCCTGGGTGTTGAACGCGCGCCCGCTTTCAGCGACCGCGGCGTCGCTCACCTGCGGCAGCGCCTCGCGCATGGTGCGGATCAGGAACGGCTCCAGGTACGGCATCACCAGCGAGGCGCCGTTGACCATCGCCGAGAATTCGGGATCGTCCGGCTTCCACTGCGGACTCAGGTCATCGGGGAATTCGAACGGGATGCGTCTCGGCGTCGGCAGGATGACCGGGCTGTCCGCTGCCGGCTGCGTGGCGTGCTGAAACATGGTGGTTCTCCTCGTTGATCATTGCGCGCCGTGATGCCGGCGTCTCGTCGAAATGTTCCAGGCCGGCCCGCAGGCAGCGGATCAGTGTCGGCACCAGCACCGGCAGTTCGCGGCCCATGACGAACTGGCCGGCGACCTGCAGCGAAACGAGCCCATGAGCGCCGATCCAGAACAGGTGGGCGGCGGTCAGCGGGTCGACGCGGTCCGGCAGCTGGCCCAGAGTCTGGCCGGCGGCGATCACCTGCCGGCAGACATCCAGCGCGTCGCGGCGCGCGGCCTTCAGTTCGAGCGAACGCCGGGCGATGTCGGTGTCGTCGAGCTTGAAGAACATCAGCGCATACCGGTCCGGCCGTTCGATGCCGCTGCGGATATAGGCTGCGGCCAGCGCTTCGAGCTGCCCTTCCGGCTCGGCGATGTCGGCGATGGCGTCGCGCATCGCCTGCTCGATCCAGCGGAAGGCGCGCGCGCGCAGCGCGTTGACCAGCTCGTCCTTGCTGGCGAAGTAGCGGTATGGCGCCGAGTAGCTCAGCTCCATTTCGGTCGCCAAGCGGCGGAAACTCAGGGCTTCGAGGCCGCCGTGCTTCTCGAACACCGCCATGGCGCTGTCCAGGATGTCGTCGCGCTTCTTCGAGCGGGCGTCGTCGGATTGGGGTTTGCGAGGCATGGAGCAAGCATCGCGCCATTAACGTAACAGTGTCAACAATTACTGGGCGAGCGGCGCGCCGAGGCCTCGGTGTCAGCTGCCGCCCGGCGACACCGGAGCAGCATCGGCGGCCAGACGGATCCGCCACTCGCTGGCCTGGGTCCGCAGCGCGGTCAATGCCGCCGGTGTCAGCCGATCCAGGTTGCGCAGCTGCATCACCAGCCGCGGATGGCCGGCGAAGCGTTCGCGGTGGCGATCGAGGAAGTCCCAGTACAGCGTCGTGAACGGGCAGGCTGATCCGCCGGTGCTGACGCCTGGATCGAAGCGGCAGCCGCGGCAGTAGTTGCTCATCTTGTCGATGTACTTGCCGCTGGCGATGTACGGCTTGGAGCCCATCAGGCCGCCGTCGGCGAACTGGCTCATGCCGATGGTGTTCGGCACCTCGACCCACTCCACCGCATCGACATAGACCGCCAGATACCACTCGTGCACCGCGCGCGGCCGCACGCCGAGCAGCAGTGCGAACAGGCCAGTGATCATCAGCCGCTGAATGTGATGAGCGTAGCCGTAGGCCAGCGTGTCGCGGACGACATGCTTCAGGCAGTTCATCTCGGTGTCGCCGGTCCAGTACAGCCTCGGCAGCGGCTGATCGGCCCCGAGCGCGTTGTCGTCGAGATAGGCCGGCATGTGCCAGAAGTACAGGCCGCGCACGTACTCGCGCCAGCCGATGATCTGGCGCACGAAGCCTTCGACGCTGGCGATCGGCGCGTGCTTGGCGCGGTAGGCCGCGATCGCGGCGTCGATCACTTCGCGCGGGTTCAGCAGCTTCAGGTTCATCGCCGCCGACAGGCGCGAGTGGTAGAGCAGCGGCTCGCTGTCCCAGATCGCGTCCTCGAACGGCCCGAACGCCGGCAGGCGATGGGCGATGAAATCATCGAGCGCCAGCAAGGCATCGGCGCGGGTCACCGGCCAGTCGAAGTGCTGCAGCGCGCCCGGATGCCGGGCGTAGCGCTCGGCGACCATCGCCAGCACCTCGGCGGTGATGGCATCGGGCAGGAAGCGGCGCGGCTTCGGCACGAAGCCCGGCCCGGCCTTGCCGAAGGCTTCGCGATTGTCGTGGTCGTAGTTCCATTCGCCACCTTCGGGCTGGCCGTCGGCGTCCATCAGCACGCCGGTGCGGCTCCGCACCGCGCGGTAGAAGTGCTCCATGCGCGGCTGGCGGCGTGCGCCCATCCAGGCGCGGAACTCGGCGACGGTGGTGATGAAGTGGCGGTCGATGCGCTGCTCCAGCGGCACGCCGGCGGCGCTGCAGACGCGCGCGAAGTCCTGCGCCAGCCGCCATTCACCCGGCTCGACGACCACTACCGCTGCCGGCTTCAGCGCGGCGATCGAGGCCGCCAGCGCTTCGGCCAGCGAGGTGTGCGGATGGCTGCCGGTGGCGTGGTAGTCGACCGGCCAGCCACGCGCTTCGAGCGCCGCCCGGAAATGCCGCATCGCCGCCAGGAAGATCGCGATCCGGGTCTTGTGACTCCAGACGTAGGTCGCCTCGGCTGCTGCTTCACACATCCAGACCCGGTCCTGCGCCGGGTCGAAATCGTCAAAGGCCGCCGAGTGTTCGTCCAGCTGGTCGCCGAGGACGACGATGAGATTGCGCATGGGAAAGGATCATGGGGAAGGGGAATTCAGCCGCGGCGCGAGGTCCGCCCGGTCCGCGGCTCGGGTGTCGGCGAGGCCGACACGGCGCTGGACGAGGTGGCCGCCGTCACCGAAGCACGGCGCCCGCGGCAGGCATCCGAGCAGTAGCGCACCTCGTCCCAGACCTGCTCCCACTTCTTCCGCCAGGCGAACGGGCGCTGGCAGACGACGCAGGTCTTCTCGGGCAAGTGGGGTTTGCGGTGAGCCACGGGACGCGCGGGTGGGGTGTGGGGCGGATTGTGCATGAGGTCCCCGAGGGGCTCGGAGCTGCCGGTCGGCTGGCTGACTGCGAGTCGCCGCACGCCCTTCCAGGCCGGCCTGCTGGCGCTGCCGGCACGACAGACCGAACTGCTGTTCGTGACCCTCGACAAGAGCGACGGCTATCACGACCGCATCGCCTATCGCGACTACGCGATCAGCCCCGAGCGCTTCCACTGGCAAAGCCAGAACAGCGCCGGGCCTGATACCAGGGTCGGCCGCCGCTACATCGAAAGCGCATCGAATGGCTGGTCCTACCAGCTGTTCGTGCGCCAACGGCCAGCCGATCCATACCGCGCCTGCGGCCCGGTGCGGCTCGAATCCTGGGAAGGCGATCGCCCGATGAGCATCGTCTGGGCGCTCGCGGTGCCGTTGCCGGCCCGCCTGTTTCGCGACTACTCCGTGCTGCGCGGCGCCTGAACGGCAGTCAGGCCAGCGCGGCGGCGGCGGTCGCCTGTCCCAGCCCCGAGTGGCGTGCGCGAATGTCGTCGAGCGTCCGGCCGATCGCCGACTGCAGGCGCACCATTTCCACTTTCTGCCAGGTGGCGCGCTCGCCGTGGCGGATCAGCGCGAGCACTTCGGCCTCGGTGCGCAGGCGCATCAGCTTGCGCGGATCGACGAGGCGGTAGTCGGGGAAGATGTTGATGTCGCCGGTATAGCGCTGGTTGATCACCGAGCGGGTCATCGTCACCCAGCGTTCCAGGGTCGGATGGCGTTGCGACGGACCTTCGAGGGCCGCGAGATTGGCATCGACCACTTCCAGCGTGATCCGCCGCAGCGCCTTGCGATAGCGGCCGAGCGCGCCGCCGCTGCCGCCGCCGCCGGCGCGCAGGAACGGCAGCACCAGCGGGTTGGTTTGGCTGACCACGAAATGATTGACCGCATAGAGCCGGGCGATGCGCTTGGTCGGCAGATCGTCGCTGACCGAGCCATCGACCCAGCGGCGGTTCTCCAGATACGGCAGCCGTTCGCCGTGCGGACCCTTGGCCATCAGCATCACCGACGGCAGGATGCCGGGCACCGCCATGGTCGCCAGCAGTGCTTCGCGCAGGCACACCGATGGCGAGGCGATCGCGTTCAGCAGCCGCGAGGTCTGGTGGCGCTCGGCCGGTGCGATCGAGATATTGATCCGCCGGCCGGTGCGCGCCTGGGCTTCCTGAAAGCTCAGGTCCGGCACCAGGCGTTCGACCATGTCGCGCACGCCGGCGGACGAGATCGCGCTCGGCCGCAGCGCCGACACCCGCTGCCACAGGCTGGTTTCGCGACGAACCTCGGCCAGCAGGAAGCCGGGTTCGAAGATCCGGCCGAGTTCGTCATCGGTGTGGGTGCCGGCCAGCGATGCCACCAGTGCGCCGCCGCTCGCCCCGCACATCACGGTCGGCAGCAGGCCTTGCTCCCACAGCGCCTTGACCACGCCGACATGGAAGTAGAACAGCGAGCCGGAGCCGCTCAGCATCAGCGCCGACCGGCCGAAGCAGGCGCTGGCCCGCTCGAAGAAATCGTGGCGGACCGCCCAGGGAAGGTCGTCGGCGGCCGGGCTGGCCAGATGCTCCAGCGCGGTGATCACTTCGGCGACGTAGTCGTTGATCAGCTGCTTGGCCCCAAAACGCGCGCGGCGATACAGCGCCGAGTTGCCCATGCCGTCGAGATTGCCGTGGACGCCTTCGTTCAGGCTGTACAGCAGCCCGGCGTTGTCACCCTCGTCGCGCAGTTTCCGCAGCGTGTTCAGCCGCTGCCGGACCGAACGGAAGTCATAGCGCGCCGATGCATCGCGCTGCTGCCATCCCGCCGCGCCCGAGTGCCGGTCATGCGCCAGCGCGGCCTCGCGCCATTCTGCAAAGCTGCTGGCCTGCGCCATCTGCTGCTCGTAGCGGGTCAGGCGGGTCAGGGCGGGCATGGCGGGCAGTCCATCGATGGGGCGGTCGGCAGGCAGTTCGAGTCACAGCGGCAGCGATGACATCGCCGCCATCGGTGCCGAGGGCGCAAAGGATAGCGGCGGCGGCCATTGCTCGCCTTCCGCACGTCTGGTTGCGCCGCTGTCGACGTCATCTTTCGTCGTGGCGGAGGCCTCAGTTCATGCCTTTCCAGACGCCCGCCTGAAGCACCTCCCGGATCGGCCGCGTCTTTTGGCGGGATCGCGTCTGACCTCATCCCTCGGGTCCGCGCCGTAGTATCCTAATGCCGCCGCGCCCGTAGCTCAGCTGGATAGAGTGCTTCCCTCCGAAGGAAGAAGTCAGAGGTTCGAATCCTCTCGGGCGCACCAAAATCAATGACTTAGAGCCTGCCTCGGCGCTCGCCGATGCGGGCTTTTTGCTGTCTGAGACCAGCCGTGACAGGGGCGCCATGACAGCCTCCCTGCCGATCGGGGAACACGTCGCCAGGACCGTTGCGCGGCAGTTCAGGGATCGCGAGGTCTGCGACTTCCCGGTTCAGGCGACATTCCTGCGAACCAGCGCTTGAAGCGGGTTCAATCCGTGCTCCAACGGCAGTCGGTCCGCCCCGCGCCGTTGCCGCCCGGGAAACCTTCGTCGCGCTTGTCGTGGTTTTGCCCGACGAGCGATGTGGCATCGAAGAACCCCGGGATGCCGCACCGCGCCTCTGGCGAGCGGGGCATACGGGTTCGCTGCCGTCGACGAACTTGCGATGCAAGAGGTGTCTCCTCCAAAACCACCCCTGCTTTGGATGGGCAATGACGCGCGGCTCCCGCTGCACTGTTTCGCAGGCGGTGCGGGGGCTTTCCGAGATGCGGACAGGAGACGCACGGCACTGGCGGACCCTTTGCCATGGCCCGTCGGGGTGGCTTGACGGCGCCGCCGAGGCGGTAGGCGTCATGACATGCCGTGACGTGTGCGCATCGTGACCGCATCAGATCCGGATGCCGTCGGCGCCTCGTGCACCGTCACGCGCTGCCGCGCCGGCACGGAGGCATCGGCTTCGATGGTTCCCTCAAGCGAGCGCAAGGGCGGACCGCCGCGCGACGTGCGAGCAATGCCCGGCATGCAGAAAGTCGCCAGTCCACCCGTCCGCCCGGTCCTCCGACGCCGCAGCAGGCCTTTGGTTTCCGGAGCCTGTGGAATCGCGGCGCGGACCAGCGGGTCCGCGCCAGGTTCGGGGTGCTGGCCTTGCGATCGTCGCGTAGATCAAGCGTGCCAGGGCTGCAACGCCTGCATACGACGGCCAGCGCCGAGGTCGTCGATCCGGCGCCGATGCTACGGAGTGGGCGACGCGTCGCTGCGCGTGCCAGCCAGCAGGGCGCGCAGGCGGTACTTGAGCACCTTGCCACCGACGGTCGCCGGCAGGTCGTCCATCACCACGAAGGCCTTCGGCGTCTCGTAGCCGGCCAGCCGTTCGCGACAGAACGCCGACAGTGCCGTTTCGTCGTGGTGCTCTCCGGCGCGCAGCACGATTACGGCGGTGACCGCTTCGCCCCAGCGCGGATCGGGCAGGCCGACCACGGCGACCCGGGCGATCGACGGGTGCTGGGCCACGACGGCTTCGACGCGCAGGCTGGAGACATTCTCGCCACCGGATTTCACGACGTCCTTGTAGCGGTCGATCATCACCCGCAGGCCGTCGGAGCGGTATTCGCACATGTCGCCGCTGTGGAACCAGCCGTCGCGGAAGGCTTCGCGGGTCGCGCGCTCGTCGCGGAAGTAGCCGGCGGTCATCACCGGGGAGCGATACACCGCTTCGCCGGGCACGCCGGCTTGCGCGTGCAGCGACACACCGTCGGCATCCATCACCGTCGACGCCAGCAGCGGCGACGGCAGGCCGACGACATTGATCGCCGGCGCGGTCTGCCGGTAGACCTCGGGCCAGCGCTGCGGCGAGAAGCGGTGCAGGGCGATCGCCTCGGTCTGGCCGAAGATGCCGATCAGCAGCAGGCCCGGCGACAGCTGTTCGAGGCGGTCGGCGAGCGCTGGCGGCATCGACGCCCAGCCGAAGGTCAGCACCTTGAGGCTGCGCAGGTCGTAGCGGCCGGGCGCGGCTTCGACGCAGCGCACCAGCTCGCCGGTCAATTGCGGCGAGCCGCCGAACAGTGCGGTCGGCCGTTCCCGGGTGATCGTCTCGGCGAGCCGCTGCGGATCGAAGCCGCGGCCGATCACCAGGCTGCCGCCGGTGAACAGCGGTGACAGGCCGAAGATCTGGTCGCCGACGTGATAGATCAGCGGCAGGAAGCTGCACATCCGGTAGTCGGATTCGAACGGCAGGCCGCGCGAGTAGCTGAGCGCCTGGTTGAGCGCCGCCAGATAGCTGTAGGTGTGCGAGATCATCACTGCCTTGGGCATCGAGGTGGTGCCCGAGGTCATCAGGATCTGCCAGATGTCGTCGCCGTGGATGCGCACTGCCGGCTCGGTGTCCGGCTGGCCGTCGATGAAGCCGCGCAGCGACGGCAGGCCGGCGTGATCGCCGTGCGGACCGGCGATGGCGGCGATCACCTTGACCGCCGCCGCCTCGAACGGCTGCCGGCACTTCGGCCAGGACTCGGCATCGACCACCGCTGCTGCGACGCCGACATGGCGCAGCGAGTGTTCGACCATGTCGGCAGCCATCATCGTGTTGATCGGCACCGCGACCATCCCGGCCTTGGCGATGGCGATCTTGCTGACGAAGGCTTCCGCCGAGTTGTCGCAGAACAGCGCGATGCGGTCGCCGCGTTGCAGGCCGGTGCCGATCAGGCCGTTGGCAATGCGGTTCGCCGCCTGGTCGGCCTGCCGGTAGCTCAGGCGTGCGAACGCCGGGTCGCGGACCGCGCAGGGTGCGGCGATCAGTGCCAGCTTGTCCGGCGTGCTCCAGGTCATCCGCTCGAAGATGTCGCCGACGCTGATCCGTTCCCAGCGGTTGTCGGCGCGCCGGTCGTAGAGCCGTTCGACGTCGATGCTCATGCTGCGGTCTCCTCGCGCTGGTGCTGTTGCAAACCCGGAGGCCATCTGAGGGGCCCCTGTCCTGTCCGCATGCTGCCGCGCCGGGCGTCATCGATGGGTCGAGATCGCCCTGTCGAGGCGTATCGCGTCGATGCCGACCCGCACGGACGGGCGGTCCTCGGCTGCGCCGGATTGTGCATGGGAAGACGCGGCGGCTCATCGCTGGCGATCCCTTCGCGGCAGCCGTGAACACGCTGGCCGGTGGCGATCGGCGCAGCACGGCTTGCTCCCGGCGATCAGCCTACCTTATGGTAGGCATGCCATGAGCGCCTCGATCTCCCGCCACACCCTCACCGACACCCGCCAGCTGATCTTGCGCAAGGCGCGCGAACTGCTGCTGACCCATTCCTACCTGGGTCTCAACTTCCAGGAACTCGCCGATCAGGTCGGCATCCGCAAGGCCAGCCTCTACCACCACTTCCCGTCGAAGGGAGCGGTGGGGCTGGCGGTCGTCGAGGACAGCCACCAGCGCTTCCGGCACTGGTGCGAGCAGCGGCGCAGCGAGCCGGCCGCTCGGCAGCTGCAGGCCTATCTGCGCATGTTTCGCGACCAGATCGGCGCCGGCAGCCGGGTCTGCGCGATCGCCGCCACCGTCGGCGAATGGGATTGCATCGAGCCGGCGCTGCAGGCAGCGGTGGCCGGCTTCCACCGTAGCCAGCTCGACTGGCTGGCCGGCGTGGTCCGCCAGCTGCCGGACAGCGGCCACGGCGCCGGGCGTGACGCGGCGGCGGCCGAGCAGTGGGCAGCGCTGATCAATGCCGCCTGCCAGGGCGCGCTGATCAACGCCCGCCTGCGCGCCGATCCGACGGCATTCGACGCCGCCGTCGCGCCGCTGATCGCCACGCTGAGCTTGCCGCGCTGAGCGGCCGGCACTGCGCGCCGCCGCTGGTCGTGCCGTTGATGAACTACCAACTGGTAGGTAGAAATCCGGAACCGGTCCGGAGCACCGCCTGCCGCCGAACACCACCTGAACATCGAGACTGATCGTGACCGCTCCCGCCACCCTCGTTGCCGCAGCGCCGTGGCCGGTGTTCTTCACCGCCTGCGTGGCGGTATTCCTGGTCTCGGTCGATTCCACCGTGCTGTTCGCGGCGTTCTCGCAGCTGCGCGGCAGCTTCGCCGGTTCGGCGGCGTCCGACGTGTCCTGGGTGATCAACGCCTACACCGTGGTCTATGCGGCGCTGCTGGTGCCGGCCGGACGGCTGGCCGACACCCACGGCCGCAAACGGGTGTTCATGGTCGGCGTCAGCCTGTTCCTGGCGGCGTCGATGGCCTGCGGGCTGGCGCCGAACCTGGGCAGCCTGGTCGCCGCCCGGGTGCTGCAGGCGGTCGGCGCTGCACTGCTGACGCCGGCCTCGCTGGCGATCGTGCTGGCGGCATTTCCGATCGAGAAGCGGGCGGTCGTGGTCAGCCTCTGGGGGGCGGTCGGCGGGCTGGCGGCGGCGGTCGGGCCGAGCCTCGGGTCGTGGATCGTCGACGCCGCCGGCTGGCGCTGGGCCTTCTTCATCAACCTGCCACCGGCGCTGTGGTCGCTGTGGCGCGCGCGGACCCGGTTGCCGGACAGCGCTCCGGCGGTCACCCGGCACCGGCCCGACGTGGTCGGCGTGCTGCTGCTGGCGTTCGGCGTCGGTGCGCTGACCTGGGCGGTGGTGCGCACCGAAGCGCAGGCGATCGCCAGTCCGCAGGTGCTCGGCGGCGTCGTCACCGGGATCGTCCTGCTGACCGCCTTCGTGTACTGGGCGCGCTGGCGGCCGGAACCGGCGCTGGACCTGCGCCTGTTCGCCAACCGCAGCTACAGCGCGGTGAATCTCGCGACCCTGGTGTTCGGCATGGCGTTCTCGATGATGTTCTTCGGCTTCTTCTTTTTCATGACCGGCATCTGGCACTACAGCCTGCCGCTGGCCGGGCTTTCGATCACGCCGGGGCCGCTGATGGTGGTGCCGGTGGCGATGATCGCCGGCCGCATCGCCACCCGCGCCGGCCACCGGCCGCTGCTGATCGCCGGCTGCCTGCTGATCGCCAGCGGCGGGCTCTGGCAGGCGCTGGTGCCGGGGCTCGATCCGGACTACCTGCACGACTGGCTGCCGAGCCAGCTGCTGACCGGCATCGGCGTCGGCATGGCGCTGCCGTCGCTGTCCGGTGCAGCGGTCGCCAGCCTCGGGCCGGCGCAGTACGGTGTCGGCAGCGCGGTCAACCAGGCGGTGCGCCAGTTCGGCAGCGTGCTCGGCGTGGCGCTGACCGTGGTGCTGGTCGGTGCCGAAGCGCTCGATCTCGAAGCCTTCCGTCGACTGTGCTACTGCTACGCCGCGCTGGCGGTGCTGGCCGCCGCGCTGTGCAGCGGCGTGCAGACCCGGCCGCGCCGCTGAAAGCGGGCGCTTCAAGCACCGGCGCAAGCGGTTTCCCGACTCTCCGATGATCGGCTCGTCCGCGTCGGCCGTGGAATGCGCCAGCATGGGCGACACGGCGGACCGTGCGGCGACGAGACAGGGCAGGGCGGATCGGCAATGAGAATCCTGGTGATGGGCGCGGGTGCGGTGGGCTGCTACTACGGCGCGATGCTGGCGCGCGCCGGACATCCGGTGACGCTGGTCGGCCGGCGGCGTCATGTCGAGGTGATCGGCCGTGACGGCCTGATCCTGGAAACGGCGGCCGGCTGCGAACGCCTGCCGGTCACCGCCACCGATTCGCCGGCCGCCGCTGCCGCCGATGCCGAGCTGGTGCTGGTCTGCGTCAAGTCCGGCGACACCGAGGCGGCCGCCCGCGACCTGGCCGGCCATCTGCCGGCGGCGGCCAGCGTGCTGAGCCTGCAGAACGGCGTCGACAATGCCGACCGGCTGGCCCGGGCGCTGGGCCGGCCGGTGATCCCGGCCGCGGTCTATGTCGCCGTGGCGATGGCCGGCGCCGGCCATGTCCGTCACCACGGCCGTGGCGATCTGCTGATCGGCCGCTCGCCGCGCAGCGCCGAGATCGCCGCGCTGCTCGGCGCGGCCGGCGTGCCGACCACGGTTTCCGCCGACGTGCTGGCGGCGCAGTGGGGCAAGCTGATCGTCAACTGCGCGTACAACGCGATGTCGGCGATCACCCAGCTGACCTACGGCGAACTGGCGCGCAACGCCCAGGTGCGCGCGGTGATGGCCGAGGTCGCCGCCGAGTGTCTGGCGGTGGCCGCGGCGGCCGGCATCGAGGTCGATGGCGACACCGGTCGCGCCATACGCGCGATCGCCGAGACGATGGCCGGCCAGCGTTCGTCGACCGCCCAGGATCTCGCCGCCGGCCGGCCGACCGAGATCGAGCATCTCAACGGCTACATCGTCAGGACCGGCGAACGGTTGCAGGTGCCGACGCCGGCCAACCGCAGCCTGTACGCGCTGGTGCAGGTGATGAGCGGCGGCGGCGGGGCTTGAGTCACCGGCCGTCCGGCCGTCATGGCGACGCCGCCGGCGGCGCCATCGCCGGTCAGCCGGGCGGCACCCGGGTTGCCGCTGCCGGCAGCGAAGCCAGGCGGCGCATCTCGGCGCTGGCCAGCAGCGTCGGGTCGGCCAGATAGGCGGCCGCGAAGGCCATGCCGTCGACGCCCCAGAACAGCTGGTCGTCGATCACCAGGGTCGGCACGCCGAACACCCCGGCCTTGATGGCGTCGTCGCCATTGCTGCGCAGCTGCTGCTTGACTGCAGGCGCACCGATCGCCGCCAGCGGCAGGTCCAGACGCTCGGCCAGCTCAGCGACCAGCGCCGGATCGGCCGGATCGGCGCCGCGGGTCCACAGGGCGTCGAAGATCGTGCGCGTGGCCGCGCGGGTCGCCCCGGCCGCGAGGCACAGCCGCAGGTAGGCAACCGGGTTGAACGGGTGCGCGGCCGGAAACCGGAACGGGATGCCGGCCTGCGCGGCCGTCCAGGCGCAGGACTGGTAGGTCCAGATCCGCTTGGTGGCGATTTCCGCCGGCCCCTTCTGGCCGTGATGGTTCAGCAGGCCGGCGAACAGCAGCGGCCGCAGGCGGATATCGACACCGCTCGGCAGCAGCTCGTCGAGCTTCAGCAGCGCGAAGTACGCGTACGGCGAGATGAAATCGAAGTACCAGTCGAGTCTGCGCATCGGCGGCCTGCCTGCGGGAAGGAACGCGAATGATTGCAGCCGGGCACGCAGGGCGCATGGACCGGGGATCAGCCCTGATATGCGGGACCGGCGTTCCGGTCGGCGGCCGAAGCAGCGTCGCGCGGTCCGTGGCCGCGATCGGCGAAGCGTCGCCCATTCGCTGTCGCTGCCGCCGCATGTCATCGTCGCCGGTGCTGCCCCTGTCTCCATCTGCCGAACTGTCCGCCATGTTTCGATCAAGGTCTCGCGTTGCGCCGGTCCTGGTATCGCTGTGCCTGCTGCAGGCCTGTTCCGGCAGCGACCCGCTGACCGCGCCGGTGGCCGTGTCCGAGGGCTGGCGTACCGCGTGGAATGCCAGCCCGAGCGATGGCTTCACGGTGCCGGTGGCGCTGCTGGCGCAGACCGTGCGCATGCCGATTGCCCCGCACGCGGCCGGCCGCGAACTGCGGCTGCGCCTCGGCAACCGTCTCGGACTGCTGCCCGCCGAGTTCACGGCGGTCTACATCGGGCGCGAACAGATGCCGGGGGTGGCGGCGCTGGTTCCGGGCAGCAACCGCCGGCTGACATTCGGCGGCGCCACCTCGGTCCGGCTGGCGCCGGGCGAGTCGGCGCTGAGCGATCCGATCGCCTTCGACGTCGAGCCGTTCGAGCGGCTGATGGTCAGCCTCGACGTGCCGTTGACCACGATCAATGTCAGCGAGCATTTCAGCGCCCGCGAGCGCGTTCATGCGGCGCTGATCGGCAACGCGGCGGAAGTGTCCGGCGCCGGGTTCCTGCCGCTGAACCTGCCGCTGCTGACCAACTGGCTGGCGATCGAGGCGGTCGAGGTGCGTGGCGACCGTCCGCCGAAGCCGGCGTTGGTGACCTTCGGCGACTCGATCACCGACGGCTTCGAGGCGATGCTCGGCGTGCCGCTGATCGAGGATATCGGCTCGACCGGCAGCGATCGCCGCTATCCGGACTGGCTGCAACGCCGGCTGCTGGCGACCCCCGGTGCACCGGACTACGCCGTGGTCAACGCCGGCATCAGCGGCAACCGGGTGCTGCGCGACGGCCTGCTGCCGCAATTCGGGCCGAGCGCGCTGTCACGGCTGGACCACGACGTGCTGGCCGTGCCCGGCCTGCGCGCGGTGATCATTCTCGAAGGCACCAACGACATCGGTTTCCCGCCGGAACCGGCCGCCGTGGAACTGCAGGCGGGTCTGGCGACGCTGGTGCAGCGGATCAAGGCGCACGATCCGGCGATCCGGGTGCTGATCGGCACGCTGACGCCGGCACGCGGCACCCTGGCCGGGCCGCTCGGCACGCCGCAGACCGGTCTTGGCCTGCAGCACGGCACCGCGCGTGCCGCTGCACTGCGCGCCGCAGTCAACGGCTGGATGCGCAGTGGCGGCAGCGGCGCCGATGGGGTGATCGACTTCGAACGCTGCCTCGCCGATCCGGGGAATCCGGAATACCTGCTGCCGGCCTTCGACAGCAGCGACCATCTGCATCCGAACGGCGAGGGCTACCGGGCGATGGCCGACTGCATCGACCTCGAGGCGCTGCGTTGACGGTCCGCCGCGCAGGCGGTGCTCACTCCGCCGTCCAGCGCTTCAGCCAGGCCAGCACCGTCTCGTGCCACTGCACCGAGTTCTGGGGCTTGAGCACCCAGTGGTTCTCGTCCGGGAAGTGCAGCAGCTGGCTCGGGATGCCACGGCGCTGCAGCGCGGTGAAGGTGGCGATGCCCTGTTCGACCGGAATGCGGAAATCCAGGCCGCCCTGGACGACCAGCATCGGCAGCTTCCACTTGGCGACATGGTTGACCGGGTTGAACTGCTCGTAGGCGGCCGGGTGCTCGTACTGGGTGCCGCCGTGCTCCCATTCGTCGAACCAGAGTTCTTCGGTCGAGTAGGCCATCGAGCGGTTATCGAACACGCCGTCGTGGTTGACCAGCGCCTTCCACGGTGCGGCCCAGTTGCCGGCGATCCAGTTGACCATGTAGCCGCCGTAGCTGGCACCGAGGGCCACGGCGCGCTTGTCGTCGAGGAAGTCGTACTTGGCCAGTGCCGCCGCATAGCCCTTCTGCAGGTCTTCGAGCGGGCGATCGCCCCAGTGGCCGGAGATGGCGTCGGTGAATGCCTGGCCGTAGCCGGTCGAGCCGTGGAAATCGATGAATACCACGGCGAAGCCGGCACCGGCGTAGGTCTGCGGATTCCAGCGGTAGTGGAAATCGTTGGCCATGCTGCCCTGCGGGCCGCCGTGGATGATGAAGGCGATCGGATACTTCTTGCCCGCGACGAAGCCGACCGGCTTGACCACGTAGCCGTAGACCTTTTCGTCGTTCCAGCCCTTGAAGCTGAACTGCTCGTAGTCGCCGAAGCCGATGCCGGCGAGGGTGGCGGCGTTGTGCTGGGTCAGCTGCAGCGGCGCGCTGCCGGAAAGGCGGACCTTGAACAGCTGGGCCGGGCTGGCCAGCGTGTTGTGGGTCACGATCAGCGCATCGCGGGCCAGCGCGAAGCTTTCGACCTGGCCGTCGCCGGTCAGCGCCCTGGCCTTGCCGGAGGCGACGTCGATCGCGAACACGCGGTGCTGGCCGAGGTCGTCGGCGGTCGTGTACAGCTTGCGGCCGTCCGGGGAGAACTGCAGCGAGGTGGCCGAGCGGTCCCACTTCGGGGCCACTTCGCGGGCCGGGCCGACGCTGCCGTCGCGGCCGATCTCGCGCACCATGATCGCGTAGCGATCGGCCTCGAAGCCCGGCCGCTTCATCGCACGGTAGGCCAGCAGCCGGCCATCGGCGGACACCACCGGGCCGGTGTCGGTGGCCGGGTTGTCGGCGGTCAGGTTCTCCGGCTTCGCCGAGCCATCGGCAGGCACGCGCCAGAGATCGAAGTTCGTGCTCCAGGATTCGCTGCTGCCGGCGATGCGGGCGGTGAAGATCACGAAGCGGCCGTCGGGCGTCCAGGTGATTTCCTCGTCGCCGCCGAACGGCTTCGACGGCACATCGCCATCGATGCCATTGGACAGCCACTGGGCATTGCCGGTGGCCGCACCCTGATCGTCGAGCGCGAAGCCGAACAGCTGCGCGCGGGTGCCGTCCTTCCAGGTATCCCAGTGGCGGATGAACAGCCGCTCGTAGACGACACCGCTGTTCTTCTGCGCGGCGCGTTCGTCGAGGCGCTGCTTCGAGGCGGCCAGATCGGCGCCGAGATCGGGAAAGCTGTCGACCGAGACGGCGATGCGATCGCCGGCCGGCGACAGCACGTAGCTGCCGACATCGAGCGGCAGGCGGGTGACCGGCTGCGCTTCGCCGCCGCCATCGAGGTTCAGGCGCCAGACCTGCTGCGAGCCGGAGCGGGTCGACAGGAAGTACAGGCTGCCGTCCGATGCCCAGCGCGGGCTGTGCGAGGAGCCCGTGCCGGCGGTCAGGCGGCGCGTGGTGCCGGCGTCGAGATCGTGCAGCCAGATCGACTGCACGCCCTTGTTGGCGTCGTAGTCGGTGGTGCGCAGCGTGTAGGCGACGGTGCGGCCGTTCGGCGATACGCGGGGATCGGCGACGCGCTCCAGGCGGACCAGGGTCTGGACATCGAAAGGCTTGACAGCGCTGGACACGGACGCGGCTCCGGCGGCAGGGGTGAAAGGGACGACGGCAGCGGCGGCGGTCGCCATGGCGAGCGCGGCAGCGAGGCGGGCGAGGGGCATGGGATCATCGGCAACGGGGCGGATCAGCGTCGAATGTTACTGGACCGGCCCCGGGCAACGCCCGCGCGCAGCCGCCAGCGTCGCTGGCCTGGCGTGGCGCCGCTGCCTATGCTCCCCGCATCCACCCCTGCCAAGGCCGCATGCCGATGCCCCGACTGACCGCCGCCGGTGCCTTCGAGGTCACCCTGACGCCGCTGAGCCTCGACCCGCCGGCCGACGATGCCGCCCGCGGCCGGATGCGCCTGAGCAAGCGCTTCCACGGCGGCCTCGATGCCACCGGTGCCGGCGAGATGCTGACCGGCATGGGCGCGGTGGCCGGCTCGGCGGCCTATGTCGCGATCGAACGGATCACCGGCAGCCTCGACGGCCGCAGCGGCAGCTTCCTGGTCGTCCACCGCGGCGTGATGACGCGCGGCGCGCCGGATCTGCTGGTCAGCATCGTGCCGGACTCCGGCACCGGCGAACTGGCCGGCATCGAGGGGACGCTGACCCTGATCGTCGCTGCTGGCCGGCACGACTACCGGATCGACGCGACGGTCCCGGACGCCGCCTGAACGTGAGCGATGCGCTGCCGCAGGCCTTGCCGTATCTGGCCGGCTACCCGGCGGCCACCCTGGATCAGGTGCGCCGGCTGATCGCCGAAAACCGATTGCAGGCCTATCTGGCGAAGAAGTACCCGGATCGTCACGCGGTGCAATCGGATTCCGCACTGCTCGACTACATCGGCGAACTCAAGCGCGAGCACCTGCGCAGTGCCACGCCGCTGCACCGGGTGCGCTACGAGAACGGCATGGACGCGATCAAGAACGCATTGGGCCTGCACATGCGCAGCTCGCGGGTGCAGGGTGCGAAGCTCAAGTCCAAGCGGGAAATCCGCATCGCCTCGGTGTTCCGCGAAGGCGCGCCGGAGTTTCTCGAAATGATCGCCGTGCACGAACTGGCGCACATCCGCGAGGCCGATCACGACAAGCGCTTCTACGACCTCTGCGAGCACATGCTGCCGGACTACCACCAGCGCGAGTTCGATACCCGGCTGTGGCTGATGGCGCGCAAGCTCGGCCGGGTGACTGGGGCCTGTTCACGCTAATGGGATCGCTGCGGCGGAGGTCCGTCCGGTGCAGTGAAGAGTGACATTGAGTCACTCTCAACACACCTACCATTGCCCAGTGCAACTCGATCGGGGCGACCAATTGGTCGCCCCGATGGTTGTTTCATCGGCGCGACGAGAGAGGCAGCAATGGGCAAAAACGATCCCGCCCCGAAGGGTTGCGGCCCCAAAGTCGCCGGCGCAGAGCATGCTCTGCGCGTTGCGAACCTTGACCATAGATGGCTATGGCCTGCGGTTCGCGCCTTGCCCGGCGGCATTTTGACCGGCAACGCAGCGATCCCATTGGCGTGAACAGGCCCTAGCAGGGCAGGTCCGGCGAATCGCGCGATTCGGCGAGCAGCCGCTCGATCAGCGCGAAATCCATCCGCTCCGGGCTCGCGAAGCGGACGCAGGCCTTGCCGACGCTCAAGCCCTTCAGCGCCGCCTTGTTCGCGGCCAGCACTGCCGGCTTCATCAGATACAGCGCGATGTACTGCTTCTGGCTCGCGAAGGCGATCTCGATCTGGCCGTGGCGCCGATAGCTCGGCATGCCGTAGTCCATGCTTTCGACGGCATCCGGCAACGCGGCCAGACAGCTGGCGCGCAGCCGATCGAGCGCGCTGCGGCGATCGTCCGGGAGCTCGGCGAGGTAGTTGCTGACGGTCGTGGCCTGGCTTTGCATCGGCTTTGCTCCGGCGTGGGTCGGGCCGATTCTAGGCAGCCGGACTGACCGGCGGCGAGTCTCGCGGGCCAGGCCGTATCGCAGTGCGGCAATGGCGGGCGCCACAAGCAGGTAAAATCGCGATGTCTTTCGAGTGCCGCGGTGTTTCGGGCGTTCGTAACGCCCCACCCACCCCGGTCGCTCGCATCGACGAGTGTCCTACCCAGGTATCGACATGTCCGAATCCGTCGCCGACGGCACCGTTACTTTCCGTGATCTCGCGCTGTCGGAGGCGGTGCTGGCCGCCCTCGACGCCGTCGGTTACGAATCCCCTTCGCCGATCCAGGCCGCCACCATTCCGCAGCTGCTGGAAGGCCGCGACGTGCTCGGCCAGGCTCAGACCGGTACCGGCAAGACCGCCGCGTTCGCGCTGCCGATCCTGTCCAGGCTCGATGCTTCGCTGCGGCCGCCACAGGCGCTGGTGCTGGCGCCGACCCGCGAGCTGGCGATCCAGGTCGCCGAGGCGTTCCAGAAGTACGCTGCGAAGATTCCCGGCTTCCACGTGCTGCCGATCTACGGCGGCCAGAGCTACGGCCCGCAGCTGTCGGCGCTGAAGCGCGGCGTCCACGTCGTGGTCGGCACGCCGGGCCGCGTGCTCGATCACATGAAGCGCGGCACGCTGGACCTGTCGCAGATCAAGTGCCTGGTGCTCGACGAAGCCGACGAGATGCTGCGCATGGGCTTCATCGAGGACGTCGAGTACGTGCTCAAGGAAACCCCGCCGCAGCGGCAGGTGGCGCTGTTCTCGGCGACCATGCCGGCGGTGATCCGGCGGATCGCCCAGACCTACCTGAAGGACCCGGCCGAAGTCACCATCAAGTCGAAGACCTCGACCGCGACCAACATCCGCCAGCGCTACTGGCTGGTGTCCGGCTACAACAAGCTCGACGCGCTGACCCGCATCCTCGAAGCCGAAAGCTTCGACGGCATGATCATCTTCGCCCGCACCAAGGCCGCGACCCAGGAACTGGCCGACAAGCTCGAAGCGCGCGGCTACAACGTCGCCGCGCTCAATGGCGACATGGAGCAGCGGGCCCGCGAGCTGACCGTCAACCGGCTCAAGGACGGCCGCCTCGACATCGTCGTCGCCACCGACGTCGCCGCCCGCGGCCTCGACGTCGAGCGGATCAGCCACGTCTTCAACTACGACATCCCGACCGACACCGAGAGCTACGTCCACCGCATCGGCCGCACGGGGCGCGCCGGACGTTCGGGCGAAGCGATCCTGTTCGTCGCCCCGCGCGAGCGGCACATGCTGAAGCTGATCGAGCGCGCCACGCGCCAGCCGATCACGCCGATGGAGCTGCCGTCGATCGAAGCGGTGAACACCCAGCGCATCGCCCGCTTCACGCAGAAGATCGCCGACTCGCTGGACGGCGGCGAACTCGATTCGTTCAAGACCATCCTCACCGACTTCGCGACCGAGCGCGGCGTGGACATGCTCGACATCGCCGCCGCCCTCGCCAAGCTGGTGCAGGGCGATGCCGACCTGCTGCTCGACAACGTGCCGGAGCCGGTGGCGCCGCCGCCGCGCAGCTACAGCGTCGAATCGAGCGCGCCGTCACCGCGCCCGGCGCCGGTGCCGCGCCGCGACTTCGACCGCGTCGCGCCGCCGCCGACCAGCTACGCCGAACGCCGGGCTGCCGCGGCCGCCGCAGGCAATCCGTCGGCCCGTCCGCCGCGCGCGGCGCGGCCGACCCGCTCCGAGCCGCCGGTGCGCGCCGAGCATCCGCTGCGTCCGGACGCCGCCGGCGCGCCGCGCAGCGGCGATGACGCGCCGCGTCCGAAGCGCGCGCCGCGCGAGGAATCGGTGCCGATGGAAACCTTCCGCGTCGAGGTCGGCTACAGCCACGGCGTGAAGCCCGGCAACATCGTCGGCGCGATCGCCAACGAAGCGGGTGTCGAATCGAGCTTCATCGGCCGCATCGAGATCGAGAACGAGTACAGCCTCGTCGATCTGCCGGCCGGCATGCCGAAGGAAATCTTCCGCGATCTGCAGAAGGTCTGGGTGGTCGGCCGGCAGCTGAAGCTCAGCCGGCTCAATGCGCCGCCGGCGAAGACGCCGTACGAAGCGCCGGCCGGCGGCAAGCCGAAGCCGAAGAAGCCGCGCCCGGAGTGATCCGCGCGGCGGCCTGAAGCCGGATCGGCGGTGCCGGATCCGGTTCAGGCTCAATTCAGGCCAGTCCGGGCAAGCTCGGTCTCACGATGCGACGTGCATCGATACCTTCATCGAGAGACCACCATGTTCAAGTCAATCATTGCCGCCACGGTGCTGCTGGCCTCGGCGGTCAGCGTGCCGGCAATGGCCGGCAGCCGCGGTGACCAGATCCTGGGTGCGGCGATCGGCGCGGCCGCCGGTGCTGCCGTTGGCGACTCGGTCGGCGGCCGCGACGGTGCGGTGGTCGGCGGTGCGCTGGGCGGCCTGGTCGGCGCCTCGATCGCCGGCCAGAACCGCTATCGCGACAACGACCGCTACGACCGCCGCTACGACGATCGCGGTCGCCGCTACCAGCACCGCTATGTCGACTACCGCTACGACCGCGGTTACGACCGTGGCTACCGTCGCGGCTACTCCGATGACCGTCGCGGTCGTGGCCACGGTCATCGCCATGACCGCTACTGCCGCGATTGAGTCCGCCGTCGATCCCCGGACCGGCCAGCGCCGTGATCCGCTCCGAATTCCTGTTCACCGAGAATGACACCATGACCCTCAGATCCCTGTCCGCCGCGCTGCTGCTGGCGTCTGCCCTTTCCATCCCGGCGTTCGCCGGCAATACCGCAGGTGCGGTGATCGGCGGCGCCGTCGGCGGCGGTGCCGGCGCGGCGGTCGGCGATTCGGTCGGTGGCCGCGACGGCGCCATCCTTGGCGGCGCCATCGGTGGCGCCGCCGGTGCCGCGATCGGCGCCAACGCCGGCAGCGACGGCGGCCGCAGCGCGCCGCGTCGCGACGATCGGCGCTACCGTGACGGTCATGACCACCATCACGACAATGGCAAGCACAAGGGCCATGGCAAGCGCCGCAAGCATCACCACCACTGAGCGGGCGCCGGGATCGCCAGGCGGCCGGCACGAATGCCGCTGAACGTTCCCAAGACCGTGCTCGAAGCCGCGCTCGGCAATGGCTCGGTCAGGAAATTCCGCGACTTCGCGCTGGTGGTGCTCGACGGCGAAGGCGCGCTCTGCGTGCCGCACGATGTCTGGCTGCCGGCGGCCTCCTGGGCCCATGGCCGCGCGCCGTCCGGCAATCGCCTGCGCGACCGCATGCTGCTGCTGCAACGGCTCGACGTGCTGGTGACCCGGCGGGGCACCGCCATCGTGTCGACCTGTGGCGCGCCGCTGCGGCTGGCCCGCCTGCGCGAGCAGATGAAGCGCGACGGTCTCGATATCGGCGAGTGGAGCTTCCCGTCCGCAGCGGTGCTCGAGGCCGCGCTCGATCCGGCTTCGGCGCCGGCGCCGAAGCCGAAAGGCGCGCCCGGGTCGGGAGCACCGGATGATCCGCCGGTTGCCTGATCGCCGTGTCGCGGCCACCCCAAAGCCCCGCCTGGACAGACGCCGGGCGGGGCTTTTTCGCGACCGGTGGCGCTGGCTCAGCGCAGCGGGGCGATCGCGTAGATCGTCGTCGTGCCGCTGACCTCATTGCCGACCACCAGCAGCGGCTGGCCGGTCGGGCTGTTGGCGGCGCTGATGAACGCCAGACCTTCCGGGCCGTTGTCGGTCGGCGCCGCGCCGGTCGGCTCCCGCGTGAAGTCGCGGGTGTTGACGTAGTCGACGAAGCTCGGCGACGCCGGCACGGTGACGTCGTAGACCATCACGCCGCCGATCCGCTCCAGGCCGATGAACGCGTAGGTGCGGCCGTCGATCACGCCGAGGGTGACGCCTTCCGGCTCCGGCCCCTTGTTGTCGCTGCGGTCGTCGAAGTTGTTGTTGTCGTTCGAGGCGTTGAAGGTCAGCGGATAGCGGGCCGCAGTGATCCGCTCGAAGTCGGAGCCGGAGTCGTATACCTGACGGCCGTCGGCAGCCCAGATCGAGAACGAGCGGCCGCCGAGCGCCTGCAGTTCGGTGAACTGGCCGGCGGCATTGCGCGGGGCGGTGGCCGGGGTCACGGTCAGGCGCCCGAGGTTGACGTTCTCGCGCAAGCTTTCGATGTCGCCGAACACGGCCGGGTCGAGCGCGTCGGCGCCGAGGGCGCGGACCCGGACGGTTTCCTCGCCGGGGATGAAGTCGTTGCGGTCGTCGCCTTCGTTGGCGGTCACGTAATAGGTCTGGCCGCCGACCCGGTAGCTGGCGATCGCGTCGGGCTGGTAGAGGCCCTTGACCGGCCAGTTGCGGATGTTGATCGCGTTGTCGCGGTCGCTGGCATCGAGTTCGTTGCCGGGCAGCGCGTGATCCTTGCTGCCGAACGGGATCAGCGTGTTCAGGCGCGGCCGGGCCAGATCGGAGATGTCGAGCACGGCGGCGGCGTTGGCTTCCTGCAGGGTCACCCAGGCGGTCCTGCTGTCCGGGGCCACGGCGATGTATTCCGGTTCCAGGTCCTGGGCGACGCTGGCGCCCGGGCCGTAGATGCGGACGCCGGCGGCGCGCAGTTCATCGGCACGGCTGTTCAGCGAGCGGAAGGTGACCGTGTGGCGCAGCGAGGCCAGCGAAATTCCTGAATCGCTCACGCACTGCAGTGCGGCGGCAAAGCTGCGCGGACTCGGCTGCCGGTTGTAGCAGTCGCGCGCCGGACGCAGGTCGACGACGGTGATCGAGCCTTCCGGGTCGACCGAATCGGCCTGCCCGTAGCTGTTCGGCTCGCCTTCGTTGGCGATCAGCAGGCCGCGGCCATCCGGCGTGAAGGTGACCATGTCGGGCAGCGCGCCGACCGGGAACTCGAGCACCTTGTCCAGGCTGCGGGCGTCATAGAACACCACCTTGCCGGGATCGGTCTTGTTGTCGGCGGCGAACACGGCGGCCACCAGGCCATCGCGGACGGCGATCGAATTGGCGTTGCCGCCGGTTTCGCCCAGCGTGCGCAGCAGCTTCGGCTGCGCCGGGTCGCGGATGTCGAGCACATCGATGCTCGACGCCGCGGCGTTGATCACGAACAGGCTCTGGGTACGCGGATCATGGGCGACGATCTCGGCCGCACCATTGCCGCGGATGCCGGAGTCGTAGCGGCCCAGCGCGCCGAGCGTCAGACCGGCAGCATCGGCCGACAGCACCGGCGCTGCGCTTGCAAAGGCCAGCGTGGCTGCGGCCATCCAGTGTTTCGCCATCATCGTCGAGTCCCCTTGAGCAAAAGAGCCCGCAGGCTAGACAGCGCATGTTGTCGGCATGTGACAGCGCGGCGGCGCACGGAGCCGCCGGCCCGGCCTATCATCGCGACCAGCCTGCCTTGTCCCCACGTTCCGATGACCGACCTCCCGCGCAACCGCTGCATCCTCGACCGCATCGCCGGCCGCAGCCGCGACCTCGGCGGCTTCTCGGTGAAGCGGGTGCTGCCGATCGCCCATCGCAAGCTGGTCGGTCCGTTCGTGTTCTTCGACGAGATGGGCCCGGCGACGTTCGCCCCCGGCGGCGGCATCGACGTGCGGCCGCATCCGCATATCGGGCTGGCCACGGTCACCTATCTGTTCGAGGGCCGCATCCGCCACCGCGACAGTCTCGGCAGCCTGCAGGACATCACGCCGGGTGACGTCAACTGGATGACCGCCGGGCGCGGCATCGTCCATTCCGAGCGCACCCATCCGGATGATCGGGCCCGCGGCTACGCGATCCACGGCATCCAGAGCTGGGTGGCGCTGCCGGCGGCCGACGAGGAAATCGAGCCGGCCTTCGTCCACCACCCGGCCGCGACCCTGCCGCAGGTGCGCCGTCCCGGCGCGCGCCTCGCCGTGATCGCCGGCTCGGCCTACGGCGCGCGGTCGCCGGTGGCGGTGCGTTCGCCGACGCTCTACGTCGCGGCCGATCTCGACGCCGGCGCGGCGCTGCCGGTCTGCGGCGAGCACGAGGAGCGCGGCGTCTATGTGGTCGGCGGCGAGGTCGAGATCGGCGGCGAGACCATTCCGCCCGGCGAACTGGCGGTGCTGGTGCCGGGCGCCGAGGTGACGGTCAACGCCCGCAGCGCCAGCCGGGTGATGCTGCTCGGCGGCGCCAGGCTGCCGGAGGAGCGGATCGTCTGGTGGAACCTGGTGTCGACGCGCGCCGCGCGCATCGAGCAGGCCAAGGCCGACTGGCTGCGCTACGGCAGCCCGGACAGCGCGTTTCCGCCGGTGCCGGACGAGCACGAGTTCATTCCGCTGCCCAGCGCCTGAGCATGGCGGGCGACACGCGCGATACCGACTTCGATCGCTACATCGGCATCGACTGGTCCGGCGCCGCCCAGCCCGGCTATGCCGGCGTGGCGGTGGCCAGCTGCGCAGCCGGCCGAGGCGCGCCGGCCCTGGTGCCGCCGCCCGGCCGGAGCTGGACCCGCGGCGCGGTGCTCGACTGGCTGCGCCGGGAACTGGCGAAGCCGCAACGGCTGCTGATCGGCTTCGATTTCGCGTTCGCGCTGCCCGGCGATGGCCGGCCGGTCGCCGCGCTGTGGGCCGAGGTCGAGGCGCGTTGCGCCGCCGATGCCGATCTGCTCGGCAGTCGCTACGCGGTTGGCGACCCCCGCTTCTGGACGGCAGGACCGCAGCCGGCCGGCTGGAACGCGGTGCCTCGGGCAACCGAGCTTGCCTGCCGCGACGCCGGCCTCGGCAACCCGCAGACGCCGTTCCAGCTGATCGGCGCCAAGCAGGTCGGCAAGGGCGCGCTGGCCGGCATGCGGCTCTTGCATCGGCTGCAGGCCGGGGCCGCCGGCCAGGTGGCGATCTGGCCGTTCGAGGCGGCTGCCGGGCACGATCGGCGCTCGGTGGTCTGCGAGATCTATCCGCGCCTGTTCATCCGGCAGGCCGGCTTCGGCAACGCCAAGCTGCGCAGCCGCGACGATGTCAATCACGTGCTCAATGCGCTGGCCTCGATCGGGCTGGCGCACGGCAGCTTCGACGATCACCAGTGCGATGCCCTGGTCACCGCCGCCGGCCTGCGCGGCAGCGCCGGGGACGCCGCGCTGTGGGTCGCGGGCGACGGCCAGCCGGAAGGCTGGATCTTCGGCGTGCCGAAGCCGGCCTGAGCGGCCGCGGCAGGGCATGGCCTGCCTTCCATCGGCCGGCTGATGCCTTTCGCGGCGATGACGTCGGGGTCGCGTGCCGAAGCGGTGTCTCGTAGCGCACGGATCGAAAACGGCGCGGACCGGATTGGAACGGAGCGGGGCCAGCCGCGCTCGCCACCGCGCCCGGGGGTTCGTCGACATCCGATCAGCCCTGGAGACCTCGATGCTTGTCACGCAGCACGCACGCCATACCGCCCTGTACCGGGTCTTGCGGGGGCAGGGTGTGCGTGGCGTTCGCGATCGCATCGCGTTCGACCGGCTCGAGCGTGCCTGGGAACGCTATTGCGGCCTGCGTCGTGCCGACCTGACGCAGTCGATCGCCGAACTGGTCGACAGCGGCGCCCTGCTCCAGTACCCCGGCCCCGACGGCATGGTGCTGGAGCTCGGCGACCGCGGCAGCCTGCCGCTGCAGCCCCGGCTGCTGCTGTTTCGCGAGGTTCGCTGGGGATCGCCGCTGGCCGGCCTGCGGCTGGCGCTGCATTCGGCGCTGACCTTATTCCGCGCCCGGCTGCGCACGCGGCGCTTCCTGCGCCGCTCGCTGACCCTGGTGATCGATCGCCGCAACCGCGGCGAGGTCTGACCGGTCCGGTCGGCTGGGGCGGCTCAGTCGGCGACCCTGATCCTGGACGCCGCCGTGCGCGCCTTGGCGCGCGCTGCATCGACGCTGTCGGCCAGCGCCAGGGTCACGCCCATGCGCCGGCGACCGGACAGCGCCGGCTTGCCGAACAGGCGCAGCTGGGTGTCCGGTTCGGCCAGTGCCTCGGCGACGCCGGTGAACCTCGGCGCCATGTGCTCGCCTTCGATCAGCAGCGCGCACGAGGCGGCCGCGCCGCGTTGCCGGATGTTCGGAATCGGCAGGCCGAGAATCGCCCGGGCATGCAGCGCGAACTGCGGCAGGTCCTGCGAGATCAGCGTCACCAGGCCGGTGTCGTGCGGGCGTGGCGAGACTTCGCTGAAGATCACCTCGTCGCCCTTGACGAACAGCTCGACGCCGAACAGGCCGCGGCCACCGAGGTTGGCGGTGATCCTGGCGGCGATCTCCTGCGCGCGCTGCAGCGCCAGCGGCGACATCGGATGCGGCTGCCAGGATTCGCGATAGTCGCCGTCGATCTGCAGATGACCGATCGGCGCGCAGAACGAGGTCTGGTCGCCGCCGCTGCCGTCAGCATGGCGCACGGTCAGCAGGGTGATCTCGTAATCGAACGGGATGAAGCCTTCGACGATCACCCGGCCGGCGCCGGCCCGGCCGCCTTCCTGGGCGTAATCCCAGGCTTTGCGGATATCGGCCTGCGACCTGATCGTGCTCTGGCCCTTGCCGGACGACGACATCAGCGGCTTGACCACGCAGGGGATGCCGATCGCGGCGACGGCGGCCTCGTAGTCGGCGAGCTTGTCGGCGAAACGGTACGGCGAGGTCGGCAGGCCGAGCGTCTCGGCGGCCAGCCGGCGGATGCCTTCGCGATCCATCGTCAGCCGCGCGGCGCGGGCGGTCGGGATCACCGTCGCCACGCCTTCGGCTTCCAGCGCCTGCAGGGTCGGCGTGTGGATCGCTTCGATCTCCGGAACGATGAAATGCGGTTGCTCCAGCGCGACGATCCGGCGCAGCTCGTCGCCATCGAGCATCCTGATCACGTGGCTGCGGTGGGCGACCTGCATCGCCGGCGCGTCGGCATAGCGATCGACGGCGATGGTCTCCACGCCCAGCCGCTGCAGTTCGATCACCACTTCCTTGCCGAGCTCGCCGCTGCCGAGCAGCATCACGCGGGTGGCGGTCGGGGACAGCGGAGTGCCGATGACGGTCATTTCGGTTTCGGGGCAGGAGTCTTGGGGCCGCCATTCTGCCCGCTGCGACGGGCGGCGATCACCTTGTCGATGATCCCTGGGGTGCCGGCGGCCAGGGACTTCTGGCGCTCCTGCTCATGGGCGACGGCATCGTCGATCAGTGTCTGATGGCAACGCCGCTGGCGCAGCGTGGTTCGCGCCCGGAAAGCGGCGGGTTCGACCTGCGGCCTCTCGCCGTCGCTGACCGCCGCAAGGTTGTTGCGCAGGCGGTCGCGCAGTTTCGGCAAGGCGCCGGTCGTTCCGCAGGTGAGGCGGGTGCTGCCTGCGCTGCGGCGTGGCGACAGGCGATGTGTTGCAATAGCGCCGAGAAATCGCCGCCCAGGCGATCCTGCCGAAGCCGGAAGCACCCTCCGGCCGGCGTTACCGGGCTGCTCGCCGCGGCCCCAGCCTGCCGACCTGCCGCCATGACCCGTCGCACCAAGATCCTCGCCACGCTCGGCCCTGCCACCGACGATCCCGCCGTGCTGAAGCGGCTGCTGATGGCCGGCGTCGACGTGGTCCGGCTCAACTATTCGCATGGCAAGGCCGAGGATCACGCCCGTCGCGCCGCCGCGGTGCGCAGTGCCGCTCACGAGATGGGCTACGACATCGGCGTGCTCGCCGACCTGCAGGGGCCGAAGATCCGCATCGAAAGCTTTGCCGCCGGCCCGGTCGAACTGGTCGAGGGCGCAGCGTTCCGGCTCGACACCGCGATGGCCGCCGACGCCGGCGACGTCCATGCCGTCGGCTGTGCCTACAAGGAACTGCCGGTCGACACCCGCGCCGGCGATGTGCTGCTGCTCAACGACGGTGCGATCACCTTGCGCGTCACCGCCGTCGCCGGTACCCGGATCGACACCGTCGTGGTGCTCGGCGGCGTGCTGTCGAACCGCAAGGGCATCAACAAGCAGGGCGGCGGCCTGTCGGCCGCGGCGCTGACCGACAAGGACCGCGAGGACCTGGTGCACGCGATCTCGATCGGCGCCGATTTCATCGCGGTGAGCTTCCCGCGTTCGGCGGCCGACATGCACGAGGCGCGGGCGCTGATGAATGCCGGCGGTGGCCGCGCCGCGCTGGTCGCCAAGATCGAGCGCGCCGAGGCGCTGCCGAATCTCGACGAGATCATCAGGGCCAGCGATGCGGTGATGGTGGCGCGCGGCGATCTCGGTGTGGAGATCGGCGATGCCGAGCTGCCGGGCTGGCAGAAGAAGATCATCGCCGCGTCGCGCGAAGCCAACCGCATGGTGATCACCGCGACACAGATGATGGAGTCGATGATCGTCAACCCGATCCCGACCCGCGCCGAGGTGCTCGATGTCGCCAATGCGGTGATGGACGGCACCGACGCGGTGATGCTGTCGGCGGAAACCGCGACCGGCAAATGGCCGGTCAAGACCATCGAGGCGATGGCCCGCGTCTGCGTCGGTGCCGAGCGGGCGATGCCGGGCCGCGAGCGCTCGCGGCGGACCATGGGCAACCACTTCGCGCGCATCGATGAAGCGGTGGCGATGGCCACCACCTGGACCGCCCAGCAGATGCACGCCAAGGCGATCGTCAGCCTGACCGAGTCCGGTTCCACGGCGCTGATGGTGTCGCGCACCGATACCGACATTCCGGTCTACGCGCTGACCCGGCATGAGGCCACGCGCCGCAAGATGGCGATGTGCCGCGGCGTCTATCCGGTGAGTTTCGATCCGTCGACCGCCGACGCCATGCAGGCGGAGCGCGAGGCGATCGCCTGCCTGAAGTACCGGCGGGTCATCGTGCCCGGCGACCGCGTGCTGCTGACCCGCGGCGATCTCACCGGCGAACTCGGCGGCACCAACACCATGAAGATCGTCACCATCGCCTGATCGGCGGGCAGCGCCCGCCCGCCGCCGGCCTCAGGGCGCGGCGGCGCAGCTGGCGACGATGCTGGCCGGCGTGTCGCCGGCGCGGACCCGCGCGACGAACAGGCTGCGCGGGCAGCTCACCGCCAGCGGCGCGTAGTCGCCGATCACCGTGCGGGCATCGGCACCGTCGCCGACCCGCTGGATCGCGCCCCTGAAGTCGGTCGCCGCGATCAGTTGCCGGTAGATCAGCAGGCCGCGTCCATCGCGCACCAGACCGAACGGCAGCGTCGCGAAGCCGCGCAGGCGCAGCATCGCCACCGGCAGGGCGTCACCGAGCACCAGGTGGTAACGGCCCGCGGCATCGACGGGAATGTTGCGGTCGGCGGCGCAGGCGATGGCCGTGGTCCGCTGCTCGTCGTTCTGGCAGAACGACCAGTAGCGCAGCTCCGGGCGCAGCGGGAACGCCTGGAAGCGTTCGCGAAAGCTCGGCGCGCGGCCCTGGACCACCACCACGTCGTCGCTGCGGCGCACGGCCAGCGCCATGTAGGCGGCATCCTGGTTCAGGCCGAACTGGCTGTTGGCTTCGCCGTCGTCGCCGATATCGTGGAACACCGCGAACGGCAGGATTCTCGGATTGCGGCTGCCGGCCGCTGTGGTCACCGGCATGGCCGGCGCCGCCGCGGCCGACGCATCGTCGGTGGCCGTGGCCGGCTTGATCGGCTCGCGGCAGCTGTTCGGGGGAAACAGCGGCCGGTCGCCGTCGCGGGTTTCCAGGACCACGTCCGGCAGCTTCACCGGGCCTTCCTGCAGGTAGACGCGCAGCCACAGCCGGGCGCGGGCGGGGTTGTCGATGCCGGTGCCGGTGTACAGGGTGTTGCGCGGGCGGGTGCCCGGTGGGGCGCCGTAGCGGACGTAGGCGGTGTAGCGACCGCCTGGCGGGATCGCCGGGTTGCTGGCGGTCGGGCCCAGCAGGGTCGAGCGGTTGCCGGTATCGGCGCGCAGACGGTAATCGGCCAGATGGTCGACCGGGTCGAAGCGGGCGTCGTAGGTCTGCAGCGAGAAATAGCGCGAGCCGAGGAACTCGCCTTCGACACGGATCCTGGACCCTGCCGGCGGCTGGGCCGGAAGATCGATCTGGTAGTAGCGCGCGTGGGTCTCCGGATAGGCGAGCGGGATCACCGGCTCGTACCAGCCGCAGACCGGTGGCAGGATCTGCGCCGCCAGGGGACCGGTGCCCAGCGCGGCGACCGCAGCGAGGGTGAGGCGGGCGATGACAGCCGGCAGCCGACGCCTGCGGGTGACGTGGCGTGACGAGGCTCTGAGCATGTGGCGTTGTCCTTTTGTGACCGATCGGGCGGAATGGACTTGGATGCCGGGAACCACGCGGCAAGCGTCCATCGACACCGCCTGCCCGGCTTGTGGCGAGCGTAAAGTAAGGGTCCGCCTGCCGCAGACGAGCACGTCATGTTCCCCAATGCGTTCACCGTCATCGGCCATCGCGGCGCCCGTGGCCATGCGCCGGAAAACACCTTGCTGGCGATCGACACCGGCATCGCGCTCGGCGCGCCGTGGGTGGAATTCGACGTGCAGCTGCATCCGTCCGGTGCGCTGCTGGTGTTCCACGACCTGACCCTCGATCGCACCACCAACGGCAGTGGCTTCCTGGCGGATCAGCCGCTGGCGGCACTGCGTGCGCTCGATGCCGGAGGTGGCCAGATCATCCCGACACTGGAAGAAGTGCTGGATCTGGTGGACCAGCGGGTCGGCGTCAACATCGAACTGAAATCGGCGGGCGGCACGGCCGAAGCGGTGGCGGCCGTGATCCGCAGCTACGTCGAAGCCGGCTGGCCGGTCGAGAAATTCCTGGTCTCGTCATTCCACCTGCCGGAACTCTGGGAGTTCAAGCAGCTGGCGCCGGAAATCCCGATCGGCGCCTTGCTGTGCGGCGTGCCGCTGGACTGGGCCGGCTGCGCGCTGGAACTGGGCGCGGCGACGCTGAACCTGTCATCCGAGTTCGTCGACCAGAGGTTGATCGCCGATGCCCATGCCCATGGCATCAAGGTCTATGTCTACACCGTCAACGAAGTGGCGGAGATGCGCCTGCTGCGTGGCATGGGCGTCGATGGTGTGTTCACCGATCATCCGGATCGGGCGCTGGCGCTGGGCTGAGGTCAGTGCCTGGCGGGCGCCGTCTCAGGCGTCGAGATCGACCTTCGCGCCACCTTGCAGGCGCGACCGCTCGAACTGTTCCAGCACGTGGCTCAGACGATCACCGAGGTGCTGGGTCGCGGCGCGCTGCATGGCGCGGGACACCTCGGCGTGCACCGCCATCTCGACCAGCGGTCGCAGCCGCCAGATCAGGTCGCCGATCTCGGCGGATTCTTCCGGTGGCGGTAGGCCGTCGCCGTACTTTTCCAGCAGGTGCTTGTCGATCAGCTGGACCATCGCTTCGGCGGCGCGCTCGACATTGGCGCGCAGCTGGCTGACCACGTCGAGCATGTCGGCCAGCGGGATGCCGATCTTCACCAGCTCCGCGGCGGCGATGATCATCTTCGGGCTGGGCGCGACGAACTTGCCGCCCTGCTGCTGCAGGATGCCGAGGTCGACGACCATCGCCAGCACCCGCGGATCGAAATTGCCGTCGAACAGCTTGACCAGTTCCGGCAGCGAGTAGGTCATCGGCTGCTCGTCGGTCCAGGGGCTGGCGACCGCCGATTCGATGCCGATCACCTGGGCCAGATTCTGGCCCTGATCGAGCGCTTCGATCAGCTCGCCGATCGACGACAAGGTGTAACCGCGGGCCAGCAGCTGGCCGATGATCCGGAGCCGCGACAGGTGTTCGGCGTTGTAGACGCCGGCCCGGCCGCGCCGTTCGGGCGGCGGGATGATGCCGCGATCCTGGTAGGCGCGGACATTGCGCACCGTGGTGCCGCCCTGGCGTGCGAGTTCGTCGATCGTGTATTCGCGGCTGGCGGGCGTAGTCGTCCCGGTGCTGCCGCTGCGGGCGGCGCCGGTCGGCGCGAACGGGGACAGTCGATCAAGAATGCCTTTCATGTCGCGAATCATACCTACGACACCGGCACGCCGATCCACGCAACGATGACTGCTTGAACTGTGACATTAATCAATGGCACAGTAATCGCAGAATCTTTCTCTCCAGGAGCGGTTGCCATGATGCCGATTCGCCGTGATCTCAAGTTCGACCTCGCCGATGTCGACCTCAAGTGCTGGAACGCCCACGGTCCGCTGCTGAGCGCCTACATGAACACGCTGTCGCTGTTCTTTCCGGACGGCGAGCGCTTCTTCATCCATTCGCTGCGTCATTACCGCGACCGGATCACCGATCCGGAGCTGAAGAAGCAGGTCACCGCGTTCATCGGCCAGGAAGCGATGCATGGCCGCGAACACGAGGAATACAACGCGCGGCTCGAAGCCCAGGGCCTGCCGGCCGCGACGCTGGGCCGCGAGATCTTCGCGATCATCGAGGCGGCCAAGAAGCTGCCGCACGAGGTGCAGCTGTCGATCACCATCGCGCTGGAGCATTTCACCGCGATCTACGGCGACCTGCTGCTGCGCAAGCCGGAGATCATCGAAGGCTCGAACCCGACGATGACCGCGATGTGGCGCTGGCACGCGCTCGAGGAAACCGAGCACAAGGCGGTGGCCTACGACGTCTACAGCACGGTGATGGGCAAGACCTTGAAGGCCTATCTGCTGCGCACCTCGGCGCTGGTGGTGATCACCGGCGTGTTCCTGTCGGCGATCGCGTCCACGATGGCGCGGATGGTCAAGGCCGACGCCGAACACCGCCACGGCATGCGCGACTGGGCGAAGTTCGGCTGGCTGATGCTGGGGCCGGTCGGCGCGCTGCGCGGCATCGCGCTGCCCTGGCTCGACTACTTCAAGCCGGGCTTTCATCCGTGGGACCACGACAACCGCCAGGTGCTCGACCAGATCGACGCGCTGGCCGTGCAGTACGCCGCGCCGGCACGCAGGCTGGAACCGGTGGCCGTCGCCGCCTGACCGTTTCGCGGCGTTGAACGGGCCGGCGCTTCCGCAGGAACGCCGGCCTTTCTCGTCGCCGCTGGCGGCTGGAGGGCGATCGCGCTAGCGTCGGCCACCCTCCGAATCCGAGCGCTTCGATGATCGACCTGTTCACCGCCCCGACCCCGAATGGCCACAAGGTCTCGATCATGCTCGAGGAACTGGGGGTGCCGTACGCCGTGCACCGCATCGATCTCGGCAGCGGCGCGCAGAAGACGCCGGAGTTCCTCGCGATCAATCCGAACGGCCGGATTCCGGCGATCGTCGACCACGCGCCGGCCGATGGCGGCGCGCCGTTTCCGGTGTTCGAATCCGGCGCGATCCTGATCTATCTCGCCGAGAAACACGGCCAGCTGCTGCCGACCGACCTGCGCCTGCGTTCGGAGGCGCTGCAGTGGGTGATGTTCCAGATGGGCGGCGTCGGCCCGATGCAGGGCCAGGCCAATGTCTTCTTCCGCTACTGGCACGAGAAGTACCAGCCGGCGATCGACCGTTACCAGAACGAGACCCGGCGCCTGTACAAGGTCCTCGACGCGCGCCTGGAAGGCCGTGATTTCCTGGTCGGCCCCGGGCGCGGCGAGTATTCGATCGCCGACATCATCAATTTCACCTGGCCGAACATCCACGGCTGGGCCGGCGTGGCGATCGACGATCTGCCGAACCTGAGCCGCTGGCGCAGCGCGATCCGCGAGCGTCCTGCCGTGCAGCGCGGACTGGCGGTGCCGGGTGATGTCCCGGCTGCCGACGTGGTCAAGTTCGCGCAGGCGATCGTCCAGCGCTGAGCCGGCGCCGGTCCCGGCTCAGGCTTGCGCCGGCCCGTGCTGGGCCTTGAACTGCGCGGCCAGCCCGCTGATCTCGGCCTTGAACGCCTTGCGGCGGCGGACGATCCACAGGATGCCGCCGATGCCGAGTCCGCCGAAGAACAGGCCGGAGAGGAACTCCCCGCCGAGCAGCGCGAACGTGCCGCCGACACCTGCGAACACGCCGATCACGATCAGCAGGTTGTAGAGCATCGGCCCGCAGCTGTCGTTGACCGCCTTGGCGACCCAGTCCAGCGCGCCGGTGTTGTGGTTGTAGACCGCCACGTACGGACCCTGCTGCTTGCCGGCCTTGATCGCCAGCACCAGGGTCAGCCACTGGCCCTTGCGGACCGCCAGATGGACATCGGACAGCTCCAGCGCCCGCTCCTCGCCGCTGGGGGCGCGGACGAAGATCTGGTCATGCGTGGTGGTGCGCGAGGTGACCGGCGCGCTCGACGAGAAGCCGGTGCCGTTGTGGCTGTAGCCACCACCACCGCCGCCGGAAATCTGCGTGGTGGTCCACTTCTGCGACTCCAGCACTTCGCCGCTGAAGGTGTGGATCTCGATCGCTTTGCTGCCGACGTGGACGGTGCGAATCAGGCTGGCGGACATGAGGGGTCTCCGGGGTGGGTGGGTGGGGCGGGGCGGTCAGGATTTCTTGCAGGCGCGGCCGAACAGCAGGCCGCCGTCGATGCAGCCGGCGTCGTCGATGCGCATCGCCTGGGTCTGGCCGGCAAAGGTGATGTAGACCTTGCGGTCCTCGACGGTGAAGCTGCCGACCTGGATGTTGCCGAGCAGATCGATCTCCACCCGGTCGCCCTTGAAGGTGTAGACGGTGCTCCAGTCGCCGCTGATCTCGTTGCGCTGGCCGTACTCGCCGCTCAGGCCGCCGCCGCGACAGCCGGCGAGCAGCAGGCAGCACAGCAGCAGGGTCGTGCAGATCGCGTTCATGGACAGGACTCCCGGATGGCGCAGGGGCTGAACACGGCGGGCCGCGTCATCACCGCCTGTCTCACTTGAGCTGGACGGTGCCGAGCACCGCCGGATTGCCGTACTGGCTGCTGATCACCCGGTAGTCCTGCACCCGGCCGTCGAGCTGCAGGCCGTTGGCGCGGCGCGCGGCCCGGGTGATCGCGATGTGCATGTCGACATCGACGGCACGGGTGCCGGTCTTCTGCAGGATGCCGCGGGCCGCGTCCGGGGTCAGCGGCCAGAGATAGGCGTCGGCGCTGTTGGCGATCTGCAGGTCGACCTTGTCGCGGAACGCCTCGAAGCTGTAGCGCACGCCCGGCTCGAACGCCGGCAGGTAGTAGCCGCCGCGGCCGCCGTCGTACTCGCTGAGATTGCAGTGGGTCTTGACCCGGACATAGCCGACGCCGGCGACCGACGCCGCCACTGCCTGCAGCCGCTCGACTTCCGCCTTCAAGACCCCGGCCCGCGAGAATTCGTCGGCGTTGCGCACCGCTTGCGCCTCCTGCGCCCAGGTCTCGAACGGCGGCGTCTGGCCGGCCAGCCGGTAGCCGAGCAGCAGCAGCTGCAGGTCGTCGGGATAGTCGAGGCTGTCGCTGCCGACGGCGGGCGCCGATGCCGATGCGATCGCCGGCACCGGGCCCGCCGATTCGGCGGTCGGCGCAACGGACGGCGCCGGCGCGGCGCCGTAGACGGCTGCCGGCGGCGGCGACGGGTCCTGCGAGGATCCGCCGCAGGCCGTCAGCAGCAGCGATGCCGCCAGCGACAGCAGCGGGGCAGGGCGGGTGGTCATGGCGGCACTCACAGCTTCGGCGCCGCCGCACCTTCGGCGGCGGCCTTGGCTTCGCCTTCCTGGCGCTGCTTTTCCAGCGCCAGGATTTCCTCCTGCATCGCCGTGCCGTAGGCGTAGAGCCTGGCCTGATCGGCCATGCCGACACTGAGATCGGCGACCAGCAGCGGATTTTCCGGCGCCAGGGTCAGCATCGCGGCGATGGTCAGGCCGCAGGCCTCGCTCCAGGACTGCGACACGTTGGCGTGGGCCTGGATCGTCGGGCAGCGACCGGCCAGCGGGTTCTGCTCGGACAGCGGCTGGCCGCCGGGATCGCGCAGCCACCAGATCTGCACCCACGGCCGGTTGCCGTCGTACTTCTGGGTGCGCTGCGGCGGGCCGTACTTGTCGATCAGCGCCTGCTGCACCGTGGTCGCGGCCGGCTGCTCGCCGGGCCGGTAGTTCTGGGTACGCCAGATGGCGACGGCAGTCTCGCGGCCGGGCACGCCGGGTGTCGCCACGGTCACCGATTCGGCGACGTGCTTCCAGACCCGCTGGCCGAGGCCGCAGGCCTGGGCGTCGCTGAGGCTGCTGAACTTGCAGTCGGCGGTGTCGCCGGACTGCACGGTGAACTGCTGCGGGCCGAGCTTCATCGCGCCGGTGTTCAGGCCGGACAGGAAGCGGTTCTCGTCGGCGACCACGGCCTCCGGCTGCGCGCAGCGCGCCAGGTTGAGCGCCTCGTCGCGGCTCAGGCCGAGGCGCAGGCCGGCGATGTCCGGCCCTTCGACCCGGGTCCTGATCTTCGCCGGGCAACGCAGGTCGTCGTCACCGCTGCCGGCCGCTCCGGCTTTCGCGGCGGCGGATGCAACGGCTGGCGCGGCACCGGTGGCCGGCGCGCTGTCGCCACCGTTGCCGCAGGCGGCGAGCAGCGCGGCGACGGCCAGCGCGGCGACGGCCAGCGCGGCGGCGCGGCGATCAGGGCGCGGCGGAGAGGGTCGGGCATCGGTCATGGCGGGCGGTCCTGTCGACAGCGGTGGGCGGTTCAGCGATGGGCCGCAGTCAGCCGCAGCCCCCGGGACAACGCCATCACGCCGCCCTAACGGAACCCTAACGGCTGGAATTTCCTATTTCGTTCAGCGGCTTGCGGGACAAGCCGGTGGCAGGTCCGGTGCCGCGCCGGTTGACCGCATCGGGCCTGCACGCGATAACCGCGCGAACGCCTCGGCACTTTTTCTGGAAATCACCGATGGAACGCAGGGAGCCGCGCCGCGACGCACCGCTGTACCGCTACCGTTTCGGCGCGGCGGAGTACGACGCGTCGCGCCAGTCGCTGAGCGTCGACGGCCAGCCGGTCGAACTGGAGCAGCGGCCGCTGCAGGTGCTCGCCGAACTGCTGCGCCACCCGGACGAGGTGGTGAGCCGCGAGGAACTGCTGGAGGCGGTCTGGGCCGGGCGGCCGACCGTCGACAACGTGCTGGCCAATGCCGTGACCAAGCTGCGCAAGGCGCTCGGCGAGCGGGAAAGCGCGCGGATCAGCACCTTGCCGCGGATCGGCTACCGGCTGGCCGGGCCGGTCGAGCGGATCGCCGTCGGCCGCCGGCTGCACACCGGGCTGGCGCTGGCGGTCGACACGCCGGTGCCGGGCCGCGAGGCCTTCCGGCTCGAATCCCTGCTCGGTGCCCACGATGGCAGCGAGGTCTGGCGCGCCCGCCACACGAAGACTGGCGAGGCGCGCATCTACAAGTTCGGCAGCGATGGCGAAAGCCTGGCGGCACTCAAACGCGAGGCCACCATGTCGCGGTTGCTCCGCGAGGCGCTGGGGCCGCGCGACGACCTGGTGCGGGTGCTCGACTGGAACTTCGAGGCGCCGCCGTTCTTCCTCGAATCCGAGGACGGCGGCGTCGATCTGGCGGCCTGGGCGGCACAGGGCCATCTGGCGGCGCTCGACGGCGAAGCGCGCATCGCCCTGTTCCTGGCGATCGCCGACGCCGTGGCGGCGGCGCATTCGGTCGGCGTGCTGCACAAGGACCTGAAGCCGGCCAATGTGCTGGTCGCGCCGCGCGCGGCAGCCGGCGAAACGCTGCCCTGGCAGCCGAAGCTCGGCGACTTCGGCAGCAGCCGGCTGCTGGAGCCGGAGCGGCTCGACGCGCTCGGCATCACCCGGCTCGGCTTCACCGTCGCCGATGCCGCGCGGGCCGCCGACGGCACGCCGCTGTATCTGGCACCGGAGCTGATCGCCGGCCAGGCGCCGAGCGTGCAGAGCGATGTCTACGCGCTCGGGCTGATCCTCTACCAGCTGCTGGTCGGCGATCTGAAACGGCCGATGGCGACCGGCTGGGAGCAGGACATCGCCGACGCCGAGGTGCGCGCCGACATCGCCGCCGCCACCGCCGGCCAGCCGCAGCAGCGGCTGGAAACGGTGGCCGCGCTGCTGCAGCGGCTGCGTGACCGGGGCCGACGTCGCGAGGCGGCGCGGCGCCTGCTCGATGCCGAAGCCCGCGCCACGGCGGCCGAGCGGCGCATCGAACGCAGCCAGGCGAGGCGGCCGTGGATGCTGGCGGCTGGCGTGCTGATGCTGCTCGGCCTCGGCGCCAGCCTGTGGCAGGCGCACCAGGCCGGGCTGGCCCGCGATACCGCGCGCCAGCAGGCCGCGCTCGCCGAAGCCGCCAATCGCTTTCTCACCGACGACCTGCTCGGCGCCGCCGGTGCCGGCGGTGCCGCGACCGGCTGGTACCAGCGCAATCCGCCGCTGCGCGAAGTGATCGACCGCGCCGCCGAACGCCTCGGCGATCGCTTCGATGGCGCGCCGCTGGTCGAGGCCGGGCTGCGCCGCACATTGGGCCGCGCCTACCGGGCGCTGGCCAGCTACGACCTCGCCGAGCCGCAGCTGGCGCGGGCGCTGACCCTGTTCGACGCGGTGCTCGGCCCGCTGTCGGACGAGGCCGTGCTGACCGGCTACGAGCGGGCGCTGACCTTGAGCTTCCTGTCGCGCTTCGACGACGCCAGGGCGCAGCTGGCGCGCAGCGATGCCGCCGCCGGCGCCCGGCTGCAGGCGGCCAGCGAGATCGCGCTGAAGGCCCAGCTGGCCCACGGCACCTGGCACTACCAGAAGGTCGAGCCGGAAGCGGCACTGGCCCGCTACCGCCATGCCGAGCGGCTGAACCTTCTGCTGCACCCGGACGATGCCGCAGCGGCCGCGCATATCGAAGGCACCATCGCCGGCTGCCTGCTGCGCCTGCAGCGGCCGCGCGAAGCCGAGCTGATCGCCCGCGGAATGCTGTCCGGCGAGCGCTACACCGAGGCCAATGCCGGCGGCGCGGCGCTGGCCAGCGCCCGCCTGAATCTGGCCAATGCCCTGCGCGCCCAGGATCGCGTCGGCGAAGCGATTCCCTACGCGCAGGCGGCGGTCACGGCGTTCGAGCAGCTGGAAGGCGAGGACGGCCAGCGGACCATCTCGGCCTTGTCCAGCCTCGGCCGCATGCAGTCGCTGGCCGGCGACAGCGCGGCGGCGCTGGCGATCCAGCGCGAGGTGCTGGCCCGCGCGCAGCGGCGCTGGGGGGCCGGCAACCAGTACACGCTGGTCGAGCGGATGAATCTCGGTTTCCTGGAGTCCGAACTGGGCCAGCGCGACGCGGCAGTCGACAACCTGCGTGCCGCCGAAGCCGGGCTGGTGAAGACTTCAGGCGCCCAGTCCTCGCTGGTGCAGGCGGCGCGCTTCGGGCTGGCCGACCTGGCTGCCGAATCCGGCCATCACGCCGAAGCGCTGCGGGTGCTGGCGGCGATCGACGCCAAGGCACTGCAGGCCACCACCAGCGATCCCGGCCGGGCCGAGCTGCTGGCGGCGCTGAGGGCGCGCATCGTCCACCAGCGCGATCGCAGCGCCGCCAGCCGGCAGGCGCTGGCCGAGTCGGTCGTCGCGATGCGCGCGGCCGGTGTCGCCGCCAGCGACATCGAACCGTTCGAGACGGTGCTCAACGCGTCCGGCCGCTGAATCCCGCCGCCGGACGTCCACTGTCATGAAAGCTTCACAAATCCGCCTTCTAGTACGATCTCAAGCCTCGTCACCGTGTTATCGCTCCGCATGACCTCTGCGCCGCCGTCGCCGCCGCTGCCCACGTTCATCAACCGCGAGCTGTCGCTGCTCGAGTTCAACCGCCGGGTGCTGGCGCAGGCCGAGGACATCCGGGTACCGCTGCTGGAGCGGCTGAAATTCCTCTGCATCTCCTGCTCGAACCTCGACGAGTTCTTCGAGATCCGGGTCGCCGGGCTCAAGCAGATGGTCAAGGTCGGCGCTGCCACGGTCGGCCCGGACGGCAATTCCCCGGCCGAGCTGCTGGCGGCCATCGCCGGTTCGGCCCATGCGCTGGTCGATGACCAGTACCGGGTGCTGAACGAGGTGGTGATCCCGGCGCTGGAAGCCGAGTCGATCCGTTTCCTCCGGCGTTCGAGCTGGTCGGCCGAGCAGGAAACCTGGCTCAAGGCCTACTTCGAGAACGAGGTGATGCCGGTGCTGTCGCCGATCGGCCTCGACCCGGCGCATCCGTTCCCGCGGATCATGAACAAGTCGCTGAACTTCATCGTCGGCCTCGACGGTCGCGACGCCTTCGGCCGCAACATCGGCTACGCCGTGGTGCAGGCGCCGCGCGCGCTGCCGCGGCTGATCCAGCTGCCGACCAGCGTGCCCGGCACCGGCCCCTACGATTTCGTGTTCCTGTCCAGCGTCATCCACGCCCAGGTCGGCCAGCTGTTCCCGGGCATGGAGCCGAGCGGCTGCTTCCAGTTCCGGGTCACCCGCAACTCCGATCTGCTGGTCGATGAAGCCGAAGCCTCCGATCTGCTCGAAGCGCTCGAAGACGAACTCGAACAGCGCCAGTGGGGCGATACCGTGCGACTGGAAGTGGCGCACAACTGCCCTGACGAGCTGATCCGCTACCTGGCCGAAGAGCTGAACCTGTCGAACGCCGACATCTATCCGTGCAACGGCCCGGTCAACCTGATGCGGCTGCTGACGGTGCCGGACCTGATCGACCGCGCCGATCTCAAGGACCCGCCGTTCACGCCCAGGGTCCCGAAGCCGCTGGCCGGCGACCTGTTCGCGGCGATGCGCGAAAAGGACCGGCTGCTGCAGCATCCCTACGACGCGTTCGCGCCGGTGCTGGAACTGCTGCGCCAGGCGGCAAAAGACCCGAATGTGCTGGCGATCAAGCAGACGCTGTACCGCACCGGCGCCAAGAGCGCGGTCGCCGAAGCGCTGATCCAGGCGGCCCGTGCCGGCAAGGAAGTGACGGTGGTCGTCGAACTGCGCGCCCGCTTCGACGAGGCCGACAACATCTCCCTGGCCGAAGCCCTGCAGGATGCCGGCGCCCATGTCGTCTACGGCGTGGTCGGCTACAAGACCCACGCCAAGATGATGCTGATCGTCCGGCGCGAAGACACCGGGCTGCGCCACTACGCGCATCTCGGCACCGGCAACTACCATCCGCGGACCGCACGCGCCTATACCGACTACGGCCTGCTGACCGCCGACAGCGAGATCTGCCGCGACGTCCACAACGTGTTCCTGCAGCTGACCAGCCTCGGCAAGGTGCCGGCGCTGAAGCGCCTGCTGCAGGCGCCGTTCACGCTCGCCACCGGCATCCGCGAGCGCATCGAGGACGAACGCCAGCAGGCGCTGAAGGGCCGGCCGGCGCGGATCGTCGCCAAGATGAATGGCCTGGTCGAGCCGGAGACCATCAAGGCGCTCTACGAGGCCTCGCAGGCCGGCGTGCAGATCGACCTGATCGTCCGGGGCATGTGTTCCCTGCGTCCCGGCGTGCCGGGGCTGTCCGACCACATCCGGGTGCGCTCGGTGGTCGGCCGCTTCCTCGAACACCAGCGGGCTTTCTGGTTCCACCATGGCGGCCACGATCAGGTCTGGCTGTCGAGCGCCGACTGGATGGAGCGCAACCTGCTGCGCAGGGTCGAGATCGCGTTTCCGCTGCGCGATCCGGAAATCAGTGCCCGGGTTCGCGAGCATCTGGAAACCTATCTCGCCGACACCGCGCAAAGCTGGCTGCTGCAGGCCGACGGCCGCTATGTCCGCGCCGAAGGGCCGGCCGATGCGATCAGCGCGCAGACGCGCATGCTCGCCGAAGCCGGCGTGGTCGCGATGCCGGGCCTGAGCGCCGGCGACGAGCCGGTGCTGAAGCTGACCCCGAAGGCGAAGCCGCGGCGCAGGGCCAACTGAGCAGGCGCCCGGCCGGCGGCGGCCGGCGAGGGTGGTTCCTCCTTGAAGCGTCGCTGGCGGCCCGCAACTATCCGGGACACTTCCGGACGAGCTGCCGATGAACGCCACGCCGCCGATTCGCGCCACCCTGAACTACAGCGCCGACAACGGCCGCCGCCTGAACACCTGGTTCTACGAGCCGGACGGCGAGGTCGATCGCAATCCGCCGGGCAGCGAGCCGCGAACGGTCGCGATCCACGACGGCTGGCCGCAGGCCGCGCAGTTCTCGGCCGATCGCCAGGGCTTCGAGATCCACGACTTCCCGGCCGACTTCACGGCGTTCGACGACGAGGCGGCGGTGAAGGCCGCGTACTACGCGCAGGTCGTCGAACACGTGCAGCGCCACAGCGGCGCGCGACGGGTGCTGGTCTTCGATCACACGATCCGCCGGCGCATGCCCGACGATCTGCGCGCGCAGACCACCGTGCAGCGCCCGGCCGTGCAGCTGGTGCACAGCGACTACACGGTCAGGAGCGGCCCGCAGCGGGTGCGCGACCTGCTGCCGGACGAGGCCGAGGCGCTGCTCGCCCGGCGGGTGGCGTTCTACAACGTCTGGAAGCCGCTGCGAGCGCGGGTCGAGGAACTGCCGCTGGCGATGTGCGATGCCAGCACCCAGGTGCCGGAGGATCTGCTGCTGATGGATCTGAAGTACCGCGAGCGCACCGGCGAGATCCACGTGATGCGGCCGAACCCCGCGCATCGCTGGGTCTATTTCCCCGGCATGGATGCCAGCCAGGCGCTGCTGCTGAAGACCTACGACAGCGAAACCGACGGCCGCGCCCGCTTCATGTTCCACAGCGCCTTCGAGCATCCGCACACCCGCCCCGATGCCGTGCCGCGCGAAAGCATCGAGGTGCGGACGATGGCGTTCTTCTAGCGCCGTCCGCGTCAGCGCCCGAGCAGGCCACCGAGGTCGGGCAGCACCATCGGCTCGCTCGGCAGCATGAAGCGCGCGGCGGCCGGCGTCGCCGGATCGAGCCGTTCGAGCAGGAAGCTGTTGCCGATGCGCAGCAGGCCGGTGCCGCGATTGCGCAGTTCCGTCGCCAGCTGCTCGTTGGCCTCGGCGTCGAGTTCCGGGAACGCGCGGGCGACGATGCGGCCGGTGGCGAGCAGCGCGTCGGTCAACTCGCGGACCCGGGGATCGCGGGTCAGCACCAGTTCGTCCTGGCGTTCGCGGCCGGCCTTGTCGACCGTGGTCAGCAGCCAGACCCGGCCGCTGAAGCCGGCGATGGTCTCGATCCGGCCCGGCCCGGTCAGGTTGACGAAACGGCCGTCGGTGACCAGGCCGCGCGGCGCCAGGCTGCGCGCCATGCCGCCGAACTGGGCCATGGTCTGCGCGTAGTCGAAGACCAGGGTCTGGCCATTGACGTTGGCAACCGCGTAGGCGGCGGCGTCGCGCACCAGCAGGTAACCGTCGACGCCGCGATCGGCCTGCACGCGCACCCGCGTCGCCGTGTCGAACTCGATGCGCGAGCGCACCGACTGGGCGCCAGGGTCGTCGAGGTTGTCGCCGGCGACGATGCTGGCGCTGCCGCCGGCCTGCGCGGCGCCGACCACCAGCAAGGCGACGACGGCAACGAGAAACGACAGGTACAGGCGGGTCAGCATGGGACGGCTCCGGCGGGGCGTGCGGCCGTGGACCATCGCAGGCGCTGACCGAACCGAAGCTGAACGGACGCCGCGCTCAGTCGACCTTGCGGGTTTCGCCCTCGTCCTTCAGCGAGAACGGCGAGAACGAGGTGTGAGTGTCGTAGGTGTCGACCCCCTCGGCGCGCTTGAGCGTGTCGACCACCCAGTAGGTGACCGGCGTGAACAGCACTTCGACGCCGATCTTGAACAGCACGTTGACCACCATCAGCGACGCCAGCGTGACGTTGTCGAGGATGCCGTAGAAGGCCACCGGGTAGAACAGCAGGCTGTCGATCGCCTGGCCGCAGATCGTCGAGCCGATGGTGCGCATCCACAGGTGCCGGCCCTGGCTCCAGACCTTCATCCGCGCCATCACGAAGGAGTTGACGAAGTCGCCGACCCAGAACGCCAGCATGCTGGCGACGACCACGCGCCAGGTATTGCCGAACACCGTTTCCAGCGCCGGCTGCAGGACCTTGTTGTACTCGGAGGTCTGGCTGGCCGGCATCGCCAGCACGATCGCGCTCATCGTGCTGGCGAAGACCATCGCCGCGAAGCCGGCCCAGATCGCGCGCCGGGCGCGGGCGAAGCCGTACACCTCGGTCATCACGTCGCCGAAGATGTAGCTGATCGGAAAGAACAGGTTGCCGGCGCCGAAGGTGACCAGGCCGATCACCGGCAGCGTCGCCACGCAGGCCTTGGCCGGGCCGATCAGGTTCGAGCACAAAAGCACCGCGACGGTGCCGGCCATCAGGAAATCGTAGTAGCGGAAGTTGCGCACGCGTGAAGCCCGATCGACGGCCGCCCGATGCGGCGCGGAAAGCTTAGCTAGACGCGCGGCCCGCCGCCCGGCTTCACCACCGGATCGAGCACCAGGTTGGCGCCCGGATTCTTCTTGCCGCGCGGTTCGAAGTGCAGCAGCAGCTCGATGCCTTGGAACTTCGCCGCGCCCGGTTTCAGGCGCAGTTCGATGGCGCCGTTGCCCTTGACGGCCGCGACATCGATAAACGCGAGGCTGGCGCGGCCGGCCTCGTCCTTGGCGCTGACCGGATTCGGCCAGCGGAACTTCCACAGCGCCGAGGCGTCGCTGCTCAACACGTAGGTGGCGGCATCGCTGCGGCCCAGGTCCTTGCCGTAGACCAGCGAGATCTCCGGCACGTTCTGGCACTGGTTCCGGGTGATGGTGTCGAGCGTCAGCAGGATCGCCACCTCCTTCTTCGGTCCGTAATCCCTGGCGGGCTGGGTCATCGTCTGAACGTCCGTGGCATTGGGACCGGTCGGGGTCCGTTGAGGTAGGGGTCGCGCCGTCAATCGATCCGGCGGGTGCTGATCGCCAGCGGCTGCGGATGGCGGCAGTCGAGCGGCGTCGTCGCCGGTCTGCCGATGGTCTGGCAGTGCCGCTCGATGAAGCTGACGACACTGTAGGTCCACGGCGCGGCGTTCTCCGGCATCGCTGCATCGACAATGTGATCGATTCCGCTCATCAGGCCGAGCAGCGTCTGCAGGCGGCTGCCGCGGCGGCCCATTTCCGGCGCCTTCTCGTCGATCGCCGCCAGCGCGGCGCTGGCGGCGTCGCGATGCCGGGCGGCGGCGATGTCGTCGTGGTCGACGTACAGCGCCAGTTCCAGCGCCATCAGGTGCGCGGTCGCGCGGATCACCGGGTTGTACAGGCTGTCGGCCGGCGTGCTGTCGGCGATCGCCACCGCCTTGCGGGCGATGCCGCGGGCGCGCGGCAGATCGGCGTCCCGCCAGGCCAGCGCGTGGATCAGGTCCCAGACCGACATCAGCGAGACCCGCGCGAGATTGCGCGCCGGGTCGCGCTGCAGCACGTCGGTCAGTGCCGCATCGGCGCGGCTCAGGCCGTCGCGGGCGGCGTCCCATTGCTGCAGCTGGAAGTGGGCCGACGCTGCGACCTGGGTGAGGTAGGCGCGGTCGACCTGGTAGTCGAGGTTGTCGCCGTCGGTGGCGATCAGCCGCTGTACCCGCTGCAGGCCTTCCTCGGCGATGGTCAGCGCCAGTGCCGGCTGGCCGGCCTCGATCGCCGCGATGCCGTAGCTCGACAGGGCATTGCAGAACGCTTCCAGCAGACGGTGGTCGTCCGGTGCCTGCTCGAGCAGCGCGCGGTGACGGCGGGCGTGCTCGCCGAGCAGCGCCAGGCCTTCGCTGCGCTGGCCGAGCGCGGCCCGGGTCGAGCCTTCCCAGCTCAGTGCGCTGAGCAGGCTGGCGGTGACCGCGGTCGGCAGCGGGCCCTCCTGCAGCAGCGTCTCGACCACCGCCATCGACTGCTGGAACAGCGGCAGCGCTTCGGTGTGGCGCTTGCGCTCGTGGGCCAGCACGCCGAGGTTGCACAGCGCGTAGGCGAACTCGGTGCGCCATTCGCGGTTGCCGGGCTCGCGGCCGACCAGGGTTTCGGCGATCTGCCGGTAAGCCTGGAAGCTGGTCTCGGCGCGGTCGAAATCGCCGGCGCGCCAGGCCGCGAAGCCGACCCAGTACTCGATCTGGCCCAGCTCGAACAGCAGCGCGTTGTCGGCTGGCGCGCCGGTCACCAGTTCGCGCTGCAGCGCGCGTGCTGCGGTCAGCGTCACCACCGCCTCGTCGGGACGGCCCTGGGCGAAGCGCACCTCGCCGATCTGGCGCAAGGCTTTGGCGCGCGCCGCCAGCGCCCGCGGGCCCGGGTCACGGCCGCGGTCGAGGCCGGCGAAATAGGCCATCGCGCGATCGCCGACGGCATCGAGCAGGCCGAGCTTGCCGAGCGGCTCGAGCTGGCCGCGCAGTTCGCCGAGCATGAAGCCGATCAGCTCCTCGGCCTGCTGGCGGCTGCGCTCGGCCTCGTCGCGGGCGCGCAGCGCGGCCAGCGCCAGCACCACGGTCAGGCTTGCCACCAGCAGGCTCAGCCCGGCGACCGCGATCAGCCGGCGATTGCGCGCCACCAGATCGCGCCGGCGCAGTTCCTCGAAGCCGACGCCGAGCAGGCCGGCGATGATCTTCAGCCGTGCGTGGTCGCGGCCGTCGGCGGCGTCGTGCAGCTCGGCGGCCATCGGCTCGATGCCGCGTTCGCGCAGCACCGGCGGCAGGCATTCGCGCGCCGGATCGGCCGCGTTCGGTTCGCCATCGGCGATCAGGCAGAGCAGGCGCGACGGCGATCCCTGCTTCAGGAACTCGGCGACTTCATCGTTGACCCAGCGCGATGCCGCCGACTCCGGCGAGCAGATCAGCACGAAGCAGCGCGACTGCCCGATCGCCTCGACCAGCTGGCCGGCGAGCGGGCCGGCGGCCAGTTCGTCGCGATCGCGGAAGATCGGGTAGAGCCGGGCCGGCACCGGGCCGTGCGCGCCCGGGCTGCCGACCAGCCGGGCCGGCACGCGGTAGCGCTCGATCCCGCGATGCAGCCACTCCGCCACCTTGCGGTCGCGATGGCTGTAGCTGATGAAGCCCGGATACTTGCAGCCCGCTGCGGTCACGCCGTTCCCCGTTGCCATCCGCGCCTGCCGCCGCGCCTGAGACAGGCGGGCGTGTCCTGTCATCGATCGCGCTGGCGCAATGCCGAGCCTAGTCCACCGCACCCATGAGATTCCACCCCGTGCTGGACGTGCGCCTTGGGCGCACTGCGGTGTCAGAAATGCTCGCAATAGAACCACTATTGCTGCGCTTTCTTCCTTGCATGGCATCCCCATGCGCGCGCCCATCAAGGGGCGAACTCACCGGTGCGGCGGACGGGTCAGCGCCTGCCGGGGCAGCAAGCGTCCGGCCCGGGCCGGCGGCGGCGCGGCCGTCCACGCGTCAGTCGGAACCCAGATCCAGCCCCAGCTGCGCGCTGGCCGGCACGGCGCGACGCGGTCGCGTGGTCGGCGGCAGGCCGGCCTTGCGGCTGCCGTGGCGCGCCTGGATGGCATCGGCGGTGGCGCCGAAATCGGCGCGCTGGCGCACCGCCCAGATCCGCTCGCGGGCGACCCGGGCCGCGTCCACCGGGTCGACGATCGGCAGCGGATAGTCGCGACCGAGCTGGATGCCGGCGGCGCGCTGGGCGGCGTCGTCCATCTTCCACGGCGTGTGCAGCAGCGCGGTCGGCAGCTGCGCCAGCTCGGGCAGCCAGCGGCGCATGAACAGGCCATCCGGGTCCTGGTCGAGGCCCTGCTTGACCGGGTTGTAGATGCGGATCGTGTTGATGCCGGTGACGCCGCTCTGCATCTGCATCTGCGGGTAATGGATGCCGGGCTCGTAGTCGGTGAACAGTCTGGCCAGATGCAGGGCGGGGCGCCGCCAGTGCAGCCACAGGTGGTAGCTGGACACCGCGCACAGCATCGCCCGCATCCGGAAGTTGAGCCAGCCGGTCGCGATCAGGCTGCGCATGCAGGCATCGACGAACGGCAGACCGGTGCGGCCTTCGGCCCAGGCGGTGAAGCGCGCGTCGTCGAACTCGCTTTCGCGCAGGCCGTCGCAGGCCGGATGGGTGTTCTCGAACTCCAGCCGCGGTTCGGTCTCGAGTTTCTGGATGAAGTGGCAATGCCAGTGCAGGCGGCCGATGAAGGCGCGCAGCGCGCGTTTCCAGGTCGCCTGCTCGGCGGGCGGCAGGCGGTCGAGGCGCCGCAGCTGCAGCGCCGCCGCCTGCGCGGCCTCGCGGATCGACAGCGTGCCGAAGGCCAGGTGCGGCGACAGCCGCGAGCAGGATTCGACGGCGGTCAGCGGGCTCGACAGCTCGCGGTGGTAGCGGCCGCCGCGCTCGGTGAGAAAGCTGTGCAGCGCCGCTTGCGCCTGCGCCCGGCCGCCGCGCTGGCGGCCGGGGCAGGGATCGGCGGCCAGCCACGGAAGCTGCGCCGGCGGCAGCGGCCCGGGCTCGACATCGAGCGGGGCCAGCGCTGGCGGCGGCGCCACGATTGCGGCCGACATCCGCTGGTCCCAGCGCCGTGCCCAGCCGTCGCGGCTGCGCATCCGGCGGATCACGCCGTTCTGGGCGATCTCGGTCCAGCGGATGTCGTGCTGGCGCGCCCAGTCGCCGACCGCGAGATCGCGGCCGTAGCTCCAGTCGTTGCCGGTTTCCTCGTGGCTCCACAGCGCGAAGCCGCCGCGCCGGCCGCGCAGCGCCTCGAACACCGCGACCGCTTCGCCGCGGCGGATCACCAGCGGCTGGCCGAGTGCGGCCAGCGCCGCGCGCAGCTCGACCAGCGATTCGCGGATGAACGCCCAGTGCCGGCCCGAAGCGTCCGGCTGCTGCCACAGACCCGGCTCGACGAGATACAGCGGCAGCACCGGCCCGGCCGCTGCCGCCTGGGTCAGCGGCGCGTGATCGTGGATGCGCAGATCGCGCTTGAACCAGACGACTTGGAGCATGCCGCCATCGTACCGGTCTGCCCGGTGCCCGTTCGCCCGCGCCCTGCGGGAGCGGACAGCGGTTGCTCAGAAGCGGCACTCCAGCGCCACGCCGAAGCGCAGCGCATGGCGGCCGCGCGCCGGCCAGTAGGCGCCGGTGTCGCCGGTCACCGCCCAGCGCGCATCGAGCGCATGGCGGACGCCGAGCCCGGCCTGCAGCGCGCCGAGATCGTCGTTGCCGCGATAGGTGGTGCCGTTGACGGTGATCCGCGATTCGGAGTGGATGAAGGCGCCGCCGACCCGGGCGAAGGCCTGCCAGTCGGCGCCGATCGCCTGATTCAGCCGCAGGCGCAGGAAGTAGGCATCGCCGCCGGCCGGCATCGCGGCCAGCAGGTCGCCCGCGAAGCGCGCCGGGTCGTCGCTGCTGCCGCTGAACGTGGCGCCGTAGCGGCCGATGTTGTCGTAGCCCGCCTCCAGCGCCAGCCAGGGCAGCAGCTCGCGGCCGGCGTAGACGCCGTAGCTGAAATCGCGGGTGTCAAGCCGGGCGCTGCCACGGTGGCCGCCGTTGGCGATCGCCCGGTTGCCGTCGCCGGAAGCCCCGCTGTAGACCAGCCCGTCGGTGACCCCGAGATACCAGCGCGGCGGCGCGTCGTCGGCGTTCGCGGTCAGCGCCAGCAGGCCGCCGGCCAGCGCCAGCAGCGTCTTGCGGCGACGGCGCAGCAGTGCCGCCAGGCCGAGTCCGCCGAGCAGCGCGCCGCCGAAGGCGCCGCCGCCGCGCCGGGCGTTGCCGCCGACATGGCCATCGCCCGGATCGACAGGATCGACCGGCGGCGCCACGGCGGTGACGGTGATGGTGACCGTCGCCGCGCGGCTGTCGCCGTCGACCGCGCCGGCCACCCTGCTGTCGACCTTGCCGCTGACCGGGCCGCCAGCGCGCAGCGTTTCGCGCGGGCCGTCGCGGCCATCGCTGATCCGGTAGATGAAACGGTCGGTGCCGGTGAAGCCGGCGGCCGGCGTGTAGCGGATGCGGCCGTCGCGCAGTTCCGCCGTGCCGTTGGCCGGCGCGCCGATCTCGACGATGGTCAGCGGATCGCCATCGGCATCGCGGTCGTTGCCCAGCACGTCGACCAGCACGGCGCGGCCGGCTTCGGTGGTCGCGCTGTCGTCGCTGGCGACCGGCAGCTGGTTCGCCGGCGCACCACCGGCGGTCACGGTGGTGAAGTCCTCGCGGAACTCGTCCGGCCCGGCGCTGAGGATCAGCGTGGTGGTCACTGCGGTGCCCGGGGTCGCGGCACTGGTGTGGCGCACGCAGATGCGCATGCCGTTGTAGACCTTTTCCATCGAGGTCTCGAACAGCGGCTCGCCTTCGCCGGCGCAGCCCGCCGAGTACTCGCCGTTCTCGACCCGGATCAGCGCCGGCACGGTGTCGGCGAGCCCGGAGACGGTGTAGACGTTGGAGCGCTGCTCGGTGCTCAGCGGCACGTCGATGCGATCGTCGAACGAGAACGGATCGGGCCGGGTGTCGACGCTCAAGCCGCCGCAGAGCCGCGCCAGCTCGATGCTGGCGGCGCTGCTGACCCGGTTGTCGAGATTGCCGACCAGCACCGCGCCCTGACGGTCGACGGCCAGGCCACCGAAGATCAGCGAGCCGGCCAGCGGGATCTGGACGCGGTCGTCGCCGAAGCCGGTATCGGGCAGGCCGTCGGCATGGAAGCGGGCGATTTCGGTGATCTCGTCGCTGGTGCTGCCGCCGGTCAGGAACTTGCCGTCCGGCTGCAGCACCAGCCATTTGGTCGCCGTCCGCGCTAGGCCGCTGGTCAGCTCGCGGGTATTGCTGGCGTCGCGGAACACCAAGCCGTCGCCGCCGAAGCCGGTATCCGGGCTGCCGTCGGCGTTCAGGCGGCCGATCACGCACTCGGCGGTGAACAGCAGCTTCCGGTCCGGCTGCACCAGCAGGTCCGGGCGGATGCAGAAGCCGTCGCCGCGAATGTCGCGGACCACGCCGCCGCTGCCGAAGCCGGCATCGAGGCGGCCATCGGCGGCATGGCCGAACAGGCGCACTTCATTGACCGCATCGGTGGTGTCGATGACCACGATCCGCGTGCCCTGCACCCGCACCCGGTAGCCGGTGCTGCTGAGCGCGAACGCCGCTTCGCTGCGGTTCAGCACCACGCCGTCGACGCCGTCGGGATCGTTGTTGCCGAAGCTGTCGCCGGGGGTGCTGTCGCGGGCCGAACCGTCGTCGAGCGTGCCGTCGGCATTGAAGCGGGCCAGGAAATAGCCGATCGACTGGCCGGTGGTCTGGCTGATGCTGCCGATGCCGACGATGCGGCCATCGGCCTGCACCGCGACCCCGACCAGGCTGCCGACCTCGTTGTCCGGCAGCGGCTTTGGCAGGGTCACGCCGCCATCGCTGCCGAAGCTGCCGTCCCGGCTGCCATCCGGGTTCAGGCGCAGCACGGCGCTGTCGACATTGGCGAAGCCGCCCTGGATGCCGAGCCTGGCGGTCAGCACCCGCTTGCCGTCCGGCTGGCGCACGGCGTCGGCGTAGCCGCCGACGAAGTCGCGGCCGTCGAGGCTGTCGGCATCGGCGATGCCGTTGCCGGTGCCGCCGGCCGGAAAGCTGCTGTCGTCGAGCCCGGCGACGGTGAACTGGAACAGCGCCGGATCGGACTCGTTGACCGGGAACGGGCTGCCGGCGCGGACGCGCACGAAGTTGCCGCCGGCGGCAACCTGCACGCGGTCGTCGTCGCCGAGCAGCAGCGTCGGCCTGAAGCTGTTGTCGGCGCCGATCGCGCGGCTGCGCCGGCCGTCGGTGCCGAATTCGATGTCCAGGGTGCCGGGGATCGCTCCGGCGATGCAGCGGCCGATGTCGCTGGCGACGGCCTGGCTGGCAGGCGTGCGGGCTGCGGGCTGGCGCGCCTTGTTGTCGGAGGCGCCCTGCGTGGACAGGACGGACAGCGCGCTCAGCAGCGCGACGATCGTGGCGGATTTCATGGCGGGTCCCGGATGGCGGTGAGCGAGGCATTGCCGACGTACCGGGCCCGTGGCGCGACTGCAGGGACCGGGCCGGTCGACAGCGCCGCGATCCTGGGCGCCGGCCGCCGAGGAGTCCGGACCAACTTCCGACCAATTTCCGACGATTCGCAAACGATTGATCGAGATGAAGTTTTTGCTGTCATCCGGTTCAGGATGAGCGACGTGGACGCCTGTGCTAGGGTCCGGCCTGCCCGATATCCGCAAGCCACCGCCGCCGTCCGCCCTCCCGTGCCCGCGCCTGAAACCCCGATTCCGGCCCGCCGCCGCGACCTGATCTACCGGTTCGCCGACTGCCAGCTCGACAGCCGCTCGCTCGAGCTGAGCGTGCGCGGTGCCTTGTCGCGGCTGGAGCCGAAGCCGCTCGAACTGCTGCTGTTCCTGCTCCGCCACCCCGGCGAAGTGGTCACCAAGGACGAGCTGCAGGACGGCGTCTGGCCGGGCCGCATCCTGTCCGAATCGGTGCTGACCAAGGCGGTGGCCCGGTTGCGCCAGGCGCTCGGCGACGAACAGCAGACGATCATCCGCACCGTTCACGGCTACGGCTACCGGCTGCTGGCGCCGGTCACCGTCGAGGTGGCATCGCCGATGACCGCCAGTGCGCCGCAGCTGCAGCTGTCGCCGGGCGACAGCCTGCCGCTGCGTCCGCACTGGAAGCTCCGCGAACAGCTCGGCAGCGGCGGGCTCGGCGAAGTCTGGCTGGCCATCCACAGCAAGACCGGCGAGCGGCGGGTGTTCAAGTTCGCGCTCGATGCCAGCGGCCTGACCGCGCTGAAACGCGAGATCACCCTGTTCCGGGTGCTCAAGGACACCTACGGCGAGCGGCCGGACCTGATCCGCCTGCTCGACTGGAACATCGACGAGCCGCCGTACTTCATCGAGGCCGAGTACGCCGCCGGTGGCGCGCTGCCGCAGTGGGCGGAGACCCGTGGCGGCCTCGCCGGCGTGCCGCTCGTCGAGCGTCTGGAGCTGGTCGCGCAGGCCGCCGAAGCGCTGGCCGCCGCGCATGCCGCCGGCGTGCTGCACAAGGACCTGAAGCCGGCCAATCTGCTGGTCGGCTTCGATGCTGCCGGCCGGGCGCAGGTCCGGCTCGGCGATTTCGGCAGCGGCCGGCTGATGGATCTGGCCCGCCTCGAACGGCTGGAGATCACCCGGCTGGGCTTCACCCGGGTCGCCGGCGACGCCGACCAGGCGGGCGGCGACAGCAGTGGCACGCCGTTCTACTACGCGCCGGAACTGCTCGCCGGCCAGCAGCCGACCGTGCAGACCGATCTCTACGCGCTCGGCGTGGTGCTGTACCAGATGATCGTCGGCGACCTGAAACGGCCGCTGACCGCCGGCTGGGAAGGCGACATCGCCGATCCGCTGCTGCGCGAGGACGTCGCCGCCGCTGCGGCCGGGCGCGGCGAGGAACGGCTGCGCGATGCCGCCGAACTGGCGCGCCGGCTGCGCAGCCTGCCGCAGCGCGCTGCCCGGCTGGCCGAACAGGCGGCCGAAAAGGCCGAAGCGGAACGCCTGAACGCGCGGCTGGCCCGGCTCGGCGCGCTGCGCCGCCGGCTGATTCCGCTGGCGGCAACCCTGCTGGTCGGCATTGTCGCGACCTCGTACATGGCCTGGCAGGCCAGCCAGGCGCGCGGCCGCGCCGAACTCGAAGCGGCCAAGGCGCAGGCGATCAACCGCTTCGTCAACGAGGATCTGCTCAACGCCGCCAATCCGCTGCAGCGCCCGCCGGGGGCGCCGGAAGTGACGGTGCGGGCAGCGATCGATGCCGCCACGCGGACCGTCGACAGCCGCTTCGCCGACCAGCCGGCCGTCGCCGCATCGGTGCTGACCACGCTCGGCGTGCTGCGCCACGAGTTCGGCGACTACGACGCCGCGATCGCCCTGTTCGATCGGGCGATCGCGCGCGCAGTGTCGGCGGCGGCGTCGGCCGAACGCGACAAGGCCCGTCTGGAGCGTGCCGCCGTGCTGATTTCCGCCGAGCGCGACGGCGAAGCGGTGACGGCGCTCGAAAGCCTGCTCGCCGATCAGCACTCGCAGCCGGTGGCGGCGCTGGAAACGCGGCTGCGGCTGCTGGAGGCGCAGTCCCGGCAAGGCAGCGATGCCGCCTTTCTGACGCCGCTGGCGGCGCTGCGCGACGAGGCCAACCGCCGGCTCGGCGAGCCGAACGGGATCGCCGGCGAGGCCGGCGGCCTGATCGCGGTCATCCACCGGGTCGCCGGCCGGCCCGAGCGCGGCGTCGACGATGCCCGCCGGGCCTGGGCCGACCTCAGGGCGGTCTACGGCGCCGATCATCCGACGACGCTGAAGGTGCAGGTCAATCTCGCCCACGGCCTCGATGCGCTGGGCCGTCGCGACGAGGCGGTGGCGGCGGTGCGCGAGGCGGCCCGGCGCATCGAGGCGCGCTTCGGCGCGATGGCAACCGACAGCCTGTATGTGCAGAACGAATTGGGCTACCTCCTCAACCTGCAGGGCCGCCACGCCGAGGCCGAAACGGTGTTCGCCGATCTGCTCGCCCGCCACGACCAGCGCGGCAGCGGCCAGACCTTCGAGGCCACGGCGCCGCTGTCGAACCTCGCGAGCGCCCGCCTGCAGCTCGGGCGACCGGCGGAGGCGCTGCCGCTGGTCGAACGCGGTCTCGCCATCCTGGCCTCGCTGGAAGATGCGCCGCCGCTGCGGGCGACGATCCTGCGCCGCCTGCAGGCCGAAAGCCTGCTGCAGCTCGGCCGCCTCGATGCCGCCGGCGCGGCGCTCGATGCCGGTGAAGCGATCGCTGGAACGCTGCCGGAAGACGACCCCCGGCGGCTGGCGCTGCAGGGCGCGCGGGCCCGCTGGCGGCTGGCAAGCGGTGACCGCGGCGGCGGCCAGCGGCAGCTCGATGCGGTGATCGCCGCGCTGCGCCTGCAGTTGCGCGACAGCCATCCGCTGCTGGCGCCGCTGATCGCCGCCCGCCCGGTGCCGGGCTGATCCCGGCCCGGTGCGGCACAGGCTTCAGGGTGGCGGCGCGGCGCAGGCGCGGCTGCTGGCCTGGGCCAGGAAATCGAGCAGGCGCGCACGGACATCGTCGCGGCGGATCGCGTCGATGTGCCGGCCCCCCGGGATCCGCCACAGCGTCTTCGGCTCGCCGGCGCGCTGGTACAGCGCCTCCGAATGATGCGGCGGCACCACGGCATCGCGCTCGCCGTGGATCAGCAGCAGCGGAATCGGGCTGATCCGGTCGACCACCGCGAGCGGCGACCAGGCGTCGGAAATCAGTAGCGACAGCGGCCATTGCAGCGGCCAGGTCAGCCATGACTGATCGAGCTTCTCGCGGGCGATGCCGCGATAGCGGGCAAAGCCGCTGTCGGCGATCACCGCACGGATCCGCTGCCGTGTCGGCGCATCGCTGCGAGCGACCAGATTCAGCGCGACGCTGGCGCCGAGGCTCTGGCCGTAGACGATCAGCGGGTCCTCGCCGTCGCGCGCCAGCAGCCAGCGCAGCGCGAGGCGCGCGTCCTCGTGCACGCGATCGACGCTGGCCCGGCCTTCGGAGCGCCCGTAGCCGCGGTAGTCGAGCGCCAGCACGTTGTAGCCCTGCGCCGGCAGCCAGGTCACCGCGTGGACGTGGGAGCTGAGGTTCTCGGCGTTGCCGTGCAGGAACAGCAGCGTTGCCCGCGGCGTCGTGGTTGCCGGCAGGAACAGCGCGTGCAGGCGCGGACCCTCCGGGGTGGCGATCCAGACGTCCTCGGCCGGCGTGCCGGGGCCGTGGCCGGGGAAATACGCCTGGTGATCCGGGTGCAGGAACAGCGAGGTGCAACTGCTCAGCGCCGTGCAGAGCAGCAGCAGCGCGACGGCGCGCAGCAGCGGGCGGCAGGCCATGTGCTCAGTAGTAGTACTGGTAGCGCAGGCCGACGGCGAGCTTCGCATCCGGCTGCTGGTCGCGCCACAGCAGTTCCAGATGCAGCGCCTGCTGGCGCGACAGCTGCAGGTTGTGGCGCAGCGCCGCGCGCAGCCGGGTATCGCCGTTGGCGAATTTTTCGGCGCCGAGATCCCAGTTCAGCGTGATCGCTCCGCTGCCGGCCAGCAGCCCGGCGCGCAGGCCGACGGCGGGCTGCACCGGGTCACGGAAGCCGGTGTTGTATTCCAGCCGGCCGGTGGTCAGGCCGTAGAGGCGGGTGCTGCCCCACAGCGCCTGGGTCAGGCCGACGCCGCCGTTGACCTGCGCCACCCGGCGCTCGCGGCCTTCGGTCCACTGCCGTTCGACGCCGGTCATCACCGACCACGACAGCGGTTTGAAGAAGCGGTCGCGCGGGCTCAGCGACAGGATGTCGACGACGTCGATCCGGTTGATGTCCGGCCGGCCGCGGTCGCTGATCCGGAAATCGAAATTGCCGAGATTGATCTGGGCGCCGACCGGAAAGCCGTTGCGATTCTCCTCGAGGCTGTGCAGCGATAGCCGCAGGCCGAGGCTCAGGTAGTCGCGGCCGTTCTCGTGCCAGCCGCCGACCGCCAGCCGGCGGCTGCCGTGGCTGGCGTCCGGCGCCGTGTCCGGATCGGGCTGGGGTTCGGCGGCCGGCAGCTGGTCGGCCTCGGCCTGCAGCGCCTGGAGCAGCCGGAAGCTGCGTTCGGCGACCGCCGGATCGCGCGCCGGGCCGGTCTGCAGGAAGCGCAGGTACTTGTAGGCGGCGTCGATCAGCCGCGCCCGGGTCGCTGCCGGCAGCGCCTGCACGGCGGCCGAATCGAGGAGTTCCGGCGCCTGGCCGAGCGTGATCACGGTGTCGTGCAGCGCCGCCGGCAAGGCGTCGAGGCGCTGGCGCAGCACGGTGCCCTGCGAGGGCCGGAACTGCTTGCCGCGGACCAGGCCGGCGCCCTGCACGGCGCGGACGGTGTCGATCGGGATCGCGGTCAGCGGGAAGCCGCTGGTCAGGTCGAGCCCCGGACGGGCGACTTCGAGCAGTTCGAGTATCCGGTACGAGCAGTTCTCGTCGAAGAAGTAGTAGGCGAAGCGGATGTTGCGCAGTTCCCACAGATGCTGGATCAGCCGCTCGGTCTCCTCGGCGCCGAGATTCAGCGGGTACTCCCAGATGTCGCGGTTCTCGTCGCGGTTGTACTCGCGGATCTTCTTGTAATAGTGGTCGACCTCGAACTGGCCCGGATAGCCGCCGGTCAGGCCCTTGAAGGCGTAGAACAGGCCGTTGTCGCGGGCGTCGACCACGGCACCGAAGTTGACCGCGAACGACAGGTATTCGGCGCCGTCGCCGTCGTCGCCGGCATCGAGCCGCAGCAGCGTGTGGCCGAACATCGACGACGGGCTGTTGAGATAGTAGGACGGGAAGATCAGCACCGCCCGCCGGCCCTGGACCCGGCTGCGGAATTCCCGGTAGGCGCTGCAGTCGGGCTGCGGCAGTTCGCCGAGATCCAGTTCGCTGCGCAGCCAGCTCAGCCGGGCGACGAAGCGGCACTGCGCGTGGCGGTCGCCAGCCTCGGCCGGTGCGCGCAGCGCGGCCAGCGTGGCCTCGAGTTCGGCGCGCGGATCGTCGGCACCGCCGCCGGCGAGGAAGAATTCGGGATCGTCGGCCTGGCTGTGCCAGCGGCCGGGATGCAGGCCGGGCTTGTAGTGCAGCAGCCGCAGCCATTCGCCGCGTTGCCACAGCGCCTTCTGTTCCGCCTGCGACCACGCCGGCTCGGCCGGTCGGGCGATGGCGGGTGCCAGCAGCCAGAGGGCGGCCAGGATCGGGACGAGCGTGCGCAGGACGAGCATCGAGGCGAGGCGGATCAGGCTGAAACAACGAGGCCCGGCATCAGGCTGATGCCGGGCCCGCAAGGACCAGGGCGTGGTCGCCGTCAGGCGACCATGCGCTGCCTCAGATCACGTACTGGGCGAACCGGGCGTCCGACTTCATCAGCGCTTCCAGCTTCGAGGCGACGTCGTCGGCGGTGACGTTCTCGCTCGGGAACAGCACCGAGAAGTTGCGGTGGGCCAGCGAGGCGAACGCCGCGCGGTCTTGCTTCGGCACGCCGTAGGCGACGGCGACCGCGTTCAGCGCCTGGCCGTCGCCGGCGGCGACATCGGCGGAGAACTCGTCGAACAGCGCCGACACCATCTTCTTGCCGCCGTAGGTCAGCTTGCCGTCAACCGAGCAGCCGTTGGTGCCCGAGGTCATGCCGAAGGTGGCATTGCCCGAGGTACCGTTGGTGGTGGTGGCGAGGAAGTGCGGGCCGATGCCGGACTGGCCTTCGAACAGCATGTTGCCCCAGCCGCAGTTCGGGCCGCCGGGGGCGTCGGCGAAGGCGACCGACGACGAGGCCAGCAGCGCTGCGCCGATGAGCAGATTCTTCATAACTCTTCTCCTAGTAGTCATTGTTGTCGAGTGATCGGATTCGCGTCGCGATCCGCACGGCATGGTATGTCGCCTGTCGCGACAAGCTCAAGGCAAGGTCCGGGTTCCGGCGCTGGCGTTTTGTGCGCTGGCGCATGGCGACGCCAGCACTCGCGGCGGCCCCGCTCGCCGGCCTATGCTCGTGCATCGCTGCCGTTCCGGAGGGCCGCCATGCTGCTGCAACTCGTCGACGTGCTGATCGGCCTGACCGTGGTCTACCTGGTGTTCGCGACAGCGGCCTCGACAGCGGTCGATTTCGCCGAGATCTGGCTGCGGCGACGCGGCCGGCTGCTCGAACGGGGCATCGCCGAGATCTTCGCCAAGACTCTCGGCACGGCCCGGGAAGGCGACGCGGCGGCCACCTCGACCCTGGTCGAGGCGTTCTATTCGAGCCCGTACATCAGCTCGCTGTACGAGGGCGACTACCAGCCGGGCGGGGCGCTGCTGCCTTCGGCGATTCCGCCGACCCGGTTCGCAGGCGCGGTGCTGGCGCTGGCCAGCGAAAACCCGCAGTTCAAGGCCTCGATCGAGCGGATGCTGAAGGTCGCCGGGCTGTCGCTGGACAGTCCGCGGGCCAAGGTCGAGCAGGTCATCGCCACCTATTTCAACGAATCGATGGAACGGGTCACCGGCTGGTACCGGCGCCACGTCCAGAAGATCCTGTTCACGCTCGGCCTGCTGTTCGCGGTGGCGCTGAACGCCGACACGCTGCAGCTGCTCAAGGTCCTGTCGCAGTCGCCCGAGGTCCGCGAGAAGGTGGTGCTGACCGCCGTCGATCTGGCGCGCAAGCAACCGGCCGAGATTCCGGCCTGCGCCGCAGGCGGGCGCGAAACCGCCGAGTGCGAGCAGGCGCTCGCCGATCGCCTCGGCGAGCAGCTGTCGCTGGTCGGCTCGCTCGGGCTGCCGCTCGGCTGGGAAGGCCCGAATGGCCGGGTCTGCGGCGACTGCCGACAGGGCGAGGGCCTGCAAGCCTGGATCATCCCGGTGCTCGGCAAGCTGGCCGGCTTCCTGCTCACCGCGCTGGCGACCACGCTCGGCGCGCCGTTCTGGTTTGATCTGCTGACCAAGCTGCTGGCGTTCCGGCGGGTCGTCCGCCGCGAGCCGCCGGCCACGGCGGGCGGCTCGCCACCACCCGCCGCACCGTTGCCGCCCAGGCAGGGCTGATCGCCGCGGATCATGGTCGTCGGGCAGTAACGAAAAGGCCACCCGAAGGTGGCCTGTTCGTTTGCAGCGACGGTTTCAGTGACCGCCGCCATCCAGCGACTTCACCGCCTGGATCATCTGCACCAGCACCTTCTGGGCGTCGCCGTAGACCATGTTGGCGTTGTCGGCGAAGAACAGTTCGTTTTCGACACCCGAGTAGCCCTTGCCCTGGCCGCGCTTGACCACGTAGACCTGCTTGGCCTGGTCGACGTTGAGGATCGGCATGCCGTAGATCGGGCTGGACTTGTTGGTGCGGGCGGCCGGATTCACGGTGTCATTGGCGCCGATGACGATGGCGACATCGGCTTCCTTGAATTCGCCGTTGATGTCTTCCATGTCGTAGATGATGTCGTACGGCACGCCGGCTTCGGCGAGCAGCACGTTCATGTGGCCGGGCATGCGGCCGGCGACCGGATGGATCGCGAACTTCACTTCCACGCCGGCGTCCTGGCAGAGCTTCACGAACTCGTAGAGCTTGTGCTGGGCCTGTGCCACCGCGAGGCCGTAGCCCGGGGCGATGATCACCTTGCTGGCATAGCGCATGTTGATGCCGGCATCGCCGGCGTCGATCGGCTTCATCGAGCCCTTGATCTCGCCCTGCTCCTCGCCGGCCACCGCGCCGAAGTTCGAGAAGATCACGTTCGACACCGAACGGTTCATCGCCTTGGCCATCAGCAGGGTCAGCAGCGTACCCGCCGAGCCGACCACCATGCCGGCGATCATCAGCGCCGGGTTCTGCAGCACGAAGCCCTCGAAGCCGACCGCCAGGCCGGTGAAGGCGTTGTACAGCGAGATCACCACCGGCATGTCGGCGCCGCCGATCGGCATCGTCATCAGCACGCC
>PNMW01000015.1 GCA_013823855.1 Lysobacteraceae bacterium | reverse complement strand
GAGCCGACCAGCAGCGCCATCAGGTCATAGCCCGGCGCATCCGGTGCCTCGCTGCCCAGTTCGATGATCTGGCCGTCGGCCAGCGCCACGCGCGCAGCGACGACGTTATGCACGGTCAGCCCGTACTTCAGGCAGTGCACGCCGCCGGAGTTCTCGGCGACATTGCCGCCGATCGAGCAGGCGATCTGGCTCGACGGATCCGGCGCGTAGTACAGCGCATGCGGTGCCGCCGCTTCGCTGATCGCCAGATTGCGGACGCCGGGCTGCACGCGGGCGGTGCGGGCCACCGGATCGAGCTCGACGATGCGATTGAGCCGCGCCAGCGACAGCAGCACGCCGCCTTCCTCGGGCAGCGCGCCGCCCGCCAGCCCGGTGCCATGACCGCGCGCCACCACCGGCACGCCACGGGCGTGGCAGATCCGCAGCACCGCTGCGACCTGCGCTTCGTCATGCGGAAGTGCCACGCACAGCGGCAGCCGCCGGTACATCGACAGGCCGTCGCATTCGTACGGCCGCATCTGCTCGACGGTGGTCAGCAGCGCGCCTTTCGGCAGCACCTCGATCAGCGCGGCAAACAGGGCGGAGGCGTCGATCGGCGGCGGCGTCGGGGCGTTCATGGCCCGAGTGTAGCCCGCGGTTCCGGCCCCCGAAATTGGCTTTGTCGAGCCGGAATGCGGCAAGCCGCGGGCAGCGGACCCGCCGCTTCGCGGCTGCGATCAGTGCCGGTGGTGATGGCCGCCGCGGTCGTTCCGGTGATGCCGGTGATGCCGGTGATGGTCATCGCGATGGCGGCGGTCATGGCGGTGATGGCGATCGTGGCGGTGGTGCTGGACTGGCGTCGGCCGCCCCCAGTCGCGACGGTGCGGGTCACGGTGCTGCGCCGGGCGGTGATCGTGGCGATCGCTGTACGGACTCGGGTACTCCGGGTGGTGCGTCGGGCCGGCCTGGCTCGGCAGCGCCAGCAGCAGGCTCAGGCTCGCGGCCGCCGTGAGCAGTGCCTTCTTCAACAGCGGCTTGATCAGCATGACGATGTCTCCTCGCCCGGTCCGGGCGGCACGCAGGCCGGCTTGGCCTGTGCGACGGAGATTGCCCACCGGGCCTTGAATCGAGCCTGAACCGCGCGGTTCAGATGCGATTCAGATCGCCGTGATCAGGCGCCGCGCGACGGGCAGCCGATCAGGTGATCGTTGACCACGCCGACCGCTTGCAGGTACGCGTAGATGATCGTCGAGCCGACGAACTTGAAGCCGCGCCTGAGTAGCGCCTTGCTGATCGCATCACTGAGTTCGGTGCGCGCCGGAATCTGCTTCATCTCGGTCCAGTGATTGATCACTGGCCGGCCGTCGACGTAGCGCCACAGCCAGGCATCGAGGCTGCCTTCTTCGTCGCAGAGCCGCAGATAGGCCTGGGCGTTGACGATCGTCGCGTTGATCTTGAGCCGGTTGCGGACAATGCCGGCGTCCGCCATCAGCCGTTCGCGGTCGGCATCGGTGTAGGCGGCGATCTTCACGGCGTCGAAGTGGTCGAAGGCGCGCCGATAGCTGTCGCGCTTGGCGAGGATCGTCGACCAGCTCAGGCCCGCCTGGGCGCCTTCGAGGATCAGCATCTCGAACAGCAGCCGGTCGTCGTGGACCGGCCTGCCCCATTCGGCATCGTGGTAGGCGCGCTCGCCCGCCGTCTTCATCGCCCACGCGCAAGGCGTCGGCGGCAACTGCGCCGTCATGCGAACTGGATGCGCTGGCCGAACGGCTGCGGGCGCAGCGCGCCATCGCGGTAGACCAGCTTGCCGTTGACCCAGGTGGCGTCGATGCGGGCCTTGAAGCGGTGACCGTCGAACGGCGACCAGCCGCACTTGTAGCGCACGCTTTCCGGCGTCACGTCGGTGATGCCGTTCGGATCGACGACCACCAGATCGGCATAGCCGCCTTCGCGCAGGTAGCCGCGATCGACGATGCCGAAGCGCTCGGCCGGCGCATGGCAGGCGCGTTCGATCACCGTTTCCAGCGGCAGCTCGCCGCGCTCGACCAGTTCCATGAGCGCCAGCAGGCTGTGCTGCACCAGCGGCAGGCCGCTCGGCGCCTTGAAGTAGCTGTTGGCTTTTTCTTCCCGCGTATGCGGCGCATGGTCGGTGGCGATGATGTCGATGATGCCGTCGCGCACCGCCGCCACCAGCGCTTCGCGATCGGCCAGGGTCTTGACTGCCGGATTGCACTTCAGCTTCGAGCCGAGGTGCGGGTAATAGCTTTCGTCGAAATACAGGTGGTGGACGCAGACCTCGACGCTGATCTGCTTGGTCCTGACGTCCCCCCTGGCGAAGAACGGCAGCTCGCTGGCCGAGGTCAGGTGCAGCACATGCAGCCGGGTGCCGTGCTTCCTGGCCAGCCCGACGGCGAGATCGGTGGACTTGTAGCAGGCGGCCGCCGAGCGGATGTACGGATGCTCGGAGAACGGCACTTCGTCGCCGTACTTCGCGCGCGCGGCGTCCTCGGCGACCTTGATCATCGGCGTGTCTTCGCAGTGGGTGACGATCATCACCGGTGCGCGCTGGAAGATCTTGTCGAGCGTGTCCGGGTTGTCGACCAGCATGTTGCCGGTCGACGCCCCCATGAAGATCTTGATCGCGCAGGCCTCGCCCTTCTTGAGCGCTTCCAGCTCCGACAGGTTGTCGTTGGTGGTGCCCATGTAGAACGCGTGGTTCGCGAAGGTGCGACCGGCGGCGATGCGGTACTTGTCGGCCAGCGCCTCGCGGGTGATGGTCTGCGGATTGACGTTCGGCATGTCGAAGAAGCTGGTGACGCCGCCGGCCACCGCCGCCGCCGATTCGGTCGCCAGATCGCCCTTGGCGGTCAGCCCCGGCTCGCGGAAATGCACCTGGTCGTCGATCAGCCCGGGCAGCAGCAGACGGCCCCCGGCGTCGAACACCTCGACGCCGGCCGGAGCCGTGATCTTCGGCGCGATCTTCGCGATCCGTTCACCGTCGATCAGCAGATCGGCTTCGAAACGGCGGCCTTCATTGATGAGGGTGGCGTTGGTGATGAGCATGGTGTTTTCAGATTCGGGAAGTGAGCGGGAAGCGCTCGGGATGACGGATCGACTCGACGGACAGATCCACGTCGAGCGCCGGCCAGTACAGGTGATCGGGTGACGGCCACACCACCTCGGTGAGTGCCGCGACACTGGCGTCGCGGAACCACGGGAAATCGTCGAAGGGCAGGAACAGTTCCTCGTCGCCCAACAGCAGCCACAGGCCGTGGCGCGAGATGTTGGTGACTTCAGCCGCCGAAATGGCGTCGCCAGGCATTGCCGATTTCATCGGAGCGCTCCTCGATCATCTGCTGCACGTCCCTGAGCGCCGTCGCCGACAGGCCATGGTTGCGGGCCAGTTCGATGCGCGGTTCCAGCCAGAACTTCGCTTCGCCCTCGTCCGCCTGCACATGGACATGCATGCGCGGTTCCTCGCGGGAGAAAAAGTAGAAGCGGAAGCCTTTCTGACGGAACAGCGTCGGACTCATCCTGCAAGTCTAGCCGAGGTCCCCCCACAGGACCTGCAATGCCGCCAGCGTCGCCACCCCCGCCGTTTCGGTACGCAGCACCCGCGGCCCGAGGCCGATGCCGATGCAGCCGGCGCGGCGGGCGGCAGCGATTTCGGGGTCCGACAGCCCGCCTTCCGGGCCGATCAGCAGCGCGATCTTCGCCGACGATTCCAGCGTCCGCAGCGATACCGACTCGGTCGGTGCCAGCACCAGCCGCAGCGCGCCATCGGCAGGCGCGGCCAGCCAGCTGTCGAGCTTCTGCACCGCCGCCACGTCCGGCACGCGGGTGCGGCCGCTTTGCTCGCAGGCCGATACCGCGACACCGCGCCAGTGTTCGAGCTTCTTGTCCCAGCGCTCGGCGTCGAGCTTGACCACGCTGCGCTCCGACAGCAGCGGCACGATGCGGCTGACGCCGAGTTCGACCGCCTTCTGGATCGTGTAGTCCATGCGGTCGCCCTTCGACACGCACTGCGCCAGGGTGACGTCGAGCCGCGATTCGCGGTCGACCGGATCGTGATGATCGATCCGTATGCGCACCTCGCGGCGGCCGGCTTCGACGATCACCGCGGCGTATTCGCCGCCGGCGCCGTCGAACAGGGTCAGGGCCTCCCCGGCGCGCATCCGCAGCACCTGGGCGACGTGGCGGGCGGCGTCATCGGGCAGGTCGACTTCGGTGCCGACGACAAGCGCGGCAGACACATGGATGCGGGTCATGGCGAGGTGGTGGACGGTGTTTCGAGCGCCTGCTGGCGTTGTTCGGGATCGGCCTTGCCGAGCGTTTCGGCGGCCTTGTAGAACGCCGGCAGATCGCCGCCGGACGCTTCGAACAGCCGGGCGAAACCGGGAATCAGCGCGTGGTACAGGCCGAACGGCAGCAGCTTGGCATTGTTGATCTCGCCATTCACGAAGTCGTCGTAGCCGGCATAGCCCTGCCATTCGCCGTCGCGCAGCGCGCGGTACTCGTCGCGCATCGTCGCGATCGCCGCCACCTTGGCTTTGCGCTTCACATCGTCGGGCTGATCGCCGTCGTAGATCGCTTGCAGGCGCTCGCGCAACTTCAGCATCAGCGCGACGAACTGCTCGGCGCGGACGCTGCGCAGGCTGCCGGCATCCGGCAGGCCGCGCGCCGCCTGCCAGCGGCGCAGGCCTTCGCGCTCGACGAAGCTGGCGAAGGATTCGTTGAACGCGGTGTCGCCCGGCAGGTACAGGCGCTGGTGGGCCAGCTCGTGAAAGATGGTGCCGACCAGTTCGTCGTCGTCCCAGCGCAGCATGGTGTTGAGCAGCGGATCATCGAACCAGCCGAGCGTCGAGAACGCCGGCACGTCGCCGATGAAGACCTCGTAGCCGTCCGCCTTCAGCCGTTCGGCCTCGTCGCGGGCCCGCGCCGCGTCGTAGTAGCCGCGATAGGCGACGCAGCCGGCGATCGGGAAGCACTGCTCGACCGGATCGAGCGAGAACTCCTTCGCCGCGAACAGGTTCTTCAGCACCCAGGGGCGACCGACATCGGCGTAGCCGGTGTAGCTGCCGTTGCGCGGCAGCGCCAGCACCTCGGAGGCGAAGGCGCGCGCTTCCAGCGCCAGGCGCAGGCGGGCGCGCAGCGTCTCGCTGGTTGACGGCGCAGCCAGCAGCCGGGTGATCGGCTGGCGCGCCGACAGCAGCTGATACTGGCCGCGCGCCAGGTGCGCGTAGTAGTCGAGCGTCGCGCAGCCGGACAAGCCGAGCAGCGGCGCGGCGGCAAGCAAGCCGCGCAGGATCATGCCGGCGGCGCCATCTCGAAGTACGAGCCCTCGATCAGCTGATCCTTGGCCACCCCGAGCGCCGCCAGGGTGGCATCGACGAAGGCGCGCTCGGCTTCCGGATCGCCGCCAACGGGCACCACCGCCTCGATCTCGCCGAGCAGACCGAGTCCTTCGACCTCATCAAGATGCAGCCGCACGTTGCGGCACAGCAGCAGGGTGCGGCGCTTGCGGACTTCGGCCAGCACGCCCAGCGTGCCGGCCAGCAGTGCGCGCATCGCCGCCGGATCGGGCACCGGCACCATCTGGTATTCGCTGAGCTGCAGGCCGTCCCGCTCGACCCGGCCGTAGCCGATCAGGTAGCTGCGCCGGTCTTCCTCGCGCAGCTTCAGCTTGCCGGTGGCAACGACAAAGAACGTGTCGCGCTGGTTCAGCACCGCTTCCGGCCGGTAGCCGATGGCGATCGCGGCGGCGCGCGCGGCGGCGTGGTCCGGCAACCGGAATTTCGCTTCGAGATTGACCATTCGGAACGGGGAATCGTCAGGCGGCGGCAACCGTCACCGGCACGCCGTTCAGTGCCGCATTGCCGCAGACCGGGTCGAGCAGCCGATCGTCGGTCAGATCGTTCGGGCTGACGCCGGCGTGGGCTTCGGCGACCGCCATCCGGGTGCCGGCGCGATCGTGGCCCCAGCCATGCGGCAGGCTGACCACGCCGGGCATCATCGTGTCCGACGCTTCGACCTCGACCTCGACGGCGCCGACGCGGGAGGCCACCCGTACCGTCGCGCCATCGCGCAGGCCGCGGGCTGCGAGATCGTCCGGATGCATCAGCAGCCGGTTGCGCACCGGACCCTTCACCAGCCTGAGCGAGTTGTGCATCCACGAATTGTTGCTGCGCACGTGGCGGCGGCCGATCAGCGACAGCCCCGGGTCAGCGTCCGCGCGCGACAGCTGCGCCGCGAAATCGGCCAGCTCGGCGATCATCGCCGGCGGCGCGCAGAGCAGGAACTTGCCCTGGGTCTGCAGCCGCTCCGGCAGACAGGGTTCGAGCGCGCCAAGATCGACGCCGTGCGGTGCCGCCTTCAGCGCCGCCAGCGACAGCTTCAGCGGATGCTTGCGCATGCCGCCGTACGGGCCGATCTGCAGGCCCATGTCGATCACCTGATCGGGGCGCGGATGCGGGCTGCGCTTGACACCGAGCCGGGCGGCGATCCGGTCGCCCAGCGCTTCGAAGATTTCCCAGTCGTGGCGCGCCTGCACCGGGCGCTCGAACAGCGGCGCGCTGTAGCGCGCGGTGTTGCGCACCGCGAAGGCGTGGAAGATCAGGTCGTAGTGGTCATGCTCCAGGGTGCAGGTCGGCGGCAGGATCACGTCGGCGTGGCGCGTCGTCTCGTTCAGGTAGAAGTCGATCGATACCATGAAGTCGAGCGAGGCCAGCGCCCGGTCGAGCTGCGCGCCGTTCGGTGTCGAGAGCACCGGATTGCCGGCCACCGTGATCAGCGCCCGGACCTGCCCTTCGCCGTTGGTCAGGATTTCCTCGGCGAGGGCGGCGACCGGCAGTTCGCCACCGAACTCCGGCAGGCCGCGCACGCGGCTCTTCCAGCGGCCGAAGCTGCCGGGCTTGGAGGTCGGGTTGTCGATCAGATCGACCGCCGGCCGGGTGAACATCGCCCCGCCCTCGCGATCGAGATTGCCGGTGGCGATGTTCAGCAGCTGGATCAGCCACTGGCACAGCGTGCCGCGCGCCTGCGTCGACACGCCCATGCGGCCATAGGCCGCTGCCCGCGGCGCGGCGGCGAATTCGCGGGCGATGCGCTCGATGGTCGCGACCGGAATGCCGCAATGGCGGGCGAGCGCATCGAGGCTCAGCGCGCCGATATCGGCGAGCGCCACTTCCAGGCCGTCCTCGAAACTCGCCAGCCGTCCGGGACGGCCGAGATTCTCCGCATCGATCACCTTCAGCAGGCCGGCCAGGAACGCCGCGTCGGTGCCGGGCCGGATGAACAGGTGCTCGTCGGCGACCGCCGCCGTCTCGGTGCGGCGCGGATCGAGCACCACCAGCCGGCCGCCGCGCGCCTGCAGCGCTTTCAGCCGCTTCGGGAACGCCGGCACCGTCATCAGGCTGCCGTTCGAGGCCATCGGATTGGCGCCGAGCACCAGCAGGTAGTCGCAGCGGTCGATGTCGGCGATCGGCACCATCAGCTGGTGGCCGTACATCCAGTAGGCCAGAAGCTGGTGGGGCAACTGGTCGACCGAGGTCGCCGAAAAGCGGTTCCGGGTCTTGATCGTCGACAGCAAGCGCGGCCCATGGGTCAGGCCGCCGTAGTTGTGGACCGTCGGGTTGCCGAGGTAGTTGGCGACGGCATCGGCGCCGTGCCGTTCGACCACTTCGCAGAGCCGGTCGGCCACCAGGTCGTAGGCGGCGTCCCATTCGATCTCGACCCAGCCGTCGGCGCTGCGGCGGATCGGCTTGCGCAGGCGGTCCGGGTCTTCGAACAGATCCTTCAGCGCGACCGCCTTCGGGCAGATGTGGCCCTGCGACAGCGGGTCGGCGTCGTCCGGGCGGATCGACAGGATCTGCTCGCCGGCGACCCGGATTTCCAGGCCGCAGATCGCCTCGCAAAGATTGCAGGCGCGGTGATGGATGCGTTCGGCATTGTCGTGGTCGGTCATCGCGGGCTCCTCCCGAGGCGTGGGCTACGTTACCGCAATCGCCGGCCAGTTCAGCCGACGCCCGTCGATATACTCGCGGCCCATTACCGGAAGCCCGCTGTCATGACGTTCAAGGCCATCACGCTCGATCTCGACGACACGCTGTGGCCGGTCTGGCCGACCATCCGCGCTGCGGAAGCCGCCGCCAACGCCTGGTTCGCCGAGCACGCGCCATCGGTGCTCGATGCCTGGAGCAGCGAAGGCCGGATGGCGCTGCGTCAGCGCATCGTCAGCGCGCATCCGCAGCACGCCCACGATCTCGGCTTCATCCGCCGCGAGATGTTCCGGCAGATGCTCGGTGATTGCGGCCATGACCCCGGCCACACGGAAACCGTCTACGCGATCTTCATGGCCGCACGGCAGCAGGTGAACTTGTACGACGGCGCCGGCGAGGCGCTGGCCCGTCTCGCGGCGCGCTACCCGATCGTCGCGATTTCCAATGGCAATGCCGACCTGCGCGCGATCGGCCTCGATCAGCATTTCCGAGGCGCACTGTCGGCCAGCGATTTCGGCGCCGCGAAGCCCGATCCGGCGATCTTCCATGCGGCCTGCACGGCGCTGGCGCTGCCGCCGGACGCCGTGCTGCACATCGGTGATGACGCCCATGCCGATGTTGTCGGCGCCCGCCGCGCCGGGCTGCGCGCCGGCTGGATCAATGCCGAAGGCCTTGCCTGGACGCACGAAGAACATGCGCCGGAAATCGAAGCCGAATCATTTGCAGCATTGGTCGACCAGCTGCTGTAGGGCCGGTCGCGACCCGCCCTGCACCGCGATCAGGCTGCGGCTTTCGGCTTCTGCCGATCGAGCCAGACACCAAGACCCTGCGCGTTCAGCTCCAGATCGAAGGCCAGCCAGTCGCGCGCGGTGTCGTCGCTGACCGGCGCCGCCATCGCCGCCAGTTCCTCCAGCGCGTGCAGGGTCAGCGCCTCGACGATCCGGGCGTGACGGTCCGGCACGTCGGCCAGATGCAGGGCGATGCTCTGGTACATCGCCAGATCGCCCCGGAGATCGGCCGCCAGCTGCGGCACATTGCCGACCCGGCCGTAGTGGGTCAGGTACATGTGCGCCGGATCGCGCGCCAGGAAGCGGTCGAGCGTCTGCAGCCAGGCCTCCGGCTCGAACTGCACCGGCGTGGTGGTCGGCAGCAGCGTCGCGCCGTTCGGACCGTCGAACACCCGGTACGACAGGCCGAAGGTGTCGCCGGCAAACCAGCCACGGCTCCGGGCGTCCCAGATCGCGTAGTGGTGGCGGGCGTGGCCGGGGGCATCGATGAACAGCAGGCTGCGGCCGTTGAAATCGAGCTCGTAGCCATCGTCGGCGACGATCACCCGGGCGGCGTCGATCGGCACGATCTCGCCGTACATCGCAGCCATCCTTTCCGGGCCGTAGACCCCGGTGGCGCCGGCGATCAGCGCCGTCGGATCGATCAGGTGCTTCGCGCCGCGCGGATGCACCACCAGCTTGGCGTTCGGGCACTCGCGCATCAGCAGGCCGGCGCCGCCGGCGTGGTCGAGATGGACGTGGGTCGGCATCACGTAGGCGATCTGCTCGACCCCGATGCCACGCGCCGCCAGCACCGCCTTCAGGCCCGGCACCGACAGCGAGGTGCCGCAGTCGATGAACGCGTACTGCCCGCCACTGCCGAGCAGATAGCAGCAGGCCTGCCCGGGCCGCACCTGTTCGGTGTCGACACAGGTGACGGCGTGCGAGTAGTCGACGGTGGCGGGGACGGCAGCAGACATGGCGGGCCTTCGGTTCCGGGTCGGCGCGATTATAGGTTTGGCGCGGCCGCCTGCCTGCGCCGGGCGGCTGCCTGTCGCGCGATCCGCAAGCCGCGCTGCATCAATCCTGCCGCCACTTGAACAGCGCCGCGCCCAGCGCGAGGTAGACGGCACTCATCAGCGCCAGCACGCCGAGCGGATAGGCCAGCTGGGCCAGACCGGCACCGTCGAGCATGATCGCCCGCGCCGCGTTCAGCAGATGGGTCAGCGGCAGGCATTCGGCGGCGATCTGCAGCGCCCGAGGCGCGCCATCCATCGAGAAGAACACGCCGCAGACCACCATCATCGGCGTCGAGATCACGTTGAGGATGCCGCCGGCCAGTTCCTCGCTGGCCAGCCTTGCCGAGACCACCAGCCCCATCGCGATCATCGAGAAAGCGCCGACCGCGACCACCACCAGCAGGTCGAGATAGCTGCCTTCCATGCGCAGGCCGAGCAGCAGCCGGCAGGCGCCGAATACCAGGGCGTTGACGATCAGGATCAGCGTCAGCCGGCTGAGCAGCTGGGCGACCAGGAACTCCACCGCCCGCAGCGGCGTGGCATTGAGCCGCTTGAGATAGCCGTTCTTGCGGTAGCGGACGATCACGTAGCCGATGCCGAACAGGCAGGCGAACATCATGTTCATGCCGAGCACGCCGGGCGCCACCCAGTCGACGTAACGGATCTCGCGGCCCGTGGTTGCCTCGCGCCGCATCGCGGCGCCGCCACTGCCGGCGATCAGGCGTTCCAGCAGCGCGCCCTTCGGCGACTGGGTGTTGACCCAGTAATGCGGCGGCTGCGCCGTGACGTCGACCAGCAGATCGATCCGGTGACGCTGCACCTTCGGCAGCGCCGCGGCCACCGTGTCCTCGCGGTAGAACTGCACCTGCGGCGTGCCGAGGAAGGGATGCAGGCCGGCGTCGAGCGCAGCGGCCGGCGGGGCGATCACCGCGACCTTGAACAGCGGCTGGCCGGGGCCGGAAAACACCAGCGCGAGGCCGGCGACCATCAGGATCGGGAACACCAGGTTCCAGCCGAGCGAGCTGCGATCGCGGACGAATTCGAGACTGCGCGCCCAGGTGGCGGCGCCGATGCGGCGAAGCATGGCCTTCATTCGCGCAGGCCTCGCCCGGTCAGCTCGATGAACAGGTCTTCAAGCGTGCGCGGCCGGATGCGCAGCTGGGCCAGCGACACGCCGCCGGCCAGCAGGGCCGCGACCGCCGTGTTGACATCTGCCGTCTGGATTTCCACCGCTTCTCCCTTGGCCACACCGGTCAGGCCGGTGGCGGCGAGCTTGTGCGCCTCGGCGGCCGGCACCTCCAGCATCGAATCGTTGAAATGTTCGGCCAGCAGCTGGCTGGGCACGCCCTGGGCGATGATCCGGCCGCGGTCGACGATGACGATCTCGTCGCAGAGCAGATAGGCCTCTTCCATGTAGTGCGTGGTCAGCACGATGGTCTTGCCGGCGGCCTTGATATCGGTGACCAGGTCCCAGAAGTTGCGCCGCGCCTGCGGGTCGAGGCCGGTGGTCGGCTCGTCGAGGAACAGCAGTTCGGGATCGTTGACCAGCGCGATCGCCAGCAGCAGCCGCTGGCGCTGGCCGCCGCTGAGCTTCTTCGAGTCGCGGTCGAGGAACTCTTCCAGCCGGCACAGCGCGATCAGTTCGTCGATCGGCCGCCGCACCGGATACAGCGCCGAGAAGAAGCGCAGGTTCTCGATCACGGTCAGGTGATCCTGCAGCGCGGTCGACTGGAACTGGATGCCGACCCGCTCGCGATAGCGGCGGCCCAGCGCCTCGCCCTTGTAGCGAACCGAGCCGCTGGTGGGTTTCAGCAGGCCTTCGCAGATCTCGATGGTGGTGCTCTTGCCGGCGCCGTTGGGGCCGAGCAGGCCAAAGCAGGTGCCGGGACGGACATCGAAACTGAGGCCGTTGACCGCCTGGACCTGCTTGAAATGCTTGACCAGATCGCGGACTTCGAGCAACGGCGGGGTGGCGGCGTTCATCATGCCGGCAAGTCTGCCGCATGACGCCGCGGCGCGCGGGTAAGGTCGATTTTCTGACGCGGATTTGCCATTGCCGCCGGCAGCGCCGGCACCCATCCTCGCCGCCACGACAACAAGAACGAGGAGACACCGGATGAACCTGCGCCGTCACTTGAGCCTGCTTGCGGGCGCCCTGCTGCCACTGGCCGCACCAGCGGTGCCGGAAGGCCCGGCCTACCCGTCGGCGGCCTGGACGGCGCGCGAGGCCGCCAACTACGCCAAGGTGCTCGAAGCGCCGACCGAACAGGTCGGCAATCCGGCCTTCATGCTGCGCCTCGGCGTGCAGAGCACGCTCAACACCAGCACGCTGCTGCTGCGCGATCTTGCCGATCCAAGCTGGGCGCTGGCCTATACGCCGGCGACCACCGCCGCGGTCGAGGCAATGCGCGGGCCGCAGCCGGTGCCGGGCACGCTCGACGTGGTGACCAGCCTGATCCGCAACGATCCGTCGGTGTCGCTGGGCCTGCCGCTCGGCGTGCCGGTAGCGCTGCCGCTGTGCTCGACCTATGCCGGCCCGTGCGCGGGTGATCCGTACCGCTGGCCGTCGGTCGATCCGTTCTACTCGCTCGAGGCCGTGGTCGAACCGGTGGTGTTCTACGACGCCGGCTGCGCCCGCCTGTCCGGCCGCGTCTGGAAGCCGCGCCAGCTGCTCGGCCAGCGGCGGCTGCCGGGCATCGTCATCGAGAACGGCTCGGTGCAGGCGCCGGAAACCGCGTACTGGTGGATGGCCCAGGCGCTGGTGCGCGCCGGCTACACGGTGCTGACCTTCGATCCGCGCGGCCAGGGCCGTTCCGATTTCGCCACGCCGGGCCTTCAGCAGGGCACCAACATCAACCCCAGCGTGTTCTGGACCGGCCTGGTCAACGCCATCGATTTCATGCGCTCGCGCCCCGGCCGGCCGTATCCGCACCAGGCGCGCTGCGCCGGCACCTACCCGACCCGCACCGCGGCGTTCAACCCGTTCCACGCCGCGCTCGATCTCGACCGTTTCGGCATCGTCGGCCATTCGCTCGGCGCGATCGGCGTATCGATCGTGCAGGGCTACGGCGCTCCCGGCGCCGACCGCTGGCCGGGGCTCATCGATGCCCGCAACCCGGTCGATGTCGCGGTCGCCTGGGACGGCCTGATCTCGCCGGCCGACGGCACGCCGGGTGGTGCCGGCGGCGCGCTGTTCGAACGGCTGCCGCAACTGCTGACCACGGCGCTGGTCGACCAGGTGATCACCCGGGACGAGCCGCGCTGGCGACCGCGCGTGCCGACCATGGGCCAGTCGTCCGAATACGGCATCGCGCCGCTGCCGCTGCTGGCACCGCCGGATCCGGACGCGCATACCACCGGCTTCGCCGCCTGGCAGGCGGCCGGCATCCCGAGCTATGAGCTGACGATCCGCGGCAGCTCGCATTTCGAATGGAGCCTGATCCCGACCTTCCCGACCACCAGCTGGTGTCCGAAAACCCTTGCTGGCCGCTGCACCGGCGGCTGGGGCCGGCCGATGGCCGAGCACTACACGCTGGCCTGGCTGGACCGCTGGCTGAAGGCGCCGGGCGAGGCCGGCTACGCCAGCGCCGATGCCCGCCTGCTGGCCGACGCCGACTGGCGTGATCGCAGCAGCTTCCATTTCCGCTCGGCGCGCAGCTTCGTGACGCGCGGCGGCGTGCGGCAGGTGTGCAGCGACATCCGGGCCGGCTGCTGATCGGGCACGACGGAGCCAGCGCCTGCCGAAGCGCCCGTCGGCGCCGTTCGGCTGGCGACGGCAGGTTTCAGTTCTTCTTGCCGCCGCTCGACTGGGCGCGCAACCGCACCAGGTCGATCAGGTCCTCGCGACGATAGATCGCGAGTTTCCGGTAGATGCGGGTGGTGTGGTTGGCGACCGTGGATACGGCAATGCCGTACTGGCGGGCGATCGACTTCAGCGTCTTGCCGTTGCCGAGCGCGCGGGCGATCTCCTGCTCGCGCGGCGACAGCATGTCGAGCGGCAGCGGCTTGCGAGCGTAGATCAGGTACAGCTGGCCGGAGCGGCGCACGCGCAGGTGGATCGGCCCGTGGACGAACTCGCCGCCCTCCTCGCCGAGCACCGATTCCGGCAATTCGAACGGCAGCTTGACCAGCGGCGCGCCGGCATCCTGATCGAGCATCTCGATGAAGCGCTCGCTGGCCGAGAACAGCGTGCCTTCGGAGTCGGTCATCGCCGCCGAGCCGCGATTGGCGCGACCCATCGCCTGCAGCCAGTCGTCGCGACGGATGAACTGGCGCAGCGCCAGCGCGCCAGCTTCGACGAGGTGGGCGAGCACCCGGCGCAGCGACTCGCCGGCCGGCGGCTTGCGATCGGACGGGAACTGCAGCAATACCGTGCTGACCACGCCGACGTCGCGGTGCCGGTACTGCAGGGCCACGCCGTTCTGGCCACGCACCGGCACGTCGATCGTCACTTCCTGCTGGCCGGCCGGAAAGACCAGCGCCGCGAGCGACGCCACCGTCACATGGGGCTGCGGGTGCTGGGTCAGTTCGCCACCCTTGGTGCCGACACCGCGCGACCACCAGGCCGCCGAGCTGGCGCCGAGGCGCTCGCAGACCCGGGCCAGCGCCCGGCTGCGGTAGTCCTGCCACTCGTCCTCGACGGTGCTGCGGTAGAGGCTGTGTATCAGTTCGTCGGTCGAGTCCATCGTGTCAGCGGGTCCTTGAAGGTACTTTTTCTTATGATCGCAGCGCGCGGTTCCACCGATCGGGGAGTGCGCGCTTTCCGGTATGAACGAAGCATCAGCGCTAAAGCGGCAGCGGCGCAAGTATCGGGTCCGCAAGATGACCCGATCGGCCGTCGCCAAGCCTCGGGCCGGTGACAAGGCCGGCACTGGATCGGTTCCCGGCAGGCAATCGGGCATGCTTCGGACGCTGTCCTGATCGCCCGCCAATTCCACCCGCAATGACCGCCCTGTTCGACGCGCTGCACGCCGCCCTGTCCCGCCTGCCGGTACTGCCCGGCAGCTTCAATCCCTGGGCCCAGGCCAACGATGACGACAGCGTCGACAACGGCCCGGCGCGCCGCCTGGCCCACCTGCGCGCCCATGCGGCACGCCCCGGCCTGCGCCTGGTGCTGGTCGGCGAGGCGGCCGGTTATCAGGGCTGTCGGATCTCGGGCATTCCATTCACCTCAGAAGCGCTGCTGATCGACGGCAGCATTCCCGGCATCGCGGCCACGCCGCGGCTGTCGACCCGGGCGCGGCCGTGGAGCGAGCCCTCGGCGCGCGTGGTCTGGCGCACGCTGTACGAGCAGCAGCTGGCCAACCGCACCTTCCTGTGGAACGCCTACCCGCTGCATCCCCATGCGCCGGGCCAGCCGCATTCGAATCGCACGCCGACACGCGCCGAGCTGGCCGCCGGCGAAACCGTGCTGGCGGCACTGCGCACGGCGCTGCCGGACGCAGTGCTGGCCGCAGTCGGCAACAAATCGTCGGAGGCGCTGGCCCGGCTCGGCCATGCCCATGTGCCGCTGCGCCATCCGGCCTATGGCGGCGTGACCGAATTCGTCGCCGGCGTCGAGCGTCTGGCGCGGCAGCTGCGCGCGGCCGCCGGCTAGACCCGCAGCACCCGGCGCAGCACGAAGGCGATCACCGCCAGCACCGCCACGCCGGCCAGCCAGATGCCGGCAAACCGGGCGAGGCGCTTGAGTCGCGCCGGAAGCGAGGTGGCAGCCATCAGCGATAGCCGCCGGCGGCGCCGACCTTGCCGCGAAACACCCAATACGAGTACGCGGTGTACCCGAGAATCAGCGGCAGCAGCACCACCGAGCCGACCAGCAGGATGGACAGCGAATTGTCCGGCGCCGCTGCCTCCCAGACGGTGACCGACGACGGCACGATGTACGGGTAGAAGTTCGCGCACAGGCCGGCGAACGACAGCACGAACAGGCTGAGTGCCGCGAAGAATGGCTGGCGATCACTCGTCGCCTCCAGCCCCTGCCACAGAGTGCCAGCACGCTGACCGCCAGAAGGGCCGGCACCGGGGCCGCGTACAGCAGCTGCGGCCAGACGAACCACTTCTGGCGGAGGCCTCGTCAAGGAATGGCGTCCGGCAGCACGGCCGCAGTCATGATCCGCCTTTGCCGGCGAGACAACCGCCGGCCGGCGCAGGTTGCGTGCACCGGCGATGCCGCTGGCGACCGCTCAGGCCAGCTTGCGCAGCCCGCGGCCGATGGCGAGGGACAGCAGCTGCTTGACCAGCACGGCAGCGCCCGGCACGGCAGCGCCGAACTCGATCCGCCACTGCACCTGACTGCCGCCACCGGGTAGCGCCTTGAAGACCAGGCGGCCGTGATGGTTCTTCAGCGGCCAGCCGCCCCTGGTGATCTTGTAGTCGATCGACTTGTCGACCACGGCGCCGACCACCGTTTCCTCGATCGCCACCGGACCGGCGCCGATGCGGCGCACCGAGCCGATGCCGTTCGGCGCGGTCTTGCCGTCCTTGATCCGCTTGACCGGCACGCCCAGCACGCTGCCGAGGCGATCGTGATCGGCCAGCAGCGCGTAGAGATCAGCAACGGAACGGGACGATTCCTGGGTGAGCTGGACAATCTGCATCGAAGGACCTCGGCGGCGGGGTGACGGGAATGTGAGCGGAAAGCCTACATTGCCGCAACGCAACAATGCCGATTTCCCCGCCGCCGTCAGGCCCTACTTCTTGGCCGGCGCCGTTCCGGACACGGTCACGGTGATCTTTTCCGACTGCACGCTCGGGTTGAACGCCTGCTGCTTCCAGTCGGCGAACAGCAGTTGCAGCGTGTGGCTGCCCGGCGTCAGGGTCAGCGCGGTCTCGGTCTGGCCCTTGTCGAAATGGACGATCTTCGGATTGTCGAGCGGCAAGGCCAGCGTCGCATCGAACTGCGGATCATCGATCAGCAGCACGTGGTGGCCGGTGTCGGCGCTCTGCACGCCGGGCGGCGACACGCCGGCGCCCTTCAGGCCGAACTGGATCAGCACCGGGCTGGCGACCGTCGCCCCGGTCTTCAGGTTGATGAAGTACACCGACGAGCCGGCCGGCGCCGGGTTGGCAAGGCCCAGCGACTGCTCGACCTTGGCGCCGGCCTGCTGCTTGGCGGCGTCCTTCAGATCCTTCTTCCAGTCGGCGAGCGCCACGCTGGTGGCGGCGACGAACGTGAGGGCAATCAGGGCTGCGCGCATCGGGAGGTTCCTGGACATGAGTTGAAAAGTTGAGGAGGAGAACGCCGGGCGCAGTCTGCGCGCGGACGCCTGAAAGCCGGCTGAACGGCCCACCAGGTCGCGTCGCAGGATGACGGTTCTGCAGGCCGATCCGCAATGACGAATCGCGCCCGACACGGCACACTCCGCGCTCCTTGCCATCACCGGAATCGCGCCGATGTCGACCGCCGCCGCCGCACCGACCTACCGTCTGTTCCATTCGCCGGGCGCCTGCTCGCTGGCCCCGCACATCGCGCTCGAAATGCTGGCCGAGCGCTGCGGCGTGGTCTGGGAAGGGGTGCGGGTGGTGATCGCCGACGGTGCCAACCGCAAGCCGGAATACCTGGCGGTCAATCCGCGCGGCCGGGTGCCGGCACTGAGCTTCCGCGATGCCGGCGGCGCCGAGCAGATCCTCACCGAATCGACCGCCATCCTGCAGTTCCTGGCCAGCCGCCATCCCGAGGGCGGACTGATGCCGAGCGACCCGATCGCCGCGATCCGCGCCGTCGAATTCCTGTGCTGGCTGGCCACCACGATGCACCAGACCGGCGTGCGCACCGTGTTCCGCCCGGAGCGCTTCACCACCGGCACCGACCCGGCCGCCCACGCGGGGATCGCCGAGCAGGGCCGCATCACGGTACGCGCCGGCTATGCCGAACTCGACGCCAGCCTCGCCGGCCGGCGCTACGCGATCGGCGACCGCTTCAGCGTCGTCGACGCGATGCTGGTCGTCCACTACCGCTGGGGCAACCGCTGCGCGATCGACATGCGCCGCGATTACCCGAACTTCGCCGTCCTGGTCGACGGCCTGCGGGCGATCCCGGCCGTGGCCCGGGTGATCGCCCGCGAAGGCGTCCAGGTCGACTGACCGCGCGGTGCCTCAGCGCTTCGGCTGCGGCCGGTCCGCTCCGGGGTGCCGTCAGCCCTTCGGCTGCGGCACCACGCGCAGGTACGGCTTCAGGGTCTTCCAGCCGTCCGGGAACAGCTTGGCGGCGTCCTCGTTCTTCAGCGCCGGGACGATGATCACGTCCTCGCCGTTCTTCCAGTTCACCGGCGTGGCGACCTTGTGCTGGTCGGTCAGCTGCAGGCTGTCGATCACCCGCAGGATCTCGTCGAAATTGCGGCCGGTCGATGCCGGATAGGTCAGGCTCAGGCGCAGCTTCCTGTTCGGGTCGATGACGAACACGCTGCGCACCGTGAAGGTGTCGCTGGCGTTCGGATGGATCATGTCGTAGAGGTCGGCGACCTTGCGATCGGCATCGGCGATCAGCGGGAAGTTCAGTGCCGCGCCCTGGGTTTCCTCGATGTCCTTCGCCCAGCCGTGATGGTCCTCGAGCTTGTCGACCGACAGGCCGATCGCCTTGACGTTGCGGCGCTCGAATTCCGGCTTGAGCTTGGCGGTGTAGCCGAGCTCGGTCGTGCACACCGGGGTGTAGTTCTTCGGGTGGCTGAACAGCACGCCCCAGGACGTGCCCAGCCAGTCGTGGAAGCGGATCGGGCCTTCGGTGGTCTCGGCGGTGAAATCCGGGACGATGTCGCCCAGTCGCAATGTCATGTCGGTCTCCAGTCTCGTGCAGCGGGGATCGACATGATGCGCGTGCCGCGCGCCGGATCAAGCGCGCATCCGATCACCGTTTTTCATGACCTTGGAATCTTTCGCCTGCAGCGGGCGTTCAGTCCGCCGGATAGCCCCAGGCGGCAACCCAGGGCGCCAGCAGCGGCAGCACCGGCGCCAGCTGCTCGCGGTAGGCGCGCCACTGCCCCATGCCGTCCCGGTACAGGCCGCGGCTGACCTGCCCGCTGCTGACCGTGCGCACCGCCCGGCGGGCCGACGACGCCGCGAAATCCCGGGTCGCGGCATCCCAGTCGAGACCCAGAAAGGCGCAGAGCCGGCGCGTCGTGGCATCGAAATCGTCGACCAGATCCTCGTGGCGAACGATCTGCGCGGTGACCGGCAGCGTCGCCAGCCAGTGGTCGGCCAGCCGCTGGGCGGCGTCGAAAAAACGCGCCGCGTCGTGCGGATCGAGAAATTCCCAGGTCGACGGATTGATCACGAACAGGTGGCGGAAGCAGCTCAGCACGACGTCGCGCGGATCTCGCCGCACGACGATGATCCGCGCCTGCGGAAACAGCCGCGCCAGCAGCGGCAGGCCGAGCAGATAGGTCGGCAGCTTGTCGATGAATCGCTGGCCGGCCAGACCCCCGAGCTTGCCCTCGACGGCACGCCAGTAGTCAGCCCGGTACCGGGCCAGGCGCTGCGGGTCGCCGGCATCGAGCGCCGCCAGGCCTGCCTCGCTGCCGAGCAGGTCGTGGCCGGCGGCCGACAGCAGTTCGACCTCGTCGAGCGTGGTGATCGCCGGATGGCTGCCGAGCACCTGGCCGAGCAGCGTGGTGCCGGAGCGCGGAAAGCCGACGATGAAGGCGTGCCCGGCGACCGGCATCTCGGCCAGCTCCGGTGGCGCGGGCCATGGCCGCCGCCGCCCCGGCGCGTAGGCCGCCGTCAGCCGCTCGACCAGCGCCAGGCCGCGCTCGCTGCTGCCGCCGGCCGCGAAACGCGCCGCGTGCAGCCGGCGCAGTGCCGCGTTGGCGTCGCGCCAGGCCGCGAATGCCGGGGCCGGCTGTCCCTGCGCGTGCAGGCTGTCGCCAAGCGCCGACCGCGCCACTGCGGCAGCGTGCGCGGACAGGCCGGACGGCACGGCCAGCAGCGCCCGCAGCCGCGCCTCGGCCGGTGCCGGCTGCTGCTCGCCGAGGTCGGCCTGCGCCAGCGCGATTTGCGCCACCGCCGATCCGGGATCGATGGCGAGCGCCGCCTCGGCGTGGGCGCGCGCCGCTGGCCAGCGCGCCCGCCGCACCGACAGCCCTGCGGCATGGGCATGAGCCGCCGCATGCTGCGGATCGAGCGCGGCCGCGCGGGCATAGGCGGCCAGTGCCTCGTCGACCTCGCCACGATTCTCCAAGGTCCAGCCGAGCGCGAACTGCGCGCCGGGATTGTCGCCGTCGAGCGCGACCGCCCGTTGCAGCGCGCCCTGGGCCTCGTCGAGCTGTCCGAGCCGGGCCCGGACCTGGCCGTAGGCGGTCAGCGTCGGCACGTGACGATCGTCGAGGCGCAGCGCGGCCAGCAGCGCCTGCGCCGCCTCGGCCAGCCGTCCCTGCGCTTCGCGGGCGGCGCCGAGCACCCGGAACGGCAGCGGATCGCGCATGCGGCCGTCGGCGATCAGTGCTTCGGCCAGTCGCGCCGCGTGCGCCAGATCACCCGCCTGCGCGACGGCGCGCAGTTCGGTCAGCCGCGGGTCGGCGTCGGTCACCGCCCGCCTCAGGCGTCGACCAGCACGCCGACCGACGCCCGCCGGGCCAGCTTCGCGGACTTGTGGGCGAAGCGCAGCGTCAGGCCGACGGCGGCGGCGGCCAGGCCGGCGGTCAGCCCCCACCACAGGCCGTCCGGGCCGTGATCGAGCCGGAACGCCAGCCACCAGGCCACCGGCATGCCGATCGCCCAGTACGAGACCAGGGTCAGCAGCATCGGCATCCGGGTGTCCTTCAGGCCGCGCAGCGCGCCGTTGGCGGTCGCCTGCACGCCGTCGAACAGCTGGAACGCCGCCGAGAGCAGCAGGAAGCCGCCGGCCTGCGCGGCGATTACCGGATCGGCGGTGTAGAAGCTGACGATCAGGCCGGTGAACAGCAGCATGATCGCGGCGTTCGAGGCGGCGTTCAGCGTGCCGATGCTCAAGCCGACGAAGCCGCGCCAGCGCGCCGCCGCGTGATCGCCGGCACCGGCGGCATGGCCGACCCGCACCGTGGTCGCCATGCCGACGCCGAGCGGAATCATGAACACCAGCGACGAAAAGTTGATCGCCACCTGGTACGAGGCGACCGTGGTTTCGCCGAAGCGCGCCATCAGCAGCGCCATCAGCACGAACAGGCCGCCTTCGGCGGTGATGATCGCGGCGATCGGCAGGCCGAGCTTGAGGATGTCGCGCGCGCCCTCACCCGCCGCGGCAAGCCGATCGCGCGACGCCCGCATCGCGTCACGCAGCACCGGCACCCGCCGGTACTGCCAGCCGAGCACGGCGACCATCAGCCCGGTGGCCAGGGTCGAGGCCAGGCCGAGGCCGTTGATGCCGAGCGCCGGCAGGCCGGCGTGGCCGAACACCAGCAGCCAGCCGAACAGCGCATTGGCCGCCAGCCCGACCAGCCCGGCGATGACGATCGGCCGCACCTGGCCGAGACCTTCGGCCGAGAAACGCAGCACGAACCAGATCGCGGTCATGAAGCCGGCCATCGAGAACCAGCGCAGGAAGCCGATGGCATCGGCCGTGGTCTCCGCCGACAGGTTCAGCTGGCGCAGCACAGTCGGCCCGGCGAGGTTCAGCAGGCCGGTCCAGAGCAGGCCGGCGATCACCCCGAAGCGCTGCGATCGACGCAGGAACCCCCCGATCTCGGCGGCCGGCCGCTGCGCACCGAACAGCTGCGCGGTGATCGGCGAGCAGGCCATCAGCAGGCCCATGAAGAAGATCAGGAACAGGTTGTAGACATTGACCGCCACGGCCACCGCAGCCAGCGCCCGGGGGCCGACCTGACCGGCGTAGATGGTGTCGATCGTGCCCATGCCGACGGCGGCGATCTGGGCCGCGATCAGCGGCAAGGCAAGGCGAAGATTGGCCAGCGCTTCGTCGCGGAAGGCCGGCGGGATGAGGCGGGACATGGTTGCATCCGGATTCCGGTCGAAACCGGGGAGGTGATCCCCTGCGCGGTCGATCCGGCAGGGCGGGGCCGCGTATTCTGCACCTGCCGCCTGTCGCCTTCCAGCCGCACGCCCTGCCGCACGGGCCGGCTGAACGGCCGGTCTGCACGCCGCGGCGCGGCCTGTGCATCATTCGGTTCTCGTCATCAGCCCCACCCTGTCTTGGACCTTCCCGAAACCCAGTTCGCCGCGTTCGGCGACGATCGCGTGGCCTACCAGACGCTGGGGCCGCCGCCCGGCGTGGCCGGCCGCGACCTGGTCCACACCACCGGCGTCTGGAGTCATCTGGACATCTTCTGGGAGGAGCCGGCGGCAGCGCGCTCGATGCGCCGGCTGGCCTCGTTCGCCCGGCTGATCCGCTTCGATCGCCGCGGCTGCGGGCTGTCCGATGCCCGGCCGCTCGACGGTGGCACGATGGTCGATCACTGGTGCGAAGACCTGCTCGCCGTGCTCGACGCCTGCGGTTCGCAGGAGACCGTGCTGATGGGCAACATCGACGCCGGGCCGCTGCTGCTGGAGTTCACCCGGCGGCACCCGGCGCGGGTATCCGGGCTGATCTTCGTGTTCACCAGCGCCTGCTTCGCGCAGCGCCCGGATTACCCGCAAGGCCATCCGGTCGAAGTCGGCGATGCCATGGTCGAGATGATTGCCCAGGGCTGGGGCCGCACCGAGTTCGCCGCCAGTTTCGATCCCAGCCAGGCCGACAACCCGACAACGCTGCGCTGGTACACCAAGCTGCACCGGGCGATGGCCAGCCCGCGCGCCGTGGTCGAGAACCTGCAGATTTCGGCCAGCCTCGACGCCCGCCACATCCTGCCGACGATCACCGTGCCGGCCCTGTCGTTCGGCCGCCGCGATCTCGCCATCTTCCCGGCTGCGCAGAGTCGTTACATCGCCGACCACATTCCCGGCGCGCGCTACATCGAACTGCCGGGCAGCGATGCCGACATGCTCTGGGAGAACGCCGACGAGATCCACGCGGCGATCGAGGAATTCGTCACCGGACGCCGGCCGCGCAGCAGCACCGAGCGGGTACTGGCGACCCTGCTGTTCACCGACATCGTCGATTCGACCAAGCAGCTGGCCAAGCTCGGCGACAGCGTCTGGCGCGACCGGCTGGACCTGCATGACCGCATCGTCCGCGATGCCATCGACGCCCACGGCGGCCGGCTGGTCGATTCGGCTGGCGACGGCAATCTCGCGATGTTCGCGATGCCCGGCGCAGCGATCGACTGCGCGCAGTCGCTGCCGCCGGCGATGGCCCGACTCGGCCTCGACATCCGGGTGGCGATGCACATCGGCGAGGTCGAACTGCGCGAGGAAGGCCGGATCGGCGGCATGGCCGTGCACATCGGCGCCCGCGTGCTCGGGCTGGCCGAAGCCGGCGAGGTGCTGGTGTCGCGAACCCTGCGCGACGTGGTGATCGGCGGCCGCTTCGAATTCCGCGAGCGCGGCGTGCACACGCTGAAGGGCGTGCCGAGTAAGTGGCCGCTGTACGCGGTCGAGCCGCCGGACGACGGCGAGGAAGCCGAAGGCGGCGGCCTCCGCGAACGGCTGCGCAACCTGCGCCGCTGAGCCGTCGCAGGTTGCCGGTACGGCGTCAGCCCTTGGCCTTGGCCTGGTTGGCGACGGCTTCGGCGGCGGCCTTCGCCGCTTCCGGATCGCCCAGGTAGCGGTGGCTGATCCGCTTCAGCTTGTCGTCCAGCTCGAACAGCAGCGGAATGCCGGTCGGGATGTTGACCTCGAGGATTTCCGCCTCGGTGGCACCGGTCAGGTACTTGTAAAGCGCGCGCAAGGAATTGCCGTGGGCGGCGACCAGCACGGTCTGGCCGGCCAGCAGCTGCGGGGCGATGGCGTCATGCCAGTACGGCAGCACGCGGTCGAGGGTGGTCGCCAGCGATTCGGTACCCGGCAGCGCGTTGATGTCGAGCTTGGCGTAGCGCGGATCGTTGGCCGGATGGCCGGGATCGCTGAGTTCCATCGACGGCGGCGGGATGTCGTAGCTGCGGCGCCAGATCTTGACCTGCGCCTCGCCGTGCTTGGCGGTGGTCTCGGCCTTGTCGAGCCCCTGCAGCGCGCCGTAGTGGCGCTCGTTGAGGCGCCAGGTCTTGGTCACCGGAATCCACTGCTGGTCCATCGCGTCGAGCGCGGTGTTCAGCGTGCGGATCGCGCGCTTCAGCACCGACGTATGGGCGCAGTCGAACCTCAAGCCTTCGGCCAGCATCAGTTCGCCGCCGGCGCGGGCTTCGGCACGGCCCTGATCGGTGAGGTCGACATCGACCCAGCCGGTGAAGCGGTTTTCGAGATTCCACTGGCTCTGGCCGTGGCGCAGCAGGACGAGTTTGCGGGTCATGTCTGACGAAGCTCTGGGTGGGGATTGCGAGGACAGCAGGACGTGACGATCAGCCCTGCAGGTAATGGTTCTTAACACGCACGTAATGCTCCGCCGAGTAGCGCAGGTTGAAGATTTCCTGCTCGGTCAGCTTGCGGGCGGCGATCGCCGGACTGCCGCGGTACAGCCAGCCGGATTCGAGACGCTTGCCCGGCGACACCAGGCTGCCGGCCCCGAGCAGCACCTCGTCCTCGATCACCGCGCGGTCGAGCACCTTGGCACCCATGCCGATCAGGCAGCGGTTGCCGACCGTGCAGCCGTGCAGGATCGCCTGATGGCCGATGGTGACGTCGTCGCCGATGATCAGGCCCATGCCGCCCGGCAGCAGCGGGCCATCATGGGTGACGTGCAGCACCGCGCCGTCCTGGACGTTGCTGCGGTGGCCGATGCGGATGAAGTTGACGTCGCCGCGGACCACCGCCATCGGCCAGACCGAGACATCGTCCCCGAGCTCGACATCGCCGATGACGGCCGCCTGCTCGTCGATGTAGGCGTTGCGGCCGAGCCGGGGCGCCACGCCGCGATAGCTGCGGATCACGCGCGGATCAGGGCGTCGGCACGATGGTCTGCAGGCCGCCCGGCGCCGGCGGCTGCACCGGTCTGGCGCTGGCACTGGTCATCCGCTTGACGAAGTCGTTGATGTAGAAGGCGACGTCGCTCTGGCCGACGGCGATCTGCACGATCGACGAGCTGGCCACCGAAGTGATGATCTTGCGATGGCTCATCTTCGGGTAGATCACCGTCTCGACCGGGCCATTGGCCTGCTGGATGCGCGCGGCGAGGCTCTCGGTGTTCCTGACCAGCACGATGGTGTCGTCCTGGCCGTGCATCAGCAGCATCGGCGGGTTCTTGCCGTCCGGATACAGCACCGGCTGGGTCTGGTCGTAGTTTTCCGGGGCACCGAAGATGTCGCGCAGGTCTGGATCGATGATCGGCAGGAAGTCATACGGGCCGGCCAGGCCGATGGTGCCGCGCAGCCAGGTGCGATCGCCGCCGACCGCCTTCAGCAACTCCGGATTGAGGGTCAGCATCGCCGCGTTGTAGGCGCCGGCGGAATGGCCGAGCAGCACGATCTTGTTCGGATCGCCACCGTACTGCGACACCTGTTCGCGGACCCAGCGCACGGCGCGGGCGTTGTCCTGCAGGAACTTCGGGTAGCGGACCTGCGGGTACAGGCGGTAGTCCGGAATCACCGCCACCATGCCGCGCGCGGCCAGTGCCTGGCCGACGAACTTGTAGTCCTCCTTCTTGCCCTCGGTCCAGCGCCCGCCGTAGAAGAAGATCACCACCGGCGCATTGGCCGCGGCAGCCGGGATGTAGACATCGAGCTTGAGACCGGTGGTCGTGTCGAAAGCGATGTTCGACGACAGGCTGTAGCCCTTGTCCGAAGTCAGATCGTTGACGATCTGCTGGCCGGAACAGGCCGTCAGCAACAGGGCAGCGAACAGGATCAGATACTTGCGCACAGGGGACATTCTCGTGTTCGGAAGGGGACTGGACGATGCGGCACATGATACCGCGCGCCCGGCGCCGGACTTGCGGCCGGCCTGCCGGCGGATGGCGGGCCTTTGCCATCAGCGCCCCGATCGGCCGCCGACATCAACAGCATTGAAAGCTTCGATTTTCCGCCCCCCGAAGCCCATGCGACGATGCGCGCCTCGAAAAATCGCCGGCCGGCCCCAACACCACCGACAGCCATCCGACCCTGCCTCACGACATTCGCAATGACCAATCCCCTGCTCGCCCCCGCTGCGCCGAACACCCTGCCCGCGTTCTCGTCGATCCTGCCGGAGCATGCCGAGCCGGCGATCGACGCCGTGCTCGCCGAGAACCGCAATGCGCTGACCACGCTGCTGGCCAGCGAAACGCCGCCGAGCTGGGAAACGCTGATCGAGCCGCAGGAAGACTTCAGCGACCGCCTGGGCCGTGCCTGGGGGCCGATCCAGCATCTGTTCGGCGTCAACTCGACGGCCGACTGGCGCAAGGCCTTCAACGCCACACAGCCGAAGATCACCGAATATGGCCTGGAGCTGTCGCAGAACGAGGCGCTCTATCGCGCCTACGAGCGGCTCGCCGCCAGCCCGGCCGCAGCCGCGTTCTCGCCGACCCGGCGCAAGGTGCTCGCCGACGCGATCCGCGACTTCAAGCTGTCCGGCATCGCGCTGCCGGACGTGCAGAAGGCGCGCTACAAGGCCATCGCGCTGCGCCTGTCGGAAATCCAGACCAAGTTCGAGGAGAACCTGATGGATGCGGTGCAGGCCTGGTCGAAGCAGGTCAGCGATGAATCGCTGCTCGCCGGCATGACCATCGAGGGCAAGGCCCAAGCGGCCGAGAAGGCCCGGGCCAAGGGCCTCGACGGATGGCTGCTGACCCTGGACTTCCCGAGCTTCGACGCGGTGATTTCCTACGCCGACAACCGCGACCTGCGCTTCGAGCTGTACGAGGCCTATGCCACCCGCGCCTCCGAACTCGGCCCGCACGGCGGGCAGTTCGACAACTCGCCGCTGATGCAGGAAATCATCAGCCTGCGCGACGAGCAGGCGCGTCTGCTCGGCTTCGGCAACTTCGCCGAATACTCGCTGGCGACCAAGATGGCCGAATCGCCGGACGCCGTGGAAAGCTTCCTGCTTGAACTCTCCGCCAAGGCCCGGCCATTCGCGATTGCCGAACTCGACGCGCTGCGCAACTTCGCCCGCGAACGCGACGGCCTGACCGAGCTCGCGCCCTGGGACACCGCCTACTACTCGGAAAAGCTCAAGGAACAGCAGCTGGGCTATTCGGAAGAGGAACTGCGCCCGTACTTCCCGGCGCCGCAGGTGATCCGCGGCATGTTCGAGGTGGTCGAGCGCATGTATGGCGTGACGATCGAGGCCGCCGCCGGCATCGAGACCTGGCACAAGGACGTCAGCACCTGGCGGCTGGCGGAAGCCGACGGCAGCGAGATCGGCCTGTTCTACCTCGATCCGTTCGCGCGGACCGACAAGCGCGGCGGAGCGTGGATGGACGAATGCCTGGTCCGCCGCCGCACCGATACCGGCCTGCAGCGGCCGGTCGCCTACCTGACCTGCAACTTCACCCCGCCGTTGGGCGATCAGCCGGCACTGCTGACCCACGATGAAGTGCTGACCCTGTTCCACGAATTCGGCCACGGCCTGCACCACCTGCTGACCCGGGTCGACGAGGCCTCGGTGTCCGGCATTCGCGGCGTCGCCTGGGATGCCGTCGAGCTGCCGAGCCAGTTCATGGAGAACTGGGCCTACGACCGCGCCACGCTCAACGGCTTCGCGCGTCACTGGCAGACCAATGAGGCGATTCCGGATGCGCTGCTCGCCAAGCTGCAGGCGGGGCGCGGCTTCCAGGCCGGGCTGCAGACCTTGCGCCAGATCGAGTTCGCGCTGTTCGACCTGCGCCTGCACCGCGACACCGCCGACGGCACCTCGATCCTCGATCGTCTGGCCGCGACCCGTGCCGAAGTCAGCGTCTTCCCGCCGCCGGCCTGGAACCGGATGCCGAACTCGTTCGGCCACATCTTCGCCGGCGGCTACGCGGCCGGCTACTACAGCTACAAGTGGGCGGAAGTGCTGTCGGCCGATGCCTTCGCGGCGTTCGAGGAATCGGATTTCTCGCCGGACACCGGCCGCCGCTTCCGCGACACCGTGCTTAGCCAGGGCGGCTCCCGGGATGCGATGGACCTGTTCGTCGCCTTCCGCGGCCGCAAGCCGGAAGTCGATGCGCTGCTGCGCCATTCCGGCCTGACCGCCTGAGGCACAGCGGCACAACGGCGGCCTAGCGGCGTTCGATGCGCAGCCCGGTCGGCGCGGCCACCGGGCCGTGGCGCCCGAGGTACTCGATCAAGGCGTCCCGATCGAGGCCGAAGGCCTGCCGCTCGGTGCCGGTGGTCAGCACCGTGAAGCCATCGCCGCCGCTGGCGAGGAAGCCGTTGACATTGACCCGGTAGGACCGCGCCGGGTCAAGCACCACGCCATCAAGAGTGATCGACGCCGGATCGACCCGCTCGCCGACCGGCCTGTCGGCGTCCCAGCGGTAACGGAAGCCGCGCGACGGCTGCAGCACCGAACTCTGGCCCTTGCTGCGCCACTGCTGTTCGAGCAGCGCCTCGATCTGGGCGCCGGTCAGGCTCATCGTCATCAGATCGCCGCCGAACGGCTGCACGCTGTAGACCTGCCCGTAGCTGACCGTGCCGGCGTCATCCAGCGGCTTCAGATCGTCGCGGACGCCGCCCGGATTCATGAAGGCGATCACCGCGCGGGTCTCGGCCGACCGTGCCGCGTAATCCAGCTGGGCGTCGGCGATCACCAGGCCGAGCGGCATCTCGCCGGCCTCGTTGCGATCGCGCCCCAGTACTGCCGCGATCCGGCCGACCGGCCGCGAGGTCAGCGGTAGCGCCCGGTCGCGGAAGTCGGCGACCAGCGTTGCCACGCCGGGCTCGGCACCGCGCGGCGGGTACTGCGCCGGCGCCTCGTTGCCCGGACGATCGTTGACCACCGGCTGGATGTCGGCGCGGCTGGCGATCACCTCGCCGGTCGCCGGATCGAGGTCCAGATCGACCGCGCTGACGAAACGGCCGGCGTTGCCGGCGCTGGTCAGCAGCACGGTCTTCGCCGGATCGCGACTGGCGCGCCGGCAGTTGTAGGCGCGATGGGTGTGGCCGCTGATCACCACGTCGATCGCCGGATCGAGTGCCGCGACGATCGCCTCGATATCGCCGCTGAAGCCGGGGCAGGCCGGATCGTTGTAGGCCAGCGCCGGCTCGATCGCGCCGCCCTCGTGGATCAGTACGACGAGCGCCTCGATGCCGGCGGCCCGCAGCCGCGCCGCTTCGCGGTTGATGGTCTCCGCCTCATCGTCGAAGCGCAGGCCGGCGATGCCGGGCCGCGACACCAGCTCCGGCGTGCCTTTCAGGGTCAGGCCGATGAAACCGATCGCCAGACTCCGGCCGCCGCCGAGGTCGAAACGACGGACCGCCGTCGCCGGCAGCAGCGGCGTGTTGCTGGCGGTGTCGACGACATTGGCGGCCAGATACTGGAAACGGGCGCCGGGATAGCGGCCGCCGACGCAGGTATCGACGCCGATCTCGCCGTCCGGCGCGCAGCCGCCGTGCTGCATCCGCAGCAGGGCGTCACGGCCGTCGTCGAACTCGTGGTTGCCGACGCTGCTGATCTCCAGCCCGATCGCGTTCAGCGCGGCGATCGCCGGCTCGTCGTGGAACAGCGCACTTTCCAGCGGGCTGGCGGAAATCAGGTCGCCGGCGGCGACCACGACATGGCGCGGGTTCTCCGCCTTCAGCGCCGCCACCGCCGTGGCCAGATAGGCGGCGCCACCGAGCGGCACGCGGACCGCCGTGCCGGCCTCGGGCCCTGGCAGCGCGGTGGTGCTGTCCGGCGGCAGCAGCTGGCCGTGGAAATCGTTGATCGCGATCAGCCGGACCGCGACCGGTGCCGCCGGGCTCGCGGCCGGCTGCAGCCCGGCGCAGCCAGCCGCCAACAGCAGCGCGATGAGGCCGGCAGCCGCCGCGACGGGCCGGCGAATCGGAGGAACGGACGATATCGGCATGTTCGACAGGGCCTCGGCGCAATCGAAGGGGTCTGCCGCAGGATAGATCGGGACCGCTGACGACGGCGGGCACGGCCGTGCGGTTTCACCGAATCGTCATCAAGCGCCGGGATGATCGCGGGCCGGCCGGGGCCGGTGCGCCCCTAGCAGAACGGCCACGCGGCGCAGTGAGGGCCGGAAATCGCCGTGCTGCACTGCGGTTAGACGATCGCCGAGACGGCGCGATAAACTCGGTCGATCCCGTCCTCAGCCCCCTGTCGCAGCGCCCCGGCGCGCAGTTTGCTTTGGATTTCCGAAACCCGAGAACGAATCCCGATGGCCAAGAGAAAGAACTACGGCGACGACGCGCTGTCGCCGGTCGCCGAAATCAACATCACGCCGATGGTCGACGTGATGCTGGTGCTGCTGATCATCTTCATGGTGACCTCGCCGCTGATGATGTCGCAGCTGCCGGTGACCTTGCCGAAGGCCAGCTCGACGCCGAGCGAGAACCCGAGGGAGCCGACGGTGGTCGAGATCGACGCCGCCGGCAACTACTTCATCACGGCCGATCAGCTGCCCCGCTTCCAGGTGGCTCCGGAAGCGCTGCAACCGGAACTGATCAAGCTGTCGGCGATCGACCCCGACCAGCTGGTGTTCGTCCAGGGTGACGCCAAGATCGATTACGGTCGGGTCGTCGACCTGATCGGCCTGGTCAGCGCCTCGGGCTTCTCGAAGGTCAGCCTGAAGTCGGCCAAGCTCAGCGGCGGTGTCGGCGAAACCGGCATCGTGCCGGTGCCCTGATCGGCAGTGCAGCAGCCCGGTCGCGACCGGCCTGCTGCAGTGATCAGCGTCCCGGCGGCTCCAGCCGCAGCAGCTGCCCCTTCGGCGAATCGGTGGTGACGTAGAGCAAGCCGTCCGGCCCCTGGCGCACGCAGCGGATTCGCGCGTTGAGCTCGGTCAGCAGCGCTTGCTGGGCCAGCACCCGGGTGCCGTCGAGTTCGATGCGATTCAGGTAGCCGAACTTCATCGAGCCGACGAACAGGTTGCCGCGCCAGGCCGGAAACTTGTCGGCGGTGTAGAAGGCCATGCCGCTCGGCGCGATCGACGGCTTCCAGTAGCTCAGCGGCTGCTCCATGCCGTCCTTCTCGCTGCCGATGCCGATCGGCTGGCCGTCGTAGTTGACGCCCCAGGTGATCACCGGCCAGCCGAAGTTCCTGCCGGCCTGATCGAGGTTGATCTCGTCGCCGCCCATCGCGCCGTGCTCGTGGGTCCACAGGGCACCGGTCACCGGATGGATCGCCGCCCCCTGCATGTTGCGATGGCCGTAGGACCAGATTTCTGGCCGTGCGCCCGGCGTGTTCACGAACGGGTTGTCGAGCGGGATCGAGCCGTTCGGGTTGATCCGCACGGTCTTGCCGAAATCGTTGTCGAGCGTCTGCGCCCGATCCTTGTGCAGATAGCGATCGCCCTGGGTGATGAACAGCGTGCCGTCCGGCGCAAAGGCCAGCCGCGAGCCGAAATGCAGCCCGCCCTCGGCCTTCGGGACCTGCCGGTAGATCACTTCGACCGCTTCCAGCGCATTGCCGACCAGCTTGCCGCGGGCTACCGCAGTGCCGGCGAGCCCGGCATCGTCCGGCTCGGCGTACGACAGGTAGACCCAGCGGTTGCGCGCGAAGGCCGGATCGAGCACGACATCGAGCAGGCCGCCCTGGCGCTGCGCGAACACCTTCGGCACACCACCGACCGGCGCCGACAGTCGGCCATCGGCGGTCACGATCCGCAGCCGGCCGGGCCGCTCGGTGACCAGCATCCGGCCATCGGGCAGGAACGCGAGGCTCCACGGAAATTCGAGACCTTCGGCGACCACCGTCAGCCGATACGGCAATGGTGCCGCCGCTTCCGGCACGGCCGTCTCCGGGTCTTGCGGCGCGGCGGCTGGCGTGGCGCCGGCGAACAGCGCGAGCACGGCGATCGGCAGCAGGCGTCGGTTCATGGTGACCATGGGGGGCGAAGGTTCCGGGAGATGATGCCTGCAGGATGCCACTGGCGTGTCGCCGGCAGGGCCGCAGGGCAAGGGCCTCTGCTAACCTGTTGACGGGCGCCGTTTCGCGTCCCCCACCCGCAACGACCGCATGAAATTCTGCTCAGCCTGCGGCCACGCCGTGGATCACCGTATCCCGCCTGGCGACCACCTGCCGCGCGCCGTCTGCCCGGCCTGCGAGACCATCCACTACCAGAACCCCAAGGTGATCGCCGGTTGCGTGCCGATCTGGGATGACAAGGTGCTGATGTGCCGGCGCAACATCGAGCCGCGCTTCGGCCTCTGGACCTTCCCGGCCGGCTTCCTGGAGATGAGCGAGACCAGCGCCCAGGGCGCGGCCCGCGAAACGCTGGAGGAATCGCAGGCCGACGTCGACATCGGCGGGCTGCTGGCGGTGATCAACGTGCCCTACGTGTCGCAGATCTACATGATCTACCGCGGCCGGATGCGCAGCCCGCATCACGCGGTGACGCCGGAAAGCTCGGAAACCCGGCTGATGCGCGAGGATGAGATTCCCTGGGACGACATCGCCTTCCCGACCATCTGGCACAGCCTCAAGTTCTTCTTCGAGGACCGCGCCAAGGGTGTCGAGGGCATCCACACGCTGGACCTGCTGACCCGCTACGGCCGGCGTCCCGAAGTGACGACCACGCCGGCCGACTGATCCGGACCGTGCCGCCGGCGCTCAGCCGACGTTCAGGCTGCCGGTCTACAGTGGCTGCAGCTGGATCGCCGGAACGGCCTCACCACGCCACGGAACCGATCCAGCCACCCGATCCCAGAAGGAGAGTCACCATGAACAGGAACCTCATCGCCACGTTCGCCTCTGCCGCCCTGCTGGCACTGACGGCGACCGCCGCCTCCGCCGACACCGCCCCCGAACGCCAGGCCAAGCGCCAGGAAAACCGCGCCGAGCGCCAGGCGGAACGCCAGGAAAACCGCGCTGATCGCCAGGAACTCCGGCAGGACAATCGCGAGGATCGTCAGGACAGTCGCCAGGAGAATCGCGCCGAACGTCAGGAGGAGCGCCAGGGCAACCGCGCGGAGCGCCAGGAAGACCGCCAGGGCAATCGCGCCGAACGCCAGGAGCGCCGCCAGAAGGACCGCGCCGAGCGCAAGGAGTGATCCCGAGCGCCGCCTGAGTCGGCCCCCCAAAAAAGACCGCTTCGGCGGTCTTTTTTTTGCGGTCGGCAGCCGGCTTCAGACGGCGTGCTTGAACACCGCGAGGCCGATGCCGGCGAGTACGAACAGCGCCCCGAACACCTGATTGGTGATCCGCGCGATCACCGGGTTCTGCAGCCAGCGCAGCGCCTGCACGCCGAGCGCGGTATAGCCGCTCATGCAGCAGACATCGGTGAACAGCAGCGTGCACCAGACGATCACGAACTGGATCAGCTGCGGTGCCTTCGGGTCGATGAACTGCGGCAGCACCGAGGCGGTGAACAGGATGCCCTTGGGATTGGTCGAGTTGACGATCAGGCCCCTGAGAAACAGGGCCCGCGGCACCTTGACTGCGGCCAGACCCGGAACTGCCGTCTCCGGCGCCCGGATCGGCGCTTCCGCCGCACGCCATTGCTGGACACCGAGGTAGACCAGATAGGCCGCGCCCAGCCATTTGATCGCCGTGAAGGCGAGCGGCGATGCCGCCAGCACGGCGCCGAGCCCGACGCCGACCACGATCAGGGTCACCGTCGCCCCGGCCTGCAGGCCGGCGATGTTCCACAGCGCCGTGTGGAAGCCATGCTGCAGGCCGGCAGTCACGCAGGACAGCACGCCGGGGCCGGGGGACAGGCAGATCAGCCATGCGGCGACGAAGAACGCCAGCCAGGTATCGAAGCTCATGCGGGTCCGGCCGGAAAGGAGATGACGGCATTGTCGCCGACTGCAAGTCCCGCGCCTCATCGCTATCCTTGCGCGGCTTTTCGCCCGATCGAGCCCCCATGCAACTGCACAACACCCTGTCCGGCCGCAAGGAAGATTTCGTCCCGCTGAATCCGGAGCGGGTGACGATGTACGTCTGCGGGCCGACGGTCTACTCGTTCGCCCACATCGGCAATGCCCGGCCGGCAGTGGTCTTCGACGTGCTGGCGCGGCTGCTGCGCCGCCGCTATCCGCGAGTCGACTACACCCGCAACATCACCGACATCGACGACAAGATCAATGCGGCAGCGGCGAAGGAAGGGGTCGAGATCGGCGTCATCACCCGCCGCTACACCGACATCTATCACCAGGATCTCGATGCACTCGGCGTGCTGCGGCCGACCTACGAACCGAAGGTCACCGAGCATCTCGCGCACATCATCTCGATGGTCGAGCGGCTGATCGCCAACGGCTCGGCCTACGCCGCGCAGGGCCACGTGCTGTTCAACGTGACCCGCTATGCCGGCTACGGTGAGCTGTCAAAGCGCGACCGCCGCGAGCTGATCGCCGGTGCCCGCGTCGAGGTCGCGCCGTACAAGAAGGATGCCGGCGATTTCGTGCTCTGGAAGCCGTCGACCGACGATCAGCCGGGCTGGCCGTCGCCCTGGGGCCGCGGCCGTCCGGGCTGGCACATCGAGTGCTCGGCGATGGCCGAAGCGCTGCTCGGGCCGACCATCGACATCCACGGCGGCGGTCACGACCTGATCTTTCCGCACCACGAGAACGAGCGCGCCCAGTCGACCGCCGCCCATGACGGCCAGACCTTCGCGCGCTACTGGCTGCACAACGGCTTTCTCACGATGGACTCGGAGAAGATGTCGAAGTCGGTCGGCAACGTGAAGCTGATCCGCGAGATCCTGAAAACCTCACCCGGCGAAGCGGTGCGCCTTGCGCTGCTGACCGGCCACTATCGCCAGCCGCTGGACTGGAACGACGAAGCGCTCGCCGACGCGCGCCGCAAGCTCGACCGCCTGTACGGCGCCCTGCGCGACGCCGGCGACGTCGCAGCCAGCGACGCGAAAGCACCGGACGCGTTTATCGCAGCGCTTGAGGACGATCTGAATACCCCGTCCGCGCTGGCCGAGCTGTTCGAGCTGGCCCGGCAGCTCAACAAGGCCGGCGATGCCGCCGAAAAGGCGACGCTGGTCGCCCGGATCAAGGACGCCGGCAGCGTGATGGGCCTGCTCCAGCAGGCGCCGGGCGCATGGTTCAGCCAGTCGGGCGGCGATGCCGGCGACGGCCCGGACCAAGCCGAAATCGACACCGCCCTCGCCGCCCGCACGGCCGCCAAGGCGGCGAAGAACTATCCGGAAGCCGACCGGATTCGCGACGCCATGAAGGCACGCGGCGTGCTGATCGAGGATTCCAGGGACGGCCAGCGCTGGCGCCGGGTCTGAGCCGGCGGCACAGCCGCAGGCACCGGCTGCGGCTCAGGCATCGAGCCAGTAGCCGCGGCCGTTGTCGCCGATCTCGAAACGCGCCCGTCGCGGACCGCGCGAGCTGATGTGCTGCCACTCGATCGCCGAGACATGCAGCGCGATCGCGGCAAAATCCTCGCGCCGTCCGGCTTCGGCAAGGCCATCGACATCATCGATGGCGACTTCCGGCGCCGCGTGGACGACGTCGGCCGCAACGGCCCGCCATTGCTGCGCGCGGTACTGGCTGCGCAGACGGGTCCATTCGCCATCGGCGATCTGGTCGTCGAGATGCACGGTGGCCTGCGCCTCGATGCGCAGCTGCACGCGCCGGCCCGGATCGTAGATGTGCAGCGAGCAGGCCGGCTGCAGGTTCAGCTCCTGCACCTTGCCGCTGCGGCGATCGGCGTGGATGAAGACCATGGCGGAGTCTCGCGAGACGGCCCGCAGCACCACCGTGCGCACGGTCGGAATGCCGTGACGCACCGTCGCCAGGGTCGGCGTGTGGGCCGCCGCGAAACGCACCCGGACACCTTGGGCCAGGATGTCCCAGACATCGTCGAGCAGGTAGTCGAGGAACGCCGCTTCCTCATCGAAGCCGTGGATCGACAGGGCGTCGACACCGCTCAGTGACGTCGATGGCATGGCTTGCAGCATGGCTCAGCTCCTGTGCATGTTCGATGACCGCGTTCTCACCGGCCCGGCGCCCGGATATCGGGACCCCGCTGCTGCCGCATCCATCGTCCTGATCTACGTCAGCAGCCCTCGATCTGGACGCACGATCGCAGAGTTGCCACGTCAAATCAATCTTTGTTTATTTTTTTCCACTCTAAATATCTACAAAACTTGAGGCGAACAGCCTCGTGCTGTTGCCCTCCTGTTGTCCACGAAACCTTGCGCCGGCGTTCTCGCCGGCCGGCAGCGCATGCCGGGCTTTCAGCGCGACCCGCCGCTGCGGTCCGGCTGGGCGATGCCTTCGTGGTCGAGCACCTCACCCAGTACCTGCTCGAGCACTTCGCGGCAGTGCGAGGCCGCCGCATACAGGCGCGAATGGATCAGGGCATCGGCCTGATTGCGGCTTTCGCAGCCCAGGCTGTACTGCTCGAAGGCGCCGAGTCGTCCGAGCAGTTCCGCAAGGTGGTTCGGGCACTCGCACTGCACCTGCGACGGCAGGTCGCGCAGGCTGGCAAGAAACGTCCGGTCGTAGCGGCGCGGGGCCGCCGGCGCCCGCAGCAAGCGCTCGATCAGCGAGCGGCCACCCCCGTCGGCGCCGGCAGCAAGCCGGCAGACGCGGAGCAGGTGCAGCGGATCGACCGGGGCGCTGAGCGCGATCACCCCTTCCTGATCCAGCTGCTCCAGCGTCCGCCGTGTGGCATAGCTGTACAGCACCACGGTCACCTGCGGCCGCACCGCGACGCGCGCCCGACGCAGCGACTGCACGGCCGCGACCGTCAGCGTCGGCAGCTCGGCGAGCAGGTAATCGGCTTTCGGCAGTGATGGCGGCAGGCTTTCGAGATCGTCGAAGACCGCATTGATCGCCAGCGTGGCGTCGCTGCTCGCGGACGCCAGCCGCGCGGCCAGCAGTTCGCCGACGACGATCGCCAGCGGCCGCTGCGCCGGCTCGGCCGCCGGCCGATGCGGCAGGGTCTGCAGGCGCTCGCGCAGCTGCGTGTCGGCCAGCTGGGCGACGGTGCCGATCTGGAAACCGGCATCGACCACCGCCTTCAGCAGCAGCAGGCGGTCGACATCGGCACGCGAATACAACCGGCTGTTGCCACTGCTGCGCGCCGGCCGCACCGCCTGGTAGCGGAACTCCCAGATGCGGATGGTCGGTACCGGGATGCCGGTCAGCGCGGACACTGCGGCGATTCGGTACTGACCGCCGTCAGGCGGCGAGGCCGGGCCGGGAATCGAAGTGGCGGGCATGATGGAAGAGCGCTCGTGATGAGTAGGTTTTGTATAGAAATAGCTTAGTCCCTGTCGCCGCCCCTGCCAAGCTGCGGCGCGAAAATTGCTCTCGGCAACGCGACTGCGATCGAAAGGGATGGGCACCGTGCGTGTAGTACTGGTCGATGACGATACCGGGCGTCTGGCGCTGCTGGACCGCGCGATGACCCAGGCCGGTCATCAGGTGGTCGGCAAGCTGGATCCGGCCGACGACCTGATTGCCGCAGTCGATCGCCTGCTGCCCGACATCGTCCTGATCGACGTCGACAACCCGTCCCGCGACACCCTCGAATCACTGGGTCAGATCAGCCGCGACCGGCCGCGACCGATCGTGCTGTTCGCCCAGCAGTCCGATCCCGACACCATTCGCCGCGCGATGGCGGCGGGCGTGTCAGCCTATGTGGTCGATGGCATGAGCCCGGCGCGGCTGGCGCCGGTCATCGAAGTGGCGATCGCCCGCTTCCGCGATTACCAGTCGCTGCGCGAGGAGCTGAACAGCACCAAGCTGAAGCTGGCCGATCGCCGCGACGTCGAACGCGCCAAGGGCCTGCTGATGAAGCGCAAGGGGCTCGACGAGAACGCGGCCTATGAAGCGCTGAGGAGAATGGCGATGGACCGCAACATCAAGCTCGGCGAGATCGCCCGCTCGCTGATCGCGGCGGCGGACCTGCTGTGAGCATGACCAAGCTGAAGCTCGGCCTGCTGCCGCTGGCCGATGCCGCGCCGCTCTACGTGGCCCGCGAATGCGGCTACTTCGCCGGCCAGGGCCTGGACGTGAGCCTGAGTGTCGAGGCCTCGTGGGCCGGACTGCGCGACAAGCTGGCCGCCGGCATGCTCGACGCCGCCCAGCTGCTGTCGCCGATGCCGCTCGCCGCCCATCTCGGCATCGACCGCCTCGGCGTGCCGATCGAGACGGCGCTGACGCTGTCGCGCAACGGCAATTCGATCACCGTGTCGAACGCGCTGTTCGCGCGCCTCGACAATCCGGCGCCGGAGCCGGTCGCCGCCGGGGCGGCGCTGAAACGGGTGATCGAGGCCGATCGGGCCGCCGGCCGGCCGAAGCGGGTGTTCGCCCACGTGTTCCCGTTTTCCACCCACCACTACCTGCTGCGCGACTGGCTGCTGGCCTCGGGGATTGACCCGGACCGTGACGTCAAGCTGGTGGTGGTGCCGCCGCCGCTGACCCTGAAAGCGCTGCGCGAGGGCCGTATCGACGGCTACTGCGTCGGCGCACCCTGGGGCTACGCCGCCGAGCACGAGGGTGTCGGCCGGCGCCTGCTGGCGACCCACACGATCCGCCCCGGCTGCGCGGAGAAGGTGCTCGGCGTCACCCGCAGCTGGGCGATGCGGCATCCGGAGCCGCATCTGGCGCTGGTCGCTGCGCTGATCGAGGCCGGACGCTGGCTGGAGCAGCCCGGAAATCGCGTCGACGCCGGTCAGATGCTGGTCGAGGCCCGGCTGATCGCCGCCCCCGAAAGCTGCGTGCGCGATGCGCTGCGCGACGATCGCGACGATCTGCTGAGTCCACAGTTCGTGTTCGGTGCCGGCGAGATGCTGTCGCCACATCACGACGATGCCCGCTGGTTCCTGGAGCAGATGCGCCGCTGCGGCCAGAACCGCGAACGCATCGACGTCGAGGACGCGGTGATCGCCAGCTACCGGCTCGGCACCCACGGCGAGGCCAACGTGATGGCGACCTCGGTGATGGTGCCGCTGATGCAGTGAAGCTGCCCTGCCTCAGCCTCGGCGCGCCATGGCCGAGGCGTGGCGGCGCGTCAGTCGACCAGCTGCTGGTGGATGGCACGCTTCCACGACAGCTCGCGGGCCAGCGTGCGCGTGACGGTGGCGCTGCCATCGGCATTGAGCGCCAGCACCCGTTCGAGGCCCAGCTGCTGCGCCAGCGCCGGCCAGCGCGCCGGCCCGGCGACGAACAGCGCAGCGCCGGCGGCGTCGGCAAGTGCGCCGTCGGCATGCACCACGGTCAGCGCCCGCAGCCCCTGCGCCGGCCAGCCGCTCGCAGGATCGAGCAGGTGCGAGTAGCGCAGCCCTTCGAACTCGAAGCCGCGCTGGTCATCGCCATGGGTGACCACCGAACCTTCGCCGGGCTGGACGCTGGCCAGCACGTAGGCCTGCTCGGCCTGTTCGAACGGGTCGCGGATACCGGTCCGCCACGGCCGGTTGTCACGCTTGCCCCGGGTGGCGACATGCCCCCCCGCATCGATCGTGACATCGCCGAATCCGGCCTTGCACAAGCCTTCGAGCGCGCGATCGACGATGTAGCCCTTGCCCAGCGCGCCGAAATCCCAGCCGGTCTGCGCCGCCGGCCCGTAGTGCAGCCCGCCGTCGTAGTCCGGCGCCTCGGCCAGCGCCGCCCGCAGCACGGCGATCTCCGCGGCGGCAGGCGGCTCGCTGCGCAGCCGCGCCGGATCATCGAAGCCCCAGAGCCGGACCAGCGCGGCCAGCCGCGGCTCGAACAGCCCCTGGCTGCTGCGGTGGATCTCCCAGGCCTTGACGAACAGGCCGTGCAGAGACCGCGGGATCACCACCGGATGCCCTTCCGCCTGGCGCCGGTTGAGCTGCGCCAGCGCGCCCTCGCCCCAGGCCCAGGCATCGCGCCCGAAATCGATCAGCAGATGCCGCGCCTCGTTCATTGCCCGCTCGACCGCCGCCTTCGAGCGGCGATCGGCGGCGACGGTGACCATCACCTCGGTCCCCATCGCCAGGAAGCGCTGCCGATAGGTGGTCTGCCGGGCAAGAAAATGGCTGACCGCGTTCACCCGCGTCGCGCTCCGGTCCGGGTACGGCGCGGCAGGACTCTGGACGCTGGACATCAGCCGTGCGCCGCGCGCTTGCGGCTTTGCTTGATCCGCCACCACGACCAGACGCCGCTGATCGACAGCAGCAGCGCCAGCAGGCCGACCACGGTGATGATCCAGGCGCCGATCGGGCCGAACAGCCGGCCGCTGTGCAGATCGATCAGCACCTGCTCGACCAGCACCGAGGGCTTGGCGAACTGCTCGATCGCCTTGCGCTGCTCGCCCGGCAGCGGCTTCGGCTGCGACCAGCTGACCGACTGCGGCAGCACCGGCGTCCAGCTGATGCCGCCATCCCGGCTTTCGTAGGCATCGAAGTCCTGCACGGCGATGCCGCCGTCGGCGGCGAGGCCGATCCGGCGCAGCGCCGAGACCGGCAAGATCGGTGCCCGCAGCTCATCGACTCGGTCACCGGCCGGACTGGTGATCACCAGACTGTCGGCGGTGCCGATCACCAGCTGCCTGCCGCCGGCGCCCTCCAGCGTCACCAGACCGATCGGCGGCGGGATCCGCGGTTCGACTTCGCGGGCGTCGAGCAGCGTGCTTTCCTTGGTCGCCGCCATCCAGTGACCATCGGCCTCGAAGCCCATCCGCGGCGGCTCGGCGCTGAGGCCATACCAGGCGGTCAGCCAGTCCCATTTGAGCCGCATCGCGTCGAAGCCGAGCTGGTCGCTTCGGCTCAATACGGTGCCGCTGGCACCGAGCCAGAGCACGAACACCGCCGCCGTCAGGCCGATGCGCTGATGCCACTTGCGCAGCAGGGCGGTCAGCGGCTGCCGGGTCTTCGCCTTGACGGGCGCCTTTGGTGCCGACCGTGCGACCGCTTCCGGCATCGCCGGCGCAACGCCGGCCGACGCGACCGTGGTGGCCGCCTGCACTTCGGAATCGCTGGAGGTTTGAGCGGACATAGTCAGGCCTTCACGAGTGAGTCGAGCACCAGCGCCGCCGCGGCCATGCGCTGCATCATCTTCACCGACAGCGTCGCACCGGACACGTTGTCGACCGGCTGATCGAGCGTCGTGCCGGCCAGCCGGCGACCGGCCAGCTTCTTCAGCCACGACGCCTCGGCGACCTGCTCGCCGCGCGATTCCCGGTAGATCAGGACGCGGGCGAAATCGATGCTCCGGTCCTTGACCACGAAGCCGGAGGTGGTCAGCTGATAACCCTGCTTGCCGATGTCGTCGAGAATCCACGCGCTGCGGCCATTGGCCTTCCAGTAGCGCAGCTGCGACTGCGGATAGGCGCGGCCGAACACTGCGGCAATCTGCGCCTGCATCGCGGCATCGAGCGCCAGCACGCCGGGCGCCGGCGGTGTGCCGAAGGCCTCCGCGAGAAACGCCGCCGGAGTCTGGTAGGTGGTCCACAGGTCGTCGCCGGCAGCTGCCAGACGCGGCAGCAGCATGCCGGACAGCAGGCCGGCGGCGGATCTGAGCAGCGAACGTCGCCCGGGTGCGCGGGTCGTGCGGTCCTGATCGTCGGGCAGCGATTTCATCGTCGGTCTCGAGGTTGAAGGTGTGGCCGTGGCCGATGGCGAACGCCGGGCAGCCAACGGTCCGGACGGTTCATGCGCGGATGCTCGTCTTCGAGCCGGCATGAACGATCGTGGTGCCGATCGCCGTCGATCGTCGACGGCGCGGACATCGGCAGCGGGATGTGAAGGCGAACGGCAACATCGGCCGTCCTGCTGTCATTGATGAAGCCTCCGGCATGGCGGTCATCGCGTCGATGGCCTCATGAATGACAGGCAGCAGAGACCCGGCGGCTGCGCAGGCGCGCAACAGCCGGGTCCGGAACCGCTTCAAGTGGATTCGTCCACTTGCAGACCGGTCAGCGGGTGACGATCGAGCGCTTGAACGGCGCCAGCGCGGCAATCAGCTGGTTGCAGGTGTGATACGGCGTACGCACGTCTTCGCAGGCGAGATAGGCATCTTCGACGACCGCGTTGAACTGGGTCAGCGTGATCTTCATCTCTTCATGCGCAGCACTCATGCTGGCACCCTGATATTCGACACCAGGGGCGCCAAGCATCACCGACACCAGCTGCTTGTTCAGTGCGATCTGACGATCAATCTTGCCGTGCGCGGCAAAGATGTGGTTGATGCGATTGTCGGCCATGATGTACTTGAACAATGCTTCGGTCCAACGCGCCACACCGTACTCGCCACCGAACTTCTCGTAAGCATCCGAGGAAATCGGCGGATAAGTCGCCTGAACCTTGCCTTCCGGGGTTTCCGAACCGGCGAATGCCGACATCGAGAGCACGCTCATCGCGCCTGCAGCCAACAGCTTGTTGTAAGACTTCATGTGTGTTCTCCGTAAGTGAATGGTGTAACAGCCACGACTCGGTTCGGCGCTCTAGAAACTTGCCTGCACCGAGAAGTACGCACCCGTCTGCTTTGGGGTAAGAGTGATGTTGCCAAGGTTCGCGTAAGCGGCGACAAACGACAGATTCTTGCTCGGGAAGTAGGCGAAGAAGACGTCGAACCAGTCGCTTTCACGCTGAGTCAGCGTGTCGTTCAGATTGTTCGCAAGGTTTCCGACCGGACCGCCAATTCCGATGTTGTTCAGCGCGCCGGTGATTGAGCCCAGCACCGACGTATCGACGTTGCCGCCGACCGCCACGCCGCGACCGTCGGTGTTCTTGCCATGTGCTGCGTACTCGGCGCCGATGGCGATGTTCTTCGCCAGCAGGTAGGCAAACGACACTTCGGGGCGAAACTCGCGCTTGTTCTTGTTCGGCCCGCCGAAGCCGGTCAAGCCGGTCTGGTTGGCTGCCGTGTAGCGCACCGTGACGTTCACCAGCAGGTCGAGCGGGAAGAAGATCTTGGTGATCGCCACATAGGCCTCGAAGTCCTTGGTCTTGTTGGCCAGAAGCGTTTTCATCAGTTCCTGATTGTGGTTGATCTTGTAGAAGCCACCGAGTGCCACCTGCGGCATCAGGCTGTCGGAGTCGTAGATCGACTCGCCGATCACGCGCAGCTTGGCGCCGAAGATATCCATGCGGATCGCCGTGTTGAACGGATCGATGCCACTGTCCTGCACGACGACACCTGCCAGCGTGTTGGTCAGCAGGCCCACGGTGTTGAACGTGCTGCCGGTCGGCAGCAGATCGTAGGCGTACGATAGTTCGAGTCGATCATAGAAGCCGATCGCGGCGCCCAGCGAGTTCAGGCTGTAGTTCGGCAGGTTCGCGTAGGTGTAGTGGATGCTGCCGTTGATGCCCTGGTTGGTTTCATAACCGGCAATCACGGCCCACGGCGTGATGCCGCCGCCCGCCGCGCCATCGATGATGTTGACGCCACTGGTGGCCAGCACCTTGCCTGCATCGTAGATGCCCGCCTGTGCCGGGCTGGAAACCGCTGCGATGCTCGCACCGAATGCGAGAACAGTGGCTGCTTTACAACCGAATCCCCTGATGTTGCCGTTCATGCTGACTCCTGAAATTTTGGATTTGCCCACGGGTGCTGGCGTTTCGATCCGAACTGGACTGAAGGCCAAAAAAAAATCCACGCGCAGGCTGCTTTGCCTGTGCGTGGACTCCGGTGTCCATGGAACCAGTCAGCATTGGCTGGGTCCTTGATTGTGTTGCGTACCGACTGCTACGTCATGAATATATAACAGCAATCACCATGCCAACCACATCGAAATCGCGATCATTCTTCAGCTTTTTGAATCCATTTAACGACAATCGACGTACCGGCAATCAGGACTGCCGAACATTCGCGAATTGCAGCGAGGCATAACCGACAGCCGGCAGGCCGTGCCGCTGGAGTTTCAGCCAGCCGAGTGGATCGGCTGCATCGAAAATGGAGCCATCGAGCATGGCGTCGGAGCCCAGCATGATCGAACCACCATCGGTGGATGGCGTCGATGAGCCGCTGAGGCGTGCGCCTTCGGATTTGTAGTCGGCCCGCGGACAGGGTTCGCCGATCAGGGCTGCAGCTTCGCGATAGGTTTCACAGCGATAGACGTCGCTGGCGATGTCGGAGAAGTTCGGCGCCATCCAGCACTGCTTCCAGCGCAGCATCTGGAGAATGAACCAGACCGCGTGCGATCGCCATGGATAGGTCGCTGCACCGCGATGAAACACGATGCCACCGGTGCGCATCCGCAATGACGCCTGAATGCTGGCTGCCGGTGCATCGAGCACGTTCTCGCTCACCATCAAGGCTGCGGCTTCGTTGCGATGTTCCGGCTCGTCGAGCCAGCGTGCGGCCTCGATCATCGCCGCCACCATCGCGCGATGGGTATTCGGGTTCTGGTGTGCCCAATCCCGGGTCACACCGAGCACTTTTTCGGGGCTGTTGTTCCAGATTTCGTGCTTGGTGGCGACGGCAACGCCGACACCACGCTGCAGCGCCACTTCGTTCCAGGGTTCGCCGACGCAATAGCCGTCGATACGCCCGGACTCCAGTTCGGCAACCATCTGCGACGGCGGCACCACGCACAGCTGCACGTCGTTGTCGGGGTCGATATCGGCGCTGGCCAGCCACATGCGCAGTTCGTAGTGATGCGCCGAAAACGGGAAGACGTGCGCGAAAACTGGGCGTCGCTCACCTTTTCCGCGCTGCTCGGCAATGACGGCGGCCAGTGCCGTCGCACAGGCTCCAGCATCACTGGCGCCTGAAAGATGCTGACTCATCCGCGCATGCAGCTGCCGTGACACGGTAATCGAATTGCCATTGAGGCTCATCACCATCGCCGTGACCATCGGCACCGCCACACCATCGAGCCCGAGGGTAGCGGCAATCGGCATCGGCGCCAGCATCTGGCCACCATCGAGCACGCCGGCCGCGACCTTGTCGCGAAGCGCGGCCCAGGCACGCTCGGCGCTCAACTCCACTTCCAGGCCGTGCCGGGCGAAGAAGCCGCACGACCGCGCCACGATCAGTGGCGCAGCATCTGCCAGCGGCAGCATGCCGAGGCGAATCCTGGTTTTTTCCAGCCCGTTAATCATCACGACCGTCCCTGGGCGGCTTACAGCAAGTCGGATGCGGCGAGCAGCAAGCGCGCGTAATCGCCGATTCTCTGCTTCCGGTCCATCGCCATCTTCCGGAGCATTCCATAAGCCTCCTCCTCATCGATCTTGCGGCGCTTCATCAACAGGCCCTTGGCCTTCTCGATGTCGCGCTGGTCGGCAAGTCTTGCGTTGGCAGCCGACAGCTCACGGCTCAGCGCCTGATGAACCTCGAAACGGGCGATGGCGACATCGAGCAGCGCGCTGAGGCGCGTCGGATGCAGACCATCGACGACATAGGCGCTGACCCCGGCGTGGATCGCCCGATGCGCGGTTTCAGCGTCACTTCGTGCCGCGAACAGCACGATCGGCCGTGGCCGTTCGCGATGGATCTGACCCAGCGATTCAAGCGTGTCGCGACTCGGCGCATCGACGTCGATGAAGATCACGTCCGGCTGGTGCAGGGTCACGCCGGCCAGCAGATCAGCCTGCGCATCGAGGCGCACGACGATCACGTGGCCTTCGGCGACCAGCGCCTGTTCCATCATGGCAAGGCGCGTCTGATCGTCATCGACCAGCATCACCCGCAAGCCTCGGTTTGCGTGTTTCATCGCGCCCGTCTTGTCACTGCCGATTCGACTCTTGCTCGGCGCATAGGCCGAACGCATGGATGAAGATGCTTCACAAGTCTGGGTCTTCATTTCAATGGGTCCGAGCTAAAGGGAACTTCGTCCAGGACCCAGCCGCCGCCAGCGATCCGTCGATGGCGGCGACTGTCCTCAGGGCACAACCACCACGGTGCCGAACATGGTCGGGTGAATGCCGCACTTGTATTCGAAGGTTCCCGCTGCCGGGTAGGCACGGCTGTAGGTCTCGGCCGACTTCACCTTGATGTCGGTGCCGTCGAAAGTGACCGTGTGCGTGACCCGATCGTTGTTGGTCCAGGTCACCGTGCCGCCGGCTTTCACCGTGGTCACCTTCGGCGAGTATTCGTAGTCGATGATCGACACCGCAGCGGTTGCCGCGGCAGCGACCGCAGGGGCAACAGGTGCTTCCAGTTCCATCGCACCGGCTTCGGCAGGCGGCATGGTGTCCTCGACCGGCGGCGTCACCACTTCATCGGCCTTGCCAGCCTGTTCGCTGACCACGCCACCGGCGGCCGGATCGGCATCGGTCACCGTCAACTCCACTCGGCGATTCAGTGCGCGACCTTCGTCGGTGTCGTTGCTGGCAATGGCGACGATCTTTCCGTAGCCAACCGAGGTGATGCGGTCCTGGGCCACGCCTTTCTGCATCAGATAGCTGCGCACCGACGCCGCGCGGCGATCGGACAACTTCTTGTTGTAGGACACCGAGCCCTTGGCATCGGTATGGCCGCCGATCTCGACCTTGATGTCGGGGCGACGCGCCAGCGCCGACGCCACTTCATTGAGAATGACCGTGGCGTTGACCGTCAGCACGTCCTTGTCGAACTCGAAGTTCACGCCGCGCAGCACGATGTTGTCGCCCTTCTTGCAGCCATCGAGCGACAGCGCAGTGCCGGCATCGGCGCCATTGCAAGGCGGCGGCGGAGGTGGCGGAGGCGGTGGTGCGACCACGGCCTCTTCCTTCGGTGGCGGAGGCGGCGGCGGCACGAACACCGGCTTCGGCGGATTGCTGCCGAACGGAATGCGCAGGCCGACGTTGATCATCGGCTCGTGATGCTCGAACTGCTCGTTGCGGATCAGGCCTTCGGCGCGCAGCCCGAAGCCGCCGAACATCAGTTCGTACCCGGCGCCGTAGTGGTAGAGCACCTTCTCGCTGCCCTGCACGTCGCCGTGGATGTACAGGCCGCTGCCGCCCGGGGCGCGGAACAGGTAGACGTTGACGCCGAAGCCGCCGGCACCGAGCTTCGACGAGCCGGAGCCGTCCTTGCTGCCGAAATTGATGAAGCTGCCGCGCAACTCGAAATCGATCAGCGCGCCGAGATGGGCGCCCAGCGCCAGCGTGCCGCCGATGCCGTTCTTGGTGCCGCGGCCGTCATCGGCGAGCACGTAGGAACCCATCGGGGCGAGGTAGTACGGCGCAAGCTCGTCGGCATTCGCGACCGGGCTGGCCAGCGCGCTGAACATCGTAGTCGCGATCACGGCGGGGATCAGGCGACGCGTCAAGGGTTTCATAAGGCTCCGGAAGGCTTGATCTGCAAAGGGCAAAAAAAAAATCCACGCGCGGGGAGATCTGCGATCTCTTCGCGCGTGGACTTCGTAGTCCGATGATCAGGCGTCGTTGGCCGATCGAAACTGTTCAGGCAGCGAACATCTGTATTGGTTACAGCAATCGACGTGCCAGAACTCGGCTATCGATGCACGAATCAGGACGGCAGGTAGTCGATCGGGTAGCTCGGCACCGTGTAGCTGGGCACCTCGCGAGCGCCGAAGTTCATCTGGCGAATCTGCCGCAGCAGCTTCTGTTCGAGCGCGGGATCGCCGAAAGCGCTGGAAACCAGCTCGCAGCGCGTCACCGAGCCATCGGGCGCCACCGTCAGGCTGACCACGATGCGGCCGGCGCGCAGGCCGACGGTCTCGCGCGCGGCACGACCGAAGATCGCGTTGAAGGCGTGCTTGCTGCGATCGAAGCCGAGCTGGATGTCCTCCAGGCTGCGACCGGCTGCGCGTCCCTTGCCGCTGCCGGCCGGCGCGCCGCTGCCGATGCCAGCTGCGGCCTGCACGCGAGCGGTGCGCCGCGCACCAAGATCGCCGACCGCAGCCCCCTGACTGACCCCGCTGCGGCCGATGCCGGCAGCGCCGCCACTGCTCGCCGCCGCACCGGCGGCCAGCGCGGCACCACGGGCCGTGGCCGACGCCGGCCGGCCGCCGCCGATCACCGCCTGCGGCCGTTCGATGGAAACGACGCTGCGCTCGCTGATCGCCGCCAGCTGCTCCCGCAGCTGCATCAGGCCGGCGGCCTCGGCACGGGCCCGGGCGCTGCCGGGCGCCGCCGGTGCTGCAGCCGCTGCCGCGGGTGCCGGCGTACTGCGGGCCGTCGGCGCCGGCAGCGGCTTCGGCGGCACCGCTTGCGGCATCGGCATCGGCTTCGGTACGGGCACCGGCGGCGGCAGCAGTTCGACGCGATGCAGCGTCCGCGGCGACGGCGCGGGCGGCAGTGCCTGCTCCGGATGCAGCAGCGGCACGGCGATCGCGAAGGCCAGCATCGGCAGCCCGAAGCGGGCGACGATGCGCCGGAAGCGGCGATCGGCCTCGGTGACCAGACCGTAACGATCGCCGTCGGGCACGATCGCCGGCGACAGCGCCGGCCGGAACACGGCCGTCATGCGCCCCCCGCCGGCCGCGCTGCCGCCTTCTCGATCACCGCCAGCGACACGTGCGGGTAGCGCGCCTCGGTGCAGGCCGACATCACCGCCTTCAGCACCCGGAACGGCAGGCGCTTGTCGGCGACGATGTTGATCTCGGCATCGACGCCGGGAGCGGCAGCCTGCAGCGCGGCCTGCAGCTGGCGCGCCGCCTGCGGATCATCGACCCGGCCGACCAGCCGGCCATCGAGGCGGATCTCCTGTTCGCTGATGCTGATCGCCAGCGCCGCCGTCGGCGCCGCACGGGCTTCGGAATCCGGCAGCTTCAGCACCGACGGCACCGGCAGGGTTTCGACGGTCAGCGCGTTGACCAGCAGATAGAACACCAGGATCGCGAACACGTCGATCAGCGACACGATGTTGAGCACCGCGGCGCCGCCGCTGCGCAGGTGGCGCTGATCGCGGCGCAGGCGCCGCTTCGAACTCACCGCCGGGCGCCCTCGGCGACCGCTTCGCCGATCGCGAGCTTCGGGAACAGCTCGCCGGGAAAGCCGGCGGCGATCGCCTGCGGAGTCACCGCGCGCATCGCGTCGATCACCGCCACCACCCGGTCGTAGGCGACGTCCGGTGCCACCAGCAGGTCGATGCCGTCCTGCCGCGGCGCCCGCTGCCTGGCGCGCAGCAGCAGCGCGGCCAGGCGCGGCGCGTCCGTCACGTCCAGCCGCTGCACGCGGCCGTCGCCGATGTCGGCCAGCAGCGCCGTCTCGAGCAGGCGAATGCTCGGCCGTCGCGCCGGCGCGGCGTCAGCCTGCGCGGCCCGGGCCGGCAGATCCAGCGCCAGCACGTTCAGACGCGCGGCGCTGATCGACGAGGTGACCAGCAGGAAGAACATCAGCACCGCGAAGACGTCGATCATCGACACGATGTTCAGCTCGTCATCGCGCTGCAGGCGCAGCTGGCGGCGCAGCCGGCGGGCGCGGCGGCCTTGGGGCCGGGCCTCGTCGTCGGCGTCATCGAAGGTGGCTGCGGCGTCGCGCATCGCCGCGGCTCAGGCGGTGATGCCGGCAGCGGCGATGGCCGCCGGGGGCCGGCCGCTGATCGCGCTGACGAAGCGCGAGCAGACCGATTCCAGGCTGTCGATCAGCCGGGTCGTGCGACTCTGCATGTGGGCGTGCAGGAACAGCGCCGGGATCGCCACCATCAGGCCGAAGGCGGTGCAGTTCATCGCTTCCGAAACCCCGGACGACAGCAGGTCCGCCTTCTGCGCCGGATCGGCAGCGCCGAGCGCGGCGAAGGCACCGATCAGGCCGAGCACGGTGCCGAGCAGGCCGAGCAGGGTCGACATGTTCGACAGCGTGGCCAGGTAGTGGGTACGGCTCTCGATCGCCGGCAGCACGTCCATCAGGCCCTGTTCGGTGGCGATCTCCAGCTCGCTGCGCCGGCTGTCGACCCGGGCGCGCGCCACGGCGGCTTCGAGCACCCGGGCGATGGCCGCCGGCGAGGCGCCGAGCAGGGTGTCGATCGCCTGCAGGTCGCCGCGCGCCATCAGCGGCGCCAGCGCCCGCAGCAGCGCGCGGTTCTCGCGCTCGGCCGGCAGCAGGAATGCCAGGCGTTCGACGGTCACCGCGACCACGGCCAGCAGCACCACGGCGATCGGGTACATGAACACCCCGCCCTGCTGGAAGAAATGGATGATCACGCTCGGGAATGACATGCGGGCTTGCCTCGCGGGAGTTCAGTTGCCGTAGGAGTGGCGATGGGCGCGCCGGTAGCCGTCGATGCTGTCGAGCCCTTCGATGCGGGCGCGATCGGCGGCCGCATCGGCCGGCGCCGCCTCGACCGTGAAGTTCGACGGATTGCGGCCCGGCGGCAGCGGCTCCTCGTCCTTCCATGGCGTCAGGTAGAGGCCGATCGCCGCGTCGCTGTCGCCGACGATGGTGGCGCCGGCCGGCAGCGGCTCGGCGGGCGGCGCGGCCACCGGCGCTGCGGCCCTAGCCAGCAGCGAGGCCAGCAGCAGCGCGACGGCGCCCGGCAGCGCCCGGCGGGTCATCGCCCCACCCCGTCGCCGGCGGCGCTGGCAAGCTGCGCCGGCCGGCCTTCGAGATCGCGCACCCAGGCGGTGACGATCAGGTCCTCGTGGCCGATCAGTTGCTGATAGCGGCGGTAGAAGACCAGCGCATCGGCCGGGCGGCGCATCGACACGTCGTAGAGGATCGCCAGATTGAGGGCGGCGGCCGGATAGTCCGGCTTCACCGCCAGCGCCTGCTGCCAGGCCTTCTCGGCCCGGGCGTGATCGCCGGCCTCGCGATACAGCGCGCCGCTCCAGTTCAGCGCCACGACATTGGCCGGATTGGCCTTGATCGCGCGTTCGAAATGGGCCAGCGCCTTGTCGCGCTGCCGGGCATGCGCGTAGAGGATGCCGGCATCGGTCAGCGGGCCGGACAGGTCGGGATAGTCCTTCAGCAGGCTTTGCAGCGCCGCCTGCGCTTCCTGCGGCCGATGGTCCTCCATCAGCCCCAGTGCATTGCGGAAGCGCTCGTCGGCCGGCGGCTTGCCGTTGGCCGGTGGCGCCAGAATTGGCGCCGGCACCGGCGCCGGAAGCGTGGCGCGCTCCACCGGCCCGCGCGGCGCCACCGGCCGGCGTGCCGGCGCACTGCAGCCGGCGAGCAGGGCGGTGGCGATCACGGCGACCAGCGCCGCCTTAATGGATGGCGTCATAACGGTCCTCCAGACGCACGTTCTTGCCATAGCGGGCCGGCGCGATCTCGCTGAGCGCGAGGCTGCTCTTCCGGACCCAGTCGTTCCACACGCCCTGACGCAGGTAGGCGAGATTGGCCTCATAGGCCTTCATCGCCTTTTCATCGAAGCTGTCGGCCTGTTCCTCGAGCAGTAGCTGGTACTGCTCCAGCGCCTCGGCCGACAGGCCGGCCGGCCGATCGGACTTGATGATCGCGCGGCCGAAATCGCGCCAGACGGTGGCCAGTTCGTGGGTCGCCGCGGTGGTCACCTCGGCGTAGCCGTAGGCGGCGGCGCGATCGAGCTGGCGCACCGCCGCTTCGATCGCCGCGCGGCGCGCGGCCAGGCTGGCGTCCAGCGGCAGGCCGAGGCGCAGCAGCGCGGCGCGCGCGGCACTGGCCTGACCGAGTTCGAGGCTGGCCTGCGCCGCCAGCTGGCGGGCCGGCGTGTCGGCGGCCTTCGGCCCGGCCGGACCATCGGCGTCGACGATCGCCTGCAGCCAGAACTGCTGGCGGGCCGGATCGCGCAGCTGCAGCCGGGCGATGTCGGCCAGGTTGCGGCGCGCTTGCTGGGCGCGATCGAGCGGCTGCGGAAAGCGCGTCGCATAGCGCTCGAACTGTGCCGAGGCGGCACGGCTGTCGCCGGCACGGCGGTAATCGCTGGCCGACAGCCACAGCGCGTCGCGGCGCAGTTCCTCGCCCAGCGCCTCGCGCTCGGCCAGCACGGCATAGACGGCGGCCGAACGCGCCGGCTGGTTGTCGCGGGTGTAGACCACGGCGAGCTTCTTTTCGGCATCGACGACCAGCGCGTGTCCGGGATAGCGGCCGCGGAACGCTTCGAGGCTGCGCGCGGCATTGCGCCAGTCCTGCAGCTCGACCCAGGCCGAGGCGGCGTCGTAGTCGGCGGCGGCGCGGATCTCGGAATCCGGCACCACCGCGCCGACCCTCTGGAAGGCCGCGGCGGCGGTCTTCAGGTCACCGCCATCGCGGGCGACCACCGCTTGTTCGTAGACCGAGCGCGCCAGCCGCTCGGCCACCAGCGATCGCTGCGGATCGTTGCCGGGCAGCAGCTTGAGCAGATCGCCGTAGGCGCTTTCGGCGGCGGCGTAGTTTTTCTGGCTGTAGCGGGCATCGGCGACCACGCCGAGCATCTCGCGGCGCAGCTCGGGCGCGGCCGGCGGCCGTGCCGCCAGCACCCGGCTGGCAACGGTGAACGCGGCATCCGGGTCGTGCAGCGCCAGCAGGTCGCCGGCAGCACGGGTCAGGCTCAGCGCCCATTGCGGATGGGCCGGGAATTGGTCGGCCAGGCGCAGCGAGGCGCGCACCGATTCGCGCAGTGCCGCCGCCTTCGCCGGCTCGGCGCTGTCCCGGGCCAGCTGCTGCCAGGCCTGCACGGCGGCCAGCGCGGTCGCCGGCGACTGCTTCGCGGTCTTGCTGCCCGGCAGCTCGTAGGCGGCGCGCTCGTATTGCCGCGCGGCGGCCTCGATCTGGCCGCCGTCGAACAGCGCATCGGCCTCCAGCAGCGCCAGCCCGGCGGCCTCGGGATCGTCCGGGAACAGCGCCAGGATCCGCGCGTAGCCGGCGGCGGCGGCGGCGAAATCGGCCTTGCGCGCCGCCGCTTCGGCGGCCGGCCGGGCCTGCGCCAGCGCGTGGTGGTGGCGGGCCAGATCGGCCAGATTGCCCTTCAGCGCCGCCAGCACCTCGGCGCTCGGCGCAGTGCTGCCCCAGTAGGCGCTGCCCGGCGCATAGCGCTCGACGTAGCGCCCCTTGGCGGCGATCAGCAGCTCGGTGAAGCCGCCCTGCTGGTAGGCGGCCATCGCCCGGGTCTCGAATTCCGGCGCCCGAGGATGCTGCGGATGGCGCGCGACGAAGGCCAGGTCGACCTCGGCGGCATCGGTGTAGCGCTGCTGTTCGAGCAGCTGCGCGGCCAGCGCCGCGTAGAGCAAGGTGGCGTAGCGCGGCTCGCCGCCGGCCTGCTCGAAGCGGCTGTTCAGGCTGCTGCCGCCACCGAGCGCGGCCAGCGCGCGGCCGCTGACCTTGAGCACGTCGCGCACCACTTCGGCCTGCGCCGGCGCCAGCGCCGCCAGCGCCTGGCTCGGGTCTTCGAGGGTGCCCGGTGGTAGTTCGCGATCGAGGATCGCGAAGAACGGCGTCAGCGCCTCGGCGTGCTTGCCCTGGCGCAACAGGGTCCAGCCGAACTTGTACTGCGCCGGCTCGAAGTACGGCGTCGACGGGCCCTGCGCCAGCACCTGCCGGTAGGCCGGTTCGGCCTCGGCGAAGCGGTTGCGCTGGAACAGCAGCTCGCCGGCGCGGAACACGCCATCCGGCGTGCGGAACGAATACGGATAGCGCTCGCCAAGCGCCTGCAGGCTGACAATCGCGGCATCGACCTCGCCGACCGCCTGCTGCGCGCGCGCCAGCTGGTACAGCGCGCGATCGTTGAGCGGATAGTCCGGCGCTTCGCGCAGCAGCGCCTGGTACATGGCGATCGCCTTGCGCAGCACCGGCAGGTTCGGCTCGCCGTCGACATCGGCGAGCTGCACGCGCAGATCGGCACCGCGGCGCAGCGCCTCGGCCCGGTTGGCGGCGCTGGTCGGAATTTCCAGGATGCGGTCGTACTGGGCGATCGCCGCCAGCACGTTCGGCGGCACCGCCTGCTGCATGCCGGGCCGCAGGATCGCGGGCGTGCGCACCACGAAGCGGCCATTGCGTTCGAGACCGTTGGTCTCGGTGGTCGAGCCGACCGTCGACACCGGCTCGGCGGCCGGCAGCGGCCCAGGGCCGGCCGCCAGCGCGGCGACCAGCAGCAGCGGTGAAAGTCGGTTCCGGCTCATTTCGCGGCGACCTCGGCGGCCCGGTCGTACAGCTGCACCAGCCCGAAGCGCGCCTCGACCAGCGCCTGCTGGGCCTGCTTCTTGACCGCCAGCAGCTGCGCCAGCGCCAGGCGATCGACCTGCCGGCTGTGCTCGGCGATGCCGGCATCGAGGGCCGGCAGCAGGCGGTCGATGTCGGCCGTCAGCGCGCCGGCCTCGGCACTGCCGACGGCGCCCAGGCGCTCGCGCTGGCTGCGCAGCGACGCCCTCGCCTCGTGCAGGTCGCGCAGGCTCAGCAACCGCTCGCGGAACGCGGCCTGCTGCAGCAGCGCTTCGAGATGGAAGGTTTCCGGCGCGTCGCCGATCGGCAGCACCCACCAGCGCGGGTCCGGCAGCCGGTCGGCCAGCAGCCAGTGCCAGGCTTCGCCGGGCGGATCGGCGATCACCCCGGCCAGCAGCGGCGTCACCGCCAGCTCGGCCTTGGCCTTCTCGACATGCTTGAGCACGTCGGTCAGCTGCGTGATCGCGCGGTTGAAGTAGTCCTGCGCCTGCACCTGGGCGCCGAGTTCGGCGAGCGCCCAGGCGATCGCGATCTGCCCTTCCTGGACCGCCGGATCGGTCGGATCGCGGCCGATCAGCTCGATCCACGGCACCAGCGCCGCGCGGATCGCGTCGGCGTGTTCCTTCGGCTTCATCACCCGCACCTGATGGCGCGGCTCGCGTCCCGGCCGCTCGACGACCGGCTCGGCCTTCGCCGCCGCCTTGCCGTCCGGAGTGGTCAGCAGCGCCCAGCCCAGGCCGAGCAGTGCCGAGGTCGCATACGGGCCGGGCGCGCGCACCCGGCGGAAGGCATCGGCGGCCTTCAGGCCTTCGCCCTGATCGAGCAGCGCATAGCCGAGCGTGCTGTTGACGCGATCGCAGACCAGGTTCGGCATCTCGGTGCAGCCCTTGGCGCCGCCGATCGCCGCCAGCGTTTCGTCATCGCCGGCAGGGGCCGGCGGCGGGTCGGCACTGTTCGCAAGCTCCGGGCGCGGCAGTCCGGGCAGCGCCTGCTGCAGCGCGCGGAACGCCCGCTCGGCACCGTAGCGGCGACCGGTGGCATCGAGGAAGCGGATCGCCCGCAGCCGCGGGTCGCGGCTGGAACCGGCGGCATAGCGGCCGCCGGCGGCCTCGGCCGGTGTCAGGCTTGCGCTGCTGCGCTGCAGTTCGACGGCCGTCAGCGTCGCCTTGCCGACATAGGCGGCGGCGTTCCACGACAGCTCCAGCTCGACCGGCGCCTCGCCTTGGTCAATGTGGATCTCGACCTGGGCGCGGCTGCGGTCGTCCTCGCGGCGCGGATCGAGGCCGACCGCGGCCGCCTGGGCACGAATCCGGTGCCGGCCCGGCGCCAGCGTGTCGGCCAGCAGCACGTGCAGGCCACCGGCACTGAGGGCATCGCCCTCGCGCGGCGAGAACAGGTAGCGGGTCAGCGGCTGGCTGTCGACCTGCACCCAGACTTCACGCACGCGGCTGTCCTGCGCCGTGCTGCCGACATAGACGGTGAATCCGGCCTGCGGGGCGGCGGCCAGCCGGCTGGCCGCCAGATCCAGGCTCAGGGCCTGCGCGACGGCATCATCCAGCGCCGCGCATGGCAGCGCAGCAAGGCTGAGCAGCAGCACGGCCAGCAGGCGGTTCACGGCGCGCACCGGGCCCTCAGGCGAGGTCCTTGAACCACAGGGCCGTGGCAGCGACCTGCAGCAGCGCCGCCGCGATGATCGCGGCGATCTCGAACGGGTGGACCGCGTGCGGCGAAGAATTCTGCATGGCGAAACGTCCGGACAGTGGTGGAGGACCCCGCCCGCGTCGAAACGCGGGGGAACGGGACCTCGGTGTCCGGAGTAGCTCGGGCGACGATGGCCGTGCTGCGGGCGTCGATAACGCCCATCGGAGTGGCAGCAAGAAGCCTGCCAGGAGCAGCGGGGCGCAGCCGTCGCGAATCGTCTCCTACCGGTACGGGGCGGCACACCCCTGCCATTCCATCAGGTGCGCAGGTCGGCAAGGGCTTTCCGGCCTGGCTCCCGGAGGGCCGGCTTCCGGGCCGACGCTGCTGTGCCTCGTCGCCATGATGCGCAGTCGCCGTGAATGGCGGCCCTCGGAAAGGCATTCCGGAATCCGTGCACCGGAATGGAACGCCGAATGCGCTGAGCGCGATCCGCATCGGTGCGAATCGAGCGCCAATCGAATGTTCAGGCGCGTACTACGAGGCAGCTCAGGACCGTTCCGCCCCCCACGAAACCGCAGGCGCGTGCCCCGGGCAAATCGCGAGTTCGCTCCAAACCCTTGTTCGGCAAGGCTTGGAACCGGCTTTTCAAAGCAGGTTTCGGAACTTTCATGCATACATGGCACGGCCGTTGCTTCGACATTACCGTGACACCCAGTGTTGCGAGCGCCGGAAACTCCATTTCCTGCGCGGCTAAAGACGGCCGGATCTCGCAGCACTGAGCAGACAGACAACGGGTAAAGGCGCCCATTGCTGTCGACCATTCCACTGGTCGGCAGCGATGGGCGCTTTTTTGTTGCCCGCACCAATAACAGCGATTTCACCGAAGGGTTTTGCCATGAATGCAACCAACTGGATGCAGGGGTTCGTGCGTGCCGCGCTGGCGCCAACGGTCACCATGACGATGATGCTCGGGTCCACTCAAGCCATGGCCACCGATCCGCTGGCCGATCTTCCATTTCGTCTGACCGGCGGCACGCCGAATCTCGATGTCCGCCTGCGCTATGAGTATCTGAAACTTGATTCGCCACTGGCGGCGCCGATCACCCGCGACGCCGCCCATGCCACCACCATCCGCGTCCGTCTGGGCTATACCACCGCCGCCTGGAATGGACTCGACAGCCAGCTGGAATACGAGGGCCTCGACACCATCGGCGACGATCGCTACAACTCGCTGAGCAATGGCCGCAGCAACTATCCGGCGATTCCCGATGCCCAGGTCCATGAAGTGAATCAGGTCTGGCTGCGCTATTCCGGCCTGCCGAACACGCAGATCAAGTACGGCCGCCAGCGCATCAATCTGGACAACCAGCGCTACATCGGCGGTGTTGCCTGGCGCCAGGATGAACAGACCTTCGATGCGGCCTATCTGACCACCACGCTGATTCCGCGCACCACGGTGCAGTACGCGCATCTGGACCGGATCAACTCGTTCCGCAATTTCCTGATCAGCGGCCGCAATACCGATCAGGTCGATATCGATGCGCACCTGATCAACAGCTCGACCAGTGTCATCGGCAAGAAGCTTAATCTGACCGGCTACGGCTACTTCCTCGATTTCGGCACGGTGCCGGGCGCCGCGGTGGGCCGGCTGATGTCGAACAGCCAGACACTCGGCCTGCGCGCCATCGGCCAGGTGCCGGCTGGTGCGCTGACCCTGGGCTACTCGCTGGAATACGCAGTGCAGCAGGACTGGCGCGGCAGCACCGATCGCGACCACCGCTATGCCTTAGCCGAAGCGACGGTTGGCTGGAAGAAACTGAAAGGCCTGGCCGGCTACGAAGTGCTGGGCGGCAATGGCAGCACCAGCTTCCAGACGCCGCTCGGCACCGTGCACGCATTCGATGGCTGGGCGGATCAGTTCCTGATCACGCCGACCGAGGGTCTGCGCCGGATCTATGCCTCGTTCGGCGCGACCGTTGCCAAGGCCAGCCTGACAGCGATCTTCCACGATTTCGCCGCCGATGCCGGTCCGCATTTCGGCAATGAGGCGGATCTGCTGGCCAGCTATCCGGTGCTCGACAACTTCACGCTGTTCGCCAAGTTCGCGGCCTATTTTGCCGATGAGTTCCCGGTGGTCGCCGGCCAGGCTACCAACGTGCAGCGCGGCTGGTTGTACGCCGAATACAAGTTCTGATCGCCCGACGACTCCATTCCTTCACGAGACTCCCGATGAAAGCATCCACCTCCGTCCCGGCTGCCGATGGCGCTCGCCGCGAATTTCTCGGCCGCGGGCTGAATCTTGGCCTGTCGGCGATCCTGCTCGGCGGCGTGGCGCCCGCGTATCTCGCCACGGTCGGCGCTGCCGATTTCGGCAAGCCGGAAAAGGCCGACATCAGCATCGGCTTCATTCCGCTGACCGACTGCGCCAGCGTGGTGATGGCCAGCGAGCTGGGCCTGTTCAAGAAATACGGCCTGAACGTCACCGTGTCCAAGGAAGCGAGCTGGGCGGCGGTGCGCGACAAGGTGCTGCTCGGCCAGCTCGATGCCGCGCACATGCTCTACGGCATGGTCTACGGCGCGCATCTCGGCATCGGCTCGCAGAAGAAGAACATGGCGATCCTGATGGGCCTGAACCACAACGGCCAGGCGATCACCCTGTCGAACAAGCTCGCCGAGGCCGGCATCAAGGACGGCGCCTCGTTGAAGAAGGCGGTGATGAAGAAGGATCGCGAATACACCTTCGCCCAGACCTTCCCGACCGGCACCCATGCGATGTGGCTGTACTACTGGCTGGCGGCCAACGGCATCGACCCGTTCAAGGATGTCAAGAACATCGTCATCCCGCCTCCGCAGATGGTCGCCAACATGCGGGTCGGCAACATGGATGGCTACTGCGTCGGCGAGCCCTGGAATGCCCGCGCGGTGTTCGACCGGATCGGCTTCACGGTCACCACCACGCAGGCGATCTGGAAGAACCATCCGGAGAAAGTGCTCGGCACCACGCAGGAATTCGCGACCAGGTACCCGAACACCACCAGGGCGATGGTCGCGGCGGTGATCGAGGCCAGCCAGTACATCGACGCGATGGCCAACCGCGCCGGAGTCTCCGACCTCATCGGCGGCAAGGCCTATGTCAATGCGCCTTCGCAGGTGATCCTCGCCCGCATGCAAGGCCATTACGAGGACGGGCTCGGCAGGAAGTGGAGTGATCCCGACTACATGAAGTTCTTCGCTGATGGCGAAGTGAACTTCCCGTACCTTTCGCATGGCGTCTGGTTCCTGACCCAGCTGCGCCGCTGGGGCCTGCTCAAGGAAGATCTCGACTATCCGGTGGTGGCCCGGCAGGTCAATCAGATCGATCTCTACTCCAGCGTTGCCAGCGCGCTCGGCGTGCCGGTGCCGGCCACCGCCATGAAGACCGAAACCCTGTTCGACGGCACGGTGTTCGATCCGTCGAAGGCGGCCGCCTATGCCAGCGGCTTTGCGATCCGAGCCTGACGCCATGCCATCGAGACTGAAGCTCGTGCGCGACAACCAGAATGAGACCTTGCCGGACGCAGGACCCGCCAATGATGCCGGGCCTCGCCCCGTTCCAGCACTGATGCTGCCGGCAGCGCCCTCACGAGCCGCGGCGATCGCCCGCAGCAGTCTTGCAGCCGTGCTGCCGCCGCTGATCGGCGTCAGCGCCCTGATCCTGATCTGGGCGCTGGTCGCCCGGGGCTCGGACTATCTGCCCGGCCCGGGCTCGACATTGACCTCGGCGATCGAGCTGTTCTCCGATCCGTTCTACAGCCGCGGCCCGAACGATCAGGGCATCGGCTGGAACCTGCTGGCCTCGCTGGCCCGTGTCGCCAAGGGTTTCGGCATGGCGGCGCTGATCGGCATTCCGCTCGGTTTCGTGCTCGGCCGTTTCACCAAGATCAATGCCGCCTTCCAGCCGATCGTGTCGCTGCTGCGCCCGGTGTCGCCACTGGCCTGGCTGCCGATCGGGCTGGCGGTGTTCCAGGCCGCCAATCCGGCGGCGGTCTTCACCATCTTCATCTGCTCGATCTGGCCGATGCTGCTGAACACCGCACTCGGCGTGGCCAGCGTGCCGCAGGACTATCTGAACGTGGCCCGGGTGCTGCGCCTGAGCGAATGGACGGTGTTCACCCGAATCCTGCTGCCGGCGTCGATTCCCTATGTATTGACGGGCGCGAAGCTGGCACTGGGCATCGCCTGGCTGTCGATCGTCGCCAGCGAGATGCTGACCGGTGGCGTCGGCATCGGCTTCTGGCTGTGGGACGAGTGGAACAATCTGAATATGGAACACATCCTGATCGCCATCGTCGTCATCGGCGTGGTGGGACTCGCCATCGAACAGGGCATGAACCTGATCGCCAGACGCTTTGACTACCGTTCGAACTGAAGAATTCCGATGAGTATCCATCCACTGCCAGCCGTCGACTTGTCCATTCGGGAAAACCCATGGAACAACCTCGATCTGAATCTTGGGTCACACCTCCTGATCGCCATCGTCGGCGGCGGCGTGGTGGGACCCGCCATCGAACAGGGCATGCACCTGATCGCGCGGCGCTTTGACTACCGGAGCAACTGACATGACCGCCTATCTGGAAATCGACAACGTCTCGGTGGTGTTCAAGGCGCGCGGCAAGAGCTTCGTTGCCGTGCGCGATGTCGACATCAAGGTCGAGCAGGGCGAGTTCGTCACCATCATCGGTCACTCCGGCTGCGGCAAGTCGACCGTGCTGAACGTGATCGCCGGGTTGGTCGAACCGGCACGCGGCGGCGCGGTGCTGGCCGGTCGCGAAATCGACGGCCCGAGCCCGGAACGCGCGGTGGTATTCCAGAACCATTCGCTGCTGCCCTGGCTCACCGCTTACGGCAACGTCCATCTGGCCGTGCAGCGGGTGTTCGGCAGCCTCGAAAGCAAGGCGCAGCTTGCCGACCGCACCCACGCCGCGCTCGCGCTGGTCGGCCTGACGCATGCGAAGGACAAGCGGCCGAACGAGATTTCCGGCGGCATGAAGCAGCGTGTCGGCATCGCCCGTGCGCTGGCGATGGAGCCGAAGGTGCTGCTGATGGACGAACCCTTCGGTGCCCTTGACGCCCTGACCCGCGCCAATCTGCAGGACGCGCTGATGGACATCCAGGCGAAGAGTCGCAGCACGGTGGTGATGATCACCCACGATGTCGACGAAGCGGTGCTGCTGTCCGACCGCGTGGTGATGATGACCAACGGCCCGGCGGCGACCGTCGGCGAGGTGCTGGACATCGACCTGCCACGTCCTCGCCATCGCCTGCCGCTGGCGACCGACCCGCGCTACCACGCGCTCCGGGCCGACATCCTGCGTTTCCTGCATGAGCGACAGGGACATCCGGTCGCCGCATGACGGGTGTCCGACGCCAGCATGCGTACCCCGGAGAAGGCTCGGGATGACGGCGCTTCAGGCAACGGCATCCCGCATCTGAAGCACGCGTATCCCCGGCGGCCGGCGGCATGCTCCGGCCGCGAAGCCAGAGAGGCGGCCGGCAGTGCCGTCGTGCGCGGGCCGCTGCCGAACGATTGCTCGTGACCGTCTCCGCCGGCCTGGTTCCAGGCAAGCCGGCGGAGCTTTTTGAATCATCCGGTTCCGACTTGGTGCAAAGCACCGATCTGGTGCGACGACGCTGCGCAAAATGATCGAGAACTCACTGCAAACCTTTGTTTATACGAAATTTATGGGTCCGGCACGGCCTTTGCTTCGTAGCCTGCAACGTGGTTAACGGCGATCACGTGAGTACCTTCGTTGCGGCCAATGGCGTCCGCGAACCTCACGTTCTTCATTGGAGCCGACCATGTCTGTACCCGCGCAATTCGTAAAAGCCACCCGCGTCAGCCTGCGCGATTTCTCGACGCCGGCGATGCGTGCCTTCCACCTGACCTGGATGGCGTTCTTCGTCTGTTTCTTCGCCTGGTTCGCCTGCGCGCCGCTGATGCCGATCATCAAGGGCGAGTTCGGACTGACCAAGGACCAGATCGCCAACATCAACATCGCCGCCGTCGCGGTGACCATCCTGGTGCGGCTGGTGATCGGCCCGCTGTGCGACCGCTACGGCCCGCGCAAGGCCTACACCGGCCTGCTGCTGCTCGGGGCGATTCCGGTATTCGGCGTCGCCTCCGCGCAGAGCTACGAAAGCTTCCTGTTCTTCCGCCTCGCCATCGGCGCGATCGGCGCGAGCTTCGTGATCACCCAGTACCACACGAGCGTGATGTTCGCGCCGAACGTGGTCGGCACCGCGAACGCCGCGGCCGCCGGCTGGGGCAACTCCGGCGGTGGTGCGACGCAGACCCTGATGCCGCTGATCGTCGCCGCGCTGGCGCTGTTCGGCGTCGAGCAGGCCGGGGGCTGGCGCATCGCGCTGCTGGTGCCCGGCGTGCTGATGCTGGCGATGGCCTGGGCCTACTGGACGTTCACGCAGGACTGCCCGGCCGGCAACTACGACACGCTGCGCGCCACCGGACTGATGCCGGACAGCGGCAAGAAAGTGGGCCTGACCAGCTTCAAGCGCGCCTGCCTGAACTACCGCGTCTGGCTGCTGTTCGTCACCTACGGCGCCTGCTTCGGCGTGGAAATCTTCATCCACAACGTCGCCGCGCTGTACTACGTCGAACGCTTCGGCCTGTCGCTGAAGGCTGCCGGTTTCGCCGCCGGCACCTTCGGCCTGCTGGCGCTGTTCGCCCGCGCGCTCGGCGGCATCGCCTCCGACCGCATTGCCAGGACGCGCGGCCTCGACGGCCGCACCCTGCTGCTGTTCGGGCTGATGCTCGGCGAAGGTCTCGGCCTGCTGTGGTGGGCGCAGATGGACCACGTCGCGATCGCCGTGGTGGCGATGCTGAGCTTCGGCCTGTTCACCCACATGGCCTGCGGCGCGACCTATGCGCTGGTGCCGTTCATCGATCGTCAGGCGCTCGGCGGCGTCGCCGGCATCATCGGTGCGGGCGGCAATGTCGGTGCGGTCGCCGCCGGCTTCCTGATGAAGGCCTCGCCCGATACCCAGAGTTGCCTGCTGATCCTCGGCGGCCTGGTGACGCTGTCCGCCGGCTGCGCGGTGGCGGTGCGCTTCAGTGCCGCGCACAAGTCGCAGGAGCAGCAGCTGTTCGAGCAGGCCGTTGCCGACCGGCAGGCAGTGGCGGCCTGAGCCGCCGGTGCGTTCCGCAGTCGCGGCCCGCCCCGGCCGCGACCTGACCAATAACAAGGACTTCACATGAAACTCGTCGTCATCGGCAATGGCATGGTCGGCCACAAGCTGCTGGAAGAACTGGCCGGTACACCGAACCTCGCGATCACCGTGCTCTGCGAAGAACCGCGTCCTGCCTACGACCGCGTGCACCTGTCGGAATTCTTCAGCGGCAAGACCGCCGACGATCTGTCGCTGGTCGCGCCCGGCTTCTTCGAGCAGCCGAACCTCAGGCTCAGGCTCGATGCCAAGGCCGTCGACATCGACCGCGTGACCAGACAGGTCGTGCTCGCCGACGGCGAACGCGTGCCCTACGACCGGGTGGTGCTGGCGACCGGCTCCTATCCGTTCGTGCCTGCGGTGACTGGCCGCGATCGCGACGGCTGCCTGGTCTACCGGACCATCGAAGACCTCGAGGCGATGCGCGAATGGGGCGCGAAGTCGCGGATCGGCGTGGTCGTCGGCGGCGGCCTGCTCGGGCTGGAATGCGCCAAGGCGCTGAAGGACATGGGGCTCGATACCCACGTCGTCGAGTTCGCGCCCCGGCTGATGACCGTGCAGGTCGACGACATGGGCGGCCGGCTGCTGAGGCGCAAGATCGAAGCCCTGGGCGTGAGGGTGCACACCGGCAAGAACACGCTGGAAATCGCTGATGGCGGCGGCGTCGGGGTCGGCGGCCGTCACGCGATGAAGTTCGCCGACGGCTCGCAGCTCTTGACCGACATGATCGTGTTCAGCGCCGGCATCCGGCCGCGCGACGAACTGGCGCGCACCAGCGGCCTGATCCGCGGCGAGCGCGGCGGCATCCTGATCGACAACCTGTGCAAGACCTCCGACCCGGACATCTGGGCGATCGGCGAATGCGCGCTGTGGCAGGGCAAGATCTTCGGCCTGGTCGCGCCGGGCTACGACATGGCGCGCATGGTCGCCGCCCAGATCAAGGGCACTGCCGTCGCCGAGTTCAAGGGTGCCGACATGAGCACCAAGCTCAAGCTGCTCGGCGTCGATGTCGCCTCGATCGGCGACGCGCAAGGGGCGACACCGGGCAGCCTCAACTACCTGTTCAGCGACGACGTCGCCGGCGTCTACAAGAAGCTGGTGGTGTCGGCCGACGCCAAGACCCTGCTCGGCGCGGTGCTGGTCGGCGATGCCGACGATTACGGCAGCCTGCTGCAGATGGCGCTGAACGGCATTCCGCTGCCGGCCCAGCCGGAGTCGCTGATCCTGCCGAGCGTCGAAGGGGGCGCGAAAGGTCTGGGGGTGGATCTGCTGCCGGCCACGGCGTCGATCTGCTCGTGCAACAACGTCTCGAAGGGCGATCTCTGCGCGGCGATCGAAGGCGGCGCAACCAGCCTCGGTCAGCTCAAGAAGTGCACCAAGGCGGCGACCTCGTGCGGCGGCTGCCTGCCGCTGGTCAAGCAGGTGCTCGATGCCGAGCTGAAAAAGAGCGGCGTGCTGGTGCTGAACCATCTCTGCGAACACTTTGCCCACTCGCGCCAGGAGCTGTTCCATCTGGTCAAGGTCGGCGGCCAGAAGACCTTCGACGAAACGATCCTCGCCCACGGCAAGGGTCGCGGCTGCGATATCTGCAAGCCGGCGGTCGCCTCGGTCCTCGCCAGCTGCTGGAACGAGCATGTGCTGAAGCCGAAGCACGCCTCGGTGCAGGACACCAACGACTACTTCCTCGCCAACATCCAGAAGGACGGCACCTATTCGGTGGTGCCGAGGATTCCCGGCGGCGAGATCACGCCGGACAAGCTGATCGTCATCGGCCAGGTGGCCAAGGACTACGGCCTGTACACCAAGATCACCGGTGGCCAGCGCATCGATCTGTTCGGTGCCCGGGTCGAGCAGCTGCCGGCGATCTGGGGCGCCCTGGTTGCCGCCGGCTTCGAATCCGGCCATGCCTACGGCAAGTCCCTGCGCACCGTGAAGTCCTGCGTCGGCAGCACCTGGTGCCGCTACGGCGTGCAGGACTCGGTGACCATGGCGATCCGCATCGAGGAGCGCTATCGCGGCCTGCGCTCGCCGCACAAGATCAAGATGGCGGTGTCCGGCTGCACCCGCGAATGCGCGGAAGCGCAGAGCAAGGACGTCGGCGTGATCGCAACCGAGCGTGGCTGGAACCTGTACGTCGCCGGCAACGGCGGCATGAAGCCGCGCCACGCCGAACTGCTGGCGGCTGACGTCGACGACGCGACCCTGATCAAGCTGATCGACCGCTTCCTGATGTTCTACATCCGCACCGGCGACCGCCTGCAGCGCACCGCGACCTGGATCGAGAACCTCGAAGGCGGCCTGGGCTATGTCAAGAAGGTGGTGATCGACGATTCCCTCGGCATCTGCGCCGAACTGGAGGCCGACATGGCCCGCCAGGTCGAAACCTACGAATGCGAGTGGAAAAAGGCCATCACCACGCCGGAGACGCTGAAGCGCTTCAAGCACTTCGTGAACTCCGACGAGGCCGACGGCAACATCCAGTTCATCGACGAGCGCGGCCAGATCCGTCCGAAATCGGCGCTGGAGAAGCAGCAGGCGGTGACGCCATGACCGACGCCGCCCACTGGACCTTCGTCTGCCATCGCGACGACATCGTGCCGAACACCGGCGTTGCCGCGAAGGTCGGCGGCGCGCAGGTCGCGGTGTTCCGGGTCGTCGCCCCGGATGGCAGCGAAGACGGCCCGGACAACGGAATCTTCGCGATCGACAACTTCGATGTCCGCGCCCAGGCCAACGTGCTGAGTCGCGGCCTGATCGGCGAGCTGAGCACCGAGACCGGCCCGGTGCTGGTGGTCGCCTCGCCGGTCTACAAGAACCATCTGTGCCTGCGCAGCGGCCGCTGCCTGGAGGACGAGGCCTGGTCGGTGAAGGCCTGGGCCGTGGCCTGCGGCGACGACGGCATGATCATGGTCCGGGCCTCGTGATGCGGCAGCACCACGGCGGCGGCAGCGCGGTAGTCGCGGCGGACGGAGGCAGCGCGTGAAGCCGCGGCTGGTGGTGATCGGCAATGGCATGTCGGCGATCCGCACCGTCGAGGAGCTGCTCAAGCTCGATGGCGAGCGTTACCAGATCACCGTGTTCGGCGCCGAGCCGCACGGCAACTACAACCGCATCCTGCTGTCGCCGGTACTGGCCGGCGAGAAGCACTTCGAGGACATCGTCACCCACGATCGCGCCTGGTACGCAAGGCACGGCATCCTGCTCTACGCCGGCAATCCGGTGATCGGCATCGACCGCGCGCGCCGCGTGGTCACCGCGCTCGACGGCCTCGAAGTCGCCTACGACCGCCTGCTGATCGCCACCGGCTCCAGGCCGTTCATCATTCCGGTGCCCGGTCACCAGCTGCCCGGGGTGATCGCCTTTCGCGACATCCACGATGTCGAGACCATGCTGGAAGCAGCGCGCAACCATCGTCATGCCGTGGTCATCGGCGGCGGCCTGCTCGGCCTCGAAGCGGCCAACGGCCTGCTGCGCCAGGGTATGACGGTCAGCGTCGTGCACGTGATGGACAGCCTGATGGAGCGGCAGCTCGACAAGCCGGCGGCCAGGCTGCTGAAGGCAGCGCTGGAGAAACGCGGCATGCGCTTCCTGCTCGAAGCGAACACCGCGGAAATCGTCGGCGACCACCGCGTCACCGCAGTGCGCTTCAAGGATGGCAGCGAGGTGGCCGCCGATCTGGTGGTGATGGCGGTCGGCATCCGGCCGAACATCGATCTGGCCAAGGCCGCCGGGCTGCACGTCGAGCGGGCGATCGTCGTCGACGACACCCTGCAGACCGCCACCGATCCGCGCATCTACGCGGTTGGCGAATGCGTGCAGCACCGCAAGAACGTCTACGGCCTGGTCGCGCCGCTGTGGGATCAGGCCCGGGTCTGCGCCGCCCATCTGGCCGGCCTCGGACATCGCCGCTACCGCGGCTCGGTGACCGCAACAAGGCTCAAGGTCACCGGCATCGATCTCTATTCGGCCGGCGACTTCATCGGCGGACCGGACAGCGAAGACCTGGTGCTGCGCGATCCCGGCCGCGGCGTCTACAAGCGGCTGGTGCTGAAGGGCAACCTGATCATCGGCGTGGTGATGTACGGTGATGTCGCCGACGGCCCCTGGTACTTCGAGCTGATGCAGACGCGTCGCGACATCGGCAGCCTGCGCCAGCGCCTGCTGTTCGGCCGCGCCTACTGCGAATCGCAGGCGGCGTGATGCGCCTACCCACGGTCGGCAAGTCCGTGCCGACAAGCGCCGTCTTTCGCGCCGGCACGGCGGCCATCGCAGGCCGCCCCACAGAACACGACGAATCGAATCGATGATGGACGGAAGCAGCCCCGAGCCACGCGACATCGCCAGCACCTGTCCCTACTGCGGGACCGGCTGCGGCGTGCTCGCCCGTACCTCGGCCGCCGGCGTGACCACCGTGGTCGGCGATCCGCAGCACCCGACCAACTTCGGCCGGCTCTGCGTCAAGGGTGCCGCGCTCGGCGAAACCGTGGTGCCCCGCGGCCGGCTGCTGCATCCGGCGAAGCGCGTCGCCGGTGCGCTGCAGCGCCTGTCGTGGCCCGCAGCGCTCGACGAAGTGGCCGACGGCTTCCGGCGGATCATCGACCGCGACGGTCCCGACGCGGTGGCCTGGTATGTCTCCGGCCAGCTGCTGACCGAGGACTACTACGTCGCCAACAAGCTGGTGAAGGGCTTTGTCGGCAGCGCCAACATCGACACCAACTCGCGGCTCTGCATGTCGTCGGCGGTGGCCGGCCACAAGCGCGCCTTCGGCGAGGACATCGTGCCGGTGTCGTATGACGATCTGGAGCAGGCCGAACTGGTGGTGCTGGTCGGCTCGAATACCGCCTGGTGCCATCCGATCCTGTTCCAGCGCCTGCTCAAGGCGCGCGAGCGCAATCCGGCGATGAAGCTGGTGGTCATCGATCCGCGCCGCACCGCGACCAGCGAGATGGCCGACCTGCATCTGCCGGTGCGTCCGGGCACCGACGTCTGGCTGTTCAACGGCCTGCTCAGCTACCTGCACCAGCACGGGGTCATCGACACCGCGTTCATCGAGGCCCATACCAGCGGCTTCGCGCGAACCATGGCGATCGCCGACAACACCGCCGGCGATCTGCGCTCGGTGGCCGCCGCCTGCAAGCTCGATCCCGGCGTGCTGACCGAGTTCTGCCGGTTGTTCGCACGCAGCGAGCGGGTCATCACCGCATTCTCGATGGGCGTCAACCAGTCGTCGAGCGGCACCGACAAGGTCAACGCGATCATCAACTGCCATCTGGCCACCGGCCGCATCGGCAAATCCGGCGCCGGGCCGTTCTCGATCACCGGCCAGCCGAACGCGATGGGCGGCCGCGAGGTCGGCGGCCTGTCGAACATGCTGGCGGCGCATCTCGATCTCGAGGTGGCCGCGCACCGCGCGCTGGTGCAGGACTTCTGGCAGTCGCCGAGGATCGCCGACAAGCCGGGGCTGAAGGCGGTCGACCTGTTCGATGCCATCGATGCCGGCATCGTCAAGGCGGTGTGGATCATGGCGACCAATCCGGTGGTCAGCCTGCCCGATGCCGACAAGGTCAAGCGGGCGCTGGCGAAATGCGAGCTGGTGGTGGTCTCCGACGTGATCGCCGACACCGACACCACGGCGTTCGCGCACCTGCTGCTGCCAGCCCAGGGCTGGGGCGAGAAGGACGGCACGGTGACCAACTCCGAGCGCTGCATCAGCCGCCAGCGCGCCTTCCTGCCGCCGATCGGCGAGGCACGGCCGGACTGGTGGGCGCTGTCCGAGGTCGCCCGGCGCTGGGGACACGGCGCGCAGTTCCCGTACGACGCGGCGCACCAGATCTTCGACGAGCACGCGCGGCTGACCCGCTTCGGCAACCGCGACGACATCGCGCCCCGCTACCTGAACCTCGGCGGCCTGGTCGGCCTCGACCAGGCCGGCTACGACCAGCTGGCGCCAACCCGCTGGCCGGTGCTGGCCGGGACCGACGCACCGGTGCCCGCGACCGATGGCGCAGCCCCGCTGCAGGCCTTCGCCGACGGCCGCTACTACACGGCCGATCGCCGCGCCCGCTTCGTGCCGACCGCGCCGCAGGCGCCGGCCGGCCGGCTCGATGACGACTACCCCCTGGTCCTGAACACCGGCCGGGTCCGCGATCACTGGCACACGATGACCCGCACCGGCCTGGCGCCGCGCCTAGCCACCCACGTCGCCGAGCCGTTCGTCGATCTGCATCCGCAGGACGCGCTGCTGTCCGGCGTGCGCGAGCACGCGCTGGCGCGCGTCTCCTCGGTGCATGGCAGCTGCGTGGTGCGGGTGCGCCTGTCCGGCGAGATGCCGCGCAACAGCGTGTTCGTACCGATCCACTGGAGCGGCCAGTTCGCCTCCGACGCGCGGGTCGGCAAGCTGGTCAATCCGGTCGTCGATCCGGTGTCCGGCGAGCCCGAGTTCAAGCACACGCCGGTGCGAGTCGAGCCGTTCAGCGTTGCCTGGCACGGTTTTGCGCTGAGCCGCGACGACCATGGCGCTGCGGCTGGCGCCAGCCCGCTGACCGCCGCTGCGGCCTGGTGGACGCGAATCACCGGCGACGGCTACACGCGCAGCGAGCTGGCCGGACGGCGGCCCGACGGCGACTGGTCGGCGCGCGCCCGCGCGATGCTCGGCGTCGTCGATCCGGACGCCGACTGGCTCGAATACGAGGACCCGACGGCCGGCGTGTTCCGCGCCGTCCACCTCGTCGACGGGAGGATCCACGCCTGCCTGTTCATCTCGCCACGCCCGGACCTGCCGTCGCGGGCCTGGCTGTCGAGCCTGTTCGGCAAGCCGCAGCTTGATCCGGGCGACCGCATCGGCCTGCTGATCGGCGAGCCGCTGGCGCAGGGCGAGGATGCCGGCGCCACCGTCTGCTCGTGCTTCGGCATCGGCCGCAAGACCATCGAGGCGGCGATCCGCGGCGGCTGCGCGACCCCCGCCGAACTCGGCGCGCAACTGAAATGCGGCACCAACTGCGGCTCCTGCGTGCCGGAGCTGAAAGGCCTCATCGCCGAGCTGCGGGCGCGCCAGACCACCACCTGAGCTGCCGTCGCCAGCCGCGCCGACCGACCCCCGTCGAAAGATCGGCGCAATTTCCTGCGGGCAATTAGTACTGTGCCATACTAAATTCCCATCAGCCCGGCCTGTGACAGCGGTGCCCGGCTCTTGAGAACACCCCGAAAACGGCAACCCGCCAGGAGAGGAGACGCTCATGTCGCTGGACGAAAACATCAAGCACGACACTTTTTACATCGACGGTGACTGGGTCAAGCCGTCGACCGACGCCCGCATCGACGTCATCGGCGCCAACACCGGCCTGTCGATCGGCAACGTGCCGGAAGGCGGAGAAGCCGACATCGACCGCGCGGTCGTGGCCGCCCGCAAGGCGCTCGAAGGCCCCTGGGGCGACACCACGCCGGCCGAGCGCGCCGAGGTGCTGAACCGCTTCGCCGCCGCGATCGAAAAGCGCGCCGACCGCCTGAGCCGCGCCGTCAGCGCCCAGAACGGCATGCCGCTGGCGCTGTCCGAGCAGCTGGAAAGCGGCTACGTCTGCGCGCTGCTGCGCTACTACGCGGCACTGACCCAGAACATGCAGGTCGAAGAGCGCCGTCCGTCGCCGCTCGGCTTCGACACGCTGATCCGCAAGGGCCCGGTCGGCGTGGTCGGCGGCATCGTGCCGTGGAACTTCCCGGTCGTGCTGTCGATGATGAAGATCGGTCCGGCGCTGGCCACCGGCTGCACCATCGTGCTGAAGCCGTCGCCGGGCACCGTCCTCGACTGCTACATCATTGCCGAGGCCGCCCACGAAGCCGGCGTGCCGGCCGGCGTCATCAACTGGGTGCCGGGCGGCCGCGAGCTGGGCGCCTATCTGGTCTCGCACCCGGGCATCGACAAGGTCGCGTTCACCGGCTCGACCGGCGCCGGCCGCAAGGTCGCCGAAGTCTGCGGCCGCCTGCTGAGGCCGGTCAGCCTGGAACTGGGCGGCAAGTCGGCGGCGATCATCCTCGACGACGTCAAGATCGAACACCTGCTGCCGGGCCTGCATTTCGCGTCGTTCGGCAACAACGGCCAGATCTGCGCGCTGTCGTCGCGCATCCTCGCGCCGGCCAGCCGCTATGACGAGATCGTCGACGCCATCGCCGGCCTCGCCAAGGGTCTGAAGGTCGGCAGCAGTCTCGACAAGGACACCCAGATCGGGCCGCTGGCGTCGCAGGAGCATCGCGCCCGCGTCGAGGGCTACATCGCCAAGGGCAAGGTCGAAGCCCGTCTGGTCGCGGGCGGCGGCCGTCCGAAGGGCGTCGGCGACGGCTGGTTCGTCGAGCCGACGGTGTTCGCCGACGTCGACAACAAGGCGGTGATCGCCCAGGAAGAAATCTTCGGACCGGTACTGAGCGTCATCAAGTACCGCGACGAGGAAGAAGCGGTGAAGATCGCCAACGACTCGGAATTCGGCCTCGGCGGCACCGTCTGGTCGTCGGATTCCAAGCGCGCCCAGGCGATCGCCCGCCGCGTCCAGACCGGCACCATCGGCGTCAATGGCTACATGATCGACCTCGCCTCGCCGTTCGGCGGCATCAAGGCCTCGGGCCTCGGCCGCGAGATGGGTCCGGAATCGCTGGCCGCGTACCAGCAGCTGAAGTCGATCTACCTGCCGGCCGGCTGATCCGGTCGTCGCGGCGGAGCAGGGCGGCCGCGCAGCAATGCGCGGCCGCTTTTTTATGCCCGGAACAAAAAAAACCGGCATACCTTGCGGTCTGCCGGCAATCTTCCAACCCCTGGGTGAACCTGTGCGGGCGCCCGCGCTGGCAGGCCCCGGCGAAAATCACATCGATGTGGTGGATAACGTTGGAAGCGAAAAAATGGATGCACCCGGACGCGATCCGCGTGCGCTGATCGTCATGGTCAGCCGGCGGATGCGCGGCGCCGGCGCCGCGATGAGCGTCCCCGGCGGCGCGCGACGCCGGTGCTATGCTTTTTTCGAGCACTCGAAAGGCATCCACCATGCGCAACATCCTTCTGGGCTGCGGCCTGCTGTTGACCGCATCGGTGCTGCCGGTCAGTCAGGCCGACGTGCTGACCCTGCCGGCAGCGGACTCGTCGGCATCGCGGCTGAGCCTGCCCGGCCGCGGCGAGACCCAGAGCGCGGTGCGGCGTCGCTATGGCGAGCCGGGCAAGCGCCACGCACCGGTGGGCGGCGGCTCGGCAGCGCAGCCGCCGATCACCCGCTGGGACTACAGCGGCTTCTCGGTGTTCTTCGAGAATCGCCATGTTGTCGATGCGGTCGTGCCGAGCGCACCGGCGCCGCTGTTCAACACCGACGAGCTCGACCGCGCCGGCGGCTGAAACCCGCGCCGGCGTCGCCCGACGCTGCACGGTCACGGCAACCTGAGACAATTGCGGCCCTGACGCCGCGCGCTCGCGCCCGTCGCCCTTCTTCCAGGCACCCGATTCCGGCATGAGCCATCGACAGACCCTTCCGCCCGAATGGGCACCGCAGACCGCCGTGATGCTGACCTGGCCGCGCCCGGACGGCGATTTCGCCCGGCACTTCGACGCCGTCGAACGCAACTTCATCGCCATCGCGGTCGCCATCGGCCGCTTCCAGAATGTCCATGTCAACGTCGCCGAACAGGCGGATGCGCTGCAGGCGCGGCTGATCGACGCCGGGGTGCCGCGGCAGCGGCTGATCGTCCATGAAGTACCGAACGATGACGTCTGGGCCCGCGACCACGGCCCGATCACCGTGGTCCGCGATGGCCGGCTGGTGCATCTGGATTTCACCTTCAACGGCTGGGGCAACAAGTTTTCCGCCAGTCGCGACAACGCCCTGACCCGCAAGCTCGACCAGTACGGCGCCTGGTCGGCGCCGGTGGAGACGATCGACTTCGTGCTCGAAGGCGGCGCACTGGAAGTCGACGGCCGCGGCACCCTGCTGACCACCGAGCGCTGCCTGCTGGCGCCGACCCGCAATCCGCAGCTGGACAAGGCGCAGATCGAGGCGCTGCTGAAAGCGCAGCTCGGCCTCGACCGGGTGCTGTGGCTGAGCCATGGCGACCTGATCGGCGACGACACCGACGGCCATATCGACACCATCGCCCGTTACTGCGATGCCGAAACCATCGTCTACCAGGGCTGCGACGATCGCGGCGATGCCCACTACGACGATCTCGCCGCGATGGCCGACGAGCTGCGGGCACTGCGCGACTGGCGCGGCCAGCCGTACCGGCTGGTGGCGCTGCCGCTGCCGGCGGCGATCTTCGATCCGGACGACGGCCGTCGCCTGCCGGCCGGCTACGCGAATTTCCTGATCCTCAACGGCGCGGTGCTGGTGCCGGTCTACGGCCAGCCGCTCGACGCGGTGGCGCTGGGCCTTCTGCGGCCGCTGTTCCCGGGCCGCGATGTGATCGGCATCGACTGCAATGCACTGATCCAGCAGTACGGTGGCCTGCACTGCGTGACCATGCAGATCCCGGCGCTGGCCTGAACGAGACCCGAACCGATGGCGAACAAGAACCTCAAGGTCGGCCTGGTCCAGCAGGCCTGTTCCGGTGACCGCGACACCAGCAACGCGGCCAGCGAAGCCGGCATCCGTGAAGCCGCGGCGCGCGGCGCGCAGCTGGTGATGCTGCAGGAGCTGCACACCAGCCTGTATTTCTGCCAGCACGAATCGACCGATCTGTTCGACCTGGCTGAAACCATTCCCGGGCCGTCGACCGAATGGCTGGGCCGGCTGGCGAAGGAGCTGAATATCGTGCTGGTCGGCAGCCTGTTCGAACGGCGCGCGCCGGGGCTGTACCACAACACCGCCGTGGTGCTGGAGCGCGACGGCACACTGGCCGGCCAGTACCGGAAGATGCACATCCCGGACGATCCCGGCTACTACGAGAAGTTCTACTTCACGCCGGGCGATGCCACCGAAACAACGCCCCAAGGCGGTCGTCGTGGCGGCTTCATGCCGATCCCGACCAGCGTCGGCAGGCTCGGCCTGCTGGTCTGCTGGGATCAGTGGTACCCGGAGGCCGCACGGCTGATGGCGCTGGCCGGTGCCGACCTGCTGCTCTACCCGACCGCGATCGGCAACAACCCGGAAGATCCGGAGGACGAGCGCGAACGCCAGCGCGAAGCCTGGGTGACGATCCAGCGCGCCCATGCGGTCGCCAACGGCCTGCCGGTGGTGGTCGCCAACCGCATCGGCTACGAGCCGGACCCGACCGGCCAGACCCCGGGCCAGCGCTTCTGGGGCACCAGCTTCGTCGCCGGCCCGCAAGGCGAATTCCTGGCCCGGGCCTCGACCGATCAGCCGGAAGTGCTGGTCGTCGATGTCGACCTCGCCCGCTCGGAAAACGTGCGCCGCTGGTGGCCGTTCCTGCGCGATCGCCGGATCGAAGCCTATGGCGATCTGGTGCGGCGCTTCCGCGACTGACACGAAAGACGACGGCGGCGACCGGGCGGCCGCGCCGTCCGCCGCACTCAGCGCATCTGGTCGCGCGCGAAGTTCCAGATCACCCGGGTCGCATCGATGTCCTGGCTGACGCGCCCCCTCAGGCCCACCTGCAGGTCGTTGCCCGGCCAGGTGTGGCCGCCGCGATTGATCGTGTAGAAGCGCACCGGCTGCGCTGACGAGCAGCTGTCCCAGCTGTCGAGTTCGACCGTGGTGCCATCGTTGGCGATGTCCGGCAGCCGCGTGCGCCGCGGCGCGCCGAGGCAGCCGTTGCGGCGCGCGTAGAAACGCGCGGTATCCGGCGCCGACGCCAGGCCGACGCGGTCGTCGTAACTGACTCGGGAGTCGGCGGTGCCGTGCATGCCGAGGGTCGGCAGCGCGGCGTTCAGACGGCAGCGCGCGGCCAGCGAGTCGAGCAAGGTCGCCGACACATAGGCCAGCGCGGCGATCCGTTCCGGGCGCTCGCAGGCGTAGCGCTGGGCCATGAAGCCTCCGGACGAGAAACCGGTCATGTAGACCCGGCGCACGTCGACCGGCAGGCTGCCGACGGCGTTGTCGATGACCCGCGTGATCAGCTCGACGTCATCATCCTTGCGGTCGCGATCGCGGCGCGGATCGTGATTCCAGGCGCGGCCGCCGGATTCCGGCAGGATCGCCCAGACGCCGGTGTCGCGAACCAGTTCGCCGATGCGGGTCAGATTGGCCATCGCCTCCGGGCTGCCGCCGCCGTAGTGCAGCACCACCATGACCGGCGCCAGGCCAGTCGCTTCGGCGACCGGCCGCAGATACAGCACCCGACGGCTGCGGCCGCTGGCCATCGGGAAGCGCTGCTCGAAGCTGCTGACGCCGGGCACCTGGGTCAGACCGCCCTGCGCATGCGCGGCCGGGGCCACCAGCAGCCAAGCGAACAGCGCCAGCACGACGCCAGCCAGTGCTCCGAGGGCCGGTCCGGCCTTGCGAACGAATTCCACGTTCAACCGCTTTGTCATCGATTTCCCCTGTGAAGCCATGACGGTAACGGGATGATCCGGGCGGGCGCGGCGTCAAGAGAATCGCCGGCCAGCGGACTCAGCGCATCGGCAAACGCTGCCAGGAACCGTAGACCGGGTTCGGCAGCAGGAAGTAGCGGGTGCCGAACACCGCTGGGTCGCCGATGTCGACCTGCGACAGGTACGGGAAATCCTTGATGTTGTCGCCGACGTAGGCGAGCACCTGCTGCGGCGGCAGGCGCGAGGCGGCGATGCCGACTTCCTCGATCAGCCGGAAGCGGCTGTTCTTGTCGAGATCGTTGCGATCCTTGGCCAGCAGCAGCACATCGACCTGGATGCCGACCTTGGCCAGATTCGATGCCGTGGCGGCGCGATGCGGCACTTCCTCGCGGTTGCTGACCACGATCAGCCGGCCACCGAGGCTGTGGACGGCGCTGGCGAAGGCGACGGCCCCGGGCAGCGCCTCGGCCTGCTCGGCGAGCACCCACTGGGTCCAGCGATTCGGATCATGGTTGACGACGCCCTGCACCTGATCGGCGCATTCGGCCTTGGAATTGTCGAGCAGTGTCTCGTCGGCGTCGGCGACCACCGCCCAGGTGCCGGGCGCCCGGCCGCGCGCCAGCGCGCCGACCCGCTCGGTGGCCAGCCGGAACACCTGCTCGTAGGAGGCACGGCGCTCGGCCGAAGCATGGAACCAGCGCAGCGCCCGCGAAGCCTTGCCGCTGTTCTCCAGCTGCTGGCAGACAACGTCGTAATCGATCGGGCCGACCGGCGCCGACGAGGGAGAGGACGCGCAGCCAGCGGCGAGCAGGGCGGCGGCAAGGCAGGCAGATCGGATCATGGCGGGCACGGAGTGGGAATGCGGGGACGCGAAGTCTGACGCAGCGAGGCGGCGCTCGACCAGTGGTTCAACCCCGCGCCCGTTCGATGATCCGGGTCGTCGAGTAGCCGTCGTGGAAATCGAGGATCACGGTCTGCCCGCCATGCGCGGCCACCACCTCGTGGCCGGCCACCTGCTCGGGCCGGTAGTCGCCGCCCTTGACCAGCAGGTCGGGCAGCACTTCGGTGATCAGCCGCAGCGGCGTGTCCTCGGCGAACGGCACCACCCAGTCGACGCACTTCAGCGCCGCCAGCATCCGCATGCGGTCGTCGGTCGGATTCAGCGGCCGCGTCGGGCCCTTGAGACGTTTGACCGAGTCGTCGGTATTGACCGCGACGATCAGCACGTCGCCGAGCTTGCGGGCGGCCTCCAGGTAACGGACATGGCCGACGTGGAGCAGATCGAAGCAGCCGTTGGTCATCACCACGACCTGGCCCTGGGCCTGCGCCTGGCGCACCCGTTCGAGCAGTTCCGGCTCGCTCAGCACGGCGCTGTCGTCCTCGTGCTGGCGGCGGATCGCCCGCAGCAGCTCGGCCGGGCTGACGGTGGCGGTGCCGAGCTTGGCGACGACGATGCCGGCCGCGAGATTGGCGACCCGGGCGGCGTGGGCGAAATCGTGCCCGGCGGCCAGCGCGGCGCCGAAGGTGGCGATCACGGTATCGCCGGCGCCGGTGACATCGAACACCTCGCGCGCCTCGGTCGGCAGGTGCAGCGGCGGCTGGTTCGGCGCCAGCAGGGTCATGCCGTGCTCGCTGCGCGTCACCAGCAGCGCGTCGATGCCCAGCTCGTCGCGCAGCTTGCGGCCCTTGGCGACGATCGTCGCCTCGTCAGGACAGGGCCCGACCACCGCTTCGAGTTCCGACAGGTTCGGCGTGATCAGCGTGGCGCCGCGGTACGGCCGCCAGTCGCTGCCTTTCGGATCGACCAGCACCGGCAGGTTGCGCGCCCGGGCCTCGGCGATCATCCGCGCGGCATCGGCCAGGGTGCCCTTGCCATAGTCGGACAGGATCACCACCTGGGCGTCGTCGAGCGCCCGCCGGAAACGGCCGAGGAACTCGTCGTGGTTGAAGGCGCCGGCCACCGCCAGCGATTCCTCGAAGTCCAGGCGGATCAGCTGCTGGTTGCGGCTCAGCACGCGCAGCTTGGTGATCGTCGGGCAGGACGCGGTTTCGGTGAAATCCGGCTGCACCTGCCTGTCGATCAGCGCATCGCGCAGTTTTTTCGCCGCGTCATCGCGGCCGACCACGCCGAGCAGCCGCACCTGGCCGCCCAGCGAGGCGATGTTGAGCGCGACATTGGCCGCGCCGCCGGGCCGGGTCTCGTCCTTCTGGATGCGCACCACCGGCACCGGCGCTTCCGGCGAGATCCGGCCGGTCGGCCCGACCCAGTAGCGGTCGAGCATGACGTCGCCGACCACCAGCACACGGGCGGCGTCGAAGTGGGGAATGGCGGTCTGCATGGCGTGGGCGGTCGGTGGGGGACTGGCGGGAACAGCGTTCAGCGCGGCGGCGCGGCGAAAAAGGAAAGGACGCGGAAAAGCACCTTGCCCGGGCCTTTCACCGCGTCCTCTGGTTCACCGCCGTGGTGCCGCGCCTCGACGGTCGGTCATGGCCCCGTCGCGGCGCGCGTATCTCAAGCCGCCTTGGCCGCCGCCTGCGGATTGGTATGCGCACGCCATTCGGCGTATTCGCTGCGCTCGCCCTTGACCGTCGCCGCGTACAGCTGCTGCAGCTTCTCGGTGATCGGGCCGCGCTTGCCGTTGCCGATCGGCCGGTTGTCGACTTCGCGGATCGGCATCACTTCCGCTGCGGTACCGGTGAAGAAGGCTTCGTCGCTGATGTACAGCTCGTCGCGGGTGATGCGCCGCTCGTGCACGGCGATGCCTTCGTCGGCGGCCAGCTGCATGATGGTCTTGCGGGTGATGCCGTCGAGACAGGAATTCAGGTCCGGCGTGTGCAGCACGCCATCGCGGACCAGGAAGATGTTCTCGGCGCTGCCTTCGGCGATGTGACCGCTCATGTCGAGCAGGATCGCTTCGTCGTAGCCGTCCTTCAGCACTTCGTTCAGCGCCAGCATCGAATTGATGTAGTTGCCGTTGGCCTTGGCCCGGCACAGCATCGAGTTGACGTGGTGGCGGGTGTAGCTGGAGGTGCGCACGCGGATGCCGCGCTCGACGTTGTCGGCACCCAGGTAGGCACCCCAGGTCCAGGCGGCGACCATCACGTGGGTTTTCAGGTTGTCGGCGCGCAGGCCCATGCCTTCGGCACCGTAGAAGACCATCGGCCGCAGGTAGGCTTCCTTCAGCTTGTTGGCGCGCAGCACTTCGAGCTGGGCCTCGTTGATCACTTCCTGCGAGAACGGCATCTTCATGCCGAGGATCTTCGCCGAGTTGAACAGGCGCTTGGTGTGGTCCTCGAGGCGGAAGATCGCGGTGCCCTTCGGCGTGTGGTAGGCACGGACCCCTTCGAAGCAGCCGACGCCGTAATGCAGCGTGTAGGTCAGCACGTGGGTGTTGGCATCCCGCCACGGCACCATTTCGCCGTCCAGCCAGATGAACCCGTCGCGGTCGGCCATCGTCGTCATTGCAATCAATCCTCGGGTGTCAGGTGCCAGCAGGCTGCGGAAGTGGGCGGCGGCACGCGGTGTCAGCTATGCCGGCCAGTCGCATTATAAATCTGCGAGCACCTTCAGGCTTGCCAGAATCGCATCCGGATGAATGCCCTTCAGGCAATCGAGCTGCTCGGCCGGCTCTTTCAGCGGGCATTGCCGCTCGAAGCAGGGACTGCAGGCCAGCCGGCGGTAGTGGATCACCCGGGTCTCGGTCATCGGCGGCGTGTGGTCCGGCGTCGACGAGCCGTAGATCGCCACCACCCGGGCACCGGCGGCGGCGGCGATGTGCATCGGTCCGGAATCGTTGCAGACCACGGCGCGGGCGTCGGCCGCGAGATCGACGACATCGACCAGGCTGGTCTTGCCGCAGAGGTTGATCGCCGCGCCCTTGGATGCCCGGGCGATGCCGTCGCCCAGCGCCTGTTCCTTCTTCGAGCCGATGATCCAGCTGCGCACGCCGCGCCGCGCCAGACCGGCGGCCAGGCTGGCGTAATGCGCCGCCGGCCACTGCTTGGCCGGGCCGTATTCGGCGCCCGGCATCAGCGCAACGGCCGGGCCGCTGTCCAGCCCGAGCCGCTCGCGCAGTTCGCCGGCACGCGCGGCATCGGCCCGGAAGCGCGGCTGCGGCACTTCGGGCGCAACGGTCGCCCGGCCGTCCCCGGCCAGCGCCACGAAGCGCTGCGGCGTGGTCTTCAGCAGCGCCTTGTCGAGCCGGCGCAGATCGTTGAGCAGGCCGTAGCGCAGCTCGCGGGCGTAGCCGGTGCGTCGCGGAATGCCGGCGAAAAACGGCACCACCGCCGACTTCCAGGAATTCGGCAGCACGATCGCCTGCCGGTAGCCGCGCTCGCGCAATGACCGGCCGAGCCGGCGGCGGCCGCCGAAATCGAACTCGCCATGGGCGAACGGCAGCTCGATGCCGGCGCGGATCTCCGGCATCCGCTCGATGATCGGCAGCGACCAGCCCGGCGCCAGCACGTCGATCGCCGCCTCCGGGTGCAACTGGCGCAGCCGGATGAACAGCGACTGCGCCATCACCATGTCGCCGACCCAGGCCGGACCGACGATCAGCAGGTCGCTGCTCACCGGGCCGTCACGCGGGTGGCTATCGCTGGCAACGGAGGCCGGGGAGAGGGTGCGATGAGGGCGGACTGAGGCATGCCCCGCAGTTTATCCGCTTGCCTCGCACGCTTATCCTTGCCCGCCGCCTCCGGTCGCGCGGCATTCAAGGTTGACGACGATGACTCCCGCTGTGACTGCTGCACCGCGCCGCCATCGGCCCTGGCTGGCGCCGCTGATGGGCCTCGGTTTCGTCGCCATCTGGTGCACCGGCTATCCGGCCGCGAAGATCATCGTCGGCCACAGCGGCCCGTTCACCGCGCTGACCCTGCGCTTCGCCTGCGCCGGGCTGATCTTCGGCCTGCTCGCGCTGATCAGCCGGGTCCGCTGGCCAGGCTGGCGCGAAGCCGGCCACAGTGCCGTGGTCGGCTGCCTGCAGCTGGCGATGCAGTTCGGCGGCGTCTACGGCGCGATGCGGCTCGGCGCCAGCGGCAGCTTCGCCGCGCTGGTGATCGGCTCGATGCCGCTGGCGGTGTCCGGCTTCGCCTGGGCCACCGGCGAGCAGATCGGCCGCCTGCAATGGCTGGGTCTGGCGATCGGCTTCGCCGGCGTCTGGCTGGTGATCGGCAACAGCCTGCTCGACGCCCAGGCCAGCGGGCCGGCGATCGCCCTGCTGCTGGTCGGCCTGATCGGCATCGCCAGCGGCACGCTGTACCAGAAGCGCCATGGTTCGGCGATCGACCTGCGCGCCGGGCTGGCGATCCAGAATGTCGCGGCAACGCTGGCCCTGCTGCCGCTGGCGATCGGCCTCGACCAGTTCCACTTCGACGGCACGCCGACATTCTGGAAGGCGACCGCCTGGATCGTGCTGGTCAACTCGGTCGGCGGCTTCGCGCTGCTGTTCCTGCTGATCCGCAACGGCGCGGCAACCCAGGTGGCGGCGCTGTTCTATCTGGTGCCGGCGGTCGGCGCGCTGATGAGCCACTTCGCGCTCGACGAGGTGCTGACGCCGCTGGAAGTGGCCGGCTTCTTCGTCGCCGCCGCCGGCGTCTGGCTGGGCACCCGCCCGGCCCGGGCTGCGACCCCTCCGCCACCGGCCTGAGCGATCGTCGCCACGACCGACGGCACAGACGGACCGACGATCGGCAACCCGGCGATAAGTGACTGCTGCGACAGAAATTTTGCCGCACTGCGACCTACTCGAACGGGTATTACCCCCCCTCCCGCCCGGGCCTAGCGTCCGCTGACGACCGTGCCAGCCGCAGGGGTCTCAGGATTCGGCTCGCCAGTCATAAGAACGAGCGAGGGATCCATTCCGGATCACCCGCCCAGTCCCGGGAGGAAGACGATGAGTGCGAATGGCAGCACATGGTGGCGTGCGGTATCGCTGTGCCTGGCGTTGACCGGCACCGCCGCGCAGGCGCAGGAGACTGGCGAGGCAGCCGCAGCGGAACCGGCGCCCGAACCGGAACAGACCAGCGGCGGCTGGCTCGGCAATCCGGCGTTCAGCGCCAGTTTCAGCGGCTTTGTCCGTACCGAAGCAGCCGTGTCAACCGCCGGCGCCAAGAACAACCCGTTCAACCAGCGCGGCAACCTGTTCAACGGCCGCACCGTCACCCGCAACTTCGCGCTGACCGCGCCGGACGGCACGGTGATTCCGGTCAGCGACACCACGACCCGCTTCGGCGATCAGCAGACCGGTCCGATGAACCTGACCATGCTGCGGGCGCGGCTGGAAGCCGACATCAAGTTCACCACCAACCTGTCGCTGCAGGCGAAGGCGTCGCTGATCTACGACCCGGGCCTGTACACCGACTTCCGGCCAAGCGACTACAACAGCCAGGCGGCCGGCAAGCTCTACGGCCGCGCCAACTATTTCGAGTACGAGGCCGAGGGCAAGGACCATCCGAATCCGCTGGAATGGAGCGGACGCAACTACCTGATCACCTTCCCGGCGCTGTTCCTCGACTACCAGGACGGCCCGCTGAATGTGCGCTTCGGCAACCAGCAGATCGCCTGGGGCCAGGCGATCTTCTTCCGCGTGCTCGATGTCCCGGACGGGCTCGATCTGCGCCGTCATTCGCTGCTCGACTTCGCGTCCGAGGAGTTCTCCGACAAGCGCGTGCCGGCACTGGCGCTGAGAACTTCGTACCAGCTCGATGACGACTGGCTGGTCGACGCCTACGTGCAGAAATTCCAGCCGACTGTCTACGGCAATCCGAACACCCCGTACAACGCCATCGCCTCGCAGTTCACCGTGCACGACATGTACGGCAACTTCGATTCCAAGTTCAGCTACGGCATCCGCTTCAAGGGCTCGATCGGCGATCTTGGCGTGCAGGCTATTGCCGGCCGCCGCTACAACCCGGACGGCGTGTTCCGCTGGACCAAGTCCGGCGTCAACCGCGACATCCCCGGCCTGCCCGGCTCCGGCACCGTGCTGCAGGACACCGCGTTCGAGGTCGATTCGACCGGCGTCTGGTCAGCGGATGAATGGTTCACCTACGCGGCAATGTCCCGCCTCAACGGCGTCACCGGCCTGAACGCCTCGATCGAGGAGTTTCCGGCGGCCTCCCTGCTCGGCGCCTTCGTAGTGCCGACACCGGACGGCCCGCAGTCCGGCTATGACGTTGCGGCGGTCCAGCTGAACACCTTCTTCGCGCTGGCCGGCGGCTATCTCGAAGGCCGCAGCGAGGGTGGCCTGCGCGGCCATATCGCGCGCGAATACCGGGCGGAGACCAATGTCGGCGGCGGTCTGAGCTATGTCATCAGTGCCGCACCGGGCTCGCTGCTCGACCAGCTGATCGTCAACTTCGAGGCACTGTACACGCCGGATCGCACCTTCACCGACCCGAGCCTGCGACAGGCCTTCCTGGAGCAGTCGGAGGTCACCACGGCGCTGGTCGTCGAGAAGTACCAGCGCTTCTTCACCTCGGTACCGGCGACCTATCTGGTCGCCCAGTGGCTGCACAAGACCCGCAGCGACCTGTTCGGCCGCTCGCTGCGCGGCCAGGGCGGCGACCAGCAGACGGTGGCGCCCGGCGTCAGCGGCGGCTACGACGCCGTGGTGTTCGCGATGCAGCAGCCATTTGCGCAGCTGATCTGGCGCGCCGACCTCGCGGTGCTCTACGACACGCAGGGCGGCGTGCTGGTCCAGCCGGCGCTGCGCTGGAAGCCGAACGGCGATGTCACCGTCGACATGTTCTACAACTACGTCAACGGCCATCTGTCGAACGCCAATTCGAACAGCCTGTCGACGGTCGACTACGCGGACGAACTGACCTTGCGCATCGGCTACCAGTTCTGAGCCCGGCGGCAACACGGCACTGGAAGGCCCCGGCCTGCACGCGCCGGGGCTTTCCCGTTACAGCAGGCCGTCGCGCGAGGCCAGTTCCGTCGCCATTTTCACCAGCAGCTGCCGCGCCTTGACCTGATCGCCGGCGGCGACGCCGACCGTGTCGACCCGCCCGGCCAGCGGCGCGCCGAGCTGGAACTCCATCTTCATCGCTTCGAGCACGACCAGCGTCTGGCCCTTGCTCACCGCGTCGCCGGGCCGGACCAGCACCGCGACGATCTTGCCGTCGCTGTGGGCGGTGATCCGGCCATCGGAACCGGCGGCCGTGGTTTCCGCCGGCGCATAGCTGCGATCGGTGAAGCATTCGGTGGCGCCGTCGGCCATCAGCCACAGCGACTCCGCGCGACCGCGGGCATAACGGGCGCAGCCCTGCACGCCGGCGCCGAGGTAACGGAAGGCGCCGGGCGACACCTCGCTGACCGCCACCTCGACCGTTGCGCCGTCGATCGTCGCCCGGAACTGCCGGCCGCCGTCCACCTGCAGTTCGATCGCCAGATCGCGATTGCCCCAGCGCAACGCGAAGGCCGTCGGCGTCGCATGGCTGGAATGCCAGCCGAGCAGGTCGGCGTCGAGGCCGTGCTCGGCCGCCAGCCGCTGGGCATCGTCGAGATACAAGGCCACCGCCGCCAGCAGCCACTGCCGCGCGGTCGGCAGGGCCGCCGCCAGCGCTTCCTGCGGCAGATGACGACCGATGAAGGCGGTGCTGAAGTCGCCGGAAGCGAAGGCCCCGGTGGCCAGGATCGCCGCCAGATAGTCCTTGTTCGAGGCGACGCCGAGCAGCGCGGTATCGCGGACCAGGCTCAGCAGCCGGTTGCGCGCGGTCTCGCGATCCTCGCCCCAGGCGATCAGCTTGGCCTGCATCGAGTCGTAGTGCGGGCTGATCGCGCGGCCGGTTTCCAGATAGCTGTCGACCCGCAGGCCGGTGCCGGCCGGCGCGTCCCAGAGCAGCACCTCGCCGGTCTGCGGCAGGTAGTTCCGGCGCGGCTCTTCCGAGCACAGCCGCACTTCGATGGCATGGCCGCGCGCCTGCGCCAGGATCTGCGCCTGGGTCAGCGGCAGCGGCTCGCCCTGAGCGATCTTCAGCTGCCAGGCCACCAGGTCGACGCCGTAGACCAGTTCGGTCACCGGATGCTCGACCTGCAGGCGGGTGTTCATTTCGAGGAAGTAGAACGCGCCGTCCTTCGCCAGCAGGAATTCCACCGTGCCGGCGCCGACGTAGTTGACCGCCTTCGCGGCCGCGACAGCCGCCTCGCCCATCCGCTGGCGCAGATCCGCATCGACGGCCGGGCTCGGCGCTTCCTCGACCACCTTCTGGTTGCGGCGCTGGATCGAGCAGTCGCGCTCGCCGAGATGGACGACGTTGCCGTGACGATCGCCGAACACCTGGATCTCGACATGGCGGGCGTCGATCACCGCCTTCTCGATCAGCAGCTGGCCGCTGCCGAAGGCATTGGCCGCTTCCGAGCGCGCCGAGGCAATCGCATCCGCCAGCAGCGCGTCGTCATGGACCAGCCGCATGCCGCGGCCGCCGCCGCCGGCCGCCGCCTTCACCATCACCGGCAGGCCGGCCTTCCTGGCTTCGGCGATCAGCGTGCCGTCGGCCTGGTCGTCGCCCTGGTAGCCGGGCACGCAGGGCACGTCGGCGGCGAGCATCAGCCGCTTCGACGCGCTCTTGTTGCCCATCGCGTCGATCGACGCCGGATCGGGGCCGATGAACACCAGGCCGGCGTCCTGCACGGCGCGGGCGAAGTCGGCGCGCTCGGACAGGAAGCCGTAGCCCGGGTGGATGGCATCGGCACCGCTGGTCCTGGCGGCGGCGATGATCGCCTCGATCAGCAGATAGCTGTCCTTGGCCGGCGCCGGGCCGATCCGCACCGCTTCGTCCGCCGTGCGCACGTGCAGCGCGCCGGCGTCGGCATCGCTGTAGACCGCCACGGTGCGATAGCCCTGCGCCTTCGCGCCGCGAATCACGCGGACCGCGATCTCGCCACGGTTGGCGACCAGAACCTTGCTGAAACGCTTGCTCACGTCGGAACTCCGGACTGCGTCGGGGGTGGCAGCGGCTCGGCCAGCCAGCCGGCCGCGCTGAGCTCGAAGAAACAGGCCAGCGGCCCGAAGGCCGCATCGGCAGGATGCGGAAACAGGCGCTCGCCGCTGCGCAGTCGCAGTCGCGCGGCGCTCCGGCCGTCGCCGGCACCGGCAGGCAGCACGGCGGTCACGGCGGGGTCTGCACCTGGCAGTTCGACATCAGCACGATGCCGTTGCGCGATGCGGTGGCCTTGTCGCCGACCACCCGGACATTGACGAAATCGCCGAGGAACAGCGTGCCGTCGTCAGCCGTGACCGGACGCAGCACATGGATTTCGTGATCGATCTCGACGCGGGCCCGCTGGTCGTCGTACAGCTTCAGCACCAGCTCCTTGCCGTCGCCGCAGCGGTAGACGACGCGCTGGTACTCCTTCGCCGCATCGACCGGCGGCGCCGATGCGGCCGCCTCGGCGGGCGCCTTCAGGAAGGGCTTGGCCGGGCTGGCCGCGTCGTCGGTCTTGCTGGCAGGCGGCTCGGCGGACTGGTCGCCGCCGCAGCCGGCCAGCAGCAGCGCGGCCGTCAGCGTCAGCATCGGAATCACGGCATTCAGCTTGTTCATCGGCACTCCCACATCGATCGGTGAATCGCCGGGCTGGCCGGACAGCAAGGCGCAGGTCCGCGACGGCGACGGAAATCCCCCGCTCAGGCCTTGCGCTTGCCGCCGTAGCCGAGGCCCTTGGCGAGGATGCGCAGCATGATCTCGTCGGCGCCGCCGCCGATCGAATGCAGTCGCAGGTCGCGGTAGAACTGGGCGACCGAGGATTCCCACATGTAGCCCTGACCGCCCCAGTACTGCAGGCAGCTGTCGGTGACTTCGCGGGCCAGGCGGCCGCTCTTCAGCTTGGCCATCGAGGCCAGCATCGTCGCGTCGCGGCCGGCGACATGTTCGCTGGTCGCTCGGTAGGTCAGCGCGCGCAGCGCCTCGATTTCGGTGGTCAGCTCGGCGAGCCGGTAGGCGATCACCTGGTTGTCGATCAGCGAGGCGCCGAAAGCCTTGCGGTTGCGGGTGTAGTCGGCGGTATCGCGGATCACCTTTTCCATCGCCGCGATGATGCTGGCGGCCAGGAACAGACGCTCTTCCTGGAACTGCTGCATCTGGTAGACGAAGCCGCGGCCTTCCTCGCCGATCAGATGCCGCGCCGGCACCCGGACTTCATCGAGGAAGATCAGCGCGGTGTCGCTGGAGCGCTGGCCGAGCTTGTCGAGCTTGGTCTTGCGATCGACCCCCTTGGCATCGAGCGGCACCACGATCAGCGACTTCGAGGCGTGCTGGCTGACGCTGGCATCGCCGGTGTTGGCGAGCAGGCAGACCCAGTCGGCCTGGGTGCCGTTGGTGATCCACATCTTCGAACCCGAGATCACGTACTCGTCACCGACCCGGCGCGCCACGGTCTTGATGCCGGCGACGTCCGAACCGGCACCGGCTTCGCTGACGCCGATCGCCGCGACCATGTCGCCGGCCACCGCCGGCTTCAGGTAGTTCTGCTTCAGGTAGTCGTTGCCGAAGCGCGCCAGCGCCGGCGTGGCCATGTCGGTCTGCACGCCGATCGCCATCGGCAGGCCACCGCAGTCGCAGTGGCCGAGCGCTTCGGCGAAGGCGACCTGATAGCTGTAGTCGAGCCCGAGCCCGCCGACCTCTTCCGGCTTGGCGATGCCGAGCAGGCCGAGATCGCCCATCTTCTTGAGGATCTCGCGCGCCGGCCAGATGCCGGCTGTCTCCCATTCCTTGACGTGCGGATTCAGCTCGCTTTCGACGAACTTCTTCGTCGTGTCGTACAGGGACTGGTGTTCGTGGGTGGTGTACATGGCGGCACTCGTGAAGGGGAAGACGGGAATGCGAACGGCCTCGCCGCGCTCAGAAGCGGGCGATGCCGAAACTGTTGGCGGCGACCGGTCGCGCCCGCGCCTCGGCACAGATCGACAGGCTCAAGCCCAGCACGCGGCGGGTGTCGCGCGGGTCGATCAGGCCGTCGTCGAACAGGCGGGCGCTGGCGGCGAAGGCGGTCGATTCGGCCTCGAACTGGCTGACGATCTTCGCTTCCAGCGCCGCCAGCCTGGCCTCCTCGGCCTCGCCGATCGTGCGGCCTTCCTTGATCCACTTTTCGCGGGTGACGATGCTCATCACCTTCGCCGCCTGCTCGCCGCCCATCACCGCGGTGCGCGAGTTCGGCCAGGCGAAGATGAATTCGGGGCTCAAGCCGCGGCCGCACATGCCGTAGTTGCCAGCGCCGAAGGCACCGCCGATCACCACGGTGATCTGCGGCACCGCCACGTTGGCCACCGCCTGCAGCATCTTCGAGCCGTGCTTGACGATACCGCCCTGCTCGCTTTCCGCACCGACCATGAAGCCGGTGGTGTTCATCAGGTAGATGATCGGAATGTCCGACTGCCCGCATAGCTGGATGAACTGGCCGGCCTTGGTCGCACCGCGCGTGGTGATCGGCCCGTTGTTGCCGACGATGCCGACCTGGTGGCCGTGGATCACGGCGCGGCCGCAGATCGTCGCCTGGTCGTACTCGTTCTTGAACTCGAGGAATTCCGAGCCGTCGACGATGCGGGCGATGACCTCCCGGCAGTCGTAGGGCTTGCGGTAGTCCGGCGGCACCACGCCGCAGAGTTCGTCACCGTCGTACAGCGGCGCGCGGATCTCGCGCAGCGGCAAGGCCGGGCGCTGCCGGTTCCAGTCCAGGTTGCGGACGATGTCGCGGGCGATGCGGATGCCGTCGGCATCGTTCTCGGCCAGGAACTCGCCGGTGCCGGCGACCTGGGTGTGCATCTCGGCACCGCCCAGATCTTCATCAACGGCGATTTCGCCGGTCGCCGCCTTCAGCAGCGGCGGCCCGGCGAGGAACACCTTGGCGTTCTTGCGGACCATCACCACGTAGTCCGACAGGCCGGGCATGTAGGCGCCGCCAGCCGTCGACGAACCGTGGACGACCGTCACCTGCGGAATCCCGGCCGCCGACAGCCGCGCCTGGTTGGCGAACTGGCGACCGGCGGGAATGAAGATCTCGGCCTGATACAGCAGGTTGGCGCCGCCGGACTCGATCAGCGAGACCACCGGCAGCTTCTGGTTCAGCGCGATCTCCTGCAGGCGATGCGTCTTCTGCACGCCGAACGCGGTCATCGTGCCGCCCTTGATCGCCGAGTTCGACGCCATGACCAGGCAGCGGGTGCCGGCGACGTAACCGATGCCGGCGATCAGGTTGCCGCCGGCCTGCGCGCCGTCGGTGTCGTCGTGCATCTTGTAGCCGCACAGGGTCGACAGCTCCAGCCACGGGCTGCCGCGATCGAGCAGCAGATGGACGCGCTCGCGGGGCAGCAGCTGCTTGCGCTGGTGATAGCGGGCGCGCTTGCTCTCTTCCTCGTCACGCCCTTTTCGCTCGATGGCGCGCAACTCGGCGATCTTGGCGAGCATGTCCTCGCGCTGCTGGCGGAACTGCGGGCTTAAGGTGTCGACCTTCGATTCGATGACGGGCATGGCGAGTCCGGGCGGCAGGTTGCGGCGGACTCTAGCACAAGAAATGAAGTAAAATTCATTTCTTGAATTTCAAATCACTTCTACCTGATCCGCATGGCCTACCGACGTTCGGCGCTGATGGAGGAACGCCTCGCCAGCAATCGCGCGCGCATCCTCGAGGCGACTCGCGTGCTGATCGCGCGCGGTGGCCTGCGCGGGGCGCAGATCAGCGCAGTGGCCGCCGAAGCCGGCATGTCGACCGGGGTGATCTACCGCTACTTCAAGGCCAAGACCGATCTGTTCGTCGAAGTGCTGGCCGAAGCGGTGACCCTGGAAATCGAGATCCTCGACGCCATCTGCGCCGGCCCCGGCACCGCGACCGAACGGCTGCACGCGGCGGTCGAATCGTTCGTGCGACGTGCCCTGAACGGGCCGAACCTCGCCTATGCCTTCATCGCCGAACCGGCCGATCCGGAAGTCGACATCGCCCGCATCCGCGAGCGGAAGCGCTTCGCCGACGTGTTCCGGACCATCCTCGCCGAAGGCGTGGCCGGCGGCGAGTTCGCGGCGCAGAACCTCGACGCCAGCGCCGCCTGCATCGTCGGCGCCTACACCGAAGCGCTGGTCGGCCCGATCGGCCCGGCGCGCGAGGTGGTCAAGGACCGCGACGCGCTGATCCGCTCGATCTGCGGGTTCTGTGTCCGCGCCGTCGGCGGCAGCACTGGGCAGTCTTGACCCGGGTCGGGTCGCAAGCCGTCGAACTATGCTTTTTCTACCGTTCGTCAGCAGGCTTTCTTCCGACCATGCGCAAGCTCTACTCCGGCACCTCCCGCGTCGATGCCAGCGTGCAGCTGCAGGCCTGGCTGGAATCGGCAACCGAAGGCCGGGTGATCAGCATTGCCGCGTTCCGCGCCGAATCGGAACTTCTCAGCGAGACGCACCTCGTGGCGCGCCATGACCCGCGCCAGTTGACCGAACTGGTGCCGTCGCTGCTGGCCGCGCTCGAAAGCCGCATCGCACCGACCGCAGCCCGCCTCCACTAGAACAGCGGGCGCAGTCAGGCCGCAACAGGAATCCAGGGCTTGGGGAAGCCGGAGGAAGCCCTCCCGCGAGGGAGGGTGACCGCCTATCATCCGCGCCTGTCCGCACCCTGAAGGCTTCCGATGCAACTCGCGCTCGCGCCGATGGAAGGTCTCATCGACGAAACCCTGCGCAGCCTGCTGACCGAGGTCGGCGGCATCGACTGGTGCGTCTCCGAATTCGTCCGCATCAACCAGACCCTGCTGCCGGCGCACTGCTTCCTGAAGCTGGCGCCGGAACTGCAACGCGGGTCGCGCACCCCGTCCGGCACGCCGATGCGCGTGCAGCTCCTCGGCTCCGATCCGTCCTGCGTCGCCGACAACGCCGCGTTCGCGGCGACGCTCGGCGCACCGGCGATCGACCTGAATTTCGGCTGCCCGGCGAAGACGGTCAACAAGTCCAGGGGCGGCGCGGTGCTGCTGAAGGAGCCTGAATTGCTGCACGCGATCGTCTCCGCGGTGCGCCGCGCCTTGCCGCCGGACATTCCGGTGACTGCCAAGATGCGCCTCGGCTTCGACCATGCCGATGACGCCGAAACCTGCGCCCAGGCGCTGGCCGATGGCGGCGCGGCCTCGATCGTCGTCCACGCCCGCACCAAGGTCGACGGCTACAAGCCGCCGGCCTACTGGGAGCGGATCGGCGGCATCCGCGACGCGGTCAAGGTGCCGGTGTTCGCCAACGGCGAGGTCTGGACGGTCGAGGACTGGCAGCGCTGCCGCGCCGTCAGTGGCGTGGACGACGTGATGCTCGGCCGCGGCATGATCGCCCGCCCCGATCTGGCCCGGCAGATCGCCGCCGTCCGCGATGGTCGCGAGGTCACGGCGATGGGCTGGGCCGAGATCCAGCCGATGCTGCAGCGCTACTGGGACATCGTCCGCGCTGGCGTCGCCACCCCGCGCCATGCGCCGGGCCTGCTCAAGCAGTGGCTGGTCTGGCTGGGCCGCAGCTACCCGGAGGCCGAGGCGCTGTTCGTCGCGGTGCGGACGCTGAACGACATCGCCGCGATTTCCGCCGTGCTGGCGGCATCGGCAAGACCGCGGTAAGTCGGCGTTCCCGCGGGCCTACCCGGCCTTCGGCTTACGGGTCCCGGCGCGCTTGCGCGGCGCTTTCGGCTGCGAACGCTCGGCCAGCCAGTCGGCCGCCGGCCCCCAGACTTCCTTCGCGGCGGTGCTGCCGAGCACGACGCCCATGTGGCCGCCCGGGGCCAGCCGCCAGGCCTTGTCCCGGGTCGGCAGCAGGTCGACGATCCGCCGCGCGATCCGCGGCGCGACGATGGTGTCGCGGTCGCCGGCGAACACCAGCGCCGAGGCCTTGATCCTGCCGACTTCGGCGGTGCGCGCGTCGATCCGGATGCGGCCGGTCGCCAGTTCGTTGTCGATCGCCATCCGCAGCAGCATGTCGCGGACCACGCCACCCGGGTAGATCAGCATCCGGTTCAGGTAGTTCGAAGTCGTCGAATGCTTCTCGACGAATTCGCGATCCCAGAGCTGGGTCATCAGATCCCAGTAGGTGGTGATGCTGGCGATCGGATTGGTCATCTTGAAGCCGAGCGCCAGCAGCCAGCCGGGAATGGTCAGCTTCTGCGGATCGACCCCCATCAGCCGGAAGTCGCTGTACTTGCGCACCAGCCGCGCCGGTGCATCGAGCGCACCGGCGATGCCGGCGACCACGCCACCGCCGCGCAAATCGATCGGGCTGGCAACGGTGACCAGGTTGCGGATATGGCGATCCTGCGTGAGACCGGCGTGCATCAGGCTCAGCAGCCCGCCCATGCACCAGCCGAACAGGCTGACGTCCTGCGCACCGCTGTCGCGGCGGATCGCCGTCAAGGCCTCGCCCATCATGTGATCGACGTAGTCGACCAGGCCGAGGCTGGCGTGCGCTGGCGTCGGCCGCCCCCAGTCGATCAGATAGGTCCGAAAGCCGCGCGCCGCCATGTAGCGGGCCAGCGAGCGCGACGGCATCAGGTCGAAGGTGTCCGAGGTGACGCCAAGTGGCGGCACCAGCACCAGCGGCACCGCATGCGGCTGGCGATTGACGGCCAGACGGTCGCCATCGGGAAGATCGATGAAGCTTTCGTCGGGCGCGTCGTAGCGGCGCACCGACATCAGCTCGCCGTCGAGCACCAGCTTGAAATGGGTCCGGCCGGACTGGATCAGCCGTTCGCGGCGGAACAGCCAGTCGAAGCCGTTGGCGATGGTGTCGGCGATCCGTCCGTTCAGTTGCAGCACGCCACGACGCGGCGCGTCCGGCAGTTCGTCGATCGGAAGTTCAGACATCGGCGGTGGCGTGATCCATGAAGCGTTTCATCAGGCGCAGGTACCGGCCCTGCTGCAGGTGCACGACATGATTGCCCGGAAACCAGTGCAGCCGTGAGCCGGCCCAGTGCCGGTGCAGCAGGTTGACGAAGCTCGGCGCGGTGAAGCGGTCACCGGCGCCGCCAATGATCAGCAGCCGCTCCGGCGCGATCAGCGGCTGCCAGCTCAGCGGGCTGTGCAGTGCCATGCCGTGACGCATCTCGCCGATGCCGAAGCCGTCGCGCCACTGCAGGAAGCGCAGCAGCGGACCGAGCGGCTGCCACTGTAGCGCCATGTCGATCGGCACCACCAGCGGCGAATTGGGAATCGCGAACTTGAGCCTGGCGTCGACCGAGGCCAGCACGGCGCTCAGGTAGCCACCGAGGCTGAGGCCGGAGATGCCGACCGCTGGCGCGCCGGCATCGAGCAGGTGATCGACGAAGATGCGGATGTCGTGCACCGCATGCAGCATCGCTTCGTTGGAATGGGCCATGCCGCCAGCGAAATAGCCGTAGCCGCTGAACGGATGCCAGCGTTCGGCGCGCTCGCCGTGAAACGGCAGGGTCACCATCAGGATGTCGTAGCCCATTTTCCACAGCCACGGCAGCGCGAAGCCGATGCCGTTGATCCGGTAGCTGTCGAGCGTGAAGCCGTGCAGCCAGATCAGCGTCTTGCGCGGGCCAGCCGGGTGATGCAGGTGCAGCGCATGGGCCCGGCGATTGCGGCCGGATCTCGCATAAGGCGCGCTCAGCGCCGGATTCAAGGTCTGGAACGGTGAATCGAAGGCCCAGCGCCGCACCGGGATGCCGGCCGGTTTCCAGTCCAGCAGGCCCGGCGGCCGTTCATCGATCGGCACCTGCGCCGGCGGCGCGACGAATACCTCGTCCAGTGCCGCGCGATCGGCGCAGTCCTGATACCAGCGCAGCACGTCGCGTTCGCGGGCGACGCCGCTGCTGAGCGCCATCCCGGGTGCCATCGCTGCCGACACCAGGGTGCCGAGGCCGGTGCGCAGCACCCGGTCGGCGACCGCCGAGCCGCGCACCTTGAAGCGGTGCGCGGCGTCGATGTCGGTCTCGTCGACGCGCTGGTAGTAGTCGTGCGGGAGCTGCTCCCACCAGCGCGTCGATCCACTCATGTCGAGACGTTGCGCCCGATCAAAGGGTACGGGCGATCAGTTCCTTCATGATCTCGTTGGTGCCGCCGTAGATGCGCTGCGCACGGGCATCGATCCAGGCGCGGGCGATCGGGTACTCGAGCATGTAGCCGTAGCCGCCGTGCAGCTGCAGGCACTCGTCGATGACCTTGCCCATCAGGTCGGACGCCCAGTACTTGGCGGTCGCGGCGTCGTCGACGCCGAGCTTCTTGTTCAGCACCAGCTCGATGCAGCGGTCGATGTAGACACGGCCGATCGCCAGTTCCGCCTTCATCTCGGCGAGCTTGAAGCGGGTGTTCTGGAAGCTGGCGACGGTCTTGCCGAACACCTTGCGGTTGCGGGTGTATTCCAGCGTGTGCTTGAGCGCCGCCTCGGCACCGGCGATCGAGGTGATCGCGATCATCAGGCGTTCCCAGGCCAGTTCCTGCATCAGCATCACGAAGCCCATGCCCTCGCGGCCGAGCAGGTTCTTCTTCGGCACCCGAACGTCCTTGAAGAACAGCTCGCAGGTGTCCTGGGCCTTCATGCCGATCTTGTTCAGCGGCCGGCCCTTGGTGAAGCCCTCGCGCGTGGCTTCGACCATGATCAGCGAGATGTCCTTCGCGCCCTCGCCGGTATTGCCGGTCTTGGCGACGACGATCGCCATGTCGCTGAGGTAGCCGTTGGTGATGAAGATCTTCGAGCCGTTGATGATGTAGTCGTCACCGTCGGACACGGCGGTCGTCTTCACGCCCTGCAGGTCCGAACCGGTGCCCGGCTCGGTCATCGCGATCGCGGTGACCACTTCGCCGGACGCCATCTTCGGCAGCCATTCGAGCTTCTGCTCCTTGCTGCCGAAGTTGTTGATGTAGTGGGCGACGATGTCCGAATGCAGCGAGAAGCCGGTGCCGGAATCGCCGGCGTAGGACTGTTCTTCCATCAGGATCACGCTGTACAGGCGATCGCCGCCGGCGCCGCCGAATTCTTCCGGGATCGCCGTGCACAGGAAACCGAGTTCACCGGCGCGGTTCCAGATCTTGCGCTCGACGTGCTGCTGTTTGTCCCAGGCTTCGCGGTGCGGAACGATCTCGTCCTGATAGAAGCGGGCAACGCTCTTGCGGAAATCGTCGTGTTCGGCGGAAAACAGGGTACGAGGGATCATCGCGGGCTCCGGCCGACGGGCGGCCATGGTGTTGGGGTTCGGTCAGGGCCGGCACGGTAATCGAAGTTACATACGGTCCGGACTGTTTTGTATGAACTCACAGCCCTGCCCGGCTGTCAACGCGATGACGCTGCACCGCGCAGTCAAGCCTCTGAACCCACTTGATATTTCCCCGCGTGGCGGATGCTGCAGTGCGGCCGGCACCGATCCGTACTGCGGCGAATGGACGGCGCCGCAGGGCTGATTTCCGCCGAAGTCGCGTTGCGGCGGCCGTCTGGCAACACAGCTGATTTCCCACCCCCGCCCCAGCGAGATCGGGGTCAGCCTCCATCAGCCCCCGATCAGACCCCGAGCCGCCGACGATGCCGGATCAGTCGGTGGCCACCACCGTCCAGACCGGGCCGCCGCGCGCCTGCACCAGCAGCGCCAGCTGCTCGCCGCGCTCGTCGTCGGACAAGGCCGCGTCGAGGTCCAGTGGCTGGTTCGACCCGTCGGCCAGCTTGCAGAACGAGCGCATCACGTTCGGGTAGACGATCCGCTTGCCGGCGTTCTCGCCGCTGCGGATCGTGGTTGCTCGGTCGCGATCGAACTGAGCAGCCAGACCTCGCCGGCCGCTGCGGCATCGCCGGTCTGGCCGACCGACAGCCGCAGCCGCCAACCCTCGCGGCGAATGGAGGAGGTCCGAACGCCCGCCATTCAGGTGCGATTCGCCACGCGCCGGGACTGCCCGCGGCGGATACCGATCCGGTCAGCGTGCCTGCGCCGCTTCCCAGGCCCGCGCCTCGGTCAGCACCGCGTCGAAGGCTTCGGCCTTGGCCAGCAGCCGCGCCTTCACGGCCGGCGGCAGCGGCTTTGCGTGGCCGTCCTCGTCTTCCGGCATGTCGCCGCCGCGCACCGAATGGAGAATCCGCTTGATCTCGCCCGCGGCGTGGGCCGTTGTCTGCAGCAGCACCAGCCGCTCGATCTTCTTCGGATTGCGCGGCACGTGGCAGTCGTTGCACTCGCCCTCGCGCAGTTCCAGCGCCAGCGCGCGGTAGGCGCTGTCGATCCGCGGCAGGTGCGGATTGGCCGGGTCATAGAGACCGTCGAACAGCGTCACCTGCGGCTGCGTGCGGCCGGCGGCATCGGTCCACAGCCACTGGCCGTCGAAGGCAGCGACATCGGCCTCGACCCGCGCCGCCAGTTGCGCATCGACGACCCCCGGCTGGAACTGGGCGACCTTGATCCGGCCGTCGTTCGCGCGGAGATAGAACACCAGCGCGGTCGCCGACTGATAGGCGCCCCACTTGGTCGTGTCGTGCCAGAACGGATACGGAAACTGGCCGGGCGCCAGCCGGTTGCGGAAACGTACCGGCAAGGTCGCCCTGTAGAGCCGCTCGCCTTCGTCGTAAGCGACCTCGGCGCGGCCTTCGAACATGAACAGCGGCGCGTACAGCCCGGCATAGACATCCGGCGCGAACTCGGTCAGCGGCGTGTCCTTCAGCGGCTTGCCGCGGGCGCGGCCCCAGAGCATCCGCTCCGGCAGCGCGGCGCGCAGCTGCGACGCGCCGAACAAGGCGTGACGGCAGCGGTCGAACGCCGCCTGATCCCCGGGTGCCGCGTAAGGGCAGACCGTGCCGAGTTCGGCGGCCACCGCGTCGTACTGCTGCTGCAGGCGCCGCAGCCGCGCTTCCGGCGACTCGTGCAGCACCACGAAAGCGATCGCGGCGATCGCCAGCGTGATCGCGCCGGACAGCAGGACCGATTTGCGCAACATGTCGACGGCACCGTGAAGGGCAATAAAGTATGGTTCCCTATTATCTTCGCGATCACCGATCCGCGTGGCGGGAAAAGCTCACAATCGCCGCCGTGAACGCGTCCTCCGCCAGCACTGTCCGCCCGCCGACCGTCGATGGCATCGGCGCCAGCAGCGTGCGCCTGCCGCCAGGTGACTGGCCGTGGCTGCTCGACTTCCTGTGCCAGCGCTTCGCCGGGATTCCGCGCGCCACCTGGGAAGCGCGGATGCAGGCCGGCCGCGTCCACGACGCCGACGGCAGCGTGCTCGGCACCACAGCGCCCTACCGCGCCGGCCGGCTGATCCACTATTACCGCGATCTGCCCGAGGAGCCGCCGATTCCGTTCGCGGCGACGATCCTGCATCGCGACGACCATCTGCTGGTCGCCGACAAGCCGCACTTCCTGCCGACGATTCCGTCCGGCCGCTTCCTGCGCGAAACGCTGCTGGTGCGGCTCAAGCAGCAGACCGGGCTCGACGATCTGATTCCGCTGCACCGGCTCGATCGCGCCACCGCAGGCCTGGTGCTGTTCTCGGTCAATCCTGCGACCCGTGGTGCGTACAGCGCGCTGTTCGCCGAGCGGCGGATCGACAAGACCTACGAGGCGCTGGCGCCGACCCGCACCGCGCTGGCGTTCCCGCTGACCCGTCGCAGCCGTCTGGTCGGCAGTGCGCCATTCTTCCGGATGACCGAGGTCGACGGCACGCCGAACACCGAAACGCGGATCGAGCGGATCGGGACGCTCGGCGCGATCAGCCGCTATCGCCTGACGCCGCTGACCGGCCGCAAGCACCAGCTGCGCGTGCACATGGCCGCGCTCGGCATGCCGATCGTCAACGACCTCTGGTATCCGGCGCTGCTCGACGATGCCGTCGACGACTACACGCGGCCGCTGAAGCTGCTGGCGCGGAGCCTCCGCTTCATCGATCCGCTGACCGGCGCCGAGCGCGGCTTCGAGAGCCAGCTAGCGCTGTGACGCGGCCGGCGGCCGCTCCGGCTGCAAGGACCACCACGACGGCAGCAGCGCCCGCACGTCGGGCCGGCCGTAGCGCGGATCGATCAGCACGACGACGCCCCGATCCTCGCGATGGCGGATCACCCGGCCGGCGGCCTGCACCACCTTGCGCAGCCCCGGATAGAGATAGGTGTACTCGTAGCCGGCGCCGAACAGCGCGTCCATCCGCGCCTGCATCTGCTCGTTGACCGGGTTGACCTGCGGGATGCCGAGCGTGACCACGAAGGCGCCGATCAGCCGCTGGCCCGGCAGGTCGATGCCTTCGGAGAACACGCCGCCGAGCACCGCGAAGCCGATGCCCTGCCCGCTCGCGGCAAAGCGGTCGAGAAAGGCATGGCGGGCGGCTTCGTCCATCCGCCGCGCCTGCGCCCAGACCGGCAGTTCGGGGTGCGCCGCGCGCAGGCTGGCCAGCGTTCGTTCGAGGTAGTCGAAGCTGGAAAAGAACGCCAGATAGTTGCCGGGCTGCGCGGCGTATTGCGCGGCGATCAGCTCGACGATCGGCGCCAGCGAGGCTTCGCGGCGATCGAAGCGGGTCGAGACATGGCGGGCGATCCGCACGGTCAGCTGCTCCGCTGCGAACGGCGACGGCACGTCGAGCCACGGGGCCGCGTCCGGCAGACCGAGCAGGTCACGGTAGTAGGCCGGCGGGTTCAAGGTCGCCGAGAAGATCACCGCGCCGTGCGCGGCTTCGAAGCGCGGCCTCAGGAACGGCGCCGGCACGATGTTGCGGATCGCCAGCCGCGTCGTGTCCGGCTCGTCCAGCGTCACGTCGATCATCGAATGGCTGCCGAACACCTCGGCCAGCCGGGTGTAGCCGATCGCATCGAAGTAGAACTGCTGCAGGTCGGCGGCGAACTCGTCGCGCGATTCTGCGAGCAGCCGGCTGGCATTGCCGATGAACTCCGACAGCGCGCCACCGAGCCCTTCCGGCACGCCGTCGAGCACCGCGTAGCGCGCATCGCCGACAAAGGCCTCGCCGTTGGCGAGATCGGACAGCGCCTTGCCGACCCGCCGCAACGACGGCTTCAGACTGCCGGGCGCAACCCGGATCGCGGCGCGCAGCGCGTCCTCGTCCAGGCTCAGTGAATACATGTCGCGGGCGCGATCGACGAGGTTGTGGGCCTCGTCGACCAGCACCGTCACCTGCCATTCGTTGAGCAGCTGCAGCGCGGAGAGAATCGCGCTGCCGTCGAAGAAATAGTTGTAGTCGCCGACCACGACATCGGCCCAGCGGACCATCTCCTGGCCGAGGTAGTACGGGCAGACCACGTGCCGGGCGGCGACCTCGCGCAGGCTGTCCTGGGTCAGCGGCGACACTTCGACCGCCGCCGCGCGGGCCGCCGGCAGGCGGTCGTAGAAGCCTTTGGCCAGCGGGCAGGAATCGCCGTTGCAGCGCTTGTCCGGATTGACGCAGCTCTTGTCGCGCGACAGCAGTTCCAGCACCCGCAGCGCCGGCTCGCCATCGGCCGGCCGGATCAGCGCCAGCGCGTCGAGCGCCACCTGCCGGCCCGGCGATTTCGCGGTGAGGAAATAGATTTTGTCGATCGGCGCATGGGCCATCGCCTTCAGCGCCGGAAACAGCGTGCCGACGGTCTTGCCGATGCCGGTCGGCGCCTGCGCCATCAGCGCCGTGCCGTGGCGGGCGGCACGGAACACCGCATTCGCAAGGCCGCGCTGGCCGGCGTTGAACGCGGCATGCGGGAAGCGCAGCGCGTCGATCGCGACATTGCGGCGCGCGCGATGTGCGGCCTCCTGCGCCGCCCAGGCCCGATAGTCCGCGGCCAGCGCCGCGACCCAGGCGGTCAGCTCCTCGCCGGTGGCGGTGCTGTCGAGCACCGTCTCGGCCTCGTCGTCGACATTGAAGTAGACCAGCGCCAGCGCGATCTCCGCGCAGCCGCGCGCGGCGCAGAACAGCGCGCCGTAGACCTTGAGCTGCGCCCAGTGCAGATGGCGGTGGTTGTCGGGAATCCGCGCAACATCGCCGCGATGGGTCTTGATCTCCTCCAGCCGGTGCAGCTGCGGGTCGTAGCCGTCGGCCCGGCCGCGGATGGTCAGGCCGCCGATCTCGCCGTGCAGCGTGATCTCGCGTTCGTAGTCGCCGGCACGCCGGCCGGCAACGCGGACATGGCCGGCCATGCCCTGCGCCGCACTCGGCGCCGGCGTGAAGCGGCGGTCGACATCGCCGCGCTTGGCCGCGAACTCGCACAGCTCGCGCACCGCGATCACGGCGCTCATCGCCCGGCGCCGGTGCCGCTCAGTGCGACGGGTCCAGCAGGTAGTCGATCGCCGCGCAGACCGCCGCGACCTGGGCGGCGACGCACTGTTCCGGCGTCGCCTGCGGGCTGTCCGGATAGACCTCGGTGGTGGTGCGGTAGCGGGCGGCAGTCATCCCGGCGCACAGGCCCAGCGCGCGCAGCGGATAGCGGATCACGCCGGGCGACACCACCGGCGAGCCGATGATCCGGCCGTCGGCATCGGCCGGGGCGATGTGGGTGACTTTCGCCACCGCCTCGATCACCGCCTGCTGGAACGCCGGCTCCGGCTGCTCGGTGTCATCGACCAGATAGAAGCCGTCCGGAATCACGCCGGGCGCGTAGGTCTTGCCGTCGCGGGCGGCACGGGCCGGGCCGAATTCGCTTTCGTCGCTGTCGGTGGTTTCGTGCAGATCGACGTGCAGCCGCACCTGCTCGCGGATCGGCGCCACCAGCGCCATCAGCGCCAGCGCTTCCTGCGCCGTGCCGCCATCACGGAACGAGCGGTTCGGATCGACGGCGTGGAGGTTCCAGCGCTGGATCGTTTCGTAGGCCCAGGGGCTGACGCAGGGCGCGACCAGCAGGTTGATGCGGCCGGCGTAGGCCTCGGCATGACGCTCGACGAAGCGCAGCGCGCCGTGCACGCCGCTGGTCTCGTAGCCGTGGACGCCGCCGGTGACCAGCACGGTCGGCAGCCGTTCCTGCCAGTCGCGGCTGCGGATCGCCTGCAGCGGGTAGCGCACCGGATCGTGGTCGAGGCGGCCGTACTCGATGACGTCGAAACGGCTGCGCAGGCGCTCGACGGCCGGCCGCACATCGTCGGCATGGCGGCGCCGGATCTGCTGTCGCGCGCGCCACAGGGCGACTTCCGGCGCTGCCCAGGGCGTGCCGGGGATACCGATGGGATAAGGTTGCGGGGCCGTCATTGCCGTGCTCGTCGGGTGGGCGAAACCGGCAGACGGTAGCATCGCCCGGCACCGTCGCGGTGCGCGCGACGATGCCGGACGGGTTCAGCAGCAGCGGCGGCTCAGGGCTTCGCCGCGCCGGCGGTGCTCGGCGCCGCGACCGCCGCCTGTTCGGCGCTGGCGGCCAGCGCCCAGCGCCCGCCCTGCTCCAGATAGTTGGCGACACCGATCGCGCCAGCCACCTTGAAACCCTTGGCCGCCAGCAGGTCGCCGGCGGCGCCGGCGCGGCCGGCGTGGTTCGACACGGTGACCAGCGCGCGATCCCCGGGAATGAACTTCAGGCTGTCGGCGAGTTCGCCGGCCTGGATGTTCAGGTAGACCGGAAAGCGGCCCTTGCTGGCCACCTCGTCCGGACGGCGCACATCGATCACCAGCAGCTTGTCGGGCCGCGCGAGCAAGGCGTCGAACTGGCTGCGATCGAGGCGCTGCACCTTGTACTTCCAGGCCTGCTCCGCCTGCGCCGTGGTGGCTGCGGCAGCGGCCGGCTGCTGGGCGCCGGCCAGCGCGGGGACCGCCAGTGCGGCGGCGAGCAGCCAGGTCAGTGGCCGGGTCTTGCGGGTCATCGTGTCTCTCCTTCGGGTTGTTTCGGGGTGGGGGCATTGCCGGCTGCGCGGCGTCACGCCGCTTCGGCGCTGTCGAAGCTGCCATCGTCGAGCTTGTCGCCGAGATGACCGTGCTTCTTCAGCAGGGTGCGCATGACGTTGCGGGAGATACCGAGCGCCTGCGCCGAACGCACCTGGTTGTAGCGGCTGTGGCGGAAGGCTTCGTCGACGATGATCCGTTCCAGTTCGTTGAACAGGTTGTCGCCGCCATCGGCGAGCAGCGCCCGCGTCGCCTCGGCGATCTGCTCGCGCGGCGACAGGCGCGCCGACGGCTGGCCGTGCGGCGAGCTGGCGGCAACGCTGTTCAGCTTCAGGTGCTCGGGGCGGATCTCGCCCTTGTCGGCAACCAGCAGCGCGAAGTGGATGACGTTCTCGACTTCGCGGATGTTGCCGGGCCAGACATAGCTTTCCAGGGCCCGCCGCGTGGCCTCGGTGAACTCCGGCCGGCGGGTCTTCAGGCGCTGGCTGTAGACATTCAGGAAGTGGGTCGCCAGCGGCAGGATGTCGCCCGGCCGCTCGCGCAGCGGTGGCAGGCGTACCTGGGCGATGTTCAGCCGGTAGAACAGGTCGAGCCGGAAATGCCCGGCGGCCACGGCATCGCCGAGATCGACATTGGTGGCGGCGACCAGGCGGATGTCCACCGGCGTCGACTTGCGCGAACCCAGCCGCACCACCTCGCGCTCCTGCAGCACACGCAGCAGCTTCACCTGCAGCGCCAGCGGCAGGTCGCCGATCTCGTCGAGGAACAGCGTGCCGCCGTTGGCCGCCTCGAACCAGCCTTCGCGGCGGCGGCTGGCGCCGGTGAACGCGCCGATCTCGTGGCCGAACAATTCGCTGTCGGCCAGCTGCTCGCTGATGGCGCCGCAGTTCACGGCCACGAACGGACCCCGGCGACCACTGCGCTCGTGGATATGCCGGGCCACCAGCTCCTTGCCGGTGCCGGTCTCGCCGATGATCAGCACCGGCGCCTCGCTCGGCGCGATCTGTTCCAGGTGGCGCAGGATCGCCTGCGACACCGGATCGACGAAGACCAGCGCCTTGGCGCGGATGGTCACCGTCTCGGCATTGCTGCCCGTGAGCTGAAGAATCTTCGGCTCGGCATGGTACGACTCGCTCATGGTCCCGCTCTCCCTGGTGAAACCGCCCGACCCGGCTTCGAGGCGCGGGACTCTACGTCCAGCGCCTGCGCATAACGAAAGAATTCGGAATCCATTGTTCTGACAATGGCTCGATGGTCGTCAGCATCCGTTGCATTCCCAATGCCGGTGCCGATTTTTCCCGAAGCAAATTATTCACGAGTCCGCAGCGCTGGAATGGATGTAATTCGTATTTGTTTAAGCCCGTTGCAGAGCACTGAAACGCTTCTTTGCTTGTTCCAGAAAGACCGACTCTTCAGTCGCTTGGCGCGTGATCCGGGCGGGTCCGGAAACTGCAGGTCGCGTGAAAACCGTAGCGAATATCCTTAATCCATTCATGTAGAAAGCCGCGCAGTGCTGATATTTCAACAGCCGTCCGCCGCAGACTGCTGGCTCATCAGCACAAGCGCCATTTCCACAAGTTCTTCACGCTGCGTGAAGAACTCCATAAATCCATCCGGGCTCAGCGACTTGAGCGCGACGACTACTCCAATTTCCGGATTGGCATGCGCTGTGCCCTCTTTTTCACGGTGAATGCCAGCGGCCACGGCCACGGCTTGCCAACTCCATGCAGGACACCCGTCGAAACCGAGCCTGAAGTCCAGTGAACTACACCGCGTACCCGGAACCCCGAAAGAACCTCGCCGGCCTCGCCGCCGTCGTCGGCCTGCATCTGGTCGTCGCCTATGCGCTGGCGACCGGCCTTGCCCACAAGGTGGTCGACGTCCTGAAGGCACCGCTGACGGTCAGCGTGATCGAGGAGATCAAGCCGCTGCCGCCACCTCCGCCACCTCCGCCGCCGAAGCAGGTGCGTGTGCAGCCGCGCACGCCACCACCACCGTCGTACGTGCCGCCGGCCGAAGTGGTGGTCGAAGCGCCGGTGCAGACCGCGACCATCACCAGCAGCCCGGAACCGGTGCCGGAACCGCCACCGGCCGCGCCGTCGGTGCCGGCTCCGGCGCCGATCGTCAACGCCGCGGTGGCCTGCCCGAACTCCGACCAGGTGCGCGCCCGCGTGCCGTATCCGATGCAGGCCGAGCGCATGGGCCTGTCCGGCAAGGTGCTGGTCGAGTTCACGGTCGGCGCCGATGGCAGCGTCCGCGACGTCACCGCGATCAGCAGCAGCAGTTCGATCTTCACCAGCACGGCCACCCGCGCGGTTGCCGAGTTCCGCTGCAACGGCCAGGGCCGCGATGTCCGCGTCCGCGTGCCGTTCGCCTTCACCTTCAGCTGAGCTGTTCCGGCTGCAGCCCCTCGGCAATCCCCCATCACCCAAGAGAGACAACCATGCTCCACTCAAGCATCTCCCGTACCTTCGTCGCCGCGCTGCTGCTCGGCCTTGCCTCGACCAGCCTTCAGGCCCAAGACGCCGCCGGGCCCGACGCCGCGGTGGCCGCAGCTGCAGAAGCCGCCACGACCGTTGCTGCCGCCGAAGCCGCGCCGGTGGCAGCCGCGGCGGCGGCTGCGGCCACCGAATCGGTCGACAACCCCTACGGCCTCGACGCGCTGTGGAAGGGCGGCGACATCGTCGCCAAGGCCACGCTGGCGATCCTGCTGATCATGTCGGTCGGCAGCTGGTACGTGCTGTTCACCAAGCTCTGGGAACAGACCCGTCTGAACCGTCAGGGCCGTCGCGCCAGCGAAACCTTCTGGTCCGCCGGTGCGGTGCCGGAAGCGATCGAGACGCTCGATGAAGCCAGCGCCTACCGCTTCATCGCCCGCGCCGGCGCCGATGCCACCGAACGCCATCGCGGCCTGCACGCGCACATCAACCTGCACGAATGGACCCAGGTATCGATCCAGCGCGCGATCGACGCCGTACAGAGCCGGCTGCAGAGCGGCCTGGCGTTCCTCGCCACCGTCGGTTCGACGGCGCCGTTCGTGGGCCTGTTCGGCACGGTCTGGGGCATCTACCACGCGCTGACCGCGATCGGCATCGCCGGTCAGGCGTCGATCGACAAGGTCGCCGGCCCGGTCGGCGAAGCGCTGATCATGACCGCCATCGGCCTGGCCGTCGCCGTGCCGGCCGTGCTCGGCTACAACTGGCTGGTCCGCCGCAACAAGTCGGCACTGGAACAGCTCCGCAACTTCGGCTCCGAACTGCACGCCGTGCTGCTGGGCGCCCAGGCTTCGCGTCCGGTCGAAGTGCCGAGCCCGCGCCGCCGCGAACAGCGCGCCACCGCCGCTGCTGCCTGAGGCGACGACGACCATGGCTGCCAGCTTCAAGACCGGTGACGACGAGGACGAACTCGTCGCCGCCATCAACACCACGCCGCTCGTCGACGTCATGCTGGTGCTGCTGATCATCTTCCTGATCACCATCCCGGTGGTCACCCGCGCGGTGCCGGTGGAACTGCCGAAGGAGGCCAACCAGCCACGGGTGACCAAGCCGGAAAACGTCAACCTGTCGGTCGACAAGGACGGCTTCGTCTACTGGAACGAACAGCGCATCGGCAACAACGAGGAACTGGTCGACCGGCTGAAGCAGGTCGCCGTGCTGCAGCCGCAGCCGGAAGTGCAGATCCGCGGCGATGGCGGCGCGGCCTACGAGCATGTCGGCCGCGTGGTCGTCGCCAGCCAGCGCGCCGGCATCCTGAAGCTTGGCTTCATCACCCAGCCGCCACCGCGCGGCTGAGCCACCCGGAGCAATCGCACATGGGCATGAACGTGGGTTCGAGCGGATCCGGCGATGATCCGGACGTGATCGCCGACATCAACACCACGCCGCTGATCGACGTGATGCTGGTGCTGCTGATCATGCTGATCATCACCATCCCGATCCAGCTGCACGCGGTGAACCTGAACCTGCCGGCCGGCAATCCGCCGCCGCCGCTGGTAGTGCCGGAAATCGTCCGCATCAACATCGATGCGGCAGGCGTCATCACCTGGAACGGCGAGGCGGTGGCCGATACCAGCGTGCTCGATGCCCGACTCAAATCGGCCGCCGCCAGCGCCGTGACCCCGGAGCTGCACATCCGCCCGGATGCCAAGGTGCCGTACAGAGTCGTCGCCGGCGTGATGGCGGCGGTGCAGCGCGAGGGCCTGACCAAGGTCGGGCTGGTGGGGGCGGAGCAGTTTCTCTAACGCTGAAGCCCGGACATGGCCCACAGGCGTGCCAGCACGACACCAACCATGTTGATCCAGCGATAAAGCTGTTTCGCACGAAGTACACGAAGGTCACAAAGGAAGACGGCTACCTCACTGGAATTGCAGGCTTTTCTTCGTGTTCTTTGCGTACTTCGTGCGAACGATCGCGTCCTGATTTCAAAGCGAGTCACGACCAGCTGCCGAAAGCGAAAAGCTGTTTCAGCGCGCAGGCGCGGAGAACGGCAAAGAGGAGGGAATCAACAGCACAGCCTTCGGCGATTCATCAGATCGAACAAGGCTCAGTCAGCGGTCACTGGGCTGGTGGATGCACCTGGGCCAAACACGCAAGTTGCTATCGTTCGAGGCGAAACATGTCGCCGTCACCGACCGAATTCAGCCCGAAGCGGACGGCCAGATGTCGGAAGCAGGCTATCGCTTCTTGCGATCAAAGCTCGATTCCATTTCAGGAACACCGAACGTGAACGATTTTCCGTCATGCGTGAAATAAACGGGAGCCATCGGCTCCTGCATTCCAGAATCGGGATCCAGCTTCCCTTGAACCATTTCTGTCATGAGACGTTCTACCGTGCTCCAGAAAACATCGCGCAGCTTCAGCAGTTCATAGGCGATCGGCTCGTGCGGATGAAATCCATAGTTCACCGTCGTGTCGAAGCCATTGGTAACCGTCCAAGAACTGATGACCACGACGGTTCGGATGGAGCTACTGTCCTTCGTCGCGTACCGCTCTGCCATCGCGACCAAAAAATTATGCGGAATAGTCAAATACCCGGTGTTTAGCAGGATCACTCCGCCTGCGAAATCGCCCGGAAGCAACCGTGCGATGGTGGCCTTGACCTGCTTGGACGCGTCCTTAATTCGTCTCTGCACCGGAACGCCAACGATCTCCCAGTATTTTTCGAAGTCCGCATCGCTCAGTCGATAGGGATCGATACGATGAACGTCCCCTGCCGCAAGATACTGCCCAAAGATTTCGCTAACTTTTTTCTGCCTGGTTGGCACGTCCAAACCTTCATTCTCGAGCTGCTTGGCTTCTAGGACATATCGACCTAAGACATAGTCAGCGTTCTTCTCGAGCTTTTCGAGCGACCCACCGGCCTCTTCAACGGTGACTCGCCGTCCGCCGCTCTCGCTAATCAGGTTATCGATAAACGTTTCCGTAAGCCGGGGCCCAGTGCCCCAAATCGGCTCGCCCTTATGGCTTACAGGTACGCTATCGAGGTGCTCAGACCAGTACAGCCCATCTCGTTCTGCCTGAAGAAATGCCTCCCAGATCTGCCCGCCTTCGGCCTCGACCTTACTTCGGATCAAGGTGTCTCTCAGTTCGAATCCCTCCGGTATCCAGTGCTTTTTGACGAGCTCATTAAGGGCTATTTTTTCTCCTTCATGCGGGTCCACGCCCGCCAAGAATAAGACTACCGTCGCTTTCTGCCACGGATGGAAACGTGGATGACTTTTGCTCGGGTAGGCCTTCAATACATACCGGTGAACGCGCTTTTTTGTATTCACATCGTTCTCCGTCGAATCGTTTGGCTCAGAATCACTGAGGTCTGCTTCTGGCTATCAGCAGACGCTCTCGGATGCATCAGCATCAACCGTCAGCCGTAGAAATGCGCCAGCGGGCCAGGCCAGCGGCATCACGCCGCCAGCCTACCTTGCCAATGACCAGCGGCGATCAGCACGAGACGTTCACAGCCAAGCGCTGATCCACCGGCTGCATTCGGATTCTCAAGCCCGCAGCTGCTTCTCAAAAAACCCAATCGTCCGCTCCCAGGCCAGCTTGGCGGCTGCGGCGTCGTAGCGCGGCGTGGTGTCGTTGTTGAAGCCGTGCTGGACGCCGGGGTAGACGTAGGCTTGGTAATCGACCTTCGCTGCCTTCAGCGCGGTTTCATAGGCCGGCCAGCCGGCGTTGATCCGTTCGTCCTGTTCGGCGTACTGGAGCAGCAGCGGGGCCTTGATCGCGGCGACGGTGTCGGCCGGTGGCTGGGCGCCGTAGAACGGCACGGCGGCGGCCAGGTCCGGCAGCTGGGTGGCCAGGTAGTTGGCAACACCACCGCCGTAGCAGAAGCCGACCACGCCGACCTTGCCGTTGCCGTCCGGCAGCGCCTTCAGCTGCTTGGCGGCATTGACGAAATCGGCCCGGGTCTTGGGCTGCTCGAGCTGGGTGAACAGTTCGCGGGCCTTGTCCTCGTCGCCCGGATAGCCGCCGAGCGGGAACAGCGCGTCCGGGGCGAAGGCGATGAAGCCGGCCAGCGCAAGGCGCCGGGTGACATCCTCGATATGCGGATTGAGGCCGCGGTTCTCGTGCGCCACCAGCACGGTCGGCAGCTTGCCATTGGCATTCGCGAGCTTGCCTCCCCCGGCGGCAGCCGGCTTGACCCCTCCGGCGACGGCCGGCTTGACGAGATAGCCACGCAGCTTGCCGTAGCCGTCCGGCGACGGATATTCGACATAGGCGGTCCACAGGCGCTTGTCGTCCGGCGCCACCTGCTGGGCTTCGGCGAAGTTCGGGCTCAGGGCCAGCAGCAGCGCTTCGGCGCTGACGCCGGCGGCGGTGAACCGTCCGGCCTGCTGCAGGAAGCCGCGGCGCGACAGCTGGCCGTGCACGTACTGGTCGAACAGCTTCAGCGCTTCGGGATGGAAATCACGCGAGGTCTTGCGGGTCATGGTCGGTTTTCCTGTGGGGGCATACGGGGAGGACGGATGAAACGCGAGCGCCCCGACGCTGCCGTGACCGCGGCATCGTCGGGGCGCCGTCGCGGCGGCTGCAACGGCAAGGGGATGGCCCGCCGGGCTTCTAGAGCTTGGCGCTGAACTGCAGGCCGTAGAAGCGCGGCGTCGCCGGCACGTAGGTGTTGTGCGTGACGTTCTGCGAGGCATCGTTGCCGAGCAGGTTCTTGATGAACACGCTGACGTCGAAGCGCTGGTCGGCAGGACCGACACCGAAGGCGAGATCGGCAATCGCGAACGGGCTGACCCGACCGTACTCCGAGAGTCGCACGTCGGAGTTGTACGAGCTGGTCAGGAACAGGTTCACGTTGGCATGCGCGACATAACCGCCGCCGACCGGCTGGTTGTAGTCGGCACCGAGATTGCCCGACCACTTCGCCGCGCCCGGCAGGGTCGAACCGCTGACATCGCGCAGCGCCGGGTTGCCGGTGAAGTTCTGCTCGAACGGCTGGCCCGAGTTCTGGAAGTCCCGGTAATAGGCATCGTTGTAGGCCACCGCCAGCCGCAGCTGGGCGCGATCGATCGGCCGGTACAGCGCATCGATCTCCACACCTCGGGCGCGGACCTTGGCGGCATTGCCGGTGGCCGCCGTGAAGGCCAGCGCGCCGTTGGCGTTCAGCTCGGTGGTGTAGGCATCGAAGATTTGCACCTGCTGCTGGTAGTTCTTGATGTCGCTCCAGAACAGCGCGGTGTTGAAGGTGAGGCGGTTGTCGAGCAGCGCGGTCTTCAGGCCCAGTTCGTAGGCGCGGGTTTCCTCCGGCAGCGCCTCGAACGGCACGCTGTTGACGACCTGCGAAATGCCGGCCTTTTCGCCGTAGCGGAACGAGGCGTAGCCGGTGTACTGCTCGCTGAACCGGTAGCTCGGGCTGAGCACGAAGGTCGGCTGCGTCTTCTGGAAGCGCGGACCCGCCGTGTCGTTCCAGACCGG
>PNMW01000073.1 GCA_013823855.1 Lysobacteraceae bacterium | reverse complement strand
AGGTTCGCAACGCGCAGAGCATGCTCTGCGCCGGCGGCTTTTTGGCCGCAACCCTTCGGGGCGGGATCGTTTTTGCCCATTGCTGCCTCTCTCGTCGCGCCAATGGAACAACCATTGGCCGCTCCTCGTTCGTTGCACTGGGCAAAAACGACCTCCGCCGCAGCGGCCTCAGTAATTGACGACAGGCCCTAGACTCGGCGCATGAACACTCCAAGCTCCGACCACGACAGCCGCTGGCCCTTCATTCGCGACGTGCTGGTGTTCCAGTTCAAGCTGGTGCTCGGCAACATGCTGAACTTCGTGCTGGTGCCGGTCACCATCGTCGCGTCGATCTACGACCTGGTCAGCGGCAAGCCGGGCCGGCGCCGCGGCGATGCCTTCTATCAGGCGCTGGAAGCCGGCCGCGAACTCGAGGAGCGGATCAACATCTACGGCGCGGTCGGCGGTTATCACGCCACCGGGGCGTCCGACGATCCGGACCCGGCGGCACGGCGCAGCCGGACCATCGGTGGTGTCGACATCGGCGATGCCACGGTCGACGATGTGATCCGCAAGGTCGAGGGCCTGATCGTTCGCGAGACCGGCAAGGACGGCAAGGCGGCGCAGGTGAAGTCGACTCTGGAACGCCTGCTCGACGAACTGCGCAACCGCAACCGGCCCTGAACCCCGCGCGCAGCGGGCCGGGCAGCGCCGCCCTAGTGCCTGTGGACGGCCGGGCCGCAGCCGTCGCCGCCGCAGGCCACCTGCTCGATCTGCACGGTGGCGTGGACGTCGCCGAACTGCGCCTTCAGCCGCTGCTGGATCGCGCCCAGCGCGACATCGCGATCGGTGCCTTCGTCGAGCACCGCGTGCAGGGTCATCACCGGACGCCTGTCGGTCAGCGACCAGGCGTGCAGATGGTGGATGCCGGCCACACCCGGCACGCTGGCGGCCAGATCCTCGGCCAGCGCGCCGGTGTCGAGATCGCGCGGCGCGCCTTCGAGCAGGATGTGCGCGGATTCGCGGGTCACCCGCCAGCCGCCCTTGAGGATCAGCAGCGCGACGAACGCTGACAGGATCGGGTCGATCGGCGTCCAGCCGCTCAGCAGGATCACCAGCGCCGCCGCGATCGCCGCCGCCGAGCCGAGCAGGTCGCCGAGCACGTGAAGCATCGCGCCGCGCAGGTTCAGCGTGTCCTCGCCGTCGCGCAGCACCAGAAACGACACCAGGTTGGCGATGAAGCCGAGCACGGCGATCGTCAGCATCGTGGTGCCGATCACCGGCGCCGGTGCCAGCAGCCGCTGGATCGACTCGACGACGATCCAGGCACTGAGCAGCAGCAGCGCCAGGCCGTTGACGAACGCCGCCAGCACTTCGTAGCGCGCCTGACCGTACGAGAACAGCGCGTCGGCCGGCCGCCGGGCGACCCGCAACGCGACCAGCGCCAGCACCAGCGAGCCGGCATCGGTCAGCATGTGCACGGCATCGGCCAGCAGCGCCAGCGAGCCGGACAGCCAGCCGCCGACCGCTTCGACGACCATGAAGGTCGCGGTGATCGCCAGCGCCAACGCGAGCCGCGTCTCGTTGCTGCTGCCGTGGTGATGGCCGTGACCATGGCCGTGCGAATGGCCGTGATCGTGCCCGCCTGCCTTCGGCGCGTGCGCCGCGTGGTCATGGCCATGATCGTGGTGGCGATCGTGGTCATGACCCGCATGGTCGTGGTGCTGGCCCATCGTCGGCGGCGCGCTTCAGCCTTCGTCGGACAGCTGGACGATGGTGCGGCCCTGGGCCTTGCCGGCCACCAGCTGCTCGGCGACTTCCGGCACCTGTTCCAGCGGAATCACCTTCGGCGCGATCAGGGTGGTCAGGCCACGCGGCTTCCAGTCGCCGGCCAGACGGTCCCAGATCGCCAGTCGCCAGCTGCGCGGCCCTTCGACCGACCAGATGCCGAGCAGGCTGACGCCGCGCAGGATGAACGGAATCACCGTGGTGGAAAGCTGGGGCGACTGGGCCAGGCCGATCGCGCCGATCGAACCCCAGGGCTTCACGGTGCGGGCCAGATAGGCCAGCGTGTCGCCGCCGAGGTTGTCGACCGCGCCGCCCCAGCGCGCCGCTTCGAGCGGCTTGCTGCCCAGATCCAGCGTGTTGCGGTCGACGATCTCGTCGGCGCCGAGTTCGCGCAGATAGGCTTCGGCACCCGGCTTGCCGGTGATCGCGGCCACCTGGAAGCCGGCGCGCTTGAACAGGCTGATGGCGATCGAGCCGACACCGCCGGTCGGGCCGGTGACGGCGATCGGGCCGAGATCCGGCGTCTGGTGGTTTTCCAGCATCCGGCGCAAGGCCAGGGCCGCGGTATAGCCGGCGGTGCCGAGCGCCATCGCTTCGAGCAGCGACAGGCCCGGCGGCAGCGGCACCACGGCGTCGGCCGGCACCCGCGCGTATTCGGCGAAGCCGCCGTCGAACTGTTCGCCGACATTGCAGCCGGTGACCAGCACCCGGTTGCCCGGCTTGTAGTCCGGCACGTCGCTGGACACGACGATGCCCGACAGGTCGATGCCGGCCACCTTCGGGTAGCCGCGCATGATCTTGCCGCGGCCGGTGACGGCCAGCGCGTCCTTGTAATTGATCGACGAATAGACGACCCGGATCACCACTTCGCCGGCCGTCAGGTCCGACAGCGTGATCGCTTCGATGCGCGCCTCGGTCTTCTTGTCGATCTGATGGATGCGCAGCGCCTTGAAAGTTGCAGGTACGGAAGTGGGCATCGGAGTTTCCGGCAGAATGAAATTCGGTCCTTATTCTGCCCCATGACGCCATGCCGCAATACACGAGCAACCCACCGCTGCTCGAAGCCGATGTCGATCAAGATCCGATCACCCAGTTCCGGCGCTGGCTGGACGATGCGATCAAGGTCGGCATGATCGAGCCGATCGCGATGACCCTGGCCACCGTCGACGCCGACGGCCGGCCGTCGGCCCGCGTGGTGTTGCTGAAAGGTCTGGATGCCGAGGGCTTCGCGTTCTACACCAACTACCAGTCGCGGAAAGCCCGGGCGCTGGCGGCGCGGCCGTACGCCGCGGCGACCTTCTGGTGGGACCGGCTGGAGCGCAGCGTCCGCATCGAGGGTGCGGTCGAGAAGCTGACCGCGACGGAATCCGAAGCCTATTTCCGCAGCCGGCCGCAGGGCTCGCAGGTTGCGGCGATCACGTCACGGCAGAGCCAGGTGGTCGGAAGCCGCGCCGAACTCGATACCAGGCTGGCCGAGAACCTGGCCCGCTACGCCACCGATCCGGTGCCGTTCGACCCGGCCCAGTGGGGCGGCTACCGGATTCGTCCCGCGCTGATCGAGTTCTGGCAGGGCCGCGACAATCGCAGCCACGACCGGCTGGTCTACCGTCAGATCGACGGCGGCTGGCAGCTGCAACGGCTGGAGCCCTGAAACAGCGACGGCCGGCCAAGGCGCGGGTTTGAAAAGGGTGTGAATCAAGTTTGAAAACGGCGGAGATGTCCGGCAAGGCGGTCGGCAGAGTGTTCGTCATCGGCAGCCGCCGACACCCGAACCCACTTTCCCGCCGGAGATTTCCGATGAACCGCTCGAACCTTCGCCACACGATTCTCGCCTCGTTCGCCACTGCCGTCCTGCTGCCGTCGGGCGTCAGCCACGCTGCTGCTCCCGGCCCGGTCGGGGCGGTCATCGCGGTCAACGGCGCCGAAGCCTATCCGCAGATCGATCCGGCCGTTGCCACTGGTCCGGACGGCAACTTCGTCGCGGTCTGGCAGTCGCGAACCGGCTCCGGCACGAGCTACCACTCGATTCTGGCCCGTCGCTACAACGCCAACGGCGAAGCGCTGGGCCGCGCGCCGATCAAGCTGTACGAAGGCAGCTACTCGTTCGCCGACAAGGCCACGCCCGCCGTCGCCATCAGTGCCAATGGCGACTTCGTGGTGAGCTGGGTGCAGCCGTATGACAATGGCACGGTCGGCACGGCAATCCGCGCCCAGCGCGTCAGCGCCGGCGGCGCCTTGATCGGCAGCGTCATCGGGGTCGATTTCGAGCCGGCCTACAACGGCGCGCCGTCGCTGGCCATCGACGCCCAGGGCCGTTTCCTGATCGCCTGGCAGGCCGAGAAGAGCGGCGGAAACACCATCCAGTCGCAGCGCTTCAACGCCGATGGCAGCCGCTCCGGTACCCGCCGGATCCTGAGCGATGCGACGCAGTATCGGCAGGAGCATCCGTCGGTCGCGACCAACCCGCGCGGCGAGTTCGTGGTCGCCTGGGATACCTATCTCGGCAGCAGCATCCGGGCGCAGCGTTTCAACAGCGACGGTTCGCTGCGCGGCACGCCCGTCTACATCGGTGGACCGGGGCTGGATGGCAAGCCGTCGCGACGGCCCGCGGTCGCGGTCGATCGCAACGGCGCCTTCGTCGTCGCCTGGGAAGCGCCGGCCAGCAGCGCTTCAGGCTATGACATCGTCGCCCGGGGCGTGACCGCCGGCGGCGCCCTGGCCGGGCCGCAGTTCAATGTCAGCGGCTTGCAGGCCGGCGACCAGACCGGTGCTGCCATCGGCATGGACCTGAGCGGTGCCTTCGTGGTCGGCTGGACCCGTTCGACCGGCAGCAGCAGCACCGGCATCAGCGCCCAGCGCTTCAACCTCAATGGCGGGCTGGTGGGATCCGAGATCAATGTCAGCAACGGCAACGCCCAGAGCGACCGGCGGCCGGCGATCGGGCTGGATGCCGATGGCGACTTCGTCGTCGCCTGGCATGGCGTGACCAACCTGAGCTCCAGCTACGACATCTCTGCCCAGCGCTATCAGGCCACGCAGCCGATCAATCTGAGCCTGGTCCAGTCCGACTCCAGGGACCCGGCACCGGCAGCCGGGGCACTGAGCTACACCATCAACGTCAGCAACTTCGACGCCCCCGAATCCCTGACCGGCATTGCCGCCATCGATGCCGGACTGTCTGCGGCCACCGGCGTCACGGTGCAGGACATCCTGCCGGCCGGCGTGACCCAGGTCAGCGCATCGGGAACGAACTGGACCTGCACGCTGCCGACCGGCAAGGTGGTCTGCCGCTACACCCCGGTGCTGCGCGCCGGGATGGCGGCCAGTCCGCTGGAAGTGCGCCTGACCACGCCGAACAGCAATGGCATCACCTTGCGCAACGATGCCGGCGTGACGGCCAACCAGCTCGACGACAACACCACCAACAACCGCGAAGTGGAAAGCACCCGCGTGCAGGCCGGCGTGTAGGAACATCACCCGGCCATTCGGCGGGAGCCGTCGCATCAAGCTGGACCGGGCCGGATCGGGCCGGCTGCTGCCCGGTCCGGCTTTTTGAACGAGCCGCATGCACTGAACGAGGATCGACCATGGCGAACGACCATCCCGATGCCGCGCTGCTGAAAGCGCTCGAAGCCGAGCGCGATGCCGCGCGGGCCGAGGCGCAACGGCTGCGCGACGTCACCAACCGCATGTCCGGCGTGGTGATGGAGATGCGGCTGGAAACCGATGGCCGCCTGCATTTCACCTACGTCAGCGACGGCATCCGGGAACTCTGCGGCGTGGAGCCGCAAGCCTGCATCGAGGACCCGGGCGTGATGGTCGGATTGATCCTGCCGGAGGATCTGCCGATGGTGATGCAGTCGATCCTGTCCGGCGCCGTCGGCGATGTCTCGCTCAACTACCGGCTGGTGCATCGCGACGGCCGGGTGCGTTCGATGCGCGACTTCACCCGCAAGCATCTGGAAGCCGGTGGCGCCATGGTCACCATCACCTGCCTGCAGGACATCAGCGGGCCGCTCGAACTGCAAAGACAGCTCGCAGAGGCCAAGGAACATGCGGAAGCGGCGAGCCGCGCCAAGAGCGAGTTCCTGGCCAATATCAGCCATGAGATCCGCACGCCGATGAATGCGGTGCTGAGCTTCGCCTATCTGGGCCAGCGCAGCGCCGAGCTGGCGCGGCAGCGCGATTACTTCGCCAAGATCGAAACCGCTGCCCGGTCCTTACTGGACATCATCAACGACGTGCTCGACCTGTCGAAGGTCGAAGCCGGCAAGCTCGAACTCGACCGGGCGCCGTTCCTGCTCGGCCAGCTGCTGGACAACCTGGAGAGCGTGATCGGCCTGCGCGCGCAGGAAAAGGGACTGGGCTTCAGCATCGCCGTGGACCCCGACGTGCCGAAGGCGCTGGTCGGCGACAGCCTGCGCCTGGGTCAGGTGCTGATGAACCTCGGCGGCAATGCGGTGAAATTCACCGAATCCGGACAGGTGGCGATCAGGATCGGGCTGGACCCGGACGCGACCGCGAACGGCTTCTGCCGTCTGCGATTCGACGTCCGCGACAGCGGCATCGGCATCGCGCCCGAACAGATCGACAAGCTGTTCTCGCCGTTCAGCCAGGCCGATTCTTCCACCACGCGCCGTTTCGGCGGCACCGGACTTGGCCTGTCGATCTGCAAGCGACTGGTCGAGATGATGGGCGGCAGCATGGCGGTCGACAGCCGTCCCGGTGTCGGCAGCGTCTTCCGGTTCTCGGCGACGTTCGAAGCCTTCGACGATTCGACGCTGCCGATCGCGCCGGTCGCCGCCGATGCCGCGAACCTGGCCGGACTGTCGGTGCTGGTGGTCGACGATCACGCGCCGAATCTGGAAGTGGCGCGCGACCTGCTGCAGTCGGCCGGCGTTGGCGTCTGGCTGGCGGCGTCCGGCACCGAGGCCATCACAGCGGCAGCGTCGCAGCGCTTCGATGCGATCTTCATGGACATGCGCATGCCCGGCATGGATGGCATGGCGGCGACAAGGCACATCCGCGCAGCCGAGGGCGACCGCCGAGTGCCGATCGTCGCGCTGACCGCCAATGTCATGGCGCCGGACCGCGAGCGCTGCCTCGCGGCCGGCATGGATGATTTCGTCGGCAAGCCGATCGACGTCGATCAGCTGTTCGCCGCACTGGCGCGGGTCACCGGTCGGCGCTACGACCTCGCGTTGCAGCCGGCACCGTCGCCGGGCGCCGAGCCGCCGGACCACGATTACGCACGGGCCCGGGCGCGGGTGGCGCGCACGCCGGGCCTGTACGAGCGGGTGGTCCGGCGCTTCCTCGACGATCCCGATCCGGTCGGCCTGCTGCGGGCCCAGATCGCGGCGAACCAGCCGGCGGCAGCGGCCATCACCGCGCATGCACTCAAGGGATCATCGGCCCAGATCGGTGCCCTGCGGGTATCGCGGCTGGCGGCACGCCTGGAGGCCACCCTGGCATCGCGGCTGCCGCCGCCCGGGGAACTGGACGAGCTGGCCGCAGCCCTGCGCGAGGTGCGCAGCCACATGGTCCAACCGCTGTCGGCCGTGCTGCCGCAGGAAGCCGACTCGACGGCGCTGGTCGCGAAGCTGGGCCTGCAACTGCAACAACAGCTCGAAGACGACGAGGACGAAGCCTGGGATACCTTCGAGAAATTCAGCGCGGCGCTGCCGGGGCCGCAGCGCGCCCGTCATGCCCCGCTCGGCAGCCTGATCGCGAATCTGGAGTACGACGCCGCGCTGGCACTCTGGCATCGGCTGCAGGCCTGAACGGGCAGCGCACCGTGTGTACCATTCGCCGATGACCGCCACTGTCCATCTCGTCGACGATGATGCCGTGCTGCGCGAATTCATCGGCGGCTACCTGAGCGGCGTCGGTTTCGAGGTGCGCAGTTTCGACAGCGTCGCCGCTTTCCGCGCGGCGGCCGTCGCCGGCCTGCCGGACATCGTCATCACCGATCTGGTGATGCCCGGCGAAGACGGCCTGTCCCTGCTGTCCTGGCTGCGCGGCTTTTCCCAGGTGCCGGTGATCATGCTGACCAGCCAGGATGCCACCACCGATCGGGTCGTCGGACTGGAACTGGGTGCCGACGACTACCTGGCCAAGCCCTGCGAACCGCGCGAACTGCTGGCCTGCGTGCGCAGCCAGCTGCGCCGGCTCAAGGCCACGCATGCCCCGCTGCCGTCGACGAATGCCGATGCCGGCACCGACGCCGGGCCGGTGGTCTGGCATTTCGCCGGGCGCAGCCTGGACGAACGGGCGCTGGAACTGCGTGTCGACGGCGCGCGGGTCGAGCTTCCGAAGAAGCCGCTGGAAGTGCTGATGTATTTCCTGCGCCACGCCGGCGAAGTGGTCGGCAAGGATCAGCTGCTGGCTGCGGTATGGCCCGGCCGCATCGTGTCCGAGACGGCGCTGACCAATGCCATCGGCAAGCTGCGCGCCGCACTGGCCGATGAACAGCAGACGCTGATCAAGGCGGTGTACGGCTACGGCTATCGCTTCGAGATCAAGCCGGAGCGCAGCGCTTGAACCCGCTTGAACTGATTGCCCGCCTCGGCCTGGAACGGCATCCCGAAGGCGGCTGGTTCAAGCGCATCCACACGTCGGAACAGGGGGTCGATACCGCGTTCGGCGCCCGCGCCCGGGTCACCTCGATCCACTACCTGCTGACCGTCGACGAGCCGCTCGGCCGCCTGCATCGCAACCGCTCGGACATCCTGCATTACCTGCAGGGCGGCGGGCCGGTGGAGTACCTGTTGCTGGATGAAGCCAGCGGCGCGCTGCGCCGGATCACGCTCGGCGCGGCACCCGATCAGCAGCTGTTCCTGTTCGTGCCGGGCGGCGTCTGGAAGGCATCGCGGCTGATCGGCGCGGCCGATCATGCGCTGGTATCGGAAGCGGTGGTGCCCGGTTTCGACTACGCCGATCACGCGTTTGCCGATGCGGCGCTGCTGGCGCGATTTCCGCAGCATCGCGAGCCGCTGCTGCCGTTCGTGCGGCGCTGATCCGTAGGGTGGCCCTACAGTTCAGCGGTAGCGCAGGCCGATGTGGATGCTGAAATCCGGCGACGAGCTGACCAGCACGTCTTCCTGCACGCCGAGGTCGAGCTGCAGCTTCGGCGCAATGTCGATGCGGCCGCCGAAGCTCAGCTGGCCGCCCGGGCGGTCGAGCGCGTTGAGGCCGGAATCCCGGTACAGCGCCGTATGGCCGTTGAACTGCACCAGCAGCGACACCGGCCGCCAGACGCGGTAGCCGATCGCCGCGCCGCCGAGCGCCACGAACTGCTTCTGCTGGCCGCCGATCACGTCGCTCTGGCCGCTGTACGAGGCACCGGCGGAGACATAGCCGAACCAGTTCGCCAGGCCATGGAACGGATCGAAGTCGAACCACAGCGCGCCGCCGGCATTGCCGCCCTGCAGCCGGCTGCTGCGCCCGGTCGGCAGCTTGGCCAGCGCCCGGAATGCGAAGTCCTCGCGCAGCCGGAAGCCGGCGCTGAGTTCCAGGTCGCCGATGCCGCTGGCGCCTTCGTCGTCGAGGATGCGGGTCTGGCCATCGACCGTGTACTGCACCAGGTAGCGATCCTGGCGCACCCGGTCGCGGCCGCCGTTGGGCAGGCCGAAGGCGTCGTGCCAGCCTTCGATGACGCCGTCGAGCGCGCCGCCGCCGGTGAACAGCAGCGGCAGGTCGACACCCAGTTCCACGCCTTCGGCGACGCCGCGCCGGAAGCCGAACGTCACCCGCCGGGTTTCGGCGTCGATGGTCAGCGATTCACGGGCATTGGCCTGCTCGACGTACTCGTTGCTCCAGTCCACGGTGAAGCGGGTGGCGAACCGGCCGGAGTCGAGCACGCGGCTTTCGCCGAGCGTCGGCAGGGTCGCGGTCCGGCTCAGCGTGGCCTCGTTGCGGACCGCGAAGCCGGGCTCCGCTGCGGCGAGCAGCGGAGCGAGGCAGGCGAAAGCGAGCAGCGGAGCGCGGAGCGTCATGGCGAAGGGTTCTGGTCGGGCCGGAGTGGCCAGAGCATAAACAAGCGCCGCCGCGCCCGGTCGGTCGACGGACCTCAGTTGAACGCGAAGCTGTCGATCGGCAGCCGGGTCAGCGACTTGCTCGGCTTGGTGATCGAGGTCGCATGGCCCTTGGCGCGCGGCAGCAGGTGGTCGAAGTAGAAGCGCGCCACTTCGATCTTGGCCTTGTAGAACTCCGGCGTCTCGCTGCCGCCCTTGGCCAGCTTTTCGGTGGCGACCGACGCCTGCAGCGCCCAGAAGTAGGCCATCGTCACGTAGCCCGAATACATCAGGAAGTGGTGCGAGGCGCTGCTGACGATGTCGCGATCCTTGCGCGCCGTCAGCATGATCCGCATGGTCAGCAGGTTCCATTCGGTGACATAGCGGCCCAGCTCGGTCGCGAAGCGGCGCATGCCTCGGTTCCGGACCTGGTCCAGCGCGAACTTGCCGATGATCGTCGTGAAGTCCCGCACCGCCTTGCCGCGCGTGGTCAGCAGCACCTTGCGGCCGAGCAGGTCCAGCGCCTGGATGCCGGTGGTGCCTTCGTAGAGGGTGGAGATGCGGGCGTCGCGCAGGATCTGCTCCATGCCGTGCTCGCGGATGTAACCGTGGCCGCCGAACACCTGCATGCCGATGCTCGCCGCTTCGGTGCCGAGTTCGGTCAGAAAGCCCTTGAGGATCGGCGTGAAGAAGCCGAGCCGGTCGTCCCAGAGGTCGTACTTGGCCTTGTCGTTCTCGATGATGCCGTTGGTCATGTGGTCGGCATAGATGCCGGCGAAGTACAGCATCGCCCGGCCGCCCTCGGCGATCGCCTTCTGGGTCAGCAGCATCCGGCGCACGTCGGCGTGATGGATGATTGCGTCGGCGCTCTTGTCCGGATCCTTCTTGCCGGACAGCGCGCGCATCGAGCGGCGCTCCCTGGCGTAGGCCAGCGCACCCTGGAACGACAGCTCGGCGTGGGCGACACCCTGCACGGCGGTACCGATGCGGGCGGTGTTCATGAACGTGAACATCGCTTCCAGACCCTTGTTCTCGGGCGAGATCAGGTAGGCGGTGGCGCCTTCGAAATTGATCACGCAGGTCGCCGAAGCCTTGATGCCCATCTTGTGTTCGAGCGCGCTGCAGACGACACCGTTCGGCGCGCCGAGGCTGCCATCGGCGTTGACCTTGATCTTCGGAATCATGAACAGCGAGATGCCGCGGGTGCCCGGCGGCGCGTCGGGCAGGCGCGCCAGCACGATGTGGACGATGTTCTCGGTCAGGTCGTGATCGCCCGAGGAGATGAAGATCTTGGTGCCGGTGACCGCATAGCTGCCGTCGCCGTTGGCTTCCGCGCGAGTCTTGACCTGGCCGAGATCGGTGCCGCACTGCGGCTCAGTCAGGCACATGGTGCCGGCCCAGCGGCCTTCGACCAGCGGCGGCATGTAGACGCTTTTCAGTTCATCGGAGGCGTGCTGCATGATGGTGTTCATCGCGCCCAGCGACAGGCCCGGATACATGGTGAACGCCCAGTTCGCGGTGCCCATCATTTCCGACTTCAGCAGGCCCAGCGACATCGGCAGACCCTGGCCGCCGTACTCGCTGGGGTGCGACAGACCCTGCCAGCCGCCGTTTACGTACTGCGCATAGGCCTCCTTGAAACCCTTCGGCGTCGTGACCTTGCCGTTGGCCAGCGTGCAGCCTTCGGCATCGCCGGACAGGTTCAGCGGCGCCAGTTCCTCTTCGCAGAAGCGCGCGCATTCCTCGAGGATGCTGTCGACCATGTCCGGCGTGGCTTCGGCGCCGTTCGACAGCGTCCGGTAGTGCGCCGGGAAATCGAAGACTTCGTTGAGCAGGAAGCGCATGTCGCGCAGCGGGGCCTTGTACGTGGGCATCGGGGACTCCGGGAGCGGAAGGGAAGGAACAGTTGGTGAACAATTGTACTCAAATATTCCGCCGGCACCGTGAACAGATGTGCATCACGCAGCGAAATTTCGGCCCATCGCGCCCCGTCACGCCGGCAATCGCCCCGGCAAAAGCGGTCTGCTAGCATCCGCGACCTGATTTTTGTCGCTGCCCACGAGATTTCACGATGAACGCTTCCGCCCAGCACCTGGCTCGCCCGGCCACCGAAGACCTGCGCATCAAGTCGATCCGTCCGGTTTCGGCGCCTTCCGTGGTGCAGCAGGAACTGCCGATCACCGAGGCTGCGACCCGCACCGTGGAAACCACGCGCCGCGAGATCCAGGACGTGCTGGCCGGCCGCGACGACCGCCTGCTGGTGATCGTCGGGCCGTGCTCGATCCACGATCCGCAGGCCGCGCTCGAATACGCCGAGAAGCTCAAGGCGCTGCGGCCGTCGCTGGCCAGGCACCTGCTGATCGTGATGCGCGTGTACTTCGAGAAGCCGCGCACCACGGTCGGCTGGAAGGGCCTGATCAACGATCCGGACCTCGACGACTCCTACGACATCGACCGCGGCCTGCGCATCGCCCGCAAGCTGCTGCTGCAGCTGAACGACGAAGGCATGCCGGCCGGCGTCGAATTCCTCGACATCCTGACCCCGCAATACCTCGCCGACCTGGTGTCCTGGGGCGCGATCGGCGCCCGCACCACGGAATCGCAGCTGCATCGCGAAATGGCCAGCGGCCTGTCGTGCGCGGTCGGCTTCAAGAACGGCACCGACGGTTCGGTCAAGGTCGCGGTCGACGCCGTGCAGTCGGCGCGCGCCCCCCATCGTTTCCTGTCGGCGACCCAGGACGGCCAGATCTCGATCTTCGAGACCGCCGGCAACCCGGACAGCCACATCATCCTGCGCGGCGGCTCGACCGGCACCAACTACGACGCCGCCAGCGTCGACGCGGCGGCGGCGGCGATGACCAAGGCCGGCCTGCGCCCGGCGGTGATGGTCGACTTCAGCCACGCCAACAGCCGCAAGCAGCACCGCCTGCAGGTCGAGGTCGGCCGCGATGTCGCCGGCCAGCTGGCCGGCGGCTCGGACAAGGTGATCGGCGTGATGATCGAAAGCCATCTGGTCGAAGGCCGTCAGGAAATCGGCCCGCGCGACCAGATGACCTACGGCCAGAGCGTCACCGACGCCTGCCTCGCCTGGGACGACACCGCCGACCTGCTGCGCACCCTGGCCGGCGGCGTCGCCGCCCGTCGCGAGCGGCTGGCGCAGAGCGCCTGATTCAGTCGCAGGCCGGCAACGCGTAGTAGTCCGGCCGGCCGGCGGTCCACAGCTCGCCCCAGAGCTTGCCGCCGCCGTCGACGGTCATCACTTCGCCGGTGATGAAGCTGCCGGATGGCCCGCCGAGGTAGACGCAGGCTTCGGCGATTTCCATCGCGGTGCCCGGGCGTTTCATGGCGTTGGCGCGGGGGAATTCGCGCACCGCTTCGGGCGGGTAGACGTCGAGCCCTTCGGTGGCGGTGAGGCCGGGCGCCACGCAGTTGACGCGGATGCCGAGCGGCGCCCATTCCACCGCCACGGTGCGGCTGGCGCCAATCACGCCGGCCCGCGCCGCCACCGTGTGGGCGACGCCGGGCATGCCGCGTTCGGTGACCACCACGACGTTGACGATCGCCCCGCCCCGGCCCAGCTCGCGCCAGCGCTGGGCGGCGCGCTGCATCATGAACCAGGTGCCGTTGAGGTTGTTGTTGACCACCGCCGACCAGCCCTTCGGCGCGTAGTCGATGGCCGCCTGCGGGAACTGGCCGCCGGCGCTGTTGACCACCAGGTCCGGCATGCCGAAGGCGGCTTCGGCCCGCTCGTAGATGGCGAGCACCTGCTCGTGCTCGCGGATGTTGCCGGCGACGCCGACCATTTCCGCGCCGCGGCTGCGGGCGTAGGCGACGACGCGGTCGAGCTTGTCCTGGCTGCGGCCGGCGATCACCACGCGGGCGCCGAGCCGGGCCAGCAGCAGGGCCGTGGCCCGGCCGATGCCGCTGCCGCCGCCGGACACCAGCGCGGCGCGGCCACGGAACAGGTCCGGCCGGTAGACGGTGTCGGCGGCCCAGAGCGCGTCGAGCGCGGCATCCGCTTCGGCTGCTGCGCCGGCGGTGTTCATTCGCGCAGCAGCTCTTCGCTGATGATGATCTTGCGCACTTCGCTGGTGCCGGCGCCGATTTCCAGCAGCTTGATCGAGCGGTACAGACGGTTCACTTCCGATTCCCAGATGTAGCCGTTGCCGCCGTGGATCTGCACCGCCTGGTCGAGCACCCGGTTCATGGTCTCGGCGACATAGAGCACGCCGGCGGCGGTGATCTTGTGGATCTCGCCGCGGCCACCGCCATCGGCTTCCACGGTGCTGGCGGCGCGCAGCGTCTGGTAGGTGAACAGGCGCATCGACTCGACCCAGGTATACATGTCGGCCAGCTTGGCGCGGATCATCTGGAAATCCGAGATCGGCCGCCCGAACTGCTTGCGCTGCTTGGCGAAGTCGATCGACAGCTGCAGCGCCCGCTCGGCGATGCCGAGGCAGATCGGCGAGATCATCGCCCGCTCCAGGTCGAGGCCGCTCATCACCACCTTGACGCCTTCGTTCTCGTTGCCGACCCGGTTGGCCACCGGCACCCGGCAGTTGTCGAACACCAGCTCGGCGGTCTGGCTGCCGCGGAAGCCCATCTTGATCAGCTTCTGGGCGACCCGGAAGCCGGGGTAGTCCTTCTCGACCAGGAACGCCGAGATGCCCTTGGCGCCACGCGCCGGATCGGTCTTGGCGTAGACCAGAAGCACATCGGCGACCGGGCCGTTGGTGATGTACAGCTTGGAGCCGTTGAGCAGGTAGTGGTCGCCGTCGCGGACGGCGGTGGTGCGCATCGAGCCGAGCGCATCGGAACCGGCACCGGGTTCGGTCAGGCCGAGCGCGCCGATCAGCCGGCCGCTGCACATGCCCGGCAGGTACCGGGCCTGCTGCTCGGCATCGGCGTTGCGCAGGATGTTGTGCAGGCAGAGGTTTTCGTGGGCCACCCAGCTCAGGCCCAGCGCGTGGTTCCAGCGGCTGAAGGCCTGCAGCACCAGGCCGCTGGCCATCAGGTCCAGGCCGGAGCCGCCCAGCCGTTCCGGCGCGGTGATGCCGAAGTAGCCGGTGTCGCCGATCAGCGGAAAGGCCTCGGCCGGCCACCATTCCTCGTCGTCCATCCGCCGGGCCAGCGGATACAGCGCCTGCCGCGCGAAGCGGTCGGCGCCGTCGAGGATCGCCTGCTCGTCGTTCGAGAGCCCGGAAAACACCTGCGCGAGCGGGCGTTGCTCGCGGTCCAGCATGCCGTGGTCAGCCATGACGCTCCTGAAAGTGAAGGGGCAAGGGTCCCGAACGATGGTGCCCGACAGGCGGGCGGCCGGTGCGCCGCTGCCGTGGCGATGGCGCGCCGGCATCTTACTGCACAAAAGTGAGGCGGACTCACTTAAGCTTCGGCCAGTCGTCGCCAAGCCCACGGGAAGCCCCATGTCCGAACCGGTACTGATCGAGCGTCGTGACCACGTCACCTGGATCACGCTCAACCGCGAGGCGCGCCGCAATGCGCTCAACGAGGACGTCGTGCGGCGCATCGAGGCCGGCATCGACGCCGCCGGCGGCGACGGCATCAGCCGTGCGATCGTGCTGACCGGCGCTGGCGACAAGGCCTTCTGCGCCGGCGCCGATCTGGCCCGCGACACCGACGGCAGCGCCTTCGCCGCGAAGTTCGCGCAGCCCGGGCACTACATGGTCGACCTGTTCAAGCGCCTGCTGGATTGCCGGCTGCCGGTGGTCGCGCGGGTCAACGGCCACGCCATGGCCGGCGGCTTCGGCCTGCTCTGCGCCTGCGACATGGCGGTGGCCGCCGACGACATCCGCATCGGCACCACCGAAACCCGGATCGGCCTGTCGCCGATGATGATCCTGCCGCACATGATGCGGATCCTGCCGCCGCGCCGGCTGCAGGAAATGTGCATCACCGGCGAGCCGTTCAGCGCCCGCGAGGCGCTCGATTGGGGCGTGCTGAACTACGTCGTGCCACGCGCCGAACTCGACCGGAAGCTGGACTGGCTGCTGGCCCGCATCGTCGACAAGTCGCCGACCGCGATCCGCCTCGGCAAGCACGCGTTCAACGCGATGCGCGACATGGACCTGCGCGAAGCGATGGAAGTCGCCCAGGTGATGATCCTCGGCATGTCCAGCACCGAGGACGCCCGCGAAGGCCTGGCGGCGTTCCAGGACAAGCGCCCGCCGGTGTGGACCGGACGATGAAACCAGCAGTCCGCATCGGCTGCGGCGCCGGCTTCTGGGGCGACAGCGGCGAGGGGCCGTCGCAGCTGGTCGAATCCGGCGAGATCGACTACCTGGTGCTCGACTACCTCGCCGAGATCACCATGTCGCTGCTGGCGCGCGCCCGCGCCAAGGACCCGCAGGCCGGCTATGCCACCGACTTCCCCGAGCTGATCGCCCGGCTGGCGCCGCAGCTCAAGGCGCGCGGCATCCGCGTGGTATCCAACGCCGGCGGCGTCCATCCGGAAGCCTGCAGGGCGGCGATCGAGCAGCGGCTGGCCGCGCTCGGCGTGTCGCTGCGGGTCGCCATCGTCACCGGCGACGACCTGCTGCCGCGCGCCGCCGAGTTCGCCGACTGCCGGGAGATGTTCAGCGCGGCGGCGCTGCCGGCGAAGCTGTGGAGCATGAACGCCTATCTCGGCGCGTTCCCGATCGCGGCGGCGCTCGACGCCGGCGCCGACATCGTGCTGACCGGCCGCTGCGTCGACAGCGCCGAAACGCTCGGCGCGCTGATTCACGAGTTCCGCTGGTCGGCGCAGGACTTCGACCTGCTGGCCGCCGGCAGCCTTGCCGGCCACGTCATCGAATGCGGCGCCCAGGCCACCGGCGGCATCGCCACCGACTGGCGCGCCGCAGTCGCCGACTGGGACCGCATGGGCTTTCCGATCGCCATCTGCCGGCCCGACGGCCGCTTCATCGCCACCAAGCCGGCCGGCAGCGGCGGCCGCGTGGTACCGGAAACCATCGCCGAGCAGATCGTCTACGAGATCGGCGATCCGGCCGCCTACCTGCTGCCCGACGTCAGCTGCGATTTCCGCGCCGTGCAGCTGCGCGCGGTCGGCCCCGACCGGGTCGAGGTCAGCGGCGCCCGCGGCCATGCGCCGGGCGCGCACTACAAGGTGTCGGCGACCTGGCAGGACGGCTATCGCAGCGGCGGCACGATGATGATCGGCGGCGTCGACGCCGTGGCCAAGGCCGAGGCGGTGGCCGAGGCGATCCTCCGTCGCACCCGCCGGCTGTTCGCCGCGCGCGGGCTCGCCGACTACCGGCGCAGCGATGTCGAGCTGCTCGGCACCGAAAGCAACTGGGGCGCCAACGCCCGGCGCCGCGATACCCGCGAGCTGATCCTCAAGCTCAACGTCCACCACGACGAGCGTGCCGCGCTGGAGATCTTCAGCCGCGAGTTCATCCCGCCGGCCACCGCGATGGCCCAGGGCATCACCGGCTTTGCCGGCGGCCGGCCGTCGACGACGCCGATGGTGCGGTTGTTCTCCTGCCTGGTGCCGAAATCGGCGGTGCCGATCGCCATCGACGGCCAGCCGTACCTGCCGCCGGCCGTCGAATACGGCGCAGCGCAGCGCTCGCCGGCTTCGACAGTGCCGGTGGCGGCGCTCGAAGGACCGACCACGATGGTGCCGCTGATCGCGCTGGCCTACGGCCGCAGCGGCGACAAGGGCGATCTCTGCAATATCGGCGTGCTGGCGCGGCGCCCGGAATTCCTGCCGCTGCTGCAGGCCCAGCTGGGTGCCGACGCGGTCCGCGGCTATCTCGGCCATTTCGTGCAGGGCCGCGCCGAGCGCTTCGACTGGCCCGGCCTCGGCGGCTTCAACTTCGTGCTGCACGAAGCGCTCGGCGGCGGCGGCACCGCCTCGCTGCGCCACGACCCGCAGGGCAAGCTGATGGCGCAGATCCTGATGGACTTCCCGATGACCGTGCCGCGCGCCTGGTGCGCGGCCGGCGGCCTGCTGGAGGGCGCCGATGGCGACCCGCGCTGAACGCTGCCCGCCGGACCCGGGCCGCCCGCCCGCGGTGCGCCGGGCGCGTGCCGAGCGGGTCGAGCAGATCCTCGGCGCCGCCCGCGAGATGTTCTGCGAGAAGGGCTATGCGCAGACCGCGGTCAGCGAGATCGCCGCCCGCGTCGGCGTCGTCGAAGGCCTGGTGTTCAAGTACTTCCCGAGCAAGCGGGCGCTGCTGCTGGAAGTGCTGGTGCGCTGGTACGACACGCTGTTCGACAGCTGCAGCCGCGAGCTGGCGGCGCTGGCCAGCCCGGGCGAGCGCCTGCGGCGGGTGATCGGCCGCCACCTGAGCGCCATCGAGGCCAACCCGCTGCTGTGCCGGCTGATGTTCCTCGAAGTGCGCTCGGAGCACGACTATCGCGGCTCGCAGCTGCACGCCCACAACCGGCGCTACACCGAGCTGCTGATCGGCGTGCTGGAGCAGGGCATCGCCGCCGGCGAATTCCGCAGCGATCTGCCGCTGCCGCTGCTGCGCGATCTGGTCTACGGCGGCATCGAACACCTGTCGTGGAACTACATCTGCGGCCGCGGCACGCTCGATGTCGACACCCTGACCGGGCAGCTGCTGAGCCTGGTGCTCGACGGCATCGCGGTCCCGCCGCCAGCGCCGACGGCCGCCGTTGCCGCCGCCCCCCGGACGCCCCGCCGCCGCACGAGAACGCCATGAGCGCCGATCCCGACATTCGCGGCTGGCCGTTCCAGTCGGTGCTGGTCGCCAACCGTGGCGAAATCGCGCTGCGGGTGCTGCGCAGCGTGCAGCGGCTGGGCCTGCGCGGCATCGTCGTGTTCCACGCCGCGGACCGCGCCACGCCGGCCGTGGCGATGGCCGATGCCGCGATCGAGATCCACGGCGCGACGCCGGTCGCCGCCTATCTCGACGGCGAGCAGATCCTGGCCGCCGCGCGCCACAGCGGTGCCGGCGCGATCCATCCCGGCTACGGCTTCCTGTCCGAGAACGCCGGCTTCTGCGCGGCGGTCGAAGCGGCCGGCCTGGTGTTCATCGGCCCGACGCCGGCGCAGATCCGGCTGATGGGGGACAAGGTCCGGGCCCGCAACTTCGTCGCCGAGGCCGGCTTCCCGGTGGCGCCGAGCGCCATCGAGGACGACGACCCGGCCAGCTTCGCCGACCGCGCCCGCGCCGTCGGCGTGCCGCTGCTGATCAAGCCCAGCGCCGGCGGCGGCGGCAAGGGCATGCGCATCGTCCGCGACCTGGCGCTGCTCGACGCCGAGATCGCCCGCGCGCGCAGCGAAGGGCAGCGCTATTTCGGCGACGGCCGCCTGTATGTCGAGCGCTACATCGAGCAGCCGCGCCATATCGAGGTGCAGGTGCTCGGCGACGCCCACGGCGAGGTCGTCCACCTGTTCGAACGCGAGTGCTCGGTGCAGCGCCGGTTCCAGAAGATCGTCGAGGAAACGCCGTCGCCGGCGCTGACGCCGGAACTCCGGCAGCGCATCTGCGACACCGCCGCCGGCATCGCCCGCAGCGCCGGCTACCGCAATGCCGGCACCGTGGAATTCATCTTCGGCCACGGCGGCGCCAGTGACGGCGACAGTGACGGCGACGGCAAGGACGCCGGCGCGGCGCGCTTCTACTTCCTGGAAATGAACACCCGGCTGCAGGTCGAGCATCCGGTCACCGAGGCGATCACCGGCATCGACCTGGTGCAGGAGCAGCTGCGGATCGCCGCCGGCGAGCCGCTCGGCTACGGCCAGGCGGCGATCACCGCGCAGGGCCACGCGATCGAGTTCCGCATCTATGCCGAGGACCCGGCGCGCGGCTACACGCCGACCACCGGGCCGATCCTGCGCCTGCGCCCGCCGGCCGGCGACGGCCTGCGCTGGGACGGCGGCGTGCGCGAGGGCGGCGAGGTGACGGCGGCCTTCGACCCGATGATCGCCAAGCTGATCGTCCACGGCGCCGACCGCGGCAGCGCCATCGCCCGCGCCGATCGCGCGCTGCGCGACACCGTGCTGCTCGGCTGCCAGACCAATGTCGCCTTCCTGCGCCGTCTGATCGCCGATCCGGCGTTCGTGGCCGGCGACATCCACACCGGCTTTCTCGACGCCCACCCGGAGATCGCCGCCGATCCGCCGCTCGACGCCGATCGCTGCCGCGCGCTGCTGGCCGCCGCCGCGCTGGCGACCCGGCCGCTGCGCGACGCCGCCGACGCGGTGCCGGCGCTGCACGCGGCGATCGGCCCGTGGAGCAACGGCACGAGCACCGGCCTGCTGCCGACGCTGCAGCAGCATTTCCACCTCGGCGACCAGGCGCACGCCGTGGCGCTGGCGCCGACCGCCGACGGCCATCGCCTGCACGACAGCCGCGGCAGCGCAGCCGTGGCGCTGGCGGTCGACAGCCTTGGTGACGGCGAGCTGTGCCTCGATGGCCGGCGCCTGCCGGTGCAGCTGGCGGTGCGCGGCGACGAGGTGTTCGTCCACCTCGACGGCGCAGCCCAGGCGCTGCGCTACCAGCATCCGCTGCAGCGGCTGGCGGCGGCCGGCCAGGGCGGCGCCGAGGACAGCGTGCGGGCGCCGATGCCCGGCTCGGTGGTCAGCCTGCCGGTGACGGTCGGCGCCGCCGTGCAGCGTGGCGACATCTTGCTGGTGATGGAGAGCATGAAGATGGAAACCACGATCACCGCGCCGCGCGATGGCGTCGTCGAGGCGCTGCATTACGCGGTCGGGCAGAGCTTCGATCGCGACGCGCTGCTGCTGGAGCTGAGCCGTGCCGACTGAGCGGGCGGCGGCGCGCCATCGGCAGGGTCCTGACAGCGAACCGCGGTTCCGGGAGCAGGCGGCATGAAGCGCATCGAATCACGGCTGAATCCGGCGTCGGCGGCGTTCCAGGCCAACGCCGCCCACAACCGGGCGCTGGTCGCCGCCTTCCACGAGCAGCAGCGGCTGGCCCGCGAGCAGCGGCCGCAGCGCGACATCGAGCGTCTGCGTGCCCAGGGCAAGCTGCTGGTCCGCGAGCGCCTGCAGCTGCTGCTCGATCCCGGCACGCCGTTCCTGGAACTGTCGCCGCTGGCCGCCAACGAGGCCTACGACGGCGAGGTGCCGGGTGCCGGCTGCGTGACCGGCATCGGCATCGTGTCCGGCCGCGAGGTGGTGATCAGCGCCGGCGATGCCAGCGTCAAGGGCGGCGCCTGGTATCCGCTGACGGTCAAGAAGATCGTCCGCGCGCTCGACATCGCCATCGAGAACCGGCTGCCGGTGGTCCATCTCTGCGACTCCGCCGGCGGCTTCCTGCCGCTGCAGGCCGAACTGTTCGCCGACAAGCAGATGGCCGGCCGGATCTTCCGCAACCAGTGCCAGCTGTCGAAGCTCGGCGTGCCGCAGGTGGCGGTGGTGCTCGGCCACTGCACCGCCGGCGGTGCCTATGTGCCGGCGCTGTCGGACTACAACGTGATCGTGCGCGGCACCGGCGCGATCTTCCTGGCCGGCCCGCCGCTGGTGCGGGCGGCGACCGGCGAGGAGAACACGGTCGACGAACTCGGCGGCTGCGACATGCACACCAGCGTCTCCAGCACGGCCGACTATCCGGCGTCGAGCGAAGCCGAGGCGATCGCCATCGCCCGCGACATCGTCGCCCAGTTCCGCCGCCTGCCGAAGGCCGACATCGAGCGCCAGGCGCCGGAACCGCCGCACTACGATCCGGCCGAGCTGTACGGCGTGATTCCGCGCGACATCAAGCAGCAGTTCGACATCCGCGAAGTGATCGCCCGGCTGGTCGATGGCTCGCGCTTCCACGAGTACCAGCCGGCCTACGGCAAGACGCTGGTCTGCGGCTACGCCCATCTGTGGGGCTACCGGATCGGCATCCTCGGCAACAACGGCGTGCTGTTCAACGAGGCGGCGCTGAAAGGCGCGCACTTCATCGAGCTGTGCAACCAGAACCGCACGCCGCTGCTGTTCCTGCAGAACATCACCGGCTTCATGGTCGGCCGCGAGTACGAGCGGCGCGGCATCACCAAGGACGGCGCCAAGATGATCATGGCGGTGTCGTGCAGCGAGGTGCCGAAGTTCACCGTGATCTGCAACGGCTCGTTCGGCGCCGGCAACTACGGCATGAGCGGCCGCGCCTTCGATTCGCGCTTCCTGTTCGGCTGGCCGCAGTCGCAGATCAGCGTGATGGGCGCCGAGCAGGCCGCCAACACGCTGGCCGAGGTGAAGATCCGCCAGCTTGCCAGGCAGGGACGCGAACTGGGCCAGGCCGAGATCGACGCGATCCGCGAACCGGTGCTCGCCGACTTCCGGCGCAAGCAGAGCGCGCGCTGGTCGACCTCGGAACTCTGGGACGACGGCATCCTCGATCCGGTCGACACCCGCAATGCGCTGGCCATCGCGCTGTCGGCGGCGCTGAACGCGCCGATCGGCGATCCGCGCTACGGCGTGTTCCGGATGTAGCGCGCCAGCACCCGCGGCGGCGCTTCCCGGCCGCGGGCAAACCCGTCAGTGCCGGCGCTGTCATGACGGCGTCGCGGATGCGCGCTAGTATCTGACCGACCGATCGGTTAGTCTTCTCGCCCGTCCCATCCCGCAGCGCCCGATGACGCTCCCTTCCGACCTTGCCAGCGGCGCCCGCGCGATCCTCGATGCCGCGACGATCGCCTTTGCGCGCGCCGGTTTCGATTCGGTGTCGATCGCCGACATCGCCGCCCAGGCCGGCGTCAGCAAGGCCAACATCTTCCATCACTTCAAGTCGAAGGAAGCGCTGCACCAGGGCGTGCTCAGGGAAGCCTGCAAGGGCCATGCGGAGTTCGCCGAAGCGCTGCTGGCGCGCACCGACATGAGCAGCGTCGACAAGCTCAAGGCACTGATCCGCTTCGATTTCGCCGACGCCTTCGGCCACGAGCTGAACACCCATCTGGTGGTCCGCGAAGTGCTGAACACCGGCTGCTGCGCCGGCCGCGATCTGGTCGAGCCGGTGTTCATGCGCAACTTCGTGGCGGTCACCGGGATCATCCGCCAGGGCCAGCAGAACGGCGCGTTCGCGGCCGACATCGATCCGTCGACGGTCACCATGATGATCGGCGCGACGGTGATCCTGTTCTTCCAGAACCGCCACATCCTCGATCGCTTCCCGGGCCTGCAGGCGGGCGCCGGCAGCGACACCTACGCGGACCTGGTGTTCCGCACCCTGCTGGGCGGCGTCATCGCCAAGCCGGGGCCGGCCGGCACGCCTGCTGCAACGCCGTCAGCTGCGCCGGCGCAACCGCGCCGCGCTCGTTCCACCGCTTCGAAACCGAGACAGAAAGCATGACCCGCACTGCATGGAGCATGGCGATCACCCTGCCGCTGGCGCTGCTGGCCGGCTGCGCCGTCGGCCCGGATTTCAAGTCGCCAGCCGCACCCGGCACGGACACGCGGGTGTCGGTCGAACCGCTGCCGGCGGCCACCGCCAGCGCCGATGTGCCGGGCGGCGAAGCGCAGATCTTTCTCGCCGGCACGCCGGTCGCCGCGCGCTGGTGGGAGCAGTACCGGTCGCCGCAGCTCAATGCGCTGGTCAATGAAGCGCTGAAGAACAGCCCGTCGATCGCCTCCGCCCAGGCGGCGCTGCGCTCGGCGCGCGCCAATGCCCGCGCCCGCTGGTCCGACCAGTTTCCGGAAGTCGATGCCAGCTTCAGCGCCACCCGCCAGCAGGTCGATCTCGGGGCCTTCGGCAATCCGAATGGCGGCACGCTGATCTACAACTTCTTCAACGCCTCGGTCGGCGTCAGCTACGGCCTGGACATCTGGGGCGGCACGCGGCGCGGCGTGGAAGCCGCAGCCGCAGCGGCCGAAGCGCGCCAGTACGAACTGGTGGCCGCGTACCAGACGCTGATCGCTAACGTCGTCGCCAGCGCGGTGGACATGGCCGAAGCCAGCTATCTGATCGAGGGCGAGAACGTCCTGATCGCCGACGAAACCCGGCGTCTCGAGCTGATCCGCAAGCAGTTCGACGCCGGTGCGGTGTCGCGCGCCGATGTCGCCGTGGTGGCTGCGTCGCTGGCGAACGAGAAGGTCAAGCTCTACGGTTTCCAGAACCAGCTGACCCGGGCGCGCACCCAGCTCGCGGTGTACCTCGGCCGCACGCCGGACGCGGCGACCGCCAGCGACATCGTGCTGCTCGATCTGAAGCTGCCGTTGCAGATTCCGGTCAGCCTGCCATCGGAGATCGTCCGTCAGCGCCCGGACCTGCGCGCCGCCGAAGCCGGGCTGCACGAAGCGGCGGCGAAGATCGGCGTGGCCACCGCCAACCAGTTTCCGCAGATCGCGCTGACCGCCAGCCTCGGCACCCAGGCGACCACGCTCAGCGATCTGTTCAAGGGCAATGTCTGGTCGCTCGGCGGCTCGATCACCCAGCCGCTGTTCCGCGCCGGCGAGCTGTCGGCACTGAAGAAGGCGGCGATCGCCGACTACGACAAGGCCGAAGCCGATTACCGGCTGACCGTGCTCAACGCCTTCAAGAACGTGGCCGACACGCTCGATGCGCTGCAGTCCAATGCCTCGGCGCTGGCGGCTTACGACGACGTGGCCCGCGCTTCGGAAATCTCCTACAACAACGCCGCCAAGCTCCACGAGCTGGGCAGCGGCACCCTGACCGAGAAGGTCCGCCTGCATGCGGCGTACACCACGGCCAAGGTCGGCTACGCGACCACGGTGGCAACCCGCCTGCGCGACACGGCGGCGCTGTACATGGCGCTGGGCGGCACCTGGGACACCGCCGTGAAGACCGATATCCCGAGCCCGCCGCCGGCCATCCCCGGCACGGTCGCGGCTGCGAACTGATTCCCCCGGCTTGATCGAAAACCCCACGGCCGCAGCATGCGGCCGGACACGGAGAAGCACCCCATGAAGCGCTGGCTCACCCTGATTGGCGTTGTCGCAGCCCTGATTCTCGTCATTGGCGGCATCAAGGCGATGCAGGTCAAGAAGACCCTCGACGGCTATGCCGCGATGCCGGAACCGCAGTCGGCGGTGTCGACCGCGAAGGCCGAATACCAGGACTGGTCGGCCGAACTGCCGGTGGTCGCCAGCCTGCGCGCCGTGCGCGGTGTCGATCTGTCGAACGAACTGGCCGGCACCGTCGCCACGGTCGGCTTCCGCTCCGGCGAGGACGTCAAGGCCGGCGCGCCGCTGCTGCAGCTGGTCGCCGACGCCGATCGCGCCAGGCTGCGCTCGCTGGAAGCCAATGCCGAACTGGCCGAGCTGAACGCCACGCGCGACAAGCTGCAGTTCGAGGCCGAAGCGATCTCGCGCGCCGCCTACGAGAACAGCCTGGCCACCGCCAAGTCGGCGAAGGCGGCGGTCGACGAACAGCGCGCGCTGGTCGCCAAGATGGCGATCCAGGCGCCGTTCGCCGGCCGGCTCGGCATCTCGACGATCAACCGCGGCCAGTATCTGGCTGCCGGCGCGATGGTCGTGACCCTGCAGCAGCTCGATCCGATCTACGCCGATTTCAACCTGCCGCAGCAGCAGCTGGCGCAGCTGAAGGTCGGCGAGACCGTGAAAGCGACCATCGACAGCTTCCCGGGGCAGGTGTTCGAGGGGACGATCAGCGCCATCGACCCGATCGTCGACACCGAAACCCGCAACATCCGCGTGCAGGCGACGATCGCCAATCCGGAACAGCGCCTGCTGCCCGGCATGTTCGCCGACCTGCGGGTGTCGGTCGGCCAGGCACAGCGCTACCTGACCCTGCCGCAGACCGCGATCACCTTCAATCCGTACGGCGAGACGGTGTTCGTGGTGGTCAAGCGCGGCGAGGAAAACAAGCCGGACCCGAACCTGCCGGCGGCGCTGGCCAAGAACCAGGCACTCGACAGGATCGACGCCGAGCAGCGCGCCGCCGATGCCGCGAAGGCCGCTGCCGCCAAGGGCGAGAAGGCCGCCGAGGCGCCGGCCGCAGCAGCAGCCAAGCCGGCAGACCCGAACGCGCCGCCGGTGCTGGTGGCCCGTCAGGTGTTCGTGGTGTCCGGCCCGAAGCGCGGCGATCAGGTGGCGATCCTGTCCGGCCTGAAGGAAGGCGACGAAGTGGTCACCACCGGCCAGGTGAAGCTGCGCAACGGCACCCGGGTCAGCGTCAACAACGCGGTGCAGCCGAGCTTCGACGCCAACCCGCAGCCGAAGGACCAGTGAGCGCGCGCACGCGCCTCACGTAACGGAATGCCCTCATGAAATTCACCGATCTGTTCATCAAGAAGCCGGTGCTGGCGACCGTCGTCAGCCTGCTGATCCTGGTGCTCGGCATCCGCTCGATGCTGAGCCTGCCGGTGCGCCAGTACCCGCAGACCGAGAACGCCACGGTCACCGTGTCGACGGTCTACTACGGCGCCAATCCGGACGTGGTGGCAGGCTTCATCACCACGCCGATCGAGGCCGCCGTGGCACAGGCGCAGGGCATCGATTACCTGACCTCGTCGTCGTCGACCGGCATCTCGACGGTCACCGCGACCCTGTCGCTGAACTACGACTCCAATCGCGCGCTGTCGGAAATCAACACCAAGGTGCAGTCGGTGCTGAACCAGCTTCCGCCGGAAGCGCAGCAGCCGACCCTGGCGGTGCAGGTCGGCGAGCAGATCGACTCGATGTACATGGGCTTCTCCAGCGACACGCTGCCGCAGAACCAGATCACCGACTACCTGATCCGCGTCGTCCAGCCGAAGCTGCAGTCGGTGGCCGGCGTGAAACTGGTGTCGATTCTCGGCGGCCGCCAGTTCGCGCTGCGCGCCTGGCTGGATCCGCAGCGGCTGGCCGCGTTCGGCGTCACCGCCACCGATGTCACCACCGCGCTTGCCGCCAACAACTACCTGTCCGCGCTCGGTACCACCAAGGGCCAGATGGTCAGCGTCGATCTGACCGCCGGCACCGATCTGCACTCGGTCGACGAGTTCAAGAATCTGGTCATCAAGAACAAGGGCAGTGCACTGGTGCGGTTGCAGGACATCGCCACCGTCACGCTCGGCGCCGAAAACTACGATGCCTCGACCCGCTTCGACGGCAAGCAGTCGGTGTTCATCGGCATCAAGGTGGCGCCGGACGCCAACTCGCTGACCGTGATCAAGGACGTGCGCAAGGTGTTCCCGAGCATCCTCGCGGAGATGCCGGAAGGCATCCACGGCGAGATTTCCTATGACGCCACCGCCTACATCAGCGCCTCGATCAGCGAAGTGCAGAAGACGCTGATCGAAGCGCTGCTGATCGTCACCGTGGTGATCTTCCTGTTCCTCGGCAGCTTCCGCTCGGTGCTGATCCCGGTGGTGGCGATGCCGCTGTCCTTGATCGGCGGCTTCTTCGTGATGCTGGTGCTCGGCTACTCGATCAACCTGCTGACCCTGCTGGCGCTGGTGCTGGCGATCGGCCTGGTCGTCGATGACGCGATCATCGTCGTCGAGAACGTCGACCGGCACATGAAGATGGGCAAGAAGCCGCTGCAGGCGGCGCTCGTCGCCGCGCGCGAACTGGCCGGGCCGATCATCGCGATCTCGGTGGTGCTGATCGCGGTCTACGTGCCGATCGGCTTCCAGGGTGGCCTGACCGGCGTGCTGTTCTCCGAATTCGCGTTCACGCTGGCCGGCGCCGTGGCGGTGTCGGCAGTGGTGGCGCTGACCTTGTCGCCGATGATGGCGGCACTGTTCTTCAAGGACGATCACGGCAGCAACAAGCTGGTCCAGACCATCGACCGCAACTTCGAGAAGTTTTCGGCGATGTACCGCCGCGCACTCGGCTCGCTGCTCGGCGCCTGGAAGCTGGTGGTCGGCTTCGGCTTCACGATCATCGCGCTGCTGGTGCTGATGATGACCGCGCCGGGCTTCTTCGGCGGCGTGCTGGCCACCGGCGAACTGGCGCCGGCCGAAGATCAGGGCTTCCTGTTCTACATCTCCTCGGCCGCGCCGAACGCCTCGGCCAGACAAATGCTGACCTACACCGACCAGATGTACGGGATCATCAAGGACACGCCCGAGTACGCCAACGCCTTCCAGATCTCCAGCGAAGGGCAGATCAACTCGGCCATCGGCGGCTTCGTGATGAAGCCGTACGAGGAACGCTCGCGGAAGATCGCCGACATCAACGTCGACCTGCAGATGCGCAGCAACAACGTGGCCGGTGCCAACGTGTTCTGGGTCAATCCGCCGTCGTTGCCGGGCGCCGGCCAGGGCCTGCCGATCCAGTTCGTGATCAATACCACCGAGCCGTTCTCCAAGCTCTACGAAGTGTCGCAGGCGCTGATCGCCAAGGCCCAGGCCACCGGCAAGTTCTACGTGCTCGACAACGGCCTGAAGATCGACAAGCCGCAGACCACGGTCAAGGTGGACCGCGACAAGGTCGCCGCGCTCGGCCTGACCATGCGCGATGTCGGCGGCTCGCTCGGTTCGCTGCTCGGCGGTGGCTACGTCAACTACTTCTCGATCGCCGGCCGCTCGTACAAGGTGATCCCGCAGGTGCAGGAAGCGGAACGCCTCAACGCCGGCCAGCTCGACGGCTACTACCTGCGCGCCGCCAACGGCGAGCTGATTCCGGCATCGACCGTGATCAGCTTCAAGACCGAGACCGTGCCGCAGTCGATCCCGCACTTCCAGCAGCTGAACTCGGCGACCATCGGCGCCGTGTTCGGCGGCACCCAGGGCGAGGCGCTGGCGCTGCTGAACCAGCTGGCGAAGGAAACGCTGCCGGCCGGCTTCACGATCGACTACGCCGGCGAGTCGCGGCAGTACGTCAAGGAATCCGGCGGCTTCCTGGTCACCCTGAGCTTTGCGCTGATCATCATCTTCCTGGTGCTGGCCGCGCAGTTCGAGTCGTTCCGCGATCCGCTGATCGTGATGATGTCGGTGCCGATGGCGATCTTTGGCGCGGTGGTGTTCCTGTTCCTCGGCTTCGCGACCCTGAACGTCTACACCCAGGTGGGTCTGGTGACCTTGGTCGGCCTGATCGCCAAGCACGGCATCCTGATCGTCGAATTCGCCAACCAGCAGCGCCTGCTCGGCAAGAGCAAGCTCGAGGCGATCGAGATCGCCTCCGAAACCCGTTTGCGGCCGATCCTGATGACCACCGCCGCGATGGTGCTCGGCGTCATGCCGCTGGTGATCGCCGACGGCGCCGGCGCAGTGGGTCGCAACCACATGGGCCTGGTGATCGCCACCGGCATCTCGATCGGCACCCTGTTCACCCTGTTCGTGGTGCCGGCGATGTACCTGTGGCTAGCCTCCGAGCACGTGAAGCCGACGGAGGCGGCGGATGAGGACGACCACGGCGAACTGGCGCTTGCCGACGCCCGGCATGGATGAACGGCACTGCCTGCCGAAGCGATCACGTCGGCGATGACGTGACATGACGTGAATACGAGCCCCGGCAGCCCACGCTGCCGGGGCTTTCGCTTTTCATCAGGGCGCTCTGGCGTGCCCAGCGGCATCAGACGCCGGTTGCCGCGCCCCGGCACGGACAACGGCGGCGGGAACCGGCGCTGCCGCTTCGGGCCGTCATGGTTATAGAAGTGGTATCGGATGATGACGTCCGAGGTCATCGCCACGCAGGCCGCAGTGCGCTACAAGACCAGCACGCGATGCCCGATGGAGGTCAAGCCCGATGCGCCACCTGATTCCCGTCGGCCTGCTGATCGCCGCGATCATTCACCTGCTGCCGCTGGCCGGCGTGCTCGGCGGCGCGCGGCTGGAGCGGCTTTACGGCATCCCCGTCGACGAGCCAAACCTCGACATCCTGCTGCGCCATCGAGCCGTGCTGTTCGGCCTGCTGGGCCTGCTGCTGCTGACGGCGGCGTTCCTGCCAACGCTGCGTCCGCCCGCCTTGATCGCCGGCATCGTCAGCGCGGCGTCGTTCCTCGTGATCGTCGCGCGGGTGGGCATGCCGAACGCCGCGATTGCCCGCGTCGTCACCGCTGACTGGGTCGCGCTCTGCTCGCTGCTGGTTGCGGCAGCGGTGCATGCGATGGATCGGCAGGCGACTGGTTGAGCAGGCGGCGCGTCAGCCGAAGCAGGGGAAGCGACTCCAGCCTGGTCCCTTAAATCTCTGTAAATAAAAACAACTTGAGCTTGCCTCTTAAATCTGAGATCCCTTAGATCATGTGGCCCCTTAGAACATTAACGAGGGGTTACGTCTCACTGAGCTCGGCGTATGAACCGAACTCTTGAGCGTGAACGATAAGTCGGCTTAGGTCTGCAGAGATGCGCAGGCGCTCGTACATTTCTTCTAAATCTTCATGGGTGACGGATCGCGAGCCGAGCTTGTTGTAACTGAACAGGTACTCAAAGGCGCCTCCGGAAACGGATGTACCCCGAATCCCCTTGAAGTCAAGGACAGGTGTGCCAAATCGATTGATCTTTGTGCATTCGGCGATGCGGCAGATGGGAAGATGCTCCCCGCTGCTAATCAATTTCTGGCTGGGACTCTGGAGCTTGTCTGTAGGGCGCAAGAACGCTGCGCAGTGAGGAAAGCGGTATGGGGTCTCTTTATTACTGTGCGTGCAAAGTCCACCATCGCAAACCAATGACTTCAGTTTCCCTATCTGCTCGGCCATTCGACTGTCGTTGAGACTGAGCGTCTGCTTCTCCCAGATCTTGTATTGGACGAAGACCATAGTCACCGTTTCGGTAGCAGGTGAATGGCGCTCGTAGAGAACATCCGCACCCGAGATATGTTCCGGTTTGTCCGGATGAAACAGATGTAGGCGCAGCGCGTTGCCGTCTGGCAGCTCGAACGCCTTGTAGCCTTTCCCGCTGTCTATCGAAGGAAGGCCGCTAGGGAAAGCCGCGGCATCCCGCGATATCAACTGGGTCTCGGTATGAGCCGGTGGATCCAGTTCATCGCGGGCGTTCTTCAGAGTCTTCAGTCGATTCTTCAGTCGATCGACTCGACCCTTCTCTTTTGTTCTCTTAGCGACGTCCAAGAGCTGATCAATCTCCGCGATGTCGGCTGCAATAAGTTCCAGCGGATGAATAGGACGGCCCGCCGCCTGGGTCTTTAGGCGCGCACGCTGTCGGTATTCCTGCGTCGTATCAGATTCAGTGGCTCGGCGAAGAACACTTGACTCATTGCCAAGTAGCGCGGGGTAGAGTTGGGCTCCGAAATCGAGCGCCTCCGCGTAGGTCGACTTCGTCATGCTTCCCTTTGTAGAGAGCTTGAGCAAGTCGCGGAATGCGCTCAGCGCCATCCACTCGGCGTCTACCCGTTGATCCTGAAGGAGGTCGATCATCGTAAGTGCGCCTGAGTGGTGGGATGTGAGACCTCACGCCGAGCATAAGCCGCAGCCGCGCCGGAGCGCAGCGGAGGCGCGGAAGTCGGCTTGATGCTCTGGTTAGGGCTCATTGCTCGCAAGCCCCAGCGCGTTCAACGTGTACTCTCCGAACTGTTCTGAAACTAAGCTCATATAAGTGTCGTGATGCCACCAACCTATGTAGTCAGGAATACTGGCGAATGGAGGGGCCGGTGTCTCGGGGCCTAAGCTCTTGGTGAACCAAGAAGTACTACCGGCGGCTAGCTGCACAAGCGCAATACCATGATTGTCCGCATACTGAATGGCACCGGATTGAAACCCAGAAACCGAAAACAGCATGCCCTTATGTGCACCCGTTGAAGTTACCTTGGAATGCAGAACCTGCACGTCGTGACGTTCAACCTTGCGCTTATGGTGCTTGCATTCAATCAGGACCACGAAAACCGCACCTAACGCACTGAACCTCGCCACTACGTCGATGATGTATTCGCCGTCTTGTCCGACCAGAGGCTCAAGGTGTTTGGACTCGTAACTCGTAAGAGTCGCGCCAGAGGCATCTAAGATGCCCTTCACCGCCAGCTCAAAATTGCGGGGCGATATCGACAGGATGTGCTTTATGAAAGGCATCGTAGGCCCTTATTACAGTTAGGCTGCAATGACGCACGATAAACCGCCACGACAAGATTATCGTGCACAAACGCCGGATAACACCGATCCGTGCGCAGCGAGCCAAGGGCAGAACGCGGGGGCAGGCGGCACGACGCCCTCACGGCCGATTCCGCCCCAGCTGGTCATGCGACGACACCCAATCCCCGGCCAGGATCGCCGAGCTGAGTGAGGTTTCCCCGGCCAGCACCACGCCGGCGCAGATCTCCGCGAACTTCAGCGCGCCGCCCCGGCCGTAGCAGCCGAGCATTTCCAGGCATTCGCGCTGCGTGGCCAGGCCGGTGCCGCCGCCGTAGGTGGCGCAGATCAGGCTGGTGAGGGTGATCGACCAGTAGTAGTCGCCGTTGTCGAGCAGCTGGCAGTAGGTGGTGGCGGCGTGGGATTCAGCGACGTTGGCCACGTCCTGCCCGCAGGCGATGAACAGCGCGGTGATGCCGTTGGCGGCATGGGCGGCGTTGTTGGCGCTGCCGGCGATGAACGCACCGGCCTGGCTGATCTGGCGCGCGTGGAACAGCTGCTGGCCGGTAACGCCCATCAGCGGCTTGAGGATCGAATCCTTCAGCGTGATTTCGGCGATCACCCGCTTGCCGCGCGTGTTCAGCGTGTTGATCTGCGAGTGCTTCTTGTCGGTGTCGATGTTGCCGGACAACAGGAAATTCGGGTGCAGCGGGTGGTTCGCCTGGATCCACTGGCAGGCGGCGAGCGTGGCCTTGCCGACCATGTTCTGGCCGGCGGCATCGCCGGTTGCGTAGTTGAAGCGCAGGTAGCGCAGGTTGCCGACCGCGTACTGGCCGATCACCTTCAGCTTGCCGATCCGGGTCGTCGCTTCGGCGGCGGCGGCGATCTCCGCGTGGTGGGCGCTCACCCATTCGCCGAAGCCGCGGGCGGCCAGCGCGTCTTCGAACATGAAGACCGGCGAGCGCTGCATGTGGTCGTCCACCACCGTGCACTTCACGCCGCCGTGTTCGCTGAGCAGCCGCATGCCGCGGTTGTAGCTCGCCACCAGCGTGCCTTCGGTGGTGGCCATCGGGATGTAGAAATCGCCGTTGGCGTGCTCGCCACGGATGCGCAGCGGGCCGGCCAGGCCGATCGGCACCTGGGCCACGCCGATGAAGTTCTCGATGTTGCCGGGCAGCACGCCGGGGCCGAACGAGTACTGGCCGACGTGTTCGAGGGCGCTGCCGGTCTGCGCCTGCACGAACGCGCGGCGGGCGCTGGCTGCTTCGGCGGTGTAGTCGTCGGCCTTGTCGCGCGGGATCTTCGGGGCGGCAGGCGGCGGGGTCTGGGTCATGGCGGGCGGGAGCTCACGGGTCGAGTCGGGATGACGCTGGATGCTGCCACGCCTGTGAGGACGATGGCCTTGATTCAGTCTCGCCGCATGCCATCGTGCGTCAGTGCAAGGCCGCCGCCAAGGCGCTTCGTATCAGCGCGAATCGCACGGGGCCGGGGCGTGGTTCCTTGTTCGCCCAGCGCGACACTCGCTGGAGATCCACGGGCTGCCTTCGGATGATCTCGATCGCCTGATCGACGCCCTGCCGATCGCCCCCATGCAGAAATGCCGCGAGGCGATGCTTCACGGCGTAGGTCGGCGCAGGCCGATTCCAAGGCGCCAGCACGCCGGACGACCTCAGCGCGCTGCCGCTTTCTCCAGGCTCGCCGCCATTTTCAGCACCCGGTCCTTCCAATCCTCGGTGCTGAGCCTCGAGCCGATCCGCTCCGCCCACAGCGGGAACGCGAACGGCGTGAAGCGCGGAGTGTCGATGATCGTCACGTGCTGCTGCGCGATCTGCTGCACGGCGTTGCGCAGGCGGCGGTAATCGAGCTGGTGTTCAAGCACTTCGGCCAGCGCCTGCCGGGTCAGCAGGTTGTCGCGGTCGTACTTGCTCAGCACGTCGAACAGCAGGCCCGATGACACCTGTACCTGCTTCACGGTCTTGCCATTGCCCGGATAGCCCTCGAACACGAGGCCGGCGACGCGGGCGATCTCGCGGAAGCGGCGCTTGGCCATTTCGGCGGCGTTGAGGCTGGCGGGCAGGTCGATGTCCAGATCCGCCGGTGCCAGCAGCGCCTTCAGGGTTTCACCATCGAGCGCCGGCAAGGATTCGGCCAGCAGCTCGAAGCCGTAGTCGTTCGGCGTCAGCGTGGCAGTGATCTTCGCGCGCTTCGACAGCCGCCACGCCAGCAGCGCCGCCAGCCCCTCGTGGACATGGCGGCCGGCGAACGGGTAGACGAACAGGTGCTCGCCTTCGCGCGAGGTCGCCCGCTCGGCGAGCAGCACGCCGGGCTGCGGCAGCCGCGACCACTGGCGCTGGATCGCCAGCAGCGGTGCCAGCGCCTGCAGCTCCGGCGCGGGATGGCGCTCCGCTGCGGCAAGCAGCTCGACGAGGCTGGCCGCGAGCGTCGACGACAGCGGCATCTTGCCGCCGTTCCAGCGCGGAATGGTCTGGCTGTTGCCGCCCGGCTTGACGTACGCGGCCATGTCCCTGATCCGCACCAGCGTCAGCTTGCGGCCGGCGAACAGGAAGCTTTCGCCGGGTTTGAGCCGCGCGATGAAGCTTTCCTCGACCGAGCCGACGCCGGCGCCGCTCAGGTACTTGACACGCATCATCGAGTCCGCAGTGATGGTGCCGACGCTCATCCGGTGGCGGCGGGCAACCGTCGCGTCATCGACGATCAGCACGCCGTCGTCGCGGGCGATCACTTTCCGGAACTGCGGATAGGCGTGCAGCGCACCGCCGCGCATCACGAAATCGAGCACCCACTGCCATTCGGCGTCCGGCAGCGTGGCGTAGGCGTGGCTGCTGGCGATCTCGGCGCGGATCGCCTGCGCGGTCATCGTGCCGGTCAGCGCCAGCGTCACGACATGCTGGGCCAGCACGTCGAGGCAGTTGACCAGCGGCTGGCGTACCTCGATCCGCCGCTGTTCGACCGCCGCGCGGGCGGCGGCGAACTCGGCCAGTTCCAGTGCATGGGTCGGCACGCAGACGATGCGGCTCGCCACCCCCGGCTGGTGGCCGGAGCGCCCGGCGCGCTGCAGCAGCCGCGCCACGCCCTTCGGCCCGCCGATCTGCACGACCTGCTCGACCGGCGAGAAATCCACCCCCAGATCGAGCGAGCTGGTCGCCACCACCACGCGCAGCGCGCCGTCCTTGAGCCCCTGCTCGACCGCCGCCCGCGCCTCGGCGTCGATCGAGCCGTGATGCAGGGCGCTCGGCAGTTCCGGGCGGATCATCTGGATCGCCTCGAACCAGCGCTCGGCCTGGGCGCGCGTGTTCGTGAACACCAGGGTGCTGCCGGCGCGGTCGAGCACCCCGGCGACCTTCGGCAGCAGCGGCAGGCCCATGTGACCGCCCCAGGGGAAGCGGTCGACGGCGTCGGGGACCAGCGTGTCGATGTGCAGGGTCTTCGGCAGGTCGGCGCCGTAGGTCTGGCCGCGCGCCCTCACCCGGCGCTTCGCGCCGCCCTCGCCCGCAGGGAGAGGGTTGGATGATCCGAGCAGCGTCGCCAATGCCTCATCGAGATTGCCGAGCGTCGCCGACAAACCCCAGACGCGCAGCCCCGGCGCCAGCGCCCGCAGCCTTGCGATCACCAGCTCGGTCTGCACGCCGCGCTTGGTCGCCAGCAGCTCGTGCCATTCGTCGACGACCACCGCTCGCAAGCCCCGCCACTGCGGAATCAGGTCGGCATAGGACAGCAGCAGCGAGGCCGATTCCGGGGTGGTGACCAGACATTGCGGCAGCCGCTTGCGCTGCTTGGCCCGCGCGCCGGACGGGGTATCGCCGGTGCGGCATTCGACCTTCCACGGCACGGCCAGCGCCTCGCAGGCGGCCTGCAGGCTGGCGGTGGTGTCGGCGGCGAGTGCGCGCATCGGCGTGATCCACAGCACCCGGACCGGCTCGTCCCCGCCTTCCGCTTCGAGCAGCGGCCCGAGCCAGGCGGCAAGCGTCTTGCCGCAGCCGGTCGGCGCATGGATCAGCCCGGATTCGCCGCGCCGGTAGGCGTCCCAGCAGCCGCGCTGGAACGCGAACACGGTCCAGCCTCGGCGGGCGTACCAGTCTTCGATATCGGTGGTCGTCGGCATCAGGCCGCCATCATCGCCGACGCGGCCGCAACGAATCCGCACCTCCCGGCAAGCAGCGCGAACGACGTGGACGCGCCGTTCGCGCTGCTTGGCTCAGTCGCCTTTGCAACCCAGGCTTTCGATCGCCGGATCGTCCTTGTTGTTGATTGCGACCAGGCAGGCGTCGTAGCGCATCTTCACGAGATCGAGCTTGAGTTTCGAGTCGAGCAACTCCGCCTCATTCGTGTTTTTGGTATTCAAGAAGCCGAACAGTTTGCCGGCCGCCTCGAAGTAAGCCCCGACAATATCGGCGGGAATGCTGGCAAAGCCCAGCAGTTCGCTGTTCTTGACTTCCTTGTACTGCTGCAGCGTGCCGTCGCTGAAAACGATGAGGCTGTCGTTATCCGCGAACAGGGCTTTGGTCACCGGAATGAACTGCACCGGAGCCGCTGTCGGCGAACTTACAACGGCATCAAGGATGTTGTTCTGACCACCGCACTCTTTTTTGTCGGCCGGCTCCGGGCAAACCATGACCCGGTAGGGTCGGCCCTGACGGTAGTAGTAGCCGGCGTCGGATTTGGGCGTCACATCGCCGATCGAATCCGTCTGGGTCGTGTCTTTGCCGTTGTCGATGGTGACGGTGAAACCACAGAACGACTTGGAGCCCTTGCCGTCCAAGGCGGACGGATCGATAGCCATCGTGTACTCCTTGAAGCCCTGACATGCTTCCGGAGGTTTATTCTCGATCTGGCGCCTGACGGAGCTCGCCGCTTTCGCGATCTCGACAGCAATCTCCCCGACCTTGCTTTCGAGCTTGGCACTTGAGGATTCCAGCAGCCCGGCCTTCGAAACCTTCACGTCGGTAGCCCGATTGGCGGTCAGCACACCGTCCACGTTCAGCACATAGCGCTTGGTCATGTCCGCATACGCCGGTCCAGCCACGGCCGTGAGGGTTGCTGCGGTCGTGCCGTCGGAGCGGATATAGGTGACGACGATGTCCTGCTTCGGCATGTAGTAGATCAACCCCTCCGCGTTTTCTTTGGCGCGCAGCTCCTTCGACGTGACCGGGGCGCAGCCGGATAAGACCCAAAATCCAGCCAGTGCCAAAACAGTGAAGCCCGGTAGCGGGACCTTGAAGCGTGAAGTACTGAGCATGTTCATCCCCGTTCGTTTTGGTTGCGGCGCAGCACGGATTACGAGTGCTCGCGTCGGCGACGTGATCGCGGCTTCAGTTTGATTCTCAGGAACCACCACGCGCCATTTCAGACATTCCGTTTCGAGGCCCGACAATCCGGAAACTGTGACCGAAGTATCATTTCCCGCTGGATTAATCAGCGTAAGGGCCATCGCCGGGTTCACAGATGTCCGTTCCATCGTCCGCGCCAGCTGCGGAGCTCCTCGCTGAGCCTCGTGCCGCGTTCAATCGCGGCCACGCCGCCACCATCGGCGCCTTCCTGATCTGGGGCCTGCTGCCGCTGTATCTGAAGCCGATGAACAGCGTCCCGGCGCTGCAGATCATGTCGCACCGCCTGCTCTGGTGCTGCCTGTTCGTGCTCGCCTGGCTGGGCTTTCGCGGCCAGCTCGGCCATGTCCGCGCGGCCCTGGCCGATGGCCCGACCCGGCTGCGCCTGTTCGTCACCGCGCTGCTGATCAGCATCAACTGGATCGTCTACGTCTGGGGCGTGAACTCCGGCCACGTGCTGGAAACCAGCCTCGGCTACTTCATCAATCCGCTGGTCAACGTGCTGCTCGGCGTGCTGATCCTGAAGGAACGCCTGAACCGCCCGCAGTGGCTGGCGGTGGCGTTCGCGTTCGCCGGTGTCGCCTGGCTGACCATCCAGACCGGCAAGCTGCCGTGGATCGCGCTGAGCCTGGCGATCTCGTTCGGCCTCTACGGGCTGATCCGCAAGATGGTCAGGGTCGATGCGATTGCCGGCCTCGGCGCCGAAACCCTGCTGATCGCGCCGTTCGCGGCCGTCTACCTGGCCTGGCTGGAGATCAACGGCGGCGGCGCCTTCGGCAACACCAGCGTGCTGATCGACGTGATGCTGTTCGCCGGCGGCCTGGTCACCGCGATTCCGCTGGCGCTGTTCGCCTACGGCGCGCGGCTGATCCCGTATTCGACGGTCGGCCTGATCCAGTACATCGGCCCGACGATGCAGCTGCTGCTCGGCATCTTCCTGTACCACGAGCCGTTCACCGAAACCCGGGCGATCGGCTTCGCGCTGATCTGGATGGCGCTGGTGATCTACGGCGGCGACGGCATCCTTCGCGCGCGCCGGCGACCGGCGGCGGCGCTGATCGAGGCGGCACCGAAGTAGAGGCTCGGGCACGATCGGGTTCTCCACCTCGAACCCGGTCCATGCCGATGCGTGTCCTGCTTCACCTCGTTGCCGCAGCCGCCGTGCTGGGCGCCGCACTGCCCGCCGCCACCGCCGCGCCGTCGAAGGCGGCGAGCTTCGCCACGGTTGTCGGCGACTTCGCCAAGGCCAGCCACTTCCGCGGCGTGGTGCTGGTGGCCGACCACGGCAAGCCGGTCTACCGCCAGGCGTTCGGGCTCGCCAACGAGGAATGGCGGCAGCCGAACACGGTGCGGACGCGCTTCCGCATCGCTTCGGTGACCAAGACCTTCACCGCAGTGCTGGTGATGCAGGCGGTCGAGGCCGGGCGGCTGCACCTCGATGCGCCGATCAGCACCTGGCTGCCGGCCTACGCCGACCAGCCGTTCGCGGCGGTCACCGTCGACGAGCTGCTGACCTACGCTTCCGGCCTGTCCGACCGCGACCAGACCGAGGGCATGACGCCGTACCAGCAGCCGCTCGACGCCGCCGCCTTCGTCGCCCGCTTCGGCAGCGGGCCGCTGCAGTCGCCGCCGGGCAGCCGCTTCGCCTACAAGAACATCGACTACCGGCTGCTGGAACAGCTGCTGGAAGCGGTGGAAGGCAAGCCGTTCGCGACCCTGGTGGCCGAGCGCATCGCCGCGCCGCTGGGCCTGCGCGACACCGCCGTGCTGCGCAGCGGCGACCTGGTGCCGCGGCTGGCCTCGGCCTATGTCGTCGATGAGGCCGATGCCACCGCCACGCTGCGCGCCGATCCGCCGTACTTCCCGGAAAGCTTCGGTGCGGCTGGCGGCATGCGCTCGACCGTCGACGACCTGCTGCGCTTCGACACGGCGCTGCGCGAGCAGCGGCTGCTGAATGCGCAATCGACGGCGACGATGCTGCGCCCGCACGAAGCGCTGGGTTACGTCGCGTACGGCTTCTGGACCTATCCCTGCTCGGTCGCCGGCCGCGACACGCGCTGCGCCGAACGGCAGGGCGCGATCCAGGGCAGCAACGCGCTGTGGCTGCGCGATCTCGACCACGGCCGCAGCTTCATCGTGCTGTCGAACAGCAGCGAGGCCGACCTGCAGAAGCTGAAAGGTCTGCTGACCGACGTGCCTTGAGCGGCATCAGGCCGGCTGCGTCGCGGGCCGTGGCGGCAGCTGCGCTTCGCGCACCGGCAGGCAGAACAGCGCGGCGAGCAAGGCCAGCCCCATGTCGGCGATCCACATCCAGCCGTAGTCGCCGAAGCGGCTGATGGTGACGCCGCCGAGCCAGGCGCCGAAGAAGCCGCCCACCTGGTGGCTGACCAGCGTCAGCCCGAACAGCGTGCCCAGATAGCGGGTGCCGAACAGCTTGCCGACCAGCCCGGCGGTGGGCGGCACCGTGGCCAGAAACGTGAAGCCGAGGCCGGCGGCCAGCAGGTAGATGCCGAGCGCGCTGCGCGGCGAGGCGAGGTACAGCGCGATCAGCACGGCACGGCTCAGGTACATCAGCCCGAGGATGTGTTTCAGCCGGTAGCGCTGGCCGAGCCAGCCGGCGGCCAGACTGCCAGCGATGTTGAACGCGCCGACCAGCGCCAGCGCCCGGCCGGCGACCGTGCCCGGCAGCCCGCACAGCGCGACCTCACCCGGCAGATGGGTGACCAGGAACGCGACGTGCACGCCGCAGGTGAAGAAGCCGAGGTTGAGCAGCCGATAGCTGCGGTCGCGCAGCGCCTGGCCGAGCTGCGCGCGCAGGCCACCATCCGCCGCCACTGCCGCCGCCGACGACGAGGGCTGCGCCGGGGTGGCCGCCGTCCTCGGCGCGATCCGCCGTGCCAGCGGCAGCGTCGCCAGCACCGAGACCGCCACCCCCAGCATCGCCGTGACCCAGCCGAAGGCGGTGATCGCCGCCTGCACCAGCGGCGCGAACAGCAGCTGCCCGGCCGAGCCGCCGGCATTGATCAGGCCGGCGGCGAACGAGCGGCGCTCGGCCGGCAGCTGGCGCGCGGTGGCGCCGATCAGGATCGAGAACGCACCCGCTCCGGCACCGGCCGAAGTCAGCACGCCGAGGCAGACCACCAGCCCGAGGCCGCTGGTGAACACCGTCGCCAGCGCCAGCCCGGCCGCCATCAGCACGCCGCCGAGCACCAGCACGCCCTGCGCGCCGCGCTGGTCGGCAATGGCCCCGAACAAGGGCTGCACCAGTCCCCAGACCAGCTGGCCGACCGCCAGCGCGAAGCTGATCGCGACCAGGCTTTCGCCGGTGTCGGCGGCCAGCGGCTGCACGAACAGGCCGAGCGACATGCGCGCGCCCATGGTGATCGCCAGCAGCGCGCCGGAGGCGAGCAGCAGCGCCCAGACGGCGCGGGAAGAAGCGGCAGGCGAGGTCATGTGGGCGGGCGCGGGATCGGACGGTGCGCCAAGCCTAGCAAGCGGCCAGCCGAACGCCGGATCAGCCCGGTGGCTGGAACAGCGCCATGAACTGCGCGAACGCCAGCTTGCTGCCGGTCACCACCTCGACATCGGTGGCGATCGCCAGCGCCGGATTGCGCAGGCCGGCGAGCATTTCCTTGAACACCTGATCGCCGACGCGGACCACCAGGTCGGCATCGGCGACCCGGCCGGCGACCACTTCGGACGCGCCGCGCCGGACGATGTAGCTGTGCTGCACGCCGCTGTCGGTGAACTCGAAAACGACCCGGATCACCCGGTCCAGGCAGTCTTCGGCGTGCAGGTTCACGGCCATGCCGTCGAAGAACACCGACAGCGGCATCGCCGCCAGCATCGCCGGCGTCGGCACGACCGCGCGGCTCGGGATGCGCAGGCTGCCGTCGAGTTCGCGGGCGGCGACGAAATACCAGTCGCGCGCCGGCGGATTGGCCTCCGCCGCGCCGAGCGCCCGCAGCGCCGCGATCCGCGCCTGCTTCACGCGGCTGTCGTCCGGCGCCAGCTGCAGCGCCGCGCTGCTCAGCTCCAGCACCCACGGCCAGTCCTGCTTGGCGGCGGCCGCTTCGATCTGCTCGATGAGCTTCGGCGTGCCGCCGGCAAGTAGCGCCAGCCGCTCGGCCCGCGCCTGCGGCGGCAGCGGCTGCAACGTGGCCGGATCGCCGCCATACCAGCCGAGCGCGCCGCTGAAGATCGCCTTCGCGCTCCACGCCGGCTTGCCATAGAACGGCTGCAGGTACGGCGACGCCGCGAGATGCGCCGGCAGCTGCTGCAGGCGCTCGGCGATCGCCTCCGGTTCGAGGCCGGCGTTCATCAGCCGCAGGGTCTGGTCGTGCACGTAGCGGATCGCGTCGCGGTAGTCGGTCAACGCCGTGTGGATGGCCTCGCGGCCGGCGACCGGCCGCGTATGGCTCGGTACCAGCCACTCGGCCGGCAGCGCGCGCATCGCATCCAGCGACGCCGCCCAGCGCTTCGGGTCGCGATGGCGGGTGCCGCGAATCGTGTAGAGGTTCGGGAACGCGCGGTAGAAGTTGTCGCCGGGCAGCAGGAGCTTCTTTTCGGGCAGCCAGACGAACAGCTGGTCGTCGGTCTCGCCCGGCGCGTGCACCAGCTGCACCGGTATCCCGGCCAGCGTCGTGTCGAGGCGCGTGTCGAAGGTCTGCGTCGGCCGCAGGGTCGATACCGTCGCGCCGGCATCCAGCGCCAGCCGGGGGCCGATGCCGATGTTGATCCGCTCGTCGTCCGGCAGGCCGTGGCCGTACATGCGCAGCGAGCGCCGGGTGATCACCGGCTGCAGTTCGCTGGCGATCTCGTCCATCGCCCGCGCGACATCGGCGTGGGCCAGGATCGGCACCGGCGCGCCGGCGCCTTCGGCGGCGAACACCGCCGCGCCGCCGACGTGATCCGGGTGCGAATGCGTGTAGATGATCGCCCGCACCGGCTGCCGGCTGTGTTCGCGGAACGCGGCCAGCACCTCGCGCGCGGCCTCCACCGACTCCATCGTGTCGATCACCAGCGCGCCGTCCGGGCCGTCGATCCAGATGCTGTTGGCGATGCCGTAGCCGATCGCGATGAACACGCCGGGCGCGGTCTCGACGACGCCGCGGCGGAACTCCTCGCTGTGCGCCGCGAGCGCGGCCGGCGTCGGTGCGGCAACGGTCGGCGCCGGCGGCTTCGTGCAGGCCGCGAGCGCGGCCGCCAGCAGCGCGATGCTCACGCGATGCGTCATCGCGGCGTCCTCGCGGCCAGCTTCGCGGGCTGCCAGTGGGTGCCGGTGATCCAGCGGCGCAGCCGCTCGATGCGGCCGACGACGCGCGGCCGGCATAGCGGCGGCGTGCAATCGGCATACAGCTTCGAGGCGATGACGCCATCGGCGAGCAGCGGCGAAAGCGCGCCGACTTCGGCCAGCGTCGCATCGACCACCGCCCGCGCCGCCGCCGGCAGCGCGGCATGAGCGGCCTGCAGCTGCTCGCGGCACCAGACCCGGTACGGCACCACCGGCAGCCGCCGGTAGCGCGCGCCCTGAACCTCGAAATCGAAGTGCCGGCGACCGTCGCGGAAGGCCATGGCGTTGGCGTGCAGGTACGGCAGATAGGCGGCGCCGACATCGCGCAGGATCGGCGTCCAGCCGTCCGGCAGCGTTCCGGCGTCGCACCAGGCGCCGCGCGTCGTCGAGGCCTTTGCGTTCCACAGCCGCGCCACCCATTCGAACACCGCCGGTGCGCGGCTCTGCATGATCAGGCTCGGCGTCGGGTCCAGGCTGAAATGCCGGAACATCGACGCGAAGAAGCCGTAGTCGGCCAGGCTGGGCCGGCCGCCGAGCAGGAACGGCTGGCGCTCGAAGATCGCCTGCAGCCGGTCCAGCGTCAGCAGGTAGATCGATTCGACATGGTCGCGGGTCGCGGCGCTGACGCCATCGCCGCGCACGTAGATGCGGTGCTGGCGATCGCGGATCAGTGCTGCGGTCAGCCAGCGCGGCGTCGGCTGCCCGGACAGGAAGCTCTCCGCGAAGCGCCGCGACAGCGCATGCGCATCGGCGGCATGGCTCCAGCGGTAGTGCAGCGCCGGCCGCCACAGCCATTCGTCCGCGTAGTCCTCGACCAGCCGGCTGAAGAAACCCTGCAGCGGATCGGCCGGGATCAACGCGCTGTCCGGATGTTCGCGGTCCAGCCAGTCGATGATCGGTGTGGAATCCGCCAGCCAGTCGCCGGCCGGCGTGCGCAGCACCGGCACCTTCATCAGCCCGGTGTTCTCGAACACCTCGTGCAGCAGCGCGCCGCCCCACTCCGGCTCGATGCAGCGATGCGGGATTTCCTTGTAGCGCAGCACCGCCTGCAGCTTGCCGCTGAAGTAGCTGATCCAGAACAGGTACAGCGTGTACGGCTCGCCGTTCACGACGCGGCCGCTTCCGGCACCAGCCGGTGCTGCCGGCGGGTGACGCGGCGACGGATGTCGAGCTGCATCAGCGCCGAGCCACCGAGCGGCGCGAACACAGTGTCGGCGCGCACGCGTGCTGCGCCACCGAGCGCGCGGTAGTCGTCGAGCACCCGCTGCAGCATCCATTGCGGATACGGGAACACCGAGCGCTCCTCCTCGACATCGCCGAGCCGGTAGCGGTGGCGGCCGACCACACGCGGCAGCCGCTGGGCATCCGGATGCGCGTCCAGCCAGCGCTCGACCTCGGCGACCGTGTCGATCAGCACCGGCCCCTGCTCGGCGAACAGCCGGCGCAGCACCGGCAGCAGGGTGTCGGGGATCGCGTCGTCCGGCAGCCAGTCGCCGATCGCCGGCGCAACCTCGTTCATCCGCTGCACCCAGGCCCAGACATTCGGCGCGCGGCGCTGCATCAGTGCCTTCGGGTACGGATCGCGGCCAAGGTGGGCGTACAGCGGGCCGATGAAGCCGAAGTCGCCGATGCTGGCCCGGTCGCCCAGCAGATAGCGGTGCCGCAAGAAGTGCCGGTCCAGTTCATCGAGCATCGCTCCGTAGCTCGCTTCGAGCGCCGGAATGGTCCGCGCCGTGATGCCGAGCATCGGCAGCGCGCCGTCGAACGGCTTGCAGAACTGCCGGCCGGCACGGCGGCGCAGCCAGCGCGGCGCTCGCGGCGACAGCAGCATCCCGAAGTGTTCGAGCACGTCGTCGATGTGCGCGCGCTGGTGCCAGAAGCTCCAGCGGTAGTGCATCGCCGGCAGCAGCAGCCATTCATCGCCGTACAGCTCCAGCAGCCGCGCGACCAGCCGCTGCACCGGCGTGTCCGGCAGCACGGTGCGGGCCGGGAAGCGGGTTTCGAGCAGGTCCATCGTTTCGGTGCTGTCCTGCACGACGACGTCGTCCGGCGTCAGCACGACCGGAATGTACTTGATGCCGGTGCGCGGAATGATGAAGCGCCGGAACTCGCGCAAGGTCGCGACGCGCTCGTCGAAGACGACGCCCTTGTAGCGCAGGTAGCTGCGTACCTTGCCGCTGTACAGCGAGTGCGGCAGTGCGTAGAGCGTGTGCGCCGCGGCGGCCATCAGCGCCCCCGCAGCAGACGTTCGAGCAGCGCCGGGGCATAGCGCTGCAGCAGGCGCGCGGCGGCGGCATCGCGGCCGACGGTCACCACCGCCTCGTTGCCGCGGATCGCCTTCAGGGTGCGGGCAGCGACCACCTCTGGCGTCAGGCGGGTCCTGGCGAAATCGCGGTCGATGCGCGCGCGCGCCGACAAGCCCGGACACCGAGGCCATGTTGACGATCGCGCCACCGCGCCCGGCCGCGATCATGGCCGGCACGAACGCGCGGATGCCGTGCACGACGCCCATCACGTTGATCTCGTGCAGGCGCCGCCAGTCGGCGGCTTCCACTTCCCAGCACAGGCCGCCCATGACCACGCCGGCGTTGTTGACCAGCACGTCGAGCGCGCCGCCATCGGCGTGCACGGCGTCGGCCAGCCGCTGCACGGCGGCTTCATCGGTGAGATCGGCGCTGTGCACGCGGGCCTCGGCGCCGAGTGCGGCGCAGCGCGCGCGCACGGCTTCGAGCCGGGCGGCATCGCGGGCCACCAGCCACAGCCGCGCGCCCCCGGCGGCGAAGGCCAGCGCCAGCGCCTCGCCGATGCCGCTGCTGGCCCCGGTGACCAGCACCCGGCGGCGGCGGAAATCGCGGATCGGGTTCGGTTTCAACGCCTGGCTCCGGCGCCGGGGCGGTACCAGATCGGCGAGGCCCAGGCGCGTTCGGTGATCGTGTGGAAGGTGTTGCGGCCACGGAAGCTGCCAGGCCCGCCGCTGATCGCGCAGCAGCCCTCGTAGCCGGCCATCGGGCTGTTCGCCGGGAACAGGCCGTTGCCGGGATCGAGCCGGCTGCAGTCGACGCCGGCCGTCACGCACTGCTGCGTGCTCCAGCGGCAGCTCGGCACTTCGAAGGCGCGCGCGTACCAGTAGGCGCGCTGCGTCGGCGCGAAGTCGCGGTCCTGCCAGACCGCGCAGAGCCGCTCCGGATGGCCGGCGGTGCGCGGTGCGCAATCGGTGCGCGACGGCGGCTCGACCACCGCCGGCGAGCGCGCCACGCGATCGAACACCCTGATGCGCGGCTGGCCGCCGGCATCGGTCCAGCCCTTGACCAGATCCAGCGCCTGCAGCGGCAGGCCGGGCTGCGCGCCGCCCGGGTCCTGCTGCGCCCAGACGACGATCCACGGCGCCGCGCTGCCGGCCCGCGGCGGCAGGTCGCCACCCATCACCGCACCGGCCAGCTCGCCGCGATCGACCGGGTTGTCGCCGGCGTTCAGCCGCGCACAGAGATCGGCCGGCGGCTTCTGCCACAGCGCGAGGCTGCGGATGCGGATGCGCGGGCCGGAGGTGGCGAAGGTTTCGCCGCGCTGCATCGCGTCCCAGATCGCGTCGCGGGTGTTCTCCGGCGCCCAGACGCCGGCCAGCCCGCCGGGGTTGTAGCCGCGGGCGCGGTCCTGGAACGAACGGCCGTTGCAGCGGGCGACATCGGCCGGGTCCTGGCGCAGCGGGATCCTGCCTTCGCAGCTCCAGTAGCCGAGCTGGGTGCGCGGCCCGGAATCGAGCACGCCGCCGTGGCCGGGATAGTTCGTCTCCGCGACGTTGCCGGGATCGCCGTTGTGGGTGTCCGAGGCGCCGATGAACGCCATCCGCTGCGGATCGACGCCCAGCACCGCGTCGATGGCGAGGCCGTCGGCAAGGATGTTGCGCGCCATGTCCAGCGGCGCCACGCACTTGGCGTCCGGCCCGGAACCGCCATCGCGGCCCTGGAACTGGCAGACGCCGGTGGCGTAGATCGGCGCGGTCTGCAGGCGGCAGAAGTCGGGGTCGGCTTCCGGATCGCCGGTGCAGATCGCCGCGCAGTCGGCCGGATCGCCGACCAGTCCGCGGCAGACATTCTTGGCCGGCTCGAAGGCGCAGTTGCGGTCGAGCACGCCGGCCTCGTAAATCCCCAAGCCGACGCCGCACTCGCTGTTGCCCTTGTGCTGGTGGATCTCGATGACCCGGTCGTACTTCGCGCGCAGCCTGGCGTCGGCCAGGGTCAGCGGCTTGCCGGCGCGCCCCGGCGGCAGGCCGGTGGCCGGATCGCGCGGCAGGTACATGCCGCCGGCGCTCTGGTTGGCGTTGTGCGGGATGCTCATCGTCTGGCAGCCGGCCGACTCGTCGCAGTGCTTCGCCAGCCAGTCGTGCAGGCGCCAGTCGTCGTCGCGATTGGTCGCGGTCTGCGCGGTGATGTCGCGCAGCTTGGCCACCTGCGGCACGTCCTTCGGCCGGTTGCGGCCGTTGAAATAGGCGTTCCGGTGGATCATCTGGTCGTGGTACTGCGAGGTCCACTCGAAGCCGGGGAAGGTCGAGAACTGGCAGGGGCGGTTCTCGTCGTCGGCGATCGCCAGCTCGTCGGCCCAGGGCAGGCGGGTCAGCGGCGCCGGCGCCGACGCCGTGGTCAGCACGTAGAACAGCGGCGGCGCGCTGCCGTTGACGATGGACGTGACGTTGTTGCGCAGGTAGCTGCCGACGATGTTGCAGACCGGATTGACGCCGATCGGCAAGATGCCGTTGACTTGGCACAGCAGCCGCCAGTCGCCGAGGAAGTCCGAGTGATCGCTGACGCCGGCGAAGTCCAGCGGCCGGTCGAGCCGGATCCGGCGGCCTGCGGTGTACGGATCGGTCTCGCCGGCCGGCAGCACGCCGGGCTCGCCGCGCGCGAAGCGGTAGGCCTCGCGCGGGCCGTTCAGGCCGTTGAAGAAGTAGGCGTCGATCGAATACAGCGTGTGCACGTGCAGATCGCCGAAGTACGGCTGCTTGCGGGCGGCATCGCTGCTGCCGCATTCGCCGGCGGCAGCGCTGCCGCTCGCGATGCCGAGCGCGCCGGCCAGCAGCAGCGCGGCGGCAGCCGCAGCCCGTCTCTTGCCTATGTTCATGGTGTCTCCCCGTGTTCGTGTTCCTGCGCCGGCGGCAGCGGCTGGATGCCGAGCCCGGCCGGGTCATCGACCAGCCGCCAGCCGGCGCGCAGGCGATCCAGCCCGGCGCGCAGCTGCTGCTGTTGCTGCTCGTGTTCGAGATCGGCGCGCAGATGGCTGCGCGCCTCGTCAAGCGTCAGGGTGCGGGCCGGCTCGGCCGCGTGCAGGCGCAGCCAGTGGGCGCCGAGCGAGGTCGTCACCGGGCCGCACCAGCGGTTCGGCGCGCAGGCCGCGAGGCGCTGCAGCAGCGGGCCGCCGAACGCGGCCTCGACCTGCGCGCTGCTGACCTGCTCGTAGCGCCGGCCCTGCGGGAATGGATCGCCGAGCGCAGCCGTCTGGTCCGGGCTGGCGGCGAGCCTCGCGCCGACCGCCGCAGCCGCCGCGTCGAGCGCCGCGCCATGCGTCGCGCGGCTCAGGTACACCTGCTCGAAACTCCAGCGCGGCTGCGCCTGGTAGCGGTCGGCGTGGGCAGCGAGCCAGCCGGCCAGTGCCGCGTCGTCGACCGGCGTCGGCGGCGCTTCGGCGAGCAGCGCACTGCGCAGGCGCCGCTGCAGCTGGCGGCGGACGATCTGGTCATCGAGCGCGTAGCCGCGCGCCAGCGCTTCGCGGACCAGCACTTCCTCGTCGAGCCAGCGGCCGGTCTCAAGGGCGGCATCGAGCGCGGCATGCAGCGCCGGCGTGATCGCGATGCTGCGGGCATCGCGCGCGGCGGCATGGCGCGTCCACGCGGCCATTGCCAGCGCGCCGAGCGCGAACGCCAGCAGTGGCGCGAGGAGGCGGCTCACAGGTCGAACAGGAAGGTCGGGCCGACATGCTCGCGGCCGTCGTCGAAGCCGATCTCCTCGGCGATCAGCGCATTGGTCATGGCGTTGAGCCGAAGGATGGTGTCGCGATGGGCTTCGGGATTCGCGGCGAGATTGACCAGCTCGTCGGGATCGGCAGCGGTGTCGTACAGCTCCAGCTCGTTGTGGGCGAGCAGGGTCGCCCAGTCCTTCGGGATGTGGTGCTGGTCCGGCCGGAAGTAGCGCGCGAACTTGTAGCGGCCATCGTGCACGCCGCGGAACAGGCCGGGATGATCGAGCCGGGGCCCGAAGTGGCCGAGCGCCAGATTGGCCTTGAACAGCGGCCACCAGCCGGCGTCCTCGTGGCTGGCGATCACCCGCAGCGCCGCCTCGGGGTCGATGTACAGGGTGGTGTTGTAGTCGTAGAGCACGCCACGGCGGTCACGTTCGGTGCGCGCCGTGGCGTCGGCGACCGCCGGCATCAGGTTCACGCCTTTCAGCGCCGGGTAGCGTTCGGCGCGCTGCGCATCGCTGACGCCGGCGATGCCGAGCAGGGTCGGCAGCACGTCGATCGGCCCGGCCAGCGCCTGTGTCGTGGCGCCGCTGCGATGCTCCGGGTGGCAGACGATCAGCGGCACGCGGACGTTTTCCTTGTACATCGTCGGGCCTTTCTGGCGCAGGCCGTGGGCGCCGAGCATGTCGCCGTGGTCGGAGGTGTAGACGATCACCGTGTTGTCATCGAGCCCGAGCCGCTGCAGGTGCTCGAGCACGGTCAAGGTGTGGGCATCGACGTCGCGGATGCAGTTGTAGTAGTAGCTCTGGTAACGGCGCCAGCGGCTTTCGTCCCTGGGATCGATGCGGCCGTAGAGGCCGGCGCAGAACTCGACGTACGAGCGCTGCGCCCAGGGCTTGGTCGACAGGTCGTCGGCCGCCCAGCTCTTCGGCAGCGGCAGGTCCCAGTACTGGCGATACAGATCCGATGCCGGCGGCGGCGACAGTGGCGACAGATAGTCGCGATCGAGCCGGCTGCGGCTCTGGGCGCGATCCTCGTCGTCGTAGAAGACGATGTCGTGCGGGTTGACGAAGTTGACCGCCAGCAGCCATGGCCGGTCGAGGCTGCGGCCGTGGTCGCTGAGCCACTGGCAGGCGTTGGAGGCGACCTCGCCATCGAACTTGTAGCCGCTCCAGGTCGCGCCATCGGCGATGCCGTTGTCGCTGTAGTCGGCGAAGCCGAACGGCTCCAGCGCTGCCCGCGCGCCGTGGAACGGGCCGTAGCGGACATTGACGCCGGTCGGCACGTCGGACAGGTGCCACTTGCCCTTGTAGGCCGTGTAGTAGCCCTGTTCGCGCAGCAGGTGGCCGAGCGTCGGCACCTTGGCCAGGGTCGGGAACGGCGGCGCGCCGACGTTCGAGGTGATGCCGGTCAGCTGCGTGTGCAGGCCGGTGTACAAGGTCGAGCGCGACGGCGAGCACGGCGTGGTGTGCACGTTGTAGTTGTCGAACCCGGTGCCGCGGCTGCGCAGCCATTCGTGCGCCGACAGGCCCAGCCCGGCCGGCAGGTCCGGCCAGCCGCGCTCCTGATCGCTGACGATCAGCAGGATGTTCGGCCGCCGCCGCCGGGCAATGGCTGGCGCGTCCGGCACCGGCTCGCCGGCGGCGAAGCCGGCCCCGGCACCCGCGGCCAGCGCGGCACCGCCGAGCGCCAGCGCGCGGTTGAAGGCGCGGCGCGACAGCTTCGGATCGTCGGTCATGGCGGTGGTTCTCCCGATCAGGGGCGCGGCGCGAAATCGATCCGCAGGCCGTCCTCGCCGAGCCGCTGCGGGCCGTCGTAGGCCTCGGCGGTGCCGGCCAGGAACAGCCGGCGCGCGAGCGCGTTCGGCAGCGGCGGAAAGACGTGGGTGTAGACCAGCCGCTGCACGCCGGCCGCCTGCGCGACCTCGGCGGCTTCGACCGGGGTCGTGTGGTAGTCGGCGACATCGCCGGCGAGCTTGGCGGTGCGGGTGATGCCGAGCGCGGTGGCGCGTTCGACGGCGCGGCCGGTCATCGCGCTCGCCAGCGCTTCGTGCAGCAGCAGGTCGGCACCGCGCGCGTTGTCGATCACCGACCGCGATTTCCGGGTGTCGCCGCTGATCACCACCGTGCGGCCGCGCCAGCGGATGCGGTAGCCGTAGGCGACATCGACCGGCGCGTGCTCGACGCGGAACGCCTCCACCGTCAGCCCGTTGGTGACGAACACCGGCACCGCCGCGCTGCCTTCCGGCGGCGCGATCACCTGGGCGATCGCCGCTGCGGCCTCGCCCGGCATCGCCTCGGCGCCGTGATGGGCGACGCGGTAGCCGACGTCGCGCCGGTAGGCCTGCGCGAAGCCGGCCACCACGTCGTCGGTGCCGGGCGGACCGTAAACCGGCAGCGGCTGCCGGCGGCCGGCGATCCAGCTCTGCTCGATCGCTTCGCCGACCTCGCCGATGTGATCGGAATGCAGGTGCGTCAGCAGCAGTGCCGACAGCCGCGCAACCGGCAGGTTCAGGCGATCGAGCACCCGCCAGGAGCCCGGCCCGGCGTCGATCAGCAGGAACTGGCCGTCGGCGAGGATCGCCGTGCAGGGACCGGCGCGGTCGGGGTCGGGCAGCGCCGCGGCGGTGCCGCAGAGCACGACGTGCAGCTGGCCGTCGTCGAGCAGGCCGGTGTCGGCGCGGCGCAGGTTGGCGTCGATGCGGGCATCGACGACGCGCTGCAGCAGCGGCGCGCGGAACGCGACGACAGCCGCCACGACCAGCGCGAACGCGACCGCGGCGATGGCCCGGCTGCGGCGCATCAGGCGGCGATCCCGTCGACGCGCGGGACCGGGCGGCGCAGGCCGGCGCGGTCCAGTGCGGCTTCGAGATCCTCGATGCGGTCCTGGCCCCAGTAGGCCTCGCCGTCGTGGATGAAGGTCGGCACGCCCCACTGGCCGAGCGCGGCGAGCCGCGCGGTATTGGCTTCGACCTGGGCGCGGTAATCGGCGGAGGCGATCGCGCGCTGGCAATCGGCCCAGTCGAGCCCGCTCGCCTCACAGACCGCGCGCAGCGGCGCATCGGCGGCGACTTCGACCGCCTCGCCCCAGATCGCCTGCGCGGCGCGGGTCACGAAGCCCGCCAGCCGGCCGCGCTGGTTCGCCCATTCGGCGATGCACAGGCAGCGCCAGACGCCATCGCCGAGCGGGTCATGAATGCGCCCGAACGGCAGGCCGAGGCGATCGGCCTCGCGCGCCGCGTCACGCAGGATGTACAGCTGCTTGTCGCGCGGCAGCGGCTGGCCGCGCATCGCCATCGGCCGCACGCCGCGCCAGATGAGTTCGATGTCGTAGCGCGCCGGCAGCGCGAAGGCGCGCGCCGCCGACAGGTACGAGTAAGGGCTGCGGAACGAGAAGAAGTATTCGACGGTCGCGGTCATGCGCGGGCCTTCCGGCGATCGAGGCATTCGCCGATCTGGGCAAGGCGTTCGTGGGCGAAGAACCATTCGCCGCCGATCCGCGCGGCCGGAGATTCCCAGTGGCCCAGCCGGCGCAGCCGGCGATGGTTGGCAGCCAGCGACGGCTGGGTCGCCTCCGGCGACGGCGCGGGGTGGCCGGCCATGCGGTGGAACAGCGGCGCATAGTGGCTGGCGGCGGGCGGCGTATCGCCATCGACAAGCCACAGCTGCTCGATCACGGCGATCGCGAACGGGACCATGGCCGGCGTGCCGCGCAGGCTTTCGATCCAGCCGGCGAGGAATGCGGTGTCGGCCGCCGCCAGCGGCGAGCGGCGCGACAGCTGGCGGCCCCCACGACGAGCCAGCCGATCGGCATCGCGAACGGCGTGCCGCGCACGGGCGTCGGCGGCCGGGTCGCCGCCGATGCCACGCGCGATCAGCGGATAGAGCTGCAGCGGCACGCCGCGCTCGGCGGCGAGCGCCGCCAGCGCCGGCAGGGCGATCGCCGCACAGGGGTCGTCGCAGGCGAAGTACAGCTCGATCGCAGCCGCGGCCGGCAATGGACGGGCCCGTTGCCGGCGCGCCAGTGCAACCACCAGCCGCGGCAGCCAGCGGCGCTGGAGCCGCTCCTTGATTCCGGTCATCGCCGCTGCCCTCCGCCGGTTCATGCAGGCCTCGACACTAGACCCGCCGACCGGCGCCGTCTTGCCCTTCCCGGCCAGCGCTTGGGCCGCTCGGGACAGCGCTGCGGCCCAGACCCGGATCAGGGCCGGTCCGGCTGGCTGCGGTACTCGCCGGGGGTCTGGCCGGTCCAGCGGCGGAACGCGCGCGTGAAGCTGCTCTGGTCCGAAAAGCCGAGCCGGAAGGTCACCTCGCAGACCGACGCGGTCGGTTCCCGGAGGTATTTCTGCGCCAGGTCGCGGCGCAGCTCGTCGAGCAGCTGCTGGTAGCTGGTGTCCTCGTCGCGCAGGCGGCGCTGCAGGGTCTTCTCCGACAGCAGCAGCGCCTGCGCGACCTCGGCCCGCGACGGCTCGCCGGCCGGCAGCCGGCTGACCAGCAGCGCACGGACCTTTTCGGCCAGCCGCGAACCGTCGTGGCGGGCGAGGTATTCCATGACCACCAGGTCGTTCTGCCGCGCGAGCTGCGGATTGGCCATCGGCAGCGGCCGGTCCAGCCACTCCAGCGGCAGCGCCAGCGAGTTCTCGCCGGCCTCGAAGTCGATCGGGCAGGCGAAGTGGGCGGCGAACTCGGCGCGCATCGCCGGTGTCGCCGCGCGGCGCAGGCGCAGGTGCATCGGCCGCTGCGCCGCCGGGTCGATGGCCAGCAGCAGCAGGCCCATCTTGACCGTCGAGGCCATCACCAGATCGATGGCTTCCTCGACCACCGGGGTCGCCATCCGCCATTCGACGACCTGCCGGGCTTCGGTCGCGCCGCGTTCGATGCGCACCGTGACCGCATTGCTGACGATGCGCGAGTAGCGCGCCGAGCGCAGCAGCGCGTCTTCGAGCGTCTGGCTGGCCAGCAGCGCCAGGCCCAGGCTATGGAAGGTGGCCGGCTGCACGTAGGCGGCCACCTTCAGGCCCAGGCAGGGATCGCCGGTGGCGGCGACCGCCAGCCGCCACAGGCGGACCATGCCGGACACCGGCACCCGGCCGTTGGGATCGCCGAGCAGCGCCGGGTCGAGCCCGGCCTCGACCAGCAGCGCGCGGCCGGCGCAGCCACGGGCATCGAGCGTGCGCACCAGCGCAATCGCCCAGGTATTGATGGTTGTCGCGTCCTCGCTCATCGCATCCGCATCCGTCTGGCCTTTGCGGCTCTTGTCCCGCTGTGCCCAGAGTATGTCCCGCAAGGTCGAGCGTGGGGGGCCGCGCTGGCCTACAACAGGCGCTTGCGGTTCAGCAGCGCGCGCATCACGACGCGCCGGGGGAGCGATGGGCACGATACCGAACACGTGGTTCCCGGCGCTGCTGGCCGCTGCGCTGCTGCTCGCCGCGCCGGTCGCCGCGCTGGAATTCGATCGCGGCGACTTCCATGCCGAGGTCGGCGGCGTGCTCAGCACCGGCGTCGCGATCCGCACCAGCGACCGCGACCAGCGCCTGCTCGGCAAGACCGACGTGCCCGGCCAGCAGCTGCTGTGCGCGCCGGACGACTGCATGTCGCTGTCCGGCAGCCCGGAGCCGAACCAGCGGCTGATCAACGCGGTCGGCGCCTATGCCGGCGTCAACTCCGACAACGGCAATCTCAACTACGACAAGTTCGATCCGGTCGCCGCGACCACCAAGTTCACGCCGACGGTGAACCTGAGCTACGGGCCGCTGAGCGCCAAGCTGCGCGGCATCTTCTACTACGATCCGGTCAACGTCGATTTCGACGAAAGCCGGACCAATACGCTCTTCCAGCCGGCCCGGGTGCCGCGCCGTGACAGCCTGACCCGGCGCTTCGCCCGCGGCTACAAGTGGCGCGAGGCGAGCGTCAGCCTGAGCAGCGAAGACGCCACCGTGACCCTCGGCAACCAGCTGCTGGTCTGGGGTGAAGCCTCGCTGACCCAGTTCAACACGCTGAGCGCCGCCAATCCGCTGGATGCCAACGTGGTGCGGATGCCCGGCGCGCAGATCAACGAGTTCCTGCGCCCGATTCCGGCGCTCAGCGTCAGCGGCGAAGTCAGCGACGGCCTGACCGCCGAAGCCTTCTACCAGCTGCGCTGGCAGCGGCTGATGCCGGATACCGTCGGCAGTTTCTTTTCCGGCAGCAACGTGATCGGCGGCGGTCGTTTCATCATGACCGGCCTCGGCCAGTTCGCCAACGATCCGGACGGCCTCTACCGCCCGCCCGGCGCGACCCGGCTGATCTCCAGCAGCACCCGCACCGCGCGCCTGCTCGACGAGGATTTCGGCTACCCCGGCGATCACGGCCAGTTCGGCGTCCAGTTCAAGTACTACGCCGAGGATCTCAACAGCGGCACCGAACTGGGCCTGGTGCTGATGCGCTACCACAGCCGGGTGCCGTATCTCAGCGTGTTCGCCGCCGAGGCCTCGTGCACGCGCGACGGCGCGGCCGGCTCGTTCGCGGCGGCGCTGGTCGCCTGCAATGGCTTCAACGGCGCGGTCAGCCTGCCGGCGGGCCGCGAGCCGCTGCCGGTCGATACCTTGCGGCCGTTCCTCGACTACCCGGAAGGCGTGCAGCTGCTGGGCCTGAGCTTCAACACCACGGCCGGGCCGTGGTCGCTGGCCGGCGAGGCCTCGTACCGGCCCAACCTGCCGCTGCAGGTGGCGGTCAGCGACCTGCTGTTCGCCGGCCTGCAGCCGGCGTTTCCGGAAGCCGACATCCCGCTGCCGGCCCAGGTCCTCGGCAACGCGGCACCGCTGACCATTCCCGGTGCCCGCACCGCGATTCCGGATTTCCTCAGCGGCTATCGCGGCACCACCATCGGCGGCGGCGACCGGGTGCGCGGCTGGGAGCGCTTCCAGGTCGGCCAGTTCTCGCTGACCGGCATCCGCCAGTACAGCATCACCGAGAACCCGTTCGGGGCGAACGCGCTGACCTGGGTCGTCGAGTTCAGCGCCACCACCATCCTCGACCGGCCGCCGCTGTCGAAACTGCAGCTCGAGGGTGCCGGAGACCGCACCCACTACGGCCCGGCCGCCGACGGCAGCGGCGATCCGGACGGCGTGGCGAACTCGCTGCGCATCAACCCGACCCAGCAGGTGAAGGGTTTCGCGACGACCTGGGCCTACGGCTACCGCACCCTGGCCCGGCTGACCTACAACAACCTGATCGAAGGCGTGCAGCTGCTGCCGGCGCTGCTGCTGTTCCACGATCTGGGCGGCATTTCCTCGGCCAACACCCCGAACTTCGTGTCCGGCCGCAAGACGCTGTACGCGCTGCTCGATGTCGAGCTGAACCAGAACCTGAAGCTCAACCTGCAGTACCAGTTCTATACCGGCGGCGGGATCTACAACGTGCTCAACGACCGCGACAACCTGGCCTTGAGCGTCAGCTACGCGTTCTGAAGCCGGCACCGCACGCCGGATCAGCGCGGCAGCAGGCGCTTCAGGTCGGCGAGCGTATTGGCTTCGCGGGCCGGCTTGTCGGTGCGCCAGCGGGCGATGCGCGGAAAGCGCAGCGCCACGCCGGCCTTGTGGCGGCTGCTGGCCTGGATGCCTTCGAAGGCGATCTCGAACACCTGCCCGGCGTCGGCGCTGGCCTCGACGCTGCGCACCGGGCCGAACTTCTCGCGCGTGTGCTTCTTGATCCAGCTGTCCATCCTGGTCAGCTCGGCATCGGTGAGCCCGGAATAGGCCTTGGCAACCGGCAGCAGCAGGCCTTCGCCGGGGTTCGGGCCTTCCCAGACCGCCAGCGTGTAGTCGGTGTACAGGTTGGCGCGGCGGCCGTGACCGGCCTGCGCATAGAGCAGCACGCAGTCGATGCTCATCGCCGCCAGCTTCCATTTCCACCAGGCGCCACGCTTGCGGCCGGTCTGGTAGCGGGAATCGCGCGCTTTCAGCATCAGGCCCTCGACGCCGCGTTCGCGGGCTTCCGCCCTCGATGCCGCCAGCGCCTCCCAGCTGTCGGCGCTCACCGGTTCGGACAGCTTCAGCCGCGGCGCGGCGCTGCTCGCGACGATGGTTTCAAGCTGTGCGCGTCGCTCGGCCAGCGACCGGCCGCGCCAGTCCTCGTGCAGCCACTCGATCAGGTCGTAGGCGACGAAGGCCACCGGCGCCTCGGCCAGCAGCTTCCTGCCGACGGTCTTGCGGCCGATCCGGGTCTGCAGCTTCGCGAACGGCAGCACCGCCGCGCCGTCATGCGCCAGGATTTCGCCGTCGAGCACGGTGCCATCCGGCAGACCGGCCGCCGCGGCCTCGATTTCCGGGAAGCGGCCATTGAGCAGCTCTTCGCCACGCGACCACAGGAAGGTCTGCCCGGCGCGGCGGATCAGCTGGCCGCGAATGCCATCCCACTTCCATTCGGCGAGGTAGTCGGCGACCGGCCCTAGCCCGGACGGCAGGCCGGCGTCCCAGATCGCATCCGGCGCATCCTCGATCGGGCTGGCCAGGCAGAACGGGTAGGGCTGCGAGGGATGCGCTTCGGCGCTGCCGGGCGCCAGCAGCGCGGCGAAGGCTTGGGCCGCGCTGTCGGGATGGTTGGCCAGCGAGTCGCCCTTCACGGCTGCGGGAAGCCCGTCTTCACCACCGCCGGCCCGGCCATTCATGGCCGGGCGTTCGTGGCGGCTGCGAGCCGTGCTCGCAACGCGCAGCCACTCGCCCATCAGTCGCTGCGCGATCAGGGTTTCATCGAGCCCCGCATGCAGCGCCAGCGCCCGCGCCGCCAGCCCGCTGGATACGCCGACCCGCAGCGCACCGGTCAGCAGCTTGTTGAACAAAAAGCATTCGTCGAGCGGCAGCCGCGCCCAGACGTCGAGCAGCGCCGTGCGCTGCGCCTCGACCTCCTGCTCGCGCAGCGCCAGCAGCCAGGCGACCCATTCGGCCAGCCCGCGCTCGATCGGCGGCTGCGGGCGCGCGGCGCGATCGAGCAGCAGGGCCAGGGTTTCGGCCAGATCGCCGACATGGGCGTAGCACTCCTCGACGATCGCCGGTGCCAGCCCGGTGGCGTCGCTGATCCAGCTGCGCAGCAGGGTCGGCGCGATCAGCCGCTTGAGCCGCTGGCCGGACAGGAAGTACAGGCCCCAGGCGGCATCGGCGGCCGGTGCCTCCGCGAAGTAGGCGCGCATCGCCTCGACCTTCGCCGAGGTCGCGCGGCTGTCGTCGAGCCGGGCATAGAGCGCGGCGAAGCGCTTCATCGTCGCGCCTGCGGAGCGCGGCAGGCCGTCATCGCTGCCGGCATCGCGATCGGCCTGGCCGCTGCGGGCTTCGGCTCAGCCACCGTCGGCATCATTCGGCGGCGGCGCTGTCGACCCGTTCGGCCGCGTCGTCCGCCGCCGCACCGCCTTCGCCCTCGAACTTGGTCGCCAGCATCGACGCCTCGATGCCGCGCGCCGTCAGGTGGGCGATCAGCGCGTCGCCGTGACCGTGGGTGACCAGGACGCGGCGGGCACCGGTGTCGTCGATGGTCGCCAGCAGCGAGTCCCAGTCGGCGTGGTCGCTGAGCACGAACCCGCGATCGTAGGCCAGCCGGCGCTTGCCGCCGCGCACGCGCATCCAGCCGCTGGCGAAGCCGGTCGAGTACGGGTGCAGGCGCTTCATCCACGGCGTGCCGCTGGCGCCGGGCGGCGCCAGCACCAGCTTGCCGGCGAACGAGGTGCCCTTTGGAATGTTGCCGACCGCCTCGGTCGGCAGCATGCGGATGCCGGCGGCGCGGTAGGCCTTGATCAGGCCCGGCATCGCGCCGTGGACGTAGACGGTTTCATCGGTGAATCCGGTCAGCTCGGCGAGCACCCGCTGCGCCTTGCCGAGCGAGTAGCAGAACAGCACCGCACTCTGGCCATCGGCCTTGCAGGCCTGCCACCAGGCGAAGATTTCGGCGGCGATCTCGCGGGTGTCGGTCCAGCGGTAGATCGGCAGCGCGAACGTCGCTTCGGTGATCCAGGTATCGCAGGCGAACGGCTCGAAGGCGTCGCAGCTCGGGTCGCGGTCGCGCTTGAAGTCGCCGGACACGCCCCAGATTCGGCCGTCGTCATGGACGATCCGCACCTGGGCCGAGCCGAGGATGTGGCCGGCCGGGTGCAGCGACACGGTGACTTCGCCGAAGCGCGCCGTTTCGCCATAGGCCAGCGGCGTGATCGATGCCTGCTTGCCGAGCCGTTCGCGCAGCAGCGCCTGGCCTCGGGCGGCGGCCCAGTAATGCTGGCTGCCGCCGCGGGCGTGGTCGGCATGGGCATGGGTGATCACCGCGCGCGGCACGCCGCGCCAGGGGTCGATGTGGAAATCGCCATGCGGGCAGTACAGGCCTTCGGGCCGCACGATCACCAGATCATCGGGCTTCATGCGTGCGCGGGAATCTGGGCTTCGATCAGGGTCAGCAGCCGCTTCAGCGCGCCGCGATTGCCGGCGACCGCCGCCGACCCGGCTTCGCCCATCGCCCGGCAGCGCTCGGGATGGGCGAGCAGCACCGCCAGTTCCTCGGCCAGCTGCGCCGCATCGGCGACTTCGATGGCCGCGTCGCGTTCCAGCAGCAGCTCGCGGGCAGCGACGAAGTTGTGCATCTGCGGGCCGAACAGCACCGGCAGGCCGAGCGCGGCCGGTTCCAGCACGTTGTGGCCGCCGACCGGCGCCAGGCTGCCGCCGACGAAGGCGACGTCGGCCATCGCCAGGTACAGGAACATCTCGCCCATGCTGTCGCCGAGGAATACCTGCACCTCGGCCAGATCCGGCGCGTGGCCGGACTTGTCGAGCGCGGCCAGCCGCGAGCGGCGTTCGCCGGCCAGACCGGCCTCCTCGATCAGCGACCAGACCGCGCCGAAACGCTGCGGATGGCGCGGCACCAGCAGCAGCAGCGCATCCGGCTGCAGTTCGAGCACGGCCGCGTGGGCGGCGAGCGCGGCGGCTTCCTCGCCGTCATGGGTCGAGGCCGCGATCCACGCCGGGCGCGGGCCGAAGCGCGCCCGCAGGCGGCGGCCGTCGTCGATGCTCGGACCCGGCAATGCCAGATCGAACTTCAGGTTGCCGATCACCCGGACCCGCTCGCGCCGGCCGCCGAGCGTGCGGAAGCGGGCGGCGTCGGACTTCGACTGGGCGGCGACCATGGTCACGTCGGACAGGGTGTCGCGCATGAAGCCGCGGACCCGGCCGTAACCGCGAAAGCTGCGCGGCGACAGCCGGGCATTGGCGATGGTCAGCGGAATGCCGCGCACCGCGCAGGCCCGGAACAGGTTCGGCCACAGCTCGGTTTCCATCACCACGAAGCGGCCCGGACGCACCCGGCCGAGGAAGCGGCCGACCACGTCCGGCAGGTCGTAGGGGGCATAGCTGTGCAGCACGCGATCACCGAACGCCGCGACGACCCGCGCGGAACCGGTCGGCGTGGTGCTGGTGACCCAGACGCGGCGCTCGCCGTGGCGGGCGATCAGCGCCTCGATCAGCGGCTGGGCGGCCAGCGCCTCGCCGACCGACACCGCATGGACCCAGACCGCGACGCCCTCGCCCGGCGCCGGCGGCACGAAGCCGAAGCGCTCGCCGATGCGGCCGCGATAGCCGGCCAGCTGCCGGCTTTTCCACAGCAGGCGCAGCAGCGCGAACGGCGCTGCGAGGTAGAGCAGGAGGGTGTAGGCGAGGCGCACGGCGCAAGGATGGGGGGCTATCGACAGGCACGCAACGATAAACTGCGCCGATGAGCACCGCCCCCGAAACCGCGCCGCTGCCGCGCGCCCTGCTGCATCCGCGCTGGTGGCTGGCCTGGGCGCTGCTCGGCATCGGACGTTTGCTGTGCCGGCTGCCCGTCGGCTGGCTGCTGGCGATCGGCTCGGGCATCGGCTGGACCGTCTGGCGGCTGCTGCCGAGCCGCCGCCGGATCGTCCGCATCAACCTGAGGCTGTGCTTTCCGGAACTCGACGAGCCGACCATCGTGCGGATGGTCGAAGGCCATTTCCGGGCGCTCGGCATGGGCCTGTTCGAAGCGCTGCTGGCCTGGCTGGCACCGGACGCCAAGCTCCGCGACCGCATCGAGGTACGCGGCATCGAGCATCTCGATGCCGCCCATGCCGACGGTGCCGGCGTGCTGCTGCTGACCGGGCATTTCACCCAGCTGGAGATGGCGGCGCGCGGCATCTGTCTGGCGCAGCGGCCGTTCCACGCGATGTACCGGCCGGCCGACAACGCCTTCGTCGACTGGTGGATGCACCGCTGGCGCGCCGAGCGCTCGGGCCGGCCGGCGCTGCCGAAGGACGATCTGAAAAGCCTGCTGCGGGCGCTGCGCAGCGGCCACGCCGTCTGGTACGGGCCGGACCAGACGCTGGAAGTGCCGGGCGCGATCTTCGTGCCGTTCTTCGGCGTGCCGACCCTGACCCTGACCGCGACCGCCAAGCTGGCCACGCTCGGCCGCGCCAGGGTGGTGCCGTTCTTCGGCGAGCGGCGCAATGGCCGCTACCTCGTCACCGTGCAGCCGGCACTGGAGAACTTCCCGAGCGGCGATGACGTCGCCGATGCCCGGCGCATCAATGCGCTGATCGAGGACGCGGTGCTGAAGTGCCCGGAGCAGTACTTCTGGAGCCATCGCCGCTTCAAGCACCGGCCGCCCGGTGCCGAGGATGTCTATCGCCGCACGTAGGGCGGGTCGCGACCCGCCATGACGTTGATGCGGAGGCCCAAACGGCGGGTCTCGATCGCCATGACGTTGATGCGGAGGCCCCAACGGCGGGTCTCGACCGCCATGACGTTTGCGCAACCGTCAAAACGGCGGGTCTTGACCCGCCCTACGGCTCCTGCTTCTTCGCTTCCAGCTCGGCCTCGTACAGGAAGGCCTGCTTGGCGAACGACGAATAGCCGCCGATCATCGCGATCAGCACACCGCGCCAGCCGTCGCGCCAGCCGGATTTCAGCACCACGTCGCGGAACACCCGGAACAGCGCCCCGCCGACCATCCGCCAGCCGTTGAAGCGCTTGCCGCGGGCGTGGGCGATGCCGGCGCTGGTGCGGGCATAGCCGAGCGTCTTGCTCAGGTGCTCGGTGAGGTTGCGGAAGCTGTAGTGCAGCAGGTCGCCGTCGACCCGCAAGCTGCTGCCGTCGACTTCGCAGTAGCCATGCGGCTCCTCGCCGACCCAGCGGCCGCGGTCGCGGCGGTACAGGCGCAGCCGCCATTCCGGGTACCAGACGTGCCAGATCCAGGCGCCCAGATAGAAGGTGCGGCGCGAGAACGCGATGCCGGCATGCGGCGATTCGCCGTGGCCGAGGGCGGCGACCAGCGCGGCGCGCAGCTCGTCGCTGACTTCCTCGTCGGCGTCGAGCGCCAGGATCCACGGCTGGGTGCAGTGCTCGGCACCGAACATGCGCTGGGCGTTGAAGCCGCTCCACTTGTTGAACACGAACCTGGCGCCGAAGCGCGCCGCGATCTCGGCGGTGCGGTCGGTGGAGCCGGAATCGACGACGACGATCTCGCTGGCAATGTCGGCCACCGCATTCAGGCAGCGGCCGAGGTTGCGCTCCTCGTTGAGCGTGATCACGGTGACGGACAGCGGCAGGCGCATGAGGCGGCCCTCGTTCGGTTCAGGACAGCAGGATCGGCAACTGTTCGATCACCCGCTCGACCTTGACGGTCAGCGGCCGTTCGCGGTCGATGGTCGGCGGCTGACCGTCATTGCACAGCCAGTGCTGGTGGCGGCCGAAGGCGCCGGTCATCTGCGGCAGGGTCGGGCCGTACAGCGACAACCCCGGCGTGCCGAGGGCGGCGGCCAGATGCATCAGCCCGGTGTCGACGCCGACGATCACCCGGGCATGCGCGATCCAGCCGGCGACGGCGGTCAGGCCGAGCTTCGGCAGCACCCGCGCGTTCGGGCTGGCGGCGGCGATCGCGTCGGCATCGGCGCGTTCGGCGTCGCTGCCCCAGGGCAGCACCACGGCGATGCCCCGACCTGCAAACCAGCGCGCCAGCCGCTGCCAGTGCGCCAGCGGCCAGCGCTTGGTCGGCCAGGTGGTGCCGTGCAGGAACAGCGCGTATGGCGTGGCGCTGTCGGGATGGGCGAAACGCGCGCGGTCGAGCCCGGATTCCGGCGGCCGGCCGAGATCGGCCGGCAACGGATAGCCGAGCGCGGCGGCGAACAGCCGTCGGGTGCGGGTGATGGCGTGCTCGCGGCCATGCGGCGGCACCGTCAGCCGACGGCCATAGAACAGCGAGGCCAGCGGTTCGCGCGCTGAAGCCCAGTCCGGGCCGGCGCTGCTGCCGTCGGCGCGGCTGGCGAGGAAGGCGCTTTTCACCAGGCCCTGGGCATCGAGCACCAGGTCGTAGCGGGTCTGGCGCAGATCGCTGCGGAAGCGCGCCCAGTCGCCGCTGCGCAGGGCCGCCAGCGGCGCCTTGCGCCAGCGGCGCAGATCGGAAGCGATCACCCGGCGGACCGCCGGATGCCAGCCGGGAATCTCGGCAAACGGACGTTCGGCCAGCCAGTCCGTCTTCAGGCAGGGAATCGCCTTCGCGGCGTCGTTCAAGGCCGGCAGCGTGTGGATCAGATCGCCGAGCGAGGTGGTCTTGACGATGAGCAGCTGCATGTCTTCGGGAAACGTTCGGGAGCCGGGGACGGACGAGGAGCGGGCGGCACCAACTGGTATATTTCGTCGGCATTCGCACGTCCGGAGCGCGTCCGCTCAGCCGGTCGTCCGCATTATGCAAAGGCGGCCCGCCGGGCTGTCATCATCATCGTCGATAACAGGCCTACCCGAGGAGCCAGCGTGAACCGGTGCTTTCGTCTCAGTGCAGCATGCATGATGTTTGCGGGTATCGCTGCCGGATTCGCGGTCCAGGCGGCGACGCCGGTGGAAGAGGCGCAGGCCCTGATCAAGCAGGGTGATCTCGACAGCGCGCTGAAGCGCATCGACCGTTTCCTGGCCGCCAGCCCGCAGGACGCCGAAGGCCGCTTCACGCGTGCGCTGGTCCTGGTCAAGCTGAACCGGAGCGCCGACGCGATCAAGGCCTTTACCGACCTGACCCGCGACTATCCGCAGCTGCCCGAGCCGTACAACAACCTCGCCGTGCTCTACGCCCAGGCCGGCGACTACGACAAGGCCCGTGATGCGCTGGAGGCGGCGCTGAACACCAACCCCGCCTACGCGACCGCGCACGAGAATCTCGGGGATATCTATGCCGCGCTGGCCGGCGCTGCCTACAACCGGGCACTGGCGCTGGATTCGACCAACGCGACCACGCGCTACAAGCTGTCGCTGCTCAACAATCTGAACGGCGCCGGCACGCGCGGCGCGGTGGCGGCCGCGCCGCCGCCGGCAGCACCGGCCCCGGCGGCCACAGCAGCCGTGGCAGCGCCGGCACCGGCCACAGCTGCCGCACCGGTACCGGCGCCGGCGCCGGCAGCTGCGGTTTCCGACGATACCGTGCTGAAAGCACTCGATGTCTGGGCTGCGGCCTGGTCGAGCCGCGATGTCGACGCCTACCTGGCCGCCTACGCACCGGACTTCAAGCCCGATGGCGGGCTGGCGCTCGGCGAGTGGCGCGAGCAGCGCCGGATCCGCATCGGCAAGGCGAAGTCGATCGCCGTGTCGGTGCTGGACGCAGAGGTCACCCGGCTGGACGCCCAGCACGTCAGCGTCACCTTCATCCAGGACTACAGTTCCGACACCATCTCGGACAAGGTGACCAAGGTCATCGAACTGGCGCAGGTCGGCGGCAGCTGGAAGATCACGCGGGAATCGCTGCGCTGAATCGCGGTTCCCTCCACCGCCGTCCCCGGGCTTTTCGCGCCATGCAGCGCAGCGCACTTCGGCGCGTGGCGGCAGCCTGCGTGATGACCGCGACCGCCGGCTTCGGCGGTCTTGCGTCGGCGGCCGTCGGCGGCCTGCGGCCGCATCCGGAAGATCGCCTGTCGGTCGCGGTCGCCGCGATGCAGGACGGCGCCTACGGCGACGCCACCCGTCGCCTCGAAGCGCTGGTCCGCGATGAACCGACCTTCCGGCTCGCCCAGCTGCTCTATGGCCACACCCTGGCGATGCGCTCCGGTGCCCGCATCGGCTCGCCGCTGGCCGACGACGAGGACCCCAGGCTGCGCGACCTGCTGGCCGAGTACCGCCAGCGTGCCGACACCCTGCGGGCCCTGCCGGCCGCCGGCCTGGTGCCGGCCTCGCTGATCAAGCTGTCCGACGACATCCGCCACGCGCTGGTCGTCGATCTGAACAAGGGCCGCGCCTATCTGCTGGAACAGGACAAAGGCCAGCTGCGGGTGGTCCGCAACCTGTACGCCGGCATCGGCCGCAGCGGTTTCGGCAAGCAGAGCGAAGGCGATCTGCGCACGCCGATCGGCATCTACCGGATCAACGGCTGGCTGCCCGACGAACAGCTGCCGCCGCTGTACGGCGCCGGTGCATTGCCGCTGAACTATCCGAACTCCTGGGACCGCTCGCTCGGCCGCACCGGCTCGGGCATCTGGCTGCATGGCGTGCCGCCGGAAACCTATGTCCGCGCGCCGCGCTCCAGCGAGGGCTGCGTGACTTTCTCCAATGCCGACCTGCTGAGCCTGAAGCAGACCGTGGCGATCGGCAGCACGCCGGTGGTGCTGGTCGACAAGGTCGAATGGATCCAGCCGGCATCGGTGCAGGATGACCGCGCGCAGCTGGTCCGGGACATCGAGCATTGGCGCAGCCGCTGGTCGGCGCTCGACACCGAGGCCTACCTCGATCATTACGCCGCCGACTTCCGTACTGACGACGGCATGAACAAGACCGCGTTCAGCGCGTACAAGCAGCGCGTCAACGCCGGCAAGCGCCGCGTCGAGATCCGGATCAGCGAGCTGAGCCTGTTCGCCTATCCCGGCGAATCGGGGCTGGTGGTCGCGCAGTTCATGCAGAATTACGTCAGCGACAACTTCGCTTCCAGCTCCCGCAAGGATCAGTACTGGCGCCGCCAGCCCGACGGCCGCTGGCGGATCGTTCGCGAGATGAACCGCTAGCCGGCAGACGCAGACCCGAGGAGCGCAGGCACATGGACATGGACCCGATCGACTACAGCATCCATGGCGACGACCTGCAGTACGTCGAAGTGCGGCTGGAACCGGGACGCCGTGCAGTGTCCGAACCGGGCGCGATGATGTACGTCGACGACGGCGTCACGGTCAGCTCCGAAGTCGGCGACGGCAGCGGCCGCGAAACCCATTTCCTGGCGCGGCTGTGGCGCGGCGTCCGCCGCAGCTTCAGCGGCGAGTCGCTGTTCACCTCGACCTATGCCAACGATGCGGCGCTGACCCGCCGTGTCGCGTTCGCCGCCGCCAGCCCGGGCCAGATCGTGCCGGTCGACCTGGCGGCGGTCGGCGGCGAGCTGATCGTCCAGCGCGGCGCCTTCCTGGCCGGCGCGCGCGGCGTGGAGATCGGCATCGCGCTGCAGAAGCGGATCCGCGTCGGCCTGTTCGGCGGCGAGGGTTTCATCATGCAGCGGCTGACCGGCAACGGCGTCGCCTTCGTCCATGCCAGCGGCGCGTTGACCGAAATGCGGCTGGCGCCAGGCGAATCGCTCAGGGTCGACACCGGCTGCCTGGTCGCGCTGCAGAACACCGTGCGCTACGACATCCGCTATGTCGGCCGGCTGAAGTCGGCGCTGTTCGGCGGCGAGGGCCTGTTCTTCGCCCAGCTCAGCGGGCCGGGCACGGTCTGGCTGCAGTCGATGCCGCTGAAACGCCTGAGCCAGACGATGCTCGGTTCGGCGATGGCTGCCGGCAAGCCGCGCGGGGTGTTCGGCATCCTCTGGGCGCTGGCGGTGGTGGTGTTCATCGTCGCCAACATCCTCCTGGGCGGCGGCGACGGTTCCTGATGAACGGCCCGTTCGCAGCCACGCTGTACGGCCGGGACCTGCACGCGGCCGGGGTGCCGGTGCAGGCCCGCTTCGTCGGCAACCGCCTGCAGATCGACGGCGATGCGGTACTCGAGGTGGCGGCCGACCAGATCCGGGTCGACACCGGCGGCTTCGACCACGACCGTGTCTATCTCGGCTGGGACACGCCGGCCGGCCGGCTGTCGATCACCCCGGTCGACGCCGCAGCGCGCGCCACGCTGCTGGGCACCGCACCGGCGCTGCTCGACGCCGCGCTGCGCCGCCATGTGCGCGGCAACCGGCGCGCGCGCGCGCGGTGGATCGTGCTCGGCGGCATCACCGCCGGCATGATCCTTTTGCTGGCCAGCCTGTGGTGGACCTACGGCGCGGTGGTGTCGTGGGCGGCAGACCACGTGCCGACCGATGTCGAGGCGAAACTCGGCGCGGCCACGCTCGCGGAACTGAAGAAGGGCGGCAAGCTGATCGAGCAGGGACCGGCGGTCGATGCGGTACGCGAGATCGGCACCAAGCTCACCCAAGGATCGCGCTACCGGTATCACTGGGCGGTGCTCGACGAACCGAGCATCAACGCCTTCGCGGCACCCGGCGGCCAGGTGGTGGTTCATCGCGGGCTGATCGCGGCCGCGAAGACCCCGGAAGAACTGGCTGGCGTGCTGGCCCACGAGGTACAGCACATCGAGCAGCGCCACACGCTGAAATCGATGATCAACGGGCTCGGCGTGGCGACCTTGGCGACGGTGGTGCTCGGCGATGTCAGCGCGATGGCCGGCGTGCTCGCCTACCAGGTCGGCACGCTGCGCTACAGCCGCGACCTGGAAGCGGAAGCCGATCGTCTCGGCCTCGATGCCCTGGTGCGCGCGAAGATCGCGCCCGACGGCATGGCCCACTTCTTCCGGACACTGGAGAAGGAGGCGCCACAGATGCCGATCGCGCTGCTGTCGAGCCATCCGGCGACCGGCGCCAGGATCGATGCCATCGAAGCCGGGATCGCCGCGCGGCCCAAGCAGCACTACGAGCCGCTGGCGATCGACTGGCCGGCGGTGCAGGCCAGCGTCAGCAAGGACAGCGACCCGAAACCCTGATAAGCGCGCCTTCGGCCTCCGGCTTGAATCGCCCGCCAACGGTGCAAAGTACCGCCGGTCACCACTCAGGATTGCCCCGCCTTGTCTCCGTCCGCCCGCCGCCGTACCCCTGACACCGGCGACGCCGCTGGCGAAGCCGTCATCGAACCCTCGCTCGGCAAGGCGCTGGTCGCATTGAAGCCGTATCTCGCCGAGTTCCCCGGCCGGCTGACCTTGGCGCTGGCGCTGCTGTTCGTCGCCAAGATCGCGGGCGTCTGGCTGCCGCAGGTGCTGAAGAACCTGGTCGATGCGCTGACCCCGAAGGACGGCGCGGTGCTGATCGTGCCGGCGGCGCTGCTGCTGGCCTACGGCGGTTTCCGCTTCCTGAACGTGCTGCTTGGCGAACTGCGCGACCTGGTGTTCGGCAAGGTCGCCGAACGCGCCCAGCGCCGCGCGGCACTGAAGGTGTTCGAGCACCTGCACCGGCTGGATCTCGATTTCCACCTGTCGCGGCGCACCGGCGCATTGAGCCGCGACATCGAGCGCGGTGTCGACGGCATCAGCTTCCTGCTGCGCTTCCTGACCTTCAACATCGTGCCGACGCTGTTCGAGATTGCGCTCGTCGCCGGCATCCTCTGGCAGCAGTACGACGTGCGCTTCGCGGCGATCGCGGCGATCTCGGTGGTGCTGTACGTCGGCTTCTCGATCGTGGTGACCGAGTGGCGGACCCGGTTCGTCCGCGAAGCGAACACCATGGATTCCAAGGCCAACACCCGCGCCATCGACGCGCTGCTGAACTACGAGACGGTCAAGTACTTCGGCAACGAACGCTGGGAAGCGAAGCGCTACGACGACAGCATGGCGGCCTGGGAGAAGGCGACCTCGCGGAACCGGCAGTCGCTGTCGGCGCTGAACACCGGACAGGCACTGATCGTCGCCGGCTCGATCACCGCGATGATGTGGCTGGCGGCCCGCGAAGTGACGGTGGGCGCAATGACCGTCGGCGGTTTCGTCGCGGTCAACGCCTACATGATCCAGCTGTTCGTGCCGCTGAACTTCCTCGGCTTCGTCTATCGCGAGATCCGCCGCGCGCTGACCGACATGCAGAAGATGTTCGGCCTGATGGACCGCGTGCCGCAGGTCGTCGACGCCTCGGGCGCGCAGCCGCCGCTGCGCACCGGCAGCAGCCCGCAGGTGCGCTTCGACGACCTGCAGTTCGGCTACAGCACGTCGCGGCCGATCCTGCGCGGCGTCAGCTTCACGATCGCGCCGGGCGAGAAGGTCGCGGTGGTCGGCGCCAGCGGTGCCGGCAAGTCGACGCTGGCCCGGCTGCTGTTCCGCTTCTACGACCCGCAGGGTGGCGCCATCCGCATCGACGGCGTCGATCTGCGGGCGATGCCGCAGGACGCGCTGCGGGCACTGATCGGCGTGGTGCCGCAGGACACCGTGCTGTTCAACGACACGATCGAGTACAACATCGCCTACGGCCGGCCCGGCGCCAGCCGTGCCGAAGTCGAACGGGCAGCCCGGCTGGCGCATCTGGAAAGCTTCATCGCCCGGCTGCCGCAGGGCTACGACACGCCGGTCGGCGAACGCGGGCTCAAGGTATCGGGTGGCGAGAAGCAGCGCATCGCCATCGCCCGCGCGCTGCTCAAGGATCCGCCGATCCTGATCCTCGACGAGGCCACCTCATCGCTCGATTCCAGCGCCGAGGCCGCGATCCTCGATGCCCTGCAGGCGGCGACCGAACGGCGCACGACCCTGGTGATCGCGCACCGGCTGTCGACGATCACCGACGCCGATCGCATCGTCGTGCTCGATCAGGGGCGCGTCATCGAGCAGGGGCGCCATCCGCAGCTGCTGGCGCTGGGCGGCGTCTATGCCGGGCTGTGGAATCTGCAGCTGCGCGAGCAGGGCGACGCGGCGCGCTGATGACGGGATCGCCCTCGGCAGGGCGCGGTGAATGAACATCCGTCCATGAACACGGTCACTGGCGAGGAGATGCAGGTAATCTGCTGGACTTTCTCCTGCTGGGGAAAGGCTTCCGGTAGACAAAACCGATCATCGAAACCGGTATCGACGACGCCGACCCCTAAAGTGCCCGAAATGACCGGCCGATCGAAATTCCATCATGCGCAGCCGAACGCCGCTCCGGCGCGGGCGCTGCCGTGCCGGCGGTCGGTTGCCCGGTAGTGGACGCCGTGAACACCAACCCGAAGGTGGTCAGCCTGCCGCGCGGCAGGCCGAAGGCGTCCGAAGCCACGGTGCAGCTGGTCGAGACCCTGCGTCGGCAGGTCGTGGACACGCTGCGCGAGCGGCTCAACGTGATGTTCGAAGGTGCCGACGACCTGCTGTTCGAGTTTGCCGAGCGCGCCACCAACAACCAGGATCGCCGCCTGTTCTTCGACACCATGCGCGCCGTGCGCATGGGCCGGAAGAACATGTCCGACCAGTTCAGCGAGATCTACAGCGCCAGCTTCGGCCAGCAGGGCGTGCCGGCACCGTCGCCGGTGCCGGGCAGCGAGCAGGAGCTGTCGCTGCAGCGGGACGATGCGCTCGATCTCGACATCGCCGTGCACAACATGGCGACCAAGGCCGAGGGGCTCTACAAGGCAACGCTGTGGGAGATCGGCGCTCGGCTCAAGCATCTGATCGACGAGCAGCACGCGCCGATCTCGGCCGAGGCCCTGGCCCCGGCAACGATCTGTCTGGCGTTCCGCAAGGCGGCCGAGACCCTGGACATCGGCCACGATGTCGAACTGGTGGTGTTTAAGCTGTTCGACCGCCTGGTGATCAGCAAGCTCACCGATCTCTACGCCCGGGTGCTGAACTTCCTGAAGCTGCACGGCGTACGGGCCTCGGCATCGACGGCCACCGCCTATCGCGGCGCCGGCCCGATGCCGGGTGATGGCGGTGATCCGGCATCCGGAACGGCGCCACCGCAGACCTTCGCCAACACGCCCGGCCATTCGACACCGCACCAGGAGTTCAGGGCGCCGGCAGGTCTGGCGGCGTCGCTGATGATGTCGCCGGGTATCGACGCGCAGACGCTCGCCAGCCTGCAACGGCTCGGCGCCGCGCCGGCCACCGGCGCCGACGTGGATCGGCTCGATTACAGCACCGCCAGCCTGGCCGCCGACCTCGCCGCGGCCTCGCTCGGCCAGCCGATCGCCGGCTGGTCGCCGCGCCAGACCACGGCCTACGTGCAGCGCGTCAATCTCGTTGGTCACATGTTCAACGAGTTCCTGGCCGATCCGCATCTGCCGAGCGACCTGCGCCCGCAGTTCGATGAGCTGCGGATGTCGACGATGAAGGTGGCGCTGAAGGACATCGCCTTCGTCGTCGATCCCGATCACCCGGTCCGCGGCCTGATCAACGAGCTGGCCACCATGGCCTCGACGGCGAAGGTCGGCGGGCCACTGCATCTGGACCGGATCGCCGATCTCGTGCAGCAGATCCAGAAACAGTTCGAGGTGGCCGCCGAGGCCCTGCGCAAGCCCCCTCCCGAAATCGAGTTGCTCGGCATCGATCAGGCCGAGCGCTTCATCGAGCAGCAGATGGCGCAGACCGCGGCACGCCGGGCGGCGATTGTCCGCAAGGTCCGCCAGATCATCGCCGAGGAACTGCAGCTCAAGACCCAGGGCGTCACCGTCGGCGACGAGATCCGGCCGCTGCTGAACTCGCTGTGGGCACCGATGATGGCGATGCATCTGGTGCATCGCGGGCCCGACAGCGTCGAGTGGCGGCGCGGCATCGATTCGCTCGACCGGCTGCTGGCGATGCTCGATCCCGCACGCGAAGACCTGCGCGGCGACGCGCAGGTGGGCAGCCTGCTGGCGGTACTGGAAGCGGAGTTCAAGTCGGTCGGCCTGGCCGAAGCCAGGGTCGGCGCAGCGCTGCAGGCTTTCGAAGCGAAGCTGAAGTCGATCACCCCGGCAGCGGCGGCGACCACCGAGACGGCCACGGCGACCGCCGGTTCCGAGATTCCGGAAAGCCCCGCCGAATTGCTCGAGCTGCTGATCCAGCCCGGCACCTGGTTCCAGGTCTTCGATCCTGACCGCAATGAGCGCCGCTGGATGAAGGCCGTGGCCTACTACGCCGGCCTCGACTGCGCGGCGTTCGCCGAGTTCAATGGCAGCAACACGCTGCTGCTGAAGTCGCGGATGCTGCTCGACGACCTGCTGGCGCAGCGCACGCTGCCGGTCGATCTGAGCCCGACCGCCCGCACGGCACTCGATCGCTACCTGGCCCGCGCCGCCTGATCCGGACCCGGCGGCGGCGCGACGCATTCGAGCGCCCCTACCTTCCCGGCCGGCCGGATTTGCACTAACTTGATGCACAGACGACGGCTCAAGGCCCGCTCCTTTCCACCGGTCCGGCACGTCGCGACGATCTCATTCCATGGCCAGTCTCGGCTCGCTCGATCTCAGGCAACGCCTCGTCACATCGCTGGTCACCCCTGAAATCGAAGCGCTGGTCGCCAGCATCCCGAAACCGCTCGGCAGCTTCGGCTACGACCCCTGGGGCTACAACGAAGACACGTTCAAGCTCGGCCTCGGCGTGGCCAGGCTGCTGTACGACAAGTACTTCCGGGTCACCGCCCACGGTCTGGAAAACATCCCCGCCGATGGCCGCGTGCTGCTGGTCGGCAACCACAGCGGCCAGCTGCCGATGGACGGCGTGCTGGTCGGCGTCGCCGCTGCCACCAATCCGCACGGCCCGCGCCTCGCCCGGGCCATGATCGAACGCTTCTTCCCGACCGTGCCCTGGCTCGGCAACTTCCTGAACGCGCTGGGCGGCGTGATCGGCGATCCGGTCAACTGCGCGAAGATGCTGGACATGGACGAGGCGATCATCGTCTTCCCGGAAGGCGTGCGCGGCTCCGGCAAGCTGTACCGCAAGCGCTACCAGCTGCAGCGCTTCGGCAACGGCTTCATGCACCTGGCGATGACCCACCACGCGCCGATCGTGCCGGTCGGCATCGTCGGCTGCGAGGAAACCATGCCGGCGATCGTCAATCTGGCGCCGATCGCGAAGCTGCTCGGCCTGCCTTACCTGCCGATCGTGCCGAGCCTGCTGCCGTTGCCGGCGCGGGTGTATCTCAACTTCGGCAAGCCGATGCACTTCCCGCCGGCGGCCAGCGAAGCCGACGTGACCGAACAGGTCGAAACCGTGAAAACGGAACTGCGCCGACTGATCCAGGTCGGCCTCGATGAACGCACGAGCCTCTACTGATGGCCAGCCGAACCCCCGCCGCCGCGAAGAAGACCGTGCTGGTGACCGGCGCTGCCGGCTCGCTGGCCAAGCGCGTGATTGCCCGCCTGCACGGGCGCTACCACGTGATCGCGGTCGATTTCCGCCGCAAGGTCGAGACCGACGCCGGGATCCCAAGCTACCTGGTCGAACTGCACAAGCGCGGCTTCGAGGACATCTTCGCCAGCCACAGGATCGATGCGGTGATCCACATCGGTCGCATCTTCGCGCACGAGAAAACGCGCCAGCAGCGCTACAACGCCAACGTGCTCGGCTGCAAGCGGCTGCTGGAGCTGTGCCGCAAGTACAAGGTCGGGCAGGTGATGATCCATTCCACCTACTTCGTCTACGGTGCTTCCGCCTACAACCCGGCGCTGATCGACGAGGACGCGCCGCTGAAAGCCAGCGAAGTGACCCAGGACCTGGTCGATTCGGTCGAACTGGAAAGCCTCGCCAACATCTATCTCTGGAAGCATCCGGAGCTGAACATCACCATCTTGAGGCCCTGCAATGTGCTCGGCCCGGGCGTGCGCAACAGCATGTCGATCCTGCTGTCGCGGAAGGTGGCGCCAGTGCTGCTCGGCTTCTCGCCGCTGATGCAGTTCCTGCATGTCGACGACATGACCGACGCCATGGTCGTCGCCTTCGAAGCCAACAAGCCGGGCATCTACAACGTCGCCCCCGACGACTACGTGCCGTACCAGGAAGCGGTGCGGCAATGCGGCGCGCGGCGCCTGCCGGTGCTGAGCGTGCCGCCGAGCCTGCCCAAGCTGGTGTCGTCGATGCTGAACTGGAACGCCTTCTTCCCGCCGTACCTGATCAACTACTTCAAGTACCCGGTGATCCTCGACGGCCAGCTGTTCCGCGACACCTTCGGCTGGCGGCCGCGGCGCAACCTCAACGACATCTTCACCTACTACCGCAAGCAGAAGCTGGTCGCCGACTGAGCGGCTATCGACACCATCGGCAATGGCGATCGAACCGGGGATGGCGGTGCGCGGTCAGACCGCTATGCTGATCAGGCATCCCATCCGCCTCCCCAGGAGTTCTGCATGAGCAAGGAAAACAAGAAGTCGAAGGCCGGCAAGGCCGCCGCCCCGAGCGCCGCCGGCATCGACATCGGCATCTCGAAGTCCGACCGCGAGGCGATTGCCGCCGGCCTGTCGCGTCTGCTCGCCGACGAGTACACGCTGTACCTGAAGACCCACAACTTCCACTGGAACGTCACCGGTCCGATGTTCAACACGCTGCACCTGATGTTCGAGGGGCAGTACACCGAAGCGGCGCTGGCCGTCGACCTGGTGGCGGAACGGATCCGCGCCCTCGGCTTCCCGGCGCCGGGTACCTATGCGCAGTACGCCAAGCTGTCGAGCATCGAGGAAGACGAAGGCGTGCCGGCGGCCATGGACATGGTCAAGAAGCTGGTCAAGGGCCACGAAGCCTGCGCCAAGACCGCCCGTTCGGTGTTCCCGCTTGCCGACAAGGCCAGCGACGAGCCGACCGCCGACCTGCTCACCCAGCGCCTGCAGCTGCACGAGAAGACCGCCTGGATGTTGCGCTCGCTGCTCGAATGAGCGGCAGCGGCAGGGGGTAAAATCACGAGGCCGACGAAACCGTCGGCCTTTTTCTTGCTCGTCGATTTCCATGGCCCCTGCTCCGCTCCTGTCCGTCCGCCGCCTCCGGGTGCATTACCCGAAACGAGGCCTGCTGCCATGGACAGGGACGCCGACCATCAAGGCCGTCGACGACCTCCATTTCGACCTGCAGCCCGGCGAGACGCTGGGCATCGTCGGCGAGTCCGGCTGCGGCAAGTCGACCCTGGCGCGCGCACTGGTCGGCCTGCAGGCCGCCAGCGCCGGATCGATCCGCTTTCGGGGACAGGAACTGATCGGCCTCGATCGCAAGGAATGGAAGCCGCTGCGTCGCGAGGTGCAGCTGGTGTTCCAGGATCCGCTCGGGTCTCTGAGTCCGAAAATGAAGGTCATCGACATCGTCGCCGAGCCGCTCAAGGCGCTGATGCCGGAACTGCCCGCCGATCAGCGCAAGGCGCGCGCGCTGGCGATGCTGGCGCGGGTCGGGCTGGGCGAAGAGCTCGCCGACCGCAAGGCATCGGAGCTGTCCGGCGGGCAGGGCCAGCGGGTCGGCATCGCCCGGGCGCTGATCGTCGAACCGAAACTGCTGATCTGCGATGAACCGGTATCGGCGCTCGACGTGTCGATCCAGGCGCAGATCATCAACCTGCTCGCCGACCTCGCCCGCGAGCGCAATCTGGCAATGATCTTCATCGCCCACGATCTGGCCGTGGTCCGCCAGCTCGCCGACCGGGTGCTGGTGATGTATCTCGGCAAGGTGATGGAGCAGGGCCGGGCCGACGACGTCTACACCCGCGCCCGTCATCCGTACACGCGGGCGCTGCTCGAAGCGGTGCCGGTGATCGCGGCAGACGGCGAGAAACCGAAGCGCCGCCGGCTGCTGGGCGGCGCCGCGATCCAGCCGGGGCAGCCGCCGATGGGCTGCGTGTTCCATCCGCGCTGCCCACTGGTCGAGCACGCCTGCGTGCAAAGCGTGCCCGGACTGCGGAAGGTCGAAGGGGCGGAACAGTACGCCGCCTGCCACTTCGTCGCGGCCGGCGGCTGATCGGCGACGCTCAGACCCGCTTGCAGTCCGGTCGCTTGCCGTTGGCCAGCGACTGCACGTAGACCGGCACATCCTGCGGTAGACGGCCTTCGATCTGGCGGATGCGGGTTTCGTCGGACGGATGGCTGGACGCGAACTCCGGCGGCTTCTGGCCGCCGGACTTGGCCATGTTCCGCCACAGCGCGACCGCCTGCCGCGGATCGAACCCGGCCTTCGACATGTAGTCCAGCCCCAGCAGGTCGGCCTCGCTTTCATGCGCCCGCGAGAACGGCAGCAGCACGCCGTACTGGGCGCCGGCGCCGAGCGCCGACATCAGCGTATCGCCGCCGACACCGCCGCCGACCAGCACCTGGGCCATGGTCAGGCCGACGCTGGTGACCTGCTGCTGCGAGACCCGCTCGTTGGAATGCCCGGCGATCACGTGCGCCACCTCGTGGCCGATCACCGCCGCCAGCTGGTCCGGGGTTTCGGTGATGTTCAGCAGGCCGGTGTAGACGCCGATCTTGCCGCCCGGCAACGCGAAGGCATTGACGTCCTTGGAATCGAACACCTTCACTTCCCAGGTGCCGCCGACTTCACGGGTGATCGCATTGGCCACGCAGTTGACGTAGGCCGTGGTGCGGCCATCGCTGGTCACCGGCGTCTTCTTCGCGGTTTCCTGGAAGGCGGTGGCGCCGAGCTGGTTCAGTTCGCTGTCCGACACCAGCTTGAGCTGCGAACGGCCCAGCGGCGAGGTCGCGCAGGCGGCCAGCGCGGTGACCGCGAGGCCGGACAGCACGAGGTTTCTTGACGGTTTGCGCATCGGGGAGGTTCTCCGGGGCCGCGCGATATATTCGCGACAGCCCATTATCTTTCAGTCTACGAGGTTGCCGCCGCGATGAGACCGATCCTGCCGCGCTTGATTCCCCTGCTCTGGCTGCTGCTGGCCGGCGCCGCATCGGCCGCCGGCGGTCCGCTGCCGCCGAAGCCCGATCCGGGCTTGAGCCTGGCGGCCGTCGTGCAGCTGCAGCTGGCGGCGCTGGCTCAGCCGCCGGTCATCGCCTTCTTCAGGCCCATGCTCATCGCCGACACGCCGCCCAGCGACCAGCCGCCGTCGACCGGCAGCACCACGCCGGTGATGTAGCGGGCCAGCGGGCTGGACAGCCACAGCGCCGCCTCGGCGATGTCGTCGGTGGTGCCATAGCAGCCGAGCGGCACGCTGTCGGTGATCAGCTGGTTGGCGCGCTCGTTCGGCGCCAGCCGGCGCATGCCTTCGGTGCCTTCGATCGGGCCGGGCGCGATCGAATTGATCCGCACGCCGGCCGCGCCCCATTCGAGCGCGGCGACCCGGGTCACCATGTCGACGCCGGCCTTGGCGGCACAGACGTGCATCTGGAAATCCATCGGAATCCAGGCCTGCGGCGCCGAGATGTTGATCACCGAAGCACCCGGCTTGGTCAGGTACGGGAACGCCGCCCGCACCACGTGGAAGGTGCCGAGCAGATCGATGTCGACCACCGACTTGAAGCCGTTCGGCGAGATGCCGACCGCCGGCGCCGGGAAGTTGCCGGCCGCGCCCGAGATCAGCACGTCGATCGAGCCGAAGCGGGTCGCGGTGTCCTTGAACGCCGCTTCCACCGCGGCGTAATCGCGCACGTCCGCGGCGTGGCCGAAGGCTTCGCCGCCGTGCGCCTTGAGTGCGGCGACCGCGGCATCGACCTTGTCCTGCTTGCGCGACATCACCACCACCCGCGCGCCAGCCTTCGCGAACGCGTGGCCGATGCCGAGGTTGATGCCGCTGGTGCCGCCGGAGACGAAGACCGTCTTGTTCGCGTAGTCGTACATCGGATGCTCCGGGAGATCGGAAAGGAAACGGTCAGGCCGGCGGCGACCAGGCCAGCTGCGCGAGCAGCTGCGGGTGCAGCGCCGGGGTTGCCGCCAGCACGCTGGTGGTGGCCAGCGACAGTGGCTGTCCCTGCAGGTCGGTGAACACACCGCCGGCCTCGTGGACGATGACGCTGAGCGCGGCGATGTCGAGGATGTTGACGTCGGACTCGACCACCGCGTCGATGCGGCCGGAGGCCAGCAGGTGGTAGTGCAGGAAATCGCCGTAGCCGCGGATGCGGTGCACCTGTCCGATCAGCGCGCCAAGCCGGGCCCAGGCCGGGCTGGCGGCGAGGCGGGCGAGGTTGCCGGTCGACAGCGTGGTCCTGGCGATCGCGCCGGTGGCGGCGATCGTCAGCCGCTGGTTGTCGCACCAGGCACCCTGACCGCGTTCGGCATGGACGACTTCGCCGAGCGCGCCGTCCCAGCACGGCGCCGACGACACGCCGACGATCAGCTCGCCGTCCTTCATCAGCGCGATCTGGGTGGAAAACATCGGATAGCCGCGCACGAAGCTCTTGGTGCCGTCGATCGGGTCGATCAGCCACAGGTGCCGGTTGTCGCCGGTCTCCTTGCCGAGTTCCTCGCCGAAGAAGCCGTGATCCGGGAAATGCTGCTTGAGCACCGACTTGATGACCCGCTCGGCGGCGATGTCGACTTCGGTCACCGGGCTGGAATCGGCCTTGGTCTCGACCTCGAACTGGCCGCGGTAGGCGCGGCGGATCTCGGCGGCGGCCGCTTCGGCGGCTTCGAGGGCGGCGGCGAGATAGGGACTGACGGTCAAGCGCGAACTCCTGGACAACGCGGGGGCGAATGATAAACCCCGGATCAGCCGCGGCGCGGAACACCGACCCTCACGACAGGACGCAAGGATGCGGCGAAAAGCCAGGAGAGTCGCGAGGCCGGACGGCCGGCAGATCGTATGGTGCGATACCATATCGCCGTTCGCAGGTGCCCTGAACCCCGCTCGACACGGTTTCAGGGTTGAACGGGAAGCCGGTGCATCGTTCGAGTCCGCTCGATCGACTACCCCGGCACTGCCCCCGCAACGGTGAATGGGAGTGCTTCGGCCAACCGCCACTGGATCGTGTCCCGATCCGGGAAGGCGTCGAAGGAATGCGCGCTTGCCGCGCTTTCGCCCATGAGTCCGGAGACCGGCCTGGAACGGGTCTGCATGCATCCGCGTGCAGGTATTCCGATCAGTGCGCTTGCGGGGACGCAGGCCACGGGAGACTCCAGATGAAACCCGCGTTGTTGGCGGCGCTCCTCGCAGCGCCTGCGCTTGGCCTCGCCCAGCAGAACCCTGTTCCTTCCGACACGGCAGCCACCGAGGGTGACCTTCCGGTCGCGCTCGATCCGGTGCTGGTCACCGCCAGCCGCACGCCGCAGCCGCAGTCGCGGATCGGTGCGGCGACCATCGTCATCGACCGCAGCCAGATCCTCGCCGCCCAGGCCGGCGACATCGCCGAACTGCTGCGCTTCCATGCCGGCATCGACATCGGCCGCACCGGCGGTCCCGGTCAGCTGACGTCGGCGTTCATCCGTGGCGGCGAGTCGAACCACACGCTGGTGCTGATCGACGGCGTGCGCGTCAATCCGGCGACCTCCGGCGGCGCCGCCTTGCAGAACCTGGCGCCCGACATGATCGAGCGCATCGAGATCGTCAAGGGGCCGCGCTCGACGCTGTACGGCTCGGACGCCATCGCGGGCGTCATCAACATCATCACCCGCAGTGCCTCGAAGCAGCAGATCGACGCCAGCATTCGCGGCGGTTCCTACGGCACCGTCGACGGCTCGGCAAGTTACGCGAACCGCATCGGCGCCTACGGCTTCTCGGTGCAGACCGAGCAGCAGAAGGTCGAGGGCATCTCCGCCTGCGAAGGCGGCACGGACAAAAGCGGCTTCCGCAACAATTCGATCAACGTCAAGGCCAGCGCCGATGCCGGCGTCGCGCTGTTCGAGGCCCGCGCGTACAACACGCAGGGCAAGGTGCAGACCTACGATTCCTGCAATCCCTCGTTCGGCCTGAACGCCACGGCGCAGGAATTCCGCAATCAGGTGCTGGCGCTGTCGGCGGCCGCGCAGCTGCTCGACAACTGGGATTCCTCGCTGACCCTGAGCCGCGGCGAGGACCGGATCCGCCAGTACGGCGCGCCGGACACCGTGCGCACCATCCGGCCGATGCTCGACTGGCAGAACACCGTCACCGTGGTGCCGGGCCTGCGTGCGCTGTTCGGCGGCCAGGTGTCGCAGGAACGGATCGACGCGCTGAGCTTCGGTTCGACGATCCATCAGACGGTCGACCTCTACAACGGCTTCCTGCAGGCGCAGTACGACAATGCCCATCACCACCTGCAGCTGGCCGGCAGCGTGCTGAACCATGACGCCTTCGGCAGCCGCGTCACCTGGAACGCCGAGTACGGCTATGACCTGTACCGCCGCGAGCTGTACAAGACCAGCCTGATCGCCGCCGCCGGCAGTGGCTTCCGGGCGCCGGACGCGACCGACCGCTTCGGCTTTGGCGGCAATCCTGATCTCGATCCGGAGCGCTCGGTGAACATCGAAGTAGGTGTCCGCCAGCGCTGGGGCGCCCACCAGACCTGGGACCTGCGCGCCTTCCGCACCCGCTACCGCGACCTGATCAGCGTCGAGTTCGATCCCTCGAACAATCCGGACGTCGATTTCGGTTTCCGTGCGGTCAACATCGACCGGGCCAAGAACGCGGGCCTCGAAGCGACCTATCGCTATGTCGACGGCCTGTGGTCCGGCACCGTGACCGGCATCGTCCAGAATCCGAAGGACCGCGCCGACGACAGCCCGCTGCTGCGCCGCGCCCGACGCAGCGTCACCGCGCAGCTGCGTCGCGATTTCGGCATCTTCTACGCGTCGACGGATATGCTCGGCACCTCGGACCGCGCCGATGTCAGCGCGGCGACCGGCGCGCCGACCAAGGATGCCGGCTACGTGCTGTGGAATCTCGGCGGCGGCGTCAAACTGCCGTACGGGTTCTCGCTCGCGGCGCGCATCGAGAACCTGCTCGATCGCGACTACCAGACTGCGGCCGGCTACAACCAGCTCGGTCGTGCCGCATACGGCACGCTGCGCTGGGAACATCGCTGAACCGGCGTCATCGTTGAACCGGGCCGGCCCGCGAGGGCCGGCCCACTGCATCCACTTGGCTCACCAGACAGGGCAGAACGGGACATGGGCAACCGGCTTTCGAAGATCGTCACCCGCACCGGCGACAAGGGCACCACCGGGCTGTCCAGCGGCGAACGCGTGCCGAAAACCCATCTGCGCGTGCAGGCGATGGGCGATGTCGACGAGCTGAACTGCTGCGTCGGCCTGCTGCTGGTGCAGCCGCTGCCGGACGATCTGCGCGGCCCGCTGGCGCAGACCCAGCACGAGCTGTTCGATCTTGGCGGCGAGCTGTCGATGCCGGGCTTCGAGCTGGTCAAGCCGGGCTACCTGGCCCGCATCGACGCCGAGATCGAGCGCCTCAACGAAGCCCTGCCGCCGCTCAAGGAATTCGTGCTGCCGGGTGGCAATCCCTCCGCCGCCGCCGCGCATCTGGCGCGGGCCGTGGCCCGGCGGGCCGAACGCGCGGTGTGGTCGGTGAAGGCCGACGACGCCTCGGTCAGCGATCTGGTGCCGCAGTACCTGAACCGCCTGTCCGACTACCTGTTCGTCTGCTGCCGGGTGCTGGCCCGCCTCGAAGGCGGCCAGGAAATCAGCTGGAAGCGCAGCGAACCCTGAACGAACCCGGCGACATGACGCCGGAGACCATCGCAGCACCCGTTTGTCCACGAGGTCGAGGTACATCCATAGGGTCGGTTTTACGACTGCCGTGTTCCGCGCCTCCAGCATCCAATGACGCTTCGACGACGTTGCTGAATTCTCGGCAATCGATGTCACCGCGATGCTGGCAAGGAGGGGGCAAGCGTGGAAAATCAATGGATCCGATGGAGCCGCAACATCCTGCGCACGAGCTGCGTCGTGGGCGCCGGCATCTGCAGCTGCACTGCCGCTGCGGAAACCAGCTTTCTATCCATCAGCCCCGCCAGTACCAACGCCGGCAGCCCCGGGGCTGTCCTGAACTTCACGGTCACCCGCAGCGGTGACCTCGGCTATCCCGCCGCCTTCAATTACCGGACAGCGGACGGCAGCGCACTGGCCGGCCGTGATTACACCGCGGTCTCCGGGCAAGCGATCATTGCTGCCGGGGCTGCCGGCACCACGATCTCGGTGCCGGTGGTCGGCAGTGCGGCGGTCCAGCCCGATCGGCAGCTGTCGCTGGTCCTGTCGAAGATGTTCGGGCTGGGGCCGGCAGCCGCCTTCAACGACATCGTCGAGTTCGCCAGTTTCGATCCCGGAACGGCGACGGCCGCTGCGGATTTCAATGGCGATGGCCGGCTCGATCTTGCCGTGGAAGCAAATCTTGGCATTTCGATCTTCCTCAATATCACTCCGGCGGGCGCGGCGGCGCCAAGCTTCGCTGTGCCGATCGCGTTACCGGTCACGGTATCGAGCGGTCAGCTTCTGAACGTTGTCAGCGCGGATTTCAATGCGGATGGTCGCCCTGATCTGCTGTTCATCGCGCAAGGCAACATTGCCACGGTCCTGATCAACACGACGCCGCGCGGCGCATCGACGCTCAGCTTCGGCCCTGCGGCCAGCTTTCAGGAAGCGGTCGAGCCTCGAATCGCCGACTTCAACCTCGACGGACGACCCGACGTCCTGCTCGGACTCGGCTTCCGGCCCGAACTGCTGATCAACGTGACGCCGGCTGGCGCCTCGAGCGCGGCATTCGCTCGATCGCCGCTGCCGGCGATCGTGCCCGTGCCGCCTCCGACCGCGGCCGTCGCCGACGTCAACGGCGACGGCCGCGCCGATTATCTGTACGGCGTCTGCAATCCGCTTCCCGTCAGCTGCGGCGTCCGCGTGGCGATCAACACCATGGCACCCGGAAGCACGGCCGCCAGCTTCGTCGATGCTGGCCTGTTCCCGACCGGTGTGGAACCGAGGCGAATTGTCGCTGCAGATTTCAACACCGACGCCCGCATCGACATTGCGGTTGCAACTTCGCAGTCGCGTGCGGTGACCGTTCTGCTCAACAGCGCGGCTGTCGGCGCGCCTGTCGCCTTCGAAGCTGCCGTCAATTACAAATTGCTCGCCGAACCAGTTGCCCTGCTGGCCAGGGATTTCAATGGCGATGGACGCAATGATCTGCTGGTGACGTTGCGCTCGCGACCGGACCTTGGCGAAGCGACAAGGCCAGCTGCGATTCTCGAGAACGCCACGGCGTCCGGCGCTTCTGGCGTCCGCTTTATCCGTCGCGACGGACCGCTGCTCGGCCAATTCTCGTTGGCGCCGACGCTCGGAGATTTCAACAACGACGGCGTGCTCGATATCGCCAGCGTCACCCCGAACTTCGGCTCAGCGTCCGAATCCCTCGGCATTGCCGTCGGCCAGCGGCCGATCGACGGTGCGGCGCCTGCGCTGGCGAGCGTCGGCCCGCTATCCGGTGGGCAGCGGCTGGTGACCAGCATCACCAGCGCCGACTTCAACAGTGACGGCAAACCGGACCTCGCCGGGCTCGATTACCAGACACCGAGCCCGCCGGCGACGCAGCTGTACGTCCTGTTGAATACAGCCACGCCAGGTGCCGACACTTTTGGCTTTTCCACGGCCACGACCCTGGCACTGCCGGCGAGCATCGCGCGCGCTGTGGTCAGCGCCGACTTCAACCTCGACGGGCGCCTTGACTTGGCCACCGCCAACGGCGGTGCCAATACGGTCTCGATTGTCCTGAACGACACTGCGGCGGGAGCGGTCTCGGCGAACCTGCGTCTGGACACCAGCGTCGCCACGGCAGCCAATCCGTTCTCGCTGGCGAGCCTCGACATCAACAATGATGGCAAGCCGGATCTCGCGAGCGCCAACGCCGACAGCCGAACGATCAGCCTGCTGGTCAATACCACGACGCCAGGTGCGTCCGGCACAAGCTTCGTGCGAACGGATACTCCGGCGATCGGCTGCTGCGCTGACGGCATCGCCGCCGGGGACGTCAACCTGGATGGCCGCAGTGATCTTGCGCTGGCCTTGCGCAGCTCGAATCAGGTGACCTTGCTGCTGAACCGAACCCCTGCAGGTTCACTGACGCCTGTCGGCAACGTCCAGTCGCTGTCGGTCCCCGACGGGCCGAGCGCCGTCGCGCTCGTCGATCTCAACGGCGATCGGCGCGTCGATATCGCCGTGACGCACGCCAACGCCAGTGCAATCTCGGTGCTGCTCAACACCACGCCGCCGACCTCGAACGCGGCAACTTTCGCTGCTCCCGTGCGATACGCCGTGGCGCGCTTTCCGGTCGCCATCACCGCAGCTGATCTGAATGGAGATGGCAGGCCGGAGCTGCTGGTGGGCTTTCAGCAGACCGATCAGGTGCACGTGCTCCGCAACGACACATCGTCGGGCGCCGCCACGCCGAACTTCACGACCATTGCCATACCCCAGGCGCTGGGACCGACAAGCCTCGTGGCGGCTGATTTCACACTCGACGGGGACATCGACATCGCGACCGCCACGTCGAACTACTACTCCGACATTGGCGGCATTCTGAATGTCCGCCACAAGGTGTTGAGCAGCGATGGCCGCAATGGCCAACGGGCTGTCGGCGTGATCCGCTATTCATCACCCTGACGTTGCGGGTCCGGCGGACGCTCGGGGAGGGCGTACTGAGGTTTCGTGGCGCGACTCGATGGCCAGCTGACTCGTCAGCCGGAAACACGACGACGCGGCCCGATCAGGGCGACACCGCCTTGATCGGATCGCGGTAGTCGGCCGGATTGCGGCGCTCGCCGAGTACTGGCGGCACGCCCGGACGCGAGTCCGGCTTGGCGTCGAAGTCCTTCTGCGTTTCGAGGAAGGCCTTCTGCTCGTTGGTCAGGTTGTTGGCGTCCTTGGGCAGGGATTCATACCAGGCGCGCAGCTTTTCCAGGCGGTCCAGCTCGCGTTCCTGATCGGTGCCCAGACCGGGCAGCTGCTTGATCTGGTTGCGGCGCTTGCGATCGCCTTCGCTCAGCGGATCGAGTTCGCCCTCGACCTTCACCTCCGGCAGCTTCTGCACCGGCGAAGTTGCATTGTCTTCCTTCGGGGCTTCCGGCACTGCCTGCGGCGCGCCGGCCAGACCCTGCCCGTCCTTCAGCAGGAACTGGGCTTCGGCGGACGTCGACGCGATCAGCAGCCAGCCGGCCAGGACTGCGGTCGAGGCGGCCTTCGCGATCGGGGCGTGCTTCCTGCGTTGCGAATTCATGGTGCGATTCCCTGAGACGTGAGCGGGACTGTACCGCAGCTTCAGTGGCCAGCGGCCGGCATCGCCGCCACCTGCGGCGGTCGGATCAGTGGCAGCAGCAGCAGCACGCTGGCCATCAGCATCGCGATCAGCGCGAACATGTCGCCGAAGGTCATCACCGCGACCTGCTGCTGCATCTGCTGGGTCAGCAGCGACAGCGCGCCGGACTCGCTGCCGGTGATCGCCCGGCCGTGGGCGAGCATGTCCTGCACCGGGCGATGGCTGGCGCGCACCGCTTCATCGAGCATCTGCCAGTGCAGCCAGCTGCGTTCGTTGATCAGCGTGTTGACCAGCGCCAGCCCGAGCGCGCCGCCGATGTTGCGCATCACGTTGAACAGGCCGCTGGCGTTCTTGACCTCGCCGGGCGGCAGGGTGCCGAGCGCGATGTTGGTCATCGAGAACATGCAGAGCAGGAAGCCGCTGCCGCGGAAGATCTGCGGCACGACGAATTCGAACGCGCTCCAGTCGGCGGTCAGCCTGCTGTTCAGCCAGGCGCCGATCATCACGTTGACCAGGCCGATGCCGAGCATCGTCTTGTGGCTGATCCGCTTCGACAGCCGTCCGGCCAGCGGCGCAGTCAGGAACATCGCCGCGCCCTGGGCAATCATCACGTGGCCGATCTGCAGGCTGTTGTAGCCGCGCACCTGGCCGAGGAACAACGGCGTCAGGTAGACCAGCGTGTACAGGCCCATGCCGACCGCCATCGCCAGCATCGTGCCGAGCGCGAAATTGCGATCGGCGAACGCGCGCAGGTTCACGATCGGGTGGCGGGCGGTAAACATGCGATGGAAGAACAGGAGGCCGCCGAGGGTGGCGACCACCGCGCAGACCGCCACCGAATCCTGGGCAAACCAGTCGTTGCGCGGGCCTTCGTCGAGCGTGTACTCGAAGCAGCCTAGAAATACCGCCATGTAGGCGAGGCCGCGCAGGTCGATGGTCTTCAGCAGCTCCGGCTGCGGCCGGTCGATGTGCACCAGATTCCACACCGCATAGCCGACCGCCAGCCCCGGCAGCACGTTGACCAGGAACAGCCAGTGCCAGGACAGCGAGGCGGTCAGCCAGCCGCCGATGGTCGGGCCGATCGACGGTGCCAGGGTGGCGGTCAGGCCGAACAGCACCTGCGGCAGCACCCGCTTCTCGGCCGGGAACATGCTGAACATCGCCGCCGACGTGGTCGGGATCATGCCGCCGCCGAGAAAGCCCTGCAGCACGCGGAAGACGATCATCGATTCCAGATTCCAGGCGGTTGCGCAGGCGGCACTGGCCAGCGTGAAACCGATCGCCGAGATCGTGAAGTAGACCCGCGTCGACAGCAGCCGCGACAGGTAGCCCGACAACGGGATCGCGATAACCTCGGCGATCAGGTACGAGGTCTGTACCCACTGGATCTCGTCGGCGCTGGCCAACAGGCCGGCCTGCAGCTGGTTGATCGACGAGGCGACGATCTGGATGTCGAGGATCGCCATGAAGTTGCCGAACACCATGGCCAGGAAGCCCGACCAGGCCAGGCGGGCACGCGGATCGCTCACGGCGGCGTTCATCGCGACGCAGGCACTGCGCTCAGTGCGCCGTCTGACGGGTGTCGACGCTCACCTCGACCGACAGGCCGGGCCGCAGCCGGTCGGCGAGCGGATGGCCGGCCTCCAGCGCGATGCGCACCGGTACCCGCTGGACGATCTTGGTGAAGTTGCCGGTGGCGTTCTGCGCCGGCAGCAGCGCCCATTCGGCGCCGGAGGCCGGCGAGAAGCTGTCGACACGGCCCTTCAGCGTCTGCCCGGGGAACGCATCGAAGGCCAGCTCGACCGGCTGGCCGGTCTGCATGTCGCGCAACTGCGTTTCCTTGAAATTGGCTTCGACGTAAAGCTGATCGAGCGGCACCAGCGACAGCAGGCGCTGGCCCGGCTGCACGCGTTCGCCGAGCCGTGCCGACAGGTCGCCGACGGTGCCGGCCACCGGCGCGCGCAGCGTGGTCGCCGCCAGATCGATCTCCGCGAGGCTGAGCTGCGCTTCCGCGGCCGCCAGAGCGGCTTCGAGCCGCGCGCGGCTGCTGTCGCTGAGGGTGGTCAGCGCCCGTTCGGCGGCCTGCACCGCTGCGCGGGCGCGGGCGACACCGGCCACCGCGTTCTTGTGCGCGGCCTCGGCGTTGTCGAGCCGCTGGCGGGTGGCGACGCCATCGCGCAGCAAGGTCTGGGCACGGGCCAGCTCCTGCGCTGCCTGCTGCTCGCTGGCGCGGGCGGCGACCAGCTGGGCGCGAACCTCGCCGATCGCGGCGTCCTGCTGGCTGCGCTGCTGGCCGTTGCCGGCCAGCGCGGCGCGGGCTTCGGCGACAGCGGCGCGGGCGCTGTCGACGCGCGCTGCATAGTCGCGATGATCGAGTTCCAGCAGCAGGTCGCCGGCCGCGACCTTCTGGTTGTCGCGCACCTTCAGCGCGACGATCTCGCCGCCGACGCGCGGCGACAGCACCGTGATGTCGGCATGAACATAGGCGTTGTCGGTGCTTTCGATGAACCGGCCGATCTGCCACCAGCGCCAGCCCCAGGCTGCGGCGGCGACCAGCACGACGAGCAGGACGGCCATTTTCAGCAGCCGGCGCAACGGCGAGGCGGTATCGGAAGCGTCGGGAACGGCGGCGGTCGTGGCCATTTGCGGGTGTCCTGCCGGAGCCCTGTGTCTTGCGACGGTCGGCAGCGGCTGATAGTGTACTGTACGTTACAGTTCATTCTGATCGGTCATCGTGGCCAAAGTCAAACCACCCGCAATCGTTGCCGACGCCGCACCGCCGCCTGCCCGGCCGGAGGTCGCGAGGGCCGTCGGCGTGCGCGGCGAACGGCGTCGCGAAGCCTTGCTGGCGGCAGCCCGAACGGTATTCCTGGAGTTCGGCTACGAGGGCGCCAGCATCGAGGACGTGATGCGCCGGGTCGGCGGTTCAAAGGCCAGCCTGTACCGCTACTTCGGCAGCAAGGAAGGCCTGTTCGGGGACATCATCGAAGCCGGCTGCAGCGAATTCATGAGCGGTTTCCGGGTACCGGCGCAGGCCGACGACGATATCGCCGCGACCCTGACCGAGATCGCCCGCCGCTTCGTCACCGTATTTCTCGATGCCGAACGGCGCGAACTGTTCCGGATCATGGTCGCCGAGATGCCGCGTTTCCCGGCGCTGGCCCAGCGTTTCTACGAGAACGGCCCGGCGCGCGCGCGCAAGCTGCTGGGCGACTACTTCCAGCGCCAGCACGACGCCGGCCGCCTGCACTGCCCGGACCCGGAATTCGCCGCCGTGCAGTTCATCGAGATGGTCAAGGCGGCGCCGCAGCACCGGGCCATGCTCGGCCTGCCGCCGTTCCTGCCCGGCCGCAATCTCGAACAGCACATTGCCGGCGTCGTCGACCTGTTCCTGCATGGCTGCGCGCGCGCGCCGGCCGTCTCACCGAAGGACGTTTCCCGATGACGAGCAAAGCCCTGGCCGCAGCCGCCGGCCTGTTGCTGATCTCCGCCGATGCCGCGGCGATCAGCCTGCACGAGGCCGCCGCCCAGGCGCTGCAGCGCGATCCGCGCCTGACCGCCGCCCATCGCGCCGCCGATGGCAGCGCCGCCGACGTCGAAACCGCTCGTGCCGGCTTCCGGCCGAGCGTCAATGCCAGCGTCATCGGCGGCCGCTCGCGGCTGTACAGCGATGCCCCGTTCCCGGTCGCCGGCCCGCGCAATCCGCTGAGCTGGGGCCTGGTGGCAACACAGCCGTTGTACAGCGGCGGGTTGGTGTCGGCGCAGATCGCCGGTGCGCGTTCGCGCCTCGACGCTGCCCGCGAAACCGAAGTCGCGACCGAGCAGCAGCTGCTGTTCGCCGCGTCCAGCGCCTGGCTCGACGTCAAGCGCGACCGTGCCGTGGTCGATCTGAACCAGCGCAATGCCGACACCCTGCAGCAGGCGCTGGATGACAGCCGCAAGCGGTTCGCCGCAGGGGAGGCGACAAAGACCGATGTCGCCCAGGCCGAAGCACGGCTGGCCGAAGCGCAGGCCTCGCTGGAGCGGGCGCGGGCGACCGCGGCGGTCAGCGCTGCCGCGTTCGAGCGCGTGGTCGGCGCAGCACCCGACGATCTGCCCGGCGACTGGCCGCAGCCGGCGGTGCCGGCCTCGCTCGCGGACGCGCTGGCGGTGGCTGCTGCAACCCCTGCCGTGCGTGCCGCCGAAGCCGATGCCCGCGCGGCGCGCGCCCAGATTGCGGCCGAACAGGCCGGCCATCTGCCCAAGCTGAGCCTCGAAGGCGAAGCCAATGACGCCGACGATTCGACGTTCACCTACGACCGGCAGACCTACTGGTCGGTGCAGCTGAAGGCGACCCTGCCGATCTATGCCGGCGGAGCCGTGTCATCGCGGGTATCGGCGGCGCGCGCCCATGCCGAAGCCGCCGATGCCACCGCCGACGACACCCGCCGCGCCGCGCAGGAAGCGATTGCCCAGGCCTGGTCGCTGTACCGCGCGGCGGATCAGGTGATCGCCGCTTACCAGGCCGAGGTGACAGCCAGCGAACTGGCGCTGGACAGCGTCCGCCGCGAGCTCGACGTCGGCACCCGCACGACGCTCGATCTGCTCGATGCCCAGCGCGATCTGCTGGCGGCGACGGTCAACCTCGCCGGCAGCCGCCACGACCGTTCACTGGCCGCCTTGCAGTTGCTCGGGGCGACCGGGCGGCTGAGCCTGGATGCGATTCCCTAGCTAGCGGACGCCGATGCGCGCCATCGACCGGTCATGCCAGCGGACCAGCGCGATGACCGCGATTGCCGCGCCGATCAGCGCCATGAACATGTCGGACTGGGTGTCCCAGGGGTCGCCCTGGGTGCCGAGAAACGCGTCGGCGCCCTGGCCGAGCGCGACTGCGGCCGCCCATTCGATCAGCTCGTAGACCGCGCTGATCGCCATCGCCACGCAGACCGACAGGATCGCGGTGATCGCCCGATCGCCAACCCGCGCCTGCCGGATCAGCAGCTCGCGCGCGGCCAGTGCCGGCACCAGGCCCTGGGCCAGGTGGCCGAGCTTGTCGTAGGGATTGCGGTCGAGCTCGAACACGGCCTTCACCCAGTCGCCCAACGGCATCCGGGCATAGGTGTAGGCGCCGCCACCGATCAGGATCAGCGCGTGGATCGCGATCAGGCCGTAAAGCAGGCGGCTCAGCGGGAAACGTCCGGCGGTAGCCGCCAGCATCGGAATCACCAGCAGCACCGGCAGCACTTCCATCAGCCAGGTCAGCCGATCGTAAGGCGCGACGGCCGACAGCAGCAGGGCCACCAGCACCGGCAGCAGCAACAGCAGCCGGAAGCGCAGTTCCGGCCCGGCGGTCATTTCAGTTGCGCGGCGATGAAGGCGGACCAGACCGGGTCCGGCGTCCACACCGCCAGCAGGTCGCGCTCGGCCACGTCAGGCGGCACGCCGGCCTTCAGTACCCGCCACAGGAACAGGAACGCCGAGACCCGCTTGTTGGCCGCGCAGTGGACGAACACCGTGCTGTCGTGCGAGGCCGCCATCGCCGCGCAGAAGCGGGCGAAGTCGTCGGCAGTCGGCGCATCGAACAGCACCGGGATGTGGTGATAGCGCATCCCGAGCCGCTGCACGACCTCGTCTTCATCCGCCAGCGCGTGATCCGAGGTCGGCATCGACAGGTTGATCACCACATCGACGCCGATCACCTTGAGCGCCTTGAATTCCTCGGCGCTCGGCTGGCCGGCGGTCAGCAGGCGTTCGCCGATCTCGTGCCAGTTGCGCGGCTTGCGCAGCATGCTCAGATCGAACGGCGGCGGCGTGTGGCCGCGGCGCAGCTGCAGGTCGCGGACCGCGTAGCCGGTGCCGGCCGGCCAGGGCTTGATCTTTTCGAGCGGCAGCTTCTTCCACTCGATCAGTTCCTCGCCGAGGTTCACCGTGCCTTCGGCGATCACGTGGTAGGCGATGATGATCTGGTTCATCCGTTCGAACGGATAGAAGCCGATGAACTCGCCGATCTTCCCTTTCAGGCCCAGCTCTTCCTCGACTTCCCGCAGCACACCGGATTCCGGGTGCGGATCGTTCTTTTCGAGAAAGCCGGTGATCAGCGCGAACATCTTCGGCGGCCAGGCGGCATTGCGGGCCAGGATGATCTCGCCCTCGTGCTCGACGATCGCCGCCACCACCGGCACCGGGTTGTCCCAGAGCACGAAGCCGCAGCTGCGATCAGGGCAGGCGATGCGCTGCATCTCGCCATGCAGCGCCAGTTCCAGCGGCTTGGCGCACTGCGGACAGTACTTGTAGCGACTCATGGTGTTGGGGCTCGGTCTTCGGAACTGGCTTCGGAATCGAATTCGAGGAACGCGGCGAAGCGGCCGCGGTGGCTGGCCATCGGCCGGTGCTCGGCGAGGATCGTCGTCTCGATCGCGACCCGGGCGCGCCGATGGCGTCGCAGGGTGGCGACGAAGCGGGGCCATTCCAGGTTCGGCAGTTCCGACACGGCGGTGAAATCGGCACTGACCGGTTCGCGGAATTCGCATTCGCTGTGCTGGACGACGATGCGCGCGCGGATGCCGACGGCATCGAGGGCGCTGGCGATCAGCGACCAGCCGCCGAGGATGCCGAGCGTGGCCAGACTGCCGCCGAAGGCGGTGCCGTGAAGGTTGCGGTTGGCCTCCAGCGGTGCGCTGATTTCCAGCCGTCGACCGTCGAAGGAACGGACTTCGGTGGCCATCGCGGCAGTCAGCGGAATCGTGGCGTGCAGCTGTGCAGTCAGGGCTTCGGGACTCATCGGCGCACCTTACTCGAAGGTCCGAACGCCTGTCTTCGGCACGCGGGCGTCTACTTGCCGAGACAGAAGGTCGCGAAAATCCGGCCGAGCAGGTCGTCGGCGGTATAGCGGCCGGTGATCGCTTCGAGCGCGCCCTGCGCCAGACGCAGATGTTCGGCGATCAGCTCGGGATTCGACGGGGACAGGCCGCGCGCCGCGTCGACTTCGACGGTGGCCAGCCGCAAGGCATCGAGATGCCGGGCGCGGGCGCCAAGGGCATCGCTGGCGGTCGCATCGAGCCCGGCCTGCTCGTGGAGAAGCCGGATCAGCGCATCGATGCCGGCGCCGGTGGCCGCCGACAGCCGCAGGCTGGCCGCGTCGATCCGGCCGGCGGTGCCGCCGCTGAGATCGCACTTGGTGCGGACCAGCAGCCGCTGCGCGACTGGCGACAGGGACGCCAGTTCGGCCTCATCGACGGCGGTCGGACCACTGCGATCATCGACCAGCCAGAGCAGCACTTCGGCCTGCTCGATGGCCCAGCGCGCGCGTTCGATGCCGATCCGTTCGACCGGATCGTCGCTGTCGCGCAGGCCGGCGGTATCGAGCACGGTGACCGGCAGGCCGTCGAGCGTCAGATGTTCGCGCAGCACGTCGCGGGTGGTGCCGGCGATCGGCGAGACGATGGCCGCCTCGGTGCCGGCCAGACGATTGAGCAGGGTCGACTTGCCGACATTCGGCTGGCCGCCGATCGCAACCGTCAGGCCGTCGCGCAGCCGCCGGCCCTGGGCAGCAGCGCGCAGCACGTCGGCCAGGCCGCGCTGCAGTCCGTCGAGCCGCAGTCGCATCTGCGACGACGACAGCCAGGGCACGTCCTCGTCGGCGAAGTCGAGGGCTGCTTCGAGATCGGCGCGCAAGCCGGTCAGCGCGTCGACCAGCGCCGACACCCGGGCCGAGAACTCGCCTTGCAGCGAACGGCTGGCAGCACGCACGGCGGCGTGGCTGCCGGCATCGATCAGGTCGGCAATGCTTTCGGCCTGCGCCAGATCGAGCCGGCCATTCAGGAAGGCGCGTTCGGAAAATTCACCGGGCCGCGCCAGCCGGGCGCCGGCGGCACAGGCGGACGCCAGCAGGATCGACAGCACCAGCGGCCCACCATGACCCTGCAGCTCGATGACGTCCTCGCCGGTGAACGAATCCGGTCCGGGGAAGTACAGCACCAGGCCTTCGTCGACCACCAGGCCCTCGGCATCGCGCAGCTTGCGCAGCCGGGCGCGGCGCGGTTCGGGCAGGGTAGTGCACAGCGCGCAGGCGATACGCCCGGCTTCGGGTCCGGACACCCGCAGGATGCCGACGGCCCCGCGTCCGGGCGCCGTGGCAATCGCCGCGATGGTGTCGGCGCGTGGCGGGGTCATGCGCGCCGGCCCGGGTTCGAGCGGTCGGCGCGCATGTCGGGCGCTCAGGCCTTCTTCAGCGCGCGGCTGGCGGCGTCGGCCGCTTCGATGCGCTTGGTGATCACCATCTGCTGGGCGATGCCGATCACGTTCGACACGAACCAGTAGACGACCAGACCCGCCGGGAAGAACAGGAACATGCCGGTGAAGGCGATCGGCATGATGTTCATGATCCGCGCCTGCATCGGGTCCATCGTCGACAGCTGGCCGGACATCCGCTGCTGCAGCCACATCGAGGCCCCGTAGAGCACCGGCGTGATGTACAGCGGATCGGCGGCCGACAGGTCCTGCAGCCACAGCACGAACGGCGCCTGGCGCAGTTCGACCGATTCGATCAGCACCCAGTACAGCGAGAAGAACACCGGCATCTGCACCAGGATCGGCCAGCAGCCCGCGAGCGGGTTGAAGCCTTCCTTCTTGTACAGATCCATCATCGCGCGGCTGAGCTTTTCGCGGTCATCCGCGTAACGCTCCTTCAGTTCGGCGATGCGCGGCGTGAATTTCTTCATCTTCGCCATCGACTTGTACTGCGCCGCCGTCAATGGGTAGAACAGCAGCTTGACCAGCACGGTCAGCAGGATGATCGACCAGCCCCAGTTGCCGACCAGGCCGTGGAAGAAGCTCATCACCACGAACAGCGGCTTGGCGATCACCGTCAGGATGCCGTAGTCCTCGGTCAGTGCCAGACCCTTGGCGACATCGTCGAGCGTGCCCTGCAGCTTCGGGCCGATATAGAGCCCGGTGGTGTAGCTGGCTTCGCTGCCATCGGCGACCGGCTTGGTCGCACCCAGGTACTGACCCAGGTAATTGCCGTTGCCGGCCGGCTTGCCGGTCATGGTTAAGCTTTCATCACCCGGCGGGATGATCGCAGCGATGAAGTAGTGCTGGATCATCGCCAGCCAGCCGCCGGTCTGCTTCGACTCGTAGGCCTTTTCGTCGAGCGCGTCGAGCTTGACCTTCTTGAAGCGATAGTCGGTGGTGTTCGGCTTCTGCTCGTACACACCCAGACCCAGAAAGGTGACGATGAACTTCTGCGCCTTCTCGGCCGATACCGGATTGCGCAGCCAGCGCGCGTACGGGCTGACATTGAGCGTGGCGCCGGTCTTGTTGACGACGGTCTGGATCAGTTCGATCTGGTAGCTGCCGCGCTTGAAGCGGAATGCCTTCTTCAAGGTGAAGCCGGCCGCATCGGTGTATTCGAACGGCACTTCCAGCGTGTCGACGCCGGCCGGAAGTTCATAGCGCGTCTGCGGGGTGGCGAACACGGCGTTGTTGCCGGGCAGCGCCTTTTCGACGGCGGCGAGACCACTCTGCAAGGTGAAGACGATGCCGTCGCGATCATTCAGCAGCGGCAGCTTGACGTCCGGGTTCTTCTTGTCGAGCGCGTACTGGCTCAGCTCGACACGGCGCAGTTCGGCGCCAGCGGTGGCGAATTCGGCGTCGATCAGGTCCGTCTTGACGTGGATCGTCTGCGAGACCGCTACCGGTGTCGGCTGCACGTCGCCCGGTGCGGGGGCGGCGGTCGCCGAACGGTCAGCCGCTGGCGCGGCCGGCACCGGCACGGCATTCGGATCTGCCGGAACCGCGGCAGGCGCGTTCGCGGCGATCGGCGGTGCAGGCGGCGGGTGATCGGTGATCCAGGCGGTATAGATCAGGTACAGGATCACGCCCAGCACTGCGATCAGTGCCATGCGGCGACTTTCCATGGGGACTAGCGCTCCGGAACAGGGTCAAGGCCTCCCGCGTTCAGCGGGTGGCAACGGGAAATGCGTTTGATGGCCAGCCAGCTGCCGCGCGCAGCACCGAGGCGCTCGATCGCTTCGAGCGCGTAGTGAGAGCAGCTGGGATGGAAACGGCAACGGGGCCCGAGCAAGGGGCTCAGGACGCGCTGGTAGGCGCGGATGGGGCCGGTGAGGATCGCGCGCATCGTTCGATCACTTGGGTCCAGAGGTCGGAAAGCAAACCCCGAAGCGCGGGATTCGGCACAGCGGCAAGGCCGGGCTGAGCGAAGAACACCAGATCGACTGCCGGCAACCGCGCGCGATTGTGCCGGAATTCCTCGCGGATGAGCCGCTTGATCCGGTTGCGATCATGCGCCTGCGCAACTGCTTTCTTGGCAATCGCGAGGCCAAGCCGCGCGTCCTGCGTCAGATTCCGGCGGTAGCTGACGCTGAGCGGTGCCCGGCGCAGCTTTCGGCCTTCGGCAAAAACCAGCTTGAATTCAGCAGGTTTGTGCAACCGGGCCGACGGCGGGAAGCGCGCCGGACCCGGCACGGCGAAGCAGCCTTACGGAATCAGGCGTGCACGGCCCTTGGCGCGACGACGCGCAAGCACGGCGCGACCGCCGACGGTGGCCATGCGGGCACGGAAGCCGTGGGTACGCTTGCGGCTCAGGGTGTGCGGCTGAAAAGTGCGCTTGCTCATGACGGTCTACTCGATGGGGACCGCGATTCTAGCCGCTGTCAACCGGAATCTTCAAGTTGCGGTACCCGCAACGCGATCCGCGATTGACTGTGAGTGCTGACCCTGCCTGTGGATAAGCGCGGCAGGCAGGCGATAGACTGTTAAGCCATCGCGGCCGGCCGACCTTGCTTCGGCTGCCATCGCGATCGGGTCCGCCTCAACTTCTGCCGTCACCCGAACGCTTTCGCCCGATGCTGAACCAAGATCTGTGGGACCGCTGTATTGCCCGACTCGAGGCCGATCTGCCCGAGAAGGAGATCAGCACCTGGATCCGCCCGCTGCGCGTGATCCTCAACGATGACCAGATGACCCTGCTGGCGCCGAACCGGATCGTCATGGATCGGGTCAAGAGCGACTTCCTCGGCCGCATCCAGCGCACCATGTCGAGCCTTGCCGCCTATGACGTGGTGGTCAACATCGCGGTCGGAGGCACTTCGTCGGACCCGGTCCGCGGTACCAGCGCCGGCGGCAACGCCGCTGCCGTGCTCGACGACACCATGCCCTACGGGCGCGGCAAGCTCGATCCCCGCTACACGCTGGCTTCATTCATCGAGGGCAAGTCGAATTCCCAGGCTCGTGCGGCCGGCCTCCAGGTTGCTTCCGCGCCCGGCGGCATCTACAACCCGTTGCTGATTTACGGTGAATCCGGCCTCGGCAAGACCCACCTGATGCACGGCATCGGCAATGCGATCCTCGCCGAGAAAGCCAATGCCCGCATCGTCTATGTCGGCGCCGAGCAGTGGTTCAACCAGATGGTGTCGGCAATCCGCTACGGGCGGCAGGTGGAATTCAAGAACTTCTACCGTACCGTCGACGCCCTGCTGATTGACGACATCCACTTCCTGGCCGGCAAGGAACATTCACAGGAAGAGTTCTTCCACACGTTCAATGCGCTGATCGACGGCCGCAAGCAGATTGTCATGACCTGCGACCGCTACCCGCGCGAACTTGACGCCCTGGACGATCGCCTGAAGTCCCGGTTCACCTGGGGCTTGTCAGTACCGATCGAACCACCGGAGTTCGAAACCCGAATCGCGATCCTGCTGGCCAAGGCCGATGTCCTTGGCGTACGTCTGCCGGAGGACGTCGCGGTGCTGGTCGCCCAGCGCATCCGCTCGAACGTCCGGGAGCTCGAAGGTGCGCTGCACCGACTCAACGCTTCAGCCCGCCTGACCGGTGCCGCCATCACCGCCGAGTTCGCCCGCCTCACCCTCAAGGACATGCTGGCCTCGTACGACCGCGCGGTCACGCTCGACAACATCAAGCGCACGGTCGCCGCCTACTACAACATCCGGCTTGCCGATCTGACGTCAGTGCGTCGTACCCGCACCTTGGCGCGTCCGCGACAAATCGCGATGGCCCTGTCGAAAGAACTGACCCGGCACAGCTATCCGGAGATCGGTGCCGCGTTCGGCAAGGACCACACCACGGTTCTGCATGCCGTTCGCAAGGTCGCCGAACTGTGTCGGGAGGACGATCGCCTGAAGGAAGATTACGAAAATCTACTGCGCCAGCTGACCAACTGAAAGCCCGATAAAAGCCTGCAAAAACCGCTGAAAGAGCGCTGGAACAAGCTGTGTATAATCGCTCGACAGCCTCGGGACGGCTTTTTATCCACAGCTTTATCCTAGGTTTTGGACAAGCACGGCAGGGTTGCAGCGCGCCTTTCCAGCACCTGGCAAAGCACTGATAATCATCAAAAAAAGTGCTTCTGTCCCCAGAACGACCGTCAGACTACTAAAACGACGTTTTAGAGATTCAAGACAATCTATTCAATTGGTCTGCCCATGAACATCCAGATTTCTCGCGGTGAGCTCCTTTCCGCCCTGCAGTCGGTCATCGGCGTCGTCGAACGTCGTCAGTCACTGCCCGTGCTGGGGAATCTGCTGCTTGAAGCCAAGGACGACCTGCTGAGCCTTACTGGCACCGACCTGGAATTGCAGGTCGAGCGCAAGGTGCGAATCCAGAATCTGGTACCCGGGCGCATCACCGCGCCAGCTCGCAAGCTGCACGACATCTGCCGAGGCTTGCCGGAAGGCGCGATGCTCAGCCTCGAGTACGCCGACAACAAGCTGACCTTGAAATCCGGTCGCAGCCGCTTCGCGCTGGCGACGCTGCCGGCCGAAGAATTTCCGGTGTTCTCCACCGATCCGACCGACGTCAAGCTGGAGTTGAACAACCGCGAGCTGAAGGATCTGCTGTCACGCACCCAGTTCGCGATGGCGCAGCAGGACGTCCGCTATTACTTGAATGGCCTGCTGCTGGAAATCCGGCCCAGCCGTCTGCGGGCCGTCGCCACCGATGGTCATCGCCTGGCGATGGCGGAACTGGCTCGCGAACACAGCGCCAAGAAGGACACTCAGGTGATCCTGCCGCGCAAGACAGTGATCGAACTGCAGCGACTGCTCGACACCAGCGAGGCTCCGGTGACCTTGTCGCTGACTGCCAATCAGATTCAGGTCGATGTCGAGGATCTGCGTTTGACCTCGAAGCTGATTGAAGGCCGGTTCCCCGATTACGAGCGCGTGATCCCGGACGACTCCGACAAGATCGTCAAATGCGGACGATTGAAGGTCCGTGCAGCGCTGGCCCGCGCCGCGATCCTGTCGAACGAAAAGTTCCGAGGCGTCCGTCTGACCCTGGAAGCCGACATGCTGCGCATCCAGACGCAAAACCCGGAGCAGGAAGAAGCCGAGGAAGAAGTGGAGATCGAGTACGGCGGTGCACCGCTGGAGATCGGATTCAACGTCAGCTATCTGCTCGATGCCCTCGATGCCATCGAAGGTGAAGAGTTCATCTTCAAACTGCGCAGTTCCGATGCCAGTGGCCTGATCCACGATGCAGCCCAGGCCAGCGGCAAGTTTGTGGTGATGCCGATGCGGCTCTGATGCTGTCGCCGGTGGCATGAGGACATGCGGTTCTGCAAGGCGAAAGCGCAAAACTTTCGCCTTTTTCATGAGTTGAATTTCGAGCCGCATCCGCGGCTGAATGTCGTGACTGGTGCCAATGCGGCTGGCAAGACCAGTCTTCTCGAGGCGCTTTATGTCGTGTCACGCGGAGACAGCTACCGTGGCACGCCCGCATCGATGGTGAGTGACGGCGCTTCGGCATTTCAGATCGAAGCGCTGGTATCCGTTGCATCCGATCGTCCGAGCAATCGTGTCGATGTTCGTTGGCAGGATCGACGCATGCAGGTGCGCATCAATGACCAGGCGGCTGGATTGTCGAATCTGGTTCGTCAGATGCCGGTGCTGTTGATCGACCCACTGACGCATCGGTTGATTGAGGAAGGCCCCGGCATACGTCGGCGCTTCATCGATTGGGGCGTGTTCCACATGGAACATTCATTTCATCTTCTATGGCGTCGGTTCAATAGGGCGCTCAAGCAGCGGAATGCCGCCTTGCGGACACAGGCCAGCCAGCGCGAAATCGACATTTGGTCTCCCGAACTGGTTGTAACGGCAGATGCGCTGACGAGTCTGCGGATCACCTACCTCGATCGCTTGTCATCGATCGTGCCGGCGTACTGGCAGCAATTGGTCGATGAAGCGGGCTGGTCGTTATCGTTTTCGCGTGGATGGCGTGACGGTGAAAGCTATGCCGAAACCTTGTTACGCACCATCGAAAGCGACCGACATGCAGGGCATACACGCGAGGGTCCGCACCGGGCAGAACTCCGCGTATTGAGCGACAATTGGCTATTGAAGGACCGTATCAGCCGAGGTCAGCAGAAACTGCTGATCGCCGGGTTGATGCTGGCGCAGGGCGAGTTGTATCGACAAGGTCACGACGATACGCCGGTGCTGCTGTTGGACGACGTCGCTGCCGAGCTATCGCCCCTGTCCCAAGAGCGATTACTGGCGCAACTTGAGCGCTGGCCGGGACAGAGCATCGTCACCGCGCTGGAATACAGCCCCTTGCTTCGATCTGCACGCGAACATGCGATGTTCCACGTGGAACATGGCGAGATCACATTGAAGAAGACGACATGACCGATCAGAACGATACGCCGGATCCGACGCAGAACCACATTGCCAGCGGCAACTACGACGCCAGCGCGATCAAGGTGCTGAAAGGTCTGGATGCCGTGCGTCAGCGCCCAGGCATGTACATCGGCGATACCGATGACGGCACCGGTCTGCATCACATGGTCTTTGAAGTCGTCGACAACTCGGTCGACGAAGCGTTGGCGGGCCATTGCACCGAGATCACGGTGACCTTGCAGCTCGACGGCAGCGTCACGGTGACCGACAACGGTCGCGGCATTCCGGTCGACATTCACGAAGAAGAAGGTCGCTCGGCCGCAGAAGTGATCATGACCATCCTGCACGCCGGCGGTAAGTTCGGTGGCAGCGGCTATAAGGTGTCCGGCGGTCTGCACGGCGTTGGCGTGTCTGTGGTCAATGCGCTGTCGGAAGTGCTGCTGCTCGACATTCATCGCAACGGTCAGCACCACCATCAGGAGTACCGGATGGGCGTTCCGCAGGCACCGCTTGCGGTGGTCGGCCCATCAGACAAGCGCGGCACCTCGGTGCGCTTCTATCCGAGCGGCAAGGTGTTCACCAACCTCGAGTTCCACTACGACATCCTTGCCAAGCGCCTGCGCGAACTGTCGTTTCTGAACTCGGGGCTGCGCATCGTGCTGCGCGAGGAGCTGAACAATCGCGAGGACGTGTTCGAATACATTGGCGGCATCAAGGCGTTCGTCGATTACCTCAACCGCAACAAGACGTCGCTGCACGAGACGGTGCTGTACATCAACGCCGAAGTCGATGGCATCGCCGTCGAGGCCGCGCTGCAATGGAACGACTCCTATCAGGAGAGTGTTTTCTGCTTCACCAACAACATTCCGCAGAAGGATGGCGGCACCCATCTGACCGGTTTCCGAAATGCGCTGACCCGCACGCTGAACGAATACGTCGAACGCGAAGGCCTGGCTAAGAAGGAAAAGGTCGAGCCGGTCGGCGACGATTCGCGCGAGGGTCTGACGGCCGTGCTGTCGGTCAAGCTGCGCGACCCGAAGTTCTCGTCGCAGACCAAGGAAAAGCTGGTGTCGTCGGAAGCCAAGGCCGCCGTCGAAAGCGTGATGAACAAGAAGCTCGCCGAGTTCCTGCTGGAGCGACCGCGCGAAGCAAAGGCGATCGCCATGAAGATCGTCGAAGCCGCCCGCGCTCGCGAAGCGGCGCGCAAGGCGCGTGACCTGAACCGTCGCAAGGGCGCACTCGATATCGCCGGCCTGCCGGGCAAGCTTGCGGACTGTCAGGAAAAGGATCCGGCCAAGTCCGAACTGTTCCTGGTCGAGGGTGACTCGGCCGGTGGCTCGGCCAAGCAGGGCCGTGATCGCCGCTTCCAGGCGATCCTGCCGCTGAAGGGCAAGATCCTGAATGTCGAAAAGGCGCGCCTTGAAAAGATGCTGTCGTCGCAGGAAGTCGGCACTTTGATCACCGCGCTCGGTTGCGGCATCGGTCGCGACGACATGAAGCCGGAGAACCTGCGCTACCACCGCATCATCATCATGACCGACGCCGATGTCGACGGCGCCCACATCCGCACCCTGCTGCTGACCTTCTTCTACCGGCACATGTACGCGCTGGTCGAACGCGGCCACGTCTACATCGCGCAGCCGCCGCTGTACAAGCTGAAGAGCGGCAAGCACGAGACCTACGTGAAGGACAACAACGAACTCGAGGACTGGCTGCTGAAGTCCGCGCTCGACGAGGCCTCGCTGATCCCGGCCGCCGATGCGCCGGCGCTGCCGAGCGACAAGCTGGCCCAGCTGGTGCGCGACACCTCGCGCATCCAGGGCGCGATCGAGCGCCTGAGCCGGCATTTCGACCGTCATGTACTCGAACGGCTGTTCGAGCGCGCACCGCTGGCCGCCGAGGCCGATCGCGCTACCTGGCTCGGGGATTTCGTCGCCAGCCTCAACGCCGGTGTTGCCATTCAGCGCTACATCGTTGAAATGCAAGGAAATTCATTGGTCGTAAACCAGCTGGTCCACGGTCTGGCGCATCGCTACGTGTTCGGCGAGGACTTCTTCAACACGCCGGAGTACCAGCTGGTCTCGAAGTTCAATGCCGAGGTCCGGGCACTGATCGGCGCTGGCGCCATGGTCAAGCGCGGCGAGCGCGTGCGCGCGGTGTCGAGCTTCGCCGAGGCTTACGTCTGGTTGACTGGCGAAGCCCGCCGCGGCCTGCACGTCCAGCGCTACAAGGGGCTCGGTGAAATGAATCCGGAACAGCTCTGGGAGACCACGCTCGATCCGGTGGTCCGGCGTCTGGTGCAGGTCCGCGTCGAAGACATCATTTCGGCCGATCAGATGTTCACCACCCTGATGGGCGAGGACGTCGAGCCGCGACGTGATTTCATCGAACGCCACGCCTTGCTGGTCGGCAACCTGGACGTCTGATGCCGTCAGCGGCGCGGGACTGCCCGCGCTATCGGCCGCGCTGTCTCCGGTCTTAAAGTCGGGACGACCGCAACCACGATGTTGCGGCGTACAAGGCCTAGACCGAGGAGACCCAGATGAACCCTGTGCCCGGCGCGCTGCGGCGCATGTTCCTGTCGACGGCAGCCGCCATCCTGAGCTTCACGGCGTTGGCGGCCGGCGAATCGGCGCCAGCCGCGCCTGCGTCCGGCGCGATGCCCGACAGCCAGTGGCTGAGCTACAACGGCACGGCTGATGGGCAGCGCTTCGCACCGGTTGCGCAGATCACGCCAGACAATGCCGGCGAGCTTGCCGAGCACTGCCGGATCAAGCTCGACAACAGCGGTTCGCTGCACACCGGTCTGGTCCAGCTGGAAGGCGTGCTGTACCTGACTACGGCTCACGACACCATCGCGCTCGACGCCAGCAACTGCATGCAGCGTTGGCGCCATCACTACACGCCGGAGCAGCCGGAAGTGTTCCCGGTCAATCGCGGGGTCGCCTATGCCAACGGCAAGCTGTTCCGCGGCACTTCCGATGGCCGTCTGCTGGCGATCGATGCGGCGACCGGCAAGACGGCCTGGCAGCAGCAGGTCGGCGATCCCCTGCAGGGCGAGTTCTTCAGCGCCGCGCCGATCGTCTGGCAAGGCCTGCTGATCATCGGCAGCGCCGGCAGCGACTGGGGCGTCAGAGGCCGGATCATGGCCTACGACCAGAGCAGCGGCCGCGAGATCTGGCGTTTCAACACGATTCCGCGCGGCAAGGAACCGGGCGCTGAAACCTGGCACGAGCGCGGGACCGCCCGTTACGGCGGCGGCGGCTCCTGGACGCATTACTCGATCGACATGTCGACTGGCGAAGTGTTCGTGCCAGTCGGCAATCCGGCGCCGGACATCCTGCCGGGTCACCGCCCGGGCAAGAACCTGTACACCGACAGCATGCTGGTGCTCGATGCCCGGACCGGCGCCCTGAAGTGGTACCACCAGATCGTCTCCAACGACGGTCATGATCTCGACCTCGGCGCAGCGCCGATGCTCTACCACGACAGCAAGGGCCATCCGATCGCGGCGATCGGCTCGAAGAATGGTCATCTGTACGGCGTCAATCGCGAAACCCGCAAGCGCGTCTTCGACACGCCGATCGCGCGCATCGAGAACGAAGGCGTGCAGCCCACTGCGGCCGGTCTGCGGACCTGCCCCGGCGTGCTCGGCGGCGTGGAATGGAACGGCCCGGCGTTCGACGCCCGCAACAAGGCGATCGTCGTCGGCGTCGTCGACTGGTGCTCGACGATCACTCCGAAGCCGCAGAAGGATTTCATCCCCGGCCAGTTCATGCTCGGCGGTTCGTGGAAGATGGATGACGAGTCCTACGGCTGGGTCCATGCCGTCGACCCGGACAGCGGCAAGATCCGCTGGAGTTACAAGGCCGATGGCCCGGTGGTCGCCGGGGTGACGCCGAGTGCCGGCGGGGTGATCTTCACCGGCGACATGGCCGGCAACTTCCTGGCGCTCGACAGCGCCAGCGGCAAGCTGCTGTACAAGGCGCAGACCGGCGGTGCCGTCGCCGGTGGCGTCATCACCTATGCGCTCGGCGGCACGCAGTACGTGGCCTCGACCTCGGGCAACGTGTCGCGGCTGACCTTCGGCGTCAGCGGCTCGCCGACCCTGATCCTGTACAGGCTCGGCGGCAAGGGCGGCGCGGCGCTGGCCTCGTCCGGCGCTGCGACGGCAACCGGCGACGGCAGTGGCGCGGCGATCTACAGCAAGATCTGCTCGGCCTGCCATGGCGCCAACGCCGAGGGCGGTGTCGGCCCCTCGCTGAAAGGCGTGTCGGGCCGGCTCGGGCTGGCGAAGACCATCGAGTGGATCAAGAACCCGTCGGCGAAGATGCCGCGGTTCTATCCGGGACTGCTCGAGGACGCCGACGTCACGGCCGTGGCCATCCACATCCAGAAATACTGAACGAGCAGGCAAGGGCATTGCTCGCCCGCCGAATCTGCGGGACATTCTCGCGGCCTGCTGCGAACCACCGGGCCGGGAGAAGTCGATGAAAACGCTGGCGATCTACAACCTGAAGGGCGGTGTCGGCAAGACCGCCGCAGCCGTCAACCTCGCGTATCTGGCCGCGCAGAGCGGCTTGCACACCGTGCTCTGGGACCTCGATCCTCAGGGCGCGGCGACCTGGTACCTGCACGGCGACACCGCCAAGGCGCCGGACAAGGCGGTCTGGCGCGGCTCGTCGCCGATCGGCAGGCGCATCGTCGAAACGCCCTACGACAACCTGCACCTGATTCCGGCCGATCTTGAAACCCGGCATCTCGACGTCTGGCTGCGCAAGGACGACAACAGTCACGATCGCCTGCGCGCGCTGATCGAGCCGCTGTCGGAGCAGTACAGCCTGGTGGTGCTCGACTGCCCGCCGAGCCTGTCGCACGTCGCCGACAACGTCTTCGCCGCCGCCGATCGCATCCTGGTGCCGACGGTGCCGACGCACTTGAGCCTGCGCGCGCTAATGACCCTGATCGACTACTTCAAGGCCAACGAGCTGCCCAGGGCCCGCCTGCGGCCATTCTGGTCGATGGCTGACCGTCGTCGTGGCCTGCATCGCGGCCTGATCGAGCAGCCACCGAAAGCGATGAAGGACGTCTGCGCGGCGGTGATCCCGTACGCCGCTTCCGTCGAACGCATGGGCGAAACCCGGGCGCCGCTGGAAGTCAGCGAGCCGTCCAGCTATGCCGCCGAGTGTTATCGCGCGCTGTGGGCCGAGAACGCGAACTACCTGCGGCGCGGCTGAGGCCTCAGCGGGGCGGCGGCACCAGCACCCGGGCCGGCTCGCCACGGAACGCCCGTAATACTTCGTCGACGGTGCGCTCGCGCAGCTCCTGGATCGCATCCGGGCTGGAAAACGCGATGTGCGGCGTGGCGATCACCCGCGGATGGGCGGTGACGGCGGCCGGCGGATTCGGCTCGCCGGCGATCACGTCGAGCGCGGCGGTGTCGAGCTGGCCGGAATCGAGCGCATCGAGCACCGCCGCGTTGTCGACCAGCCCGCCTCGGCTGACATTGATGAACAAGGCACCGCGCTTCATCCGCGCGAACCGGGCCGCGTCGAACAGGTTCGCCGTGGCCGGCGACAGCGGCAGCAGCGCGATCACGGCGTCGGCCTGCGGCAGCAACGCGTCGAGGCTCATCCATTCGACCAGAGCGGCATCGTCACCGGCAGGTGCCGTGCGGCCGCAGGCGATGACCCGCAGGCCCCAGCCCGACAGCTTGCGCGCCACCAGCTTGCCGGCGCGGCCGTAGCCGACCAGGCCGACGGTCAGCCCCCGGGTGCGCCGCAGACGCGCCAGCGCCGGGTCCCAGAGGCCGCGCTTGACCTCGCGATCCCATTGCACGATGCCGCGCGACCAGGCCAGCAGCATCGCCACCGCATGGTCCGACACTTCCTCGACGCAGTAGTCCGGCACGTTGGTGACCCGCGCGCCGGCCGCCCAGGCAGCGTCGAGTGCGATGTTGTCGAGGCCGACGCCATAACGGGCGACGATCGCCAGGTCGCGACAGTGGCCAATCGCCGTCGCCGACACCTGCGCCCAGCAGGTCATGATCGCCTGCGGGCGCTCGCGTGCGGCGATCGCGTCGATCTCGTGGCCCGGCAGTGCTGCCGAACGGCCGGCCACCACGCGCAGGCCGGCGGCTTCGAGGTGGCGATGCTCGAAGTCGAGATCCGGCCAGGGGTAATCGGTGATGAAGACGGTCTTTTTCACGGCGGCGACGCTAGCAGATCGGGACCGCTTCAGCCGGCTGCGGGCGAACCCTAGCGCCTGCGAATGAGGCCCGGCAGGCCGCTCACTCGGCTAGGCTCGCAGCCACAAGGGACGCCCACCAGACCCCGCAGGAGGAGACCGCATGATCGACAACCCCTACTACTCGCAGGCCGTGCACGGCCCGTATGAGACCTACGAGCTCGGCAACTTCACGCTCGAGGACGGCGGCACCATTCGCGGCTGCCAGCTCGCCTATGCGACCTTCGGCACGCTGAACGAAGCGCGCGACAATGCGATCCTGATCACCACCTGGTTCTCCGGTACCTCGAAGATCATGGAGCAGGTCTACACCGGCGCGGGCCGGGCGCTGGACCCGGCGAAGTACTTCATCGTCATCGTCAACCAGATCGGCAACGGCCTGTCGTCGTCGCCACACAACACGCCGTTCCCGGCCGGCATGGCGAACTTCCCGAAGGTGCGGATCGGCGACGACGTGCGCGCCCAGCACCAGCTGCTGACCGAGAAGTTCGGCATCACCGAACTGGCGCTGGTCACCGGCGGCTCGATGGGCGCGCAGCAGACCTACGAATGGGCGGTGCGCTATCCGGACATGGTCAAGCGCGCCGCGCCATTGGCCGGCACGGCCAAGAACACCCTTCACGATCAGATCTACGCCGACACGCTGACTGAAGCGATCACCTCCGATCCGGGCTGGAACAACGGCTGGTACTCGTCGCACATGGACGTCCGCGACGGCCTGCGCCGCCACGCCAAGCTGTGGGCGGTGATGGGCTGGAGCACCGAGTTCTATGCCCAGGGCCGGATGGCCGCGCTCGGCTTCTCGTCGCTCGACGACTTCATCACCAACTTCATGAACGGCTTCTTCGGCGTGATGGACCCGAACGCGCTGCTGGCGATGGCCTGGAAGTGGCGCAATGGCGACGTCAGCCGCCACACCGGCGGCGATCTGGCCGCAGCCCTCGGCCGGATCACGGCCAGGACCTACGTCATGCCGATCACCACCGACATGTTCTTCCCGCCGGTCGATTGCGAGCGCGAGGCGGCGCTGATCCCGGGTGCGGTGTTCCGGCCGATCCAGTCGATCGACGGCCATCTGGCGCTGTTCGGGGCCGATCCTGGCTATGCGGCGCAGATCGACGCGGCGTTGGGCGAGCTGCTGGCGACGCCGGTCTGAAGCATCGACTGACCTCATGCGGAGGCACGAAGACGCGAAGACGCAAGACTGCCGATTCGGAAAAAGACTTCGGAACGGACTTGCTGTAACTGCCTTGATTCGTCGTTGCCGTTCTTCGCGACGCCGCATCGTTGCGGGAAACCCGCTACTCCGACGATCGGCCGGCTCAGCCGCCGTCCGGCAGGATCGCCAGCAGCGCTGCGACGCGGGTCTTCAGCGCTGCGGCATCGGCCGCCGTTACCGTCGCATGGCCGATCTTGCGCTGCGGTTTCGGGGTCTTGCCGTACAGGTGCGTGTGCACGCCGGGCAGGCGGCTGGCAGCTTCGGTGGTTGGCGCCAGCCCGATGTAGTTGACCATCACGGACGCGCCGCGCAGTTCGGTCGAACCCAGCGGCAGGCCGGCAATCGCCCGCAGATGGTTCTCGAACTGCGAAGTTTCAGCACCCTCGATGGTCCAATGCCCGGAGTTGTGGACTCTCGGCGCGATCTCGTTGGCGAGCAGCTGGCCGCCGGCGACGAAGAACTCGAAGGCCAGCACGCCGACGTAGTCGAGATGCTCGGCGACACGACGGGCGTAGTCCTCGCCTTGCGCCTGCAGCGGATCGTTCACCGTCGGGGTCGCGGTGCGCAGGATGCCGGCGCGGTGCACGTTCCCGACCAGCGGGTAGAAGGCCATTTCGCCGCTCGTCGAGCGCACGGCCAGGCAGGACACTTCGCGCTCGAATGGCACGAAGGCCTCCAGGATCAGCGGCTGGCTGCCGATCGCGCTCCACGCGGCATCGAGATCGGCCGGCACGCGCAGCACCGCCTGCCCCTTGCCGTCGTAGCCCATGCGCCGGGTCTTGAGCACCGCCGGAAGGCCGGTGATCGCGACAGCGGCATCGAGGCCTTCGCGGCTGTCGACCGCAGCGTGGGTCGGCACCGGAATGCCGAGCGAGCGGAACAGCGCCTTCTCCGAAAGTCGATCCTGGCCGGCGGTCAGCGCCTTTGGCCCCGGGAACAATGGCACACGGGCGGCCACGAACTCGGCAGCCGCATTTGGCACGTTCTCGAACTCGAAGGTCGCCAGATCCACCCGCGAACAAAACTCGGCAAGCGCGGCTTCGTCGCTGTAGTCCGCGTGAAGATGCTCGCCGAGCGGGGCCGCGCAGGCTTCGGTCGCGGGATCGAGAAACACGAAATCGATATCCAGCGGATAGCCGGCCAGCGCCAGCATCCGGCCGAGCTGGCCGGCCCCGAGCACGCCGATCTTCAGTCCGGTCTTCATGGTCGGCTTCAGGGCAGCGGCAGCGCGCCGTCGTTCAGGACCTTGGCGGTCTGGGCGGCGCGGAAAGCGTCGAGCTTCGCCGCATAGGCCGCTTCGAAGGCGCCGAGAATCGCGCAGGCCAGCAGCGCGGCGTTGGTGGCGCCGGCGGTGCCGATCGCCAATGTGGCCACCGGAATTCCGGCCGGCATCTGCACGATCGACAGCAGCGAGTCGACACCCGACAGCATCCGCGACTGCACCGGCACGCCGAGCACCGGCAGCCGCGTCTTCGAGGCGGCCATGCCGGGCAGGTGGGCGGCACCACCGGCGCCGGCGATGATCACCTTGAGCCCGCGGTCGGCGGCGGACGCGGCGTAGTCGAACAGCAGGTCCGGCGTGCGATGCGCGGAGACCACCCGGGTTTCGTACGGAATCCCCAGCTCGCCGAGCGTCCGCGCCGCGTGCTCCATCGTCTCCCAGTCGGAGCGGGAACCCATGATCACGCCCACCAGCGGCGCGGTTTTCAGTGCGGAATCGGACACGGCAAGGTCTTCGGTCGAGGCGCGGCAATCGCGAAAAGGGCGGCGATTATTTCACCGGCGCCGCGAAATCGCACTGGAACGCGGGATCAGGGCGCGATCAGGTCGAAATCGGCGTTGACGGTGGCGCTGTAACGGATCTGCCCGGCCGAGAAGCCGAGCGCTTCATTGCCGGATTCCGTCGCCGCATCGGCCGATGCCGTCACTGCAAAGCGCGCCTTCTGCATCGGCGGCGCCGGGATGTATTCGGCATTGGCGTTCAGCGTATGCACGGCGCCCAGCTTCGCGCCGAGCGCATCGGCGAGCACCTTGGCCTTGGCGCGGGCGTCTTCGGCGGCCTTGGCCAGCGCATCGCGGCCGAGCGCTTCGGCCTTCGACGATTCGAGCTGCGGGTCGGAGACATTGTTGATGCCGGCGGTGGTCGCCTTCAGCAGCACGTCACCGATCTTGTCGAGATCGCGCACCACCACCTCGATGCCGCGGGTCAGGTGATAGCCCAGGAACTTGCGACCGCCCTTCGCGCTGTAGTCGTACTCGGGCTGGATGCTCAGGCCGGCAGTGGAGATATCGGCTTCGGCGATGCCGGTGGCCTTCAGCTGGGCGAGGTAATCCTTGACGATGCGGCTGACCTCGGTCTGGGCGACGCGCAGGTCCTGCTTGGTGGTTTCGACCTGCATCGAAATGCGCGCGCGATCCGGCGTCACCGCGACTTCACCGCGGCCGCTGACGTTGACCGAGCGGCGATCCGGCGGGTGATCCGAGGCCAGCAGCGGGCCGGACAGGCTGCCGATCAGCAGCGCGGCGGCCGTGGAAACGAGGAGCTTGTTCATGGGCAATGCGGTCCTTGCGCGAGGTAGGGCGGCATCCTGCCGTCATTCCCGGCCCCGGACAACCCGCGCCGCCGACAGGCGCGTGAATATCCAGCGTACTCGCCAGCCGCTAGACTGCGGGATTCATCACCCGCCGGATCCCTGCTTCCCCATGTCGTACTACAACCATCAGACCGTTTCGCTGACGCGTGACGTGATCGGCGTGCTGATCCCGGCCGGGACGCGCGTCGAACTGCCGACCGGTGCCGAGGCCACGATCACCCAGGCGCTCGGCGGCAGTTACACGGTCGAGGTTCAGGGTCACCTGTTCCGCATCGACGGCAAGGATGCCGATGCGCTCGGCATGCAGCCCACCGACGAGGTGGTGCTGGCCGCCGATGCCAGCGAGGACGAGGTCGCCGCCGCAGTCCGCCGGCAGCTGGAAACGGTCTACGACCCGGAAATCCCGATCAACATCGTCGAGCTGGGCCTGATCTACGACAGCCGCCTGGAACCGGCCGAGGACAACGGCTGGAAGCTGCATGTGGTGATGACCTTGACCGCGCCCGGCTGCGGCATGGGCGATGTGCTGGTCAGCGACGTCAAGACCAAGGCCATGCAGGTGCCCGGCGTCCGTGAGGCCGAAGTCGAGCTGACCTTCGACCCGCCGTGGTCGCAGCAGATGATGTCCGACTCCGCCAAGCTGCAGGCGGGTTTCCTGTGACCGACACCCTGACCCGCGGCGTGCGGGTGGTCGTGGCGCCGCGTTACGTGGCCGAGCAGTCCGAGCCAGGGCGTTCGCACTACCTGTTCGCCTATCAGGTGACGATCCGCAACGAAGGCGACGAGACGGTGCAGCTGCTGTCCCGGCACTGGATCATCACCAATGGCGAAGGCAAGACCGAGGAAGTGCGGGGGCCGGGTGTGGTCGGCGTGCAGCCGAAGCTCGCGCCTGGCGAGGAGTTCCAGTACACCAGCGGCTGCCCGCTGGTCACGCCGGTCGGCACCATGCATGGCAGCTATCAGATGGTCACCGATGGCGGCGAGCAGTTCGATGCCCTGATCGGCCCGTTCCGTCTGGCCGTGCCGCGGGTGCTGAACTAGTTCAGCGCCCCAGTGACGATCCGATGTTCGGATCAAGCTGCCGAAGCGCGTCGCCGACCGTCGGCTGGCCGGTCGAGCGCAGATCGTCCGTGCTGTACACGCGGCCCGAAGCGGTAGCGCACTGACCGGACCGCAGCTTGATGCGGGTACCGGTTTCCCGAAGGCAGGTGGTGCTCGAAGCCTCCTGACGGTCCGTTTCCTGAGTCTTGGGTGACGCTGCCTCGGTTTCCTCGGCGGAGACCTGCGCGCTGATCATCAGCGTGGCAGCGACGCCGGCCAGCAGGATCGATCGGGATGGCATCGGGATTCCTCGCGGTTCGGATGGCGCGAAAACGGCAACATCGCGGAGCCCAATCTACGCCGCCCGGCGGTTGACGGAAAGCCGAGCCTCAGCGGGCCGGCTTGGCGATGGTCCGGTCGAGCCAGTTCAGCAGATCCGCCCAGATGCGGCCAGACTGCGACGCCGACGGCGAGATATGCGCCTGCGGCAACTCCAGCGTGATCACCGGCAGTTTCAGCGACAGCCCGGCGTAGTCTCCGAGCGATCCCGGATAGATGCCGAGCGGCTGCAGGCGAAGGTAGCCCAGCTTTCTCGGCGGATCCTGAGGGCCATCGAAATCGAGAATGCCGTACGGCGCGTGCACGGTGACGATGGCGTCCGGCCGGAACTGCTCGATCTGCTCGACGATCCAGCGGGTCTCGGGCTCCGAACCCGCCTCCGGTCCCGGGTAACGGCGCTTGTCGCCATTCGCCTTGTCCTTCCAGTAGCTCAGGGCCTGCGATGACCACTTCGGCGACGGGAAATTGCGATTCAGGTCGACGCCGCGAGAATTGACGCGGGTTGACGGCCGGGCGAACAGGCCGTCGGGATTGGTCAGCGGCAGCACCCGCCAGGCGTAGCGATCGTAACGGCCGGACTTCAGCAGCTCGATCCACTGGAACACCACGGACACTGACGACAGTTCGTCGCCGTGGATGCCGCCCAGGATCAGTACCCGCTTCGGCGCGACGTTGGCGGCGGCTGCCGGAAAATCCCGGAACAGCAGCGGTCGCTTGCCGACCGAGGCCGGCTTGGCGGGGGCCAGTTCAGCATCCCGGCATGGCTGGGCATCGAAGTTGTGCAGTCGCTCTGCCAGGCCGCGGCAGATGGTGTCCGCCGCAACGGCGGACGGCGTCATCGCCGCCAGAGCCGACGGCCCGATGCCCAGCGTCAGGAACGCGGCCAGCAGCGCTGGCTGCGGCAGATGAGAAATCAGTTGCCGCGTTCCTTGCGGACTTTGTCGATCAGGAAATCGACCACCTTGAAGGTATTCGGCTGGCTGGCCACCACATAGCGCCCGCCGACGATCAGGTTCGGCACGCTCCGGATCACGTAGGTCCGCGCCAGCGATTCGGCGCGGCGCATGCCGGAATCGACCACGAAGCTGGAGGCGACGCCGTCGAAATCGGCCGGCTTGATGCCGGCAACCGCGACGTACAGCGTCCGGATCGACGCCAGGTCACTCATCGGCTGATGCTGGACGTGGATGGCGTCGAACAGCGGTTTGTGGGTCTTGTCGAGGATGCCGAGCGTCGACGCAATGAAGAACGCGCGGGAATGCACCTCGCCCTCCGGCCGGCCCAGCGTGTTCGGCACCCGGGTGAAATCGACATCGGCAGGCTTGCTGGCGCGCCACTGCTCGACCGCCGGGTCGAGCGAGTAGCAATGCGGGCAGCCGTACCAGAAGAACTCCTCGACGGTGATCCGCTTGGGATCGGCCGGCTTCTGCGGCGACGGAACCTCGGTGTAGTCCCTGCCCGCCTGGAATCCGCCGCTGTCGGCGGCGCTGCAGGCTGCGCTGAACAGGGCGACGACGGCCAGCAGTCCGCCGGTGACGAGGGTCTTGAGGTTACGCATGGGACTCCTGGGTGGGTCTTACTGCAGACCCGAGAGGTAGGACGACAGGGCGTCGATCTCGGCATCGGTCAGATGCTTCGCGACGGCGGCCATCATCTGACCATTGCCTTCCTGCCCGCGTTCCCCGGCGCGATAGGCGCGCAGCGACGATGCCGAGTAGCCGGCGTTCTGGCCGGCGAGCTGCGGATACGCCGACGCCGGATTGCCCGCGCCCTTCGGACCGTGGCAGGCCGCACAGGCCGGCAGGCCACGCGTGGCGTCGCCCGCTCGATAGAGTTTCTGGGCAACCGGCACGGCCGCTTCGCTGGCGACGCCCGGCACGGCCGGCTGCGCGGCGAAGTAGGCCGCCAGGTCGGCCATGTCCTTGTCGGTCAGCGCCGCCGCCTGGCCCGCCATGACGGCGTTGTTGCGCTTGCCGGACTTGAAGGCGACCAGCTGCGCGTGGATGTACTTCGAGCCCTGCGCAGCCAGCTTCGGCCAGGCCGGGTTGACCCCGCCATTGCCGCCAGCGCCATGGCAGGCGCCGCAGACGGCGGCCTTCGCCGCGCCGGCGGCGGCGTCGCCTTTGACGAACGGGTCCGAGGCTGCGCCTTCGGCGAACGCGGCGGCAGGCAGGGACAGGGCAAGGGCGAGCAGAACACGCTTCATGAAACACTCCGGCAGGCAAGCGCGCGTAGCAAGCTCCGCACTACGCGCATAATGAGCGATTGGAGCGCGAATCTTACACGATGACCCCGGACACCACGAAAGCCGCAGCGCCCAATCCGTACGTCCGCGCGCGCTTTGTCCTGTCGGCGGCGCGGCTGGCTCAGCTTCCGGACGATGGCCGGCCTGAAGCGGCATTGGTGGGGCGCTCGAACGCCGGCAAGTCCAGCGCGCTGAACCTGATCTGCCAGCAGAACAGCCTCGCCCGGGTGTCGAAGACGCCGGGTCGCACCCAGCTGCTGAACGTCTTCGACATCGACGACCGCGCTCGCCTGGTCGATCTGCCCGGCTACGGCTTCGCGCAGGTTCCGATCGCGGTGCGCAATTCCTGGGGCAGGCTGGTCGGCAGCTATGTCGAGAGCCGCATGTCGCTGAAGGGCGTGATCGTGGTGATGGATATCCGTCATCCGCTGACCGAACTCGATGTGCAGATGCTCGAATGGTGCCGCGACCGCCTGCTGACGGCGCATGTCCTGCTGACCAAGGCCGACAAGCTGAGTTTCGGCGCCGGCAAGAACACGGTGCTGAAAGTGCGCCGCGAGCTGCAGGATTTCGACCCCGGCATGACCGTGCAGGCGTTCTCGTCGACCGCCCGCGTCGGCGTCGATGAAGCTCGCGCCAAGCTTGACGAATGGCTGGGTCTGGCAGCGCCGGGCGACCGCGGGACGACCGCGGCGACGGCCTGACGGAAGGCGTTTGTAAGCGCACTCGCTGCTCGCTTAGGATTGCGGCACGCGATCTGGTCCGACGGGCAAAAAAATGCCCAGCAGGTCGGGGGAACCTGCCGGGCAACGAGTGCCGGTTTGGGGGAACCGGACTTCCCGCTCAGGGAGTGGGAGCGGGGAATGGGAAGGGAGTCACCATTCGCAGTATCAGACTCGTGCGGCATCGGATTAGTTCGATGCGAGTTCCGGGAAATCGTCAAAAAGTGCCGATCACAAAGGCAAGCGATTGAATAGGAACGAATTGTTTTTAGCGGCGCGATATCGAATTCTGGGGTTGGGACGCTGGGCGAGGTAAAAAAGGCCGATCCGGGGGGGTCGGCCTTGTTGTTTCCGGTGCCGGGGCTGCTCAGGCCGATGCGCTGCTGGCGTGCCCGGTCGCCGTATGGGCCGCGTCCCAGTTGGCGCCGATTCCGTAGTCCGCGACCAGCGGCACGACCAGCCGGGCGGCCTGACACATGCGCTGCGCGATCCTGGGTCCGAACATGGCGAGTTGATCTGCCGGTCCTTCGAACACCAGTTCGTCGTGCACCTGCAGGATCATCCGCAGGCTCGGAGCGTGCTCCGGCAGCCAGACGGCCACGTCGATCATCGCCCGCTTGATCAGATCGGCCGCCGTGCCCTGCAGCGGCGCATTGATCGCGGTGCGCTCCGCGTACTGGCGCTGCGCGGCATTGCGGCTCTGGATTTCCGGCAGGTACAGGCGACGGCCGAACAGGGTTTCGACATAGCCGAGTTCATGCGCCTGCGCCTTGGTGGTTTCCATGAAGCGCTTGACACCCGGATAGCGGGCGAAGAAGCGGTCGATGTAGTCCTGCGCATCATTGCGACCGATGCCGAGCTGTCTGGCCAGCCCGAATGCCGAGATGCCGTAGATCAGCCCGAAGTTGATCGCCTTCGCCGAGCGACGGGATTCCGCGCTCACCTCATTCAGCGGCTGGCCGAACACTTCGGCGGCGGTCGCCTGGTGAATGTCGATGCCGCGCCGGAAGGCATCCTGCAGGCGCTCGTCGCCGGAGAAATGCGCCATCAGCCGCAGTTCGATCTGCGAGTAGTCGATCGACAGCAGCGCGTTGCCGGCCTCCGCAATGAAGGCCTGACGAATCCGCCGGCCATCGGCGGTGCGCACCGGGATGTTCTGCAGGTTCGGATCGTTCGACGACAGCCGCCCGGT
>PNMW01000085.1 GCA_013823855.1 Lysobacteraceae bacterium | reverse complement strand
TTTCGACCTTCGCGCAGAAGTCATGGTGGGTCTTGACCCGCCATTTCGACCTTCCCGCAGAAGTCATGGCGGGTCTCGACCCGCCCTACAAGCCCTTCGCCGAAAAGGTATCGCAGCCGGCGACGTCGCCGCCCTCGAAACCGGCCTTGAACCAGCGCACGCGCTGCGCGGAAGTGCCGTGCGAGAAGGCGTCCGGCACCACCGTGCCCTGCGCCTGCTTCTGCAGGTGATCGTCACCGATCGCCGATGCGGTGTTCAGCGCCTCGGCGAGGTCGCCGGCATCGAGCCACTGGTGCCGCGCCTGCGCGTGGTGGGCCCAGACGCCGGCCAGGCAATCGGCCTGCAGTTCCTGACGCACCAGCAGGCCGCCGTCGCCGAGCACCTGGTCGCCGCGCTGGCGCGCCTTGTTCACTTCCGCCGACACCCCCAGCAGCGTCTGCACGTGATGGCCGACCTCGTGGGCGATCACGTAAGCCTCGGCGAAATCGCCGCCGCCGCCGAGCGACGCGCGCAGCTGGCTGAAGAAACTGGTGTCGAGATAGACCTGCTGATCGGCCGGGCAGTAGAACGGCCCGGTCGCGGCCGTGGCGCCGCCACAGGCGCTCCGCACCCGGCCGGCGAACAGCACCAGCGTCGGTTGCCCATAGCGGCGGCCGGACTGCTGGAAGATCGCGCCCCAGACATCCTCGGTATCGCCGAGGATGCGGGCGACGAATTCGGCTTCACGGTCGTCGGCCGGCGGCGCCGTGCCGGCCGGTTCGCCGGCCGTGCCGGAGATCACCTCGGCAACGCCGCTCTGCTCGATCAGGCCGAGCATCTCGATCGGGTTCTTGCCGAGCAGCACGCTGACCACGACCACGGCGAGCATCGCGCCGATGCCGAGCTTGCCGCCGCCACCGCCCGTGCGCCGGTCTTCGACATTGCTGCTGCGACGCCCCTTGTTCCAGTCCATCGTCCGCTCCCCGGGTCAGGGAGCATTCTAGGAACGGCCGAGCGCCGGCCGCCTATTTGCGGTGTGGCTTGGCCAGTTCGTCGACCCGCGCCTTGATCGCCGGATCGCTGCCCATCACGGTGAAGATCTCGGCATAGCGCTCGGCGGTCAGGCCCTTGGCCTGGATCGCCTTCTCCATCTTGTCGCCGGCCTCGTCCTCGAGCTTTTCGGCCTCGGCGGCCGTGGTCGCGGCTTCCCGCCTGGCCAGCAGCGCGGTGTTGATCCGGGTGACGTCGACCGACGCCGCGACGAACTGCTGCAGTTCCTTGTCGCTGGGCTTGGCCGGTGCGGCAGCAGCAGCGGCGAACGACAGCGTCAGCGCGAACAGCGGCGCGATATGGCGGATTTTCATCGGATGATCCTCGTCCTTTGCGGACCGGCGGAGCGCCAGCCTCTCGCACGCCCCCTTGCCGGCGCGATAGCTAGGCTGCGGCGCAACCCCGGTGGATGACCGGCGCCTTCGGAGGCCTGTCATCGACCCCGCTGATCCAGGCAAGTTCAGATGGCGCCGCCGGTCAGCCCGCTGCCGCTGCCTCCGCTGCGCGCCGTGACTGCCCTTCCGGCCCGGCCAGGAACGCGGCCGAGAACGCGGCAAAGGTGCCGGCCTCGATCGCCGCCCGGATCCGCTTCATCAGGTTCAGGTAGTAGTGCAGGTTGTGGATGGTGTTCAGCCTGCTGCCCAGGATTTCGTCGCAGCGGTCGAGGTGATGCAGGTAGGCGCGCGAGTAGTGGGTGCAGGTCTCGCAGTCGCAGGCCGGATCGAGCGGTCCCGGATCGGCGCGATGCCGGGCGTTGCGCAGCTTGATCACCCCTTCGGAAGTGAACAGGTGGCCGTTGCGGGCGTTGCGGGTCGGCATCACGCAGTCGAACAGGTCGATGCCGCGGCCGACTCCCTGCACCAGATCGCGCGGCGTGCCGACGCCCATCAGGTAGTGCGGCCGATCGGCCGGCAGTCGCGGTCCGATGGCGTCGAGCACCTTGAGCCGCTCGGACTCTGGCTCGCCGACCGACAGGCCGCCGACCGCATAGCCATCGAAGCCGATCTCGGAAAGGCGTTGCAGCGATTCGGCACGCAGATCGACGTGCATGCCGCCCTGGACGATGCCGAACAGTGAGGCGGGGGTTTCAGGGGCTGCCAGTGGCAGCCCCTGCCCGCCGAACGCCTGGGGCTGCGGCCCCGGGCACGTCGCGCTCAATGCCAGATGCTGCACCTTGCAGCGCGCCGCCCAGCGCGCCGACAGCTCCATCGAGGTGCGCGCCTGGTCGGGCGTCGCCGGATACGGCGTGCATTCGTCGAACTGCATGATGATGTCGCTGCCCAGGCCGTGCTGGATCTCGATCGACTTCTCCGGTGACAGGAACACCTTGTCGCCATTGATCGGCGACGCAAAGTGCACGCCGGCCTCGGTCAGCTTGCGCAGCGAAGCCAGGCTCCAGACCTGAAAGCCGCCGGAGTCGGTCAGGATCGGCCCGTTCCAGTTCATGAACCGGTGCAGGCCGCCGAGCGCACGGATCGTCTCGTGGCCGGGCCTGAGCCACAGATGGAAGGTATTGCCGAGGATGATCTGGGCACCGGCGGTGCGCAGTTCGCCCGGCGTCATCGCCTTCACCGTGCCGTAGGTGCCGACCGGCATGAACTGCGGCGTCTCGATGCTGCCGCGCGGGAAGTGCACCCGGCCGCGCCGGGCGTGGCCATCGGTGGCGAGAAGTTCGAAACGCATGGGGTCGATCGGGAACGCGGGAACAGCCGCGATTATCCGGCATCCGGCGGCTATGATCCGCGCACCCTCATTGTCTCCAGGACCGCCCGACCGATGATCCGCCTGCACGCCCATCCGTTCTCCACCTTCTCCCGCCGGGTGAAGATCGCGATGCTGGAAAAGAACATCCCGCACGAGGACGTTTTCGTCGATCTCGCCAAGCGCCAGCAGCGCACGCCGGAATACCTGGCGCTGAACCCCTACGCCCGGGTGCCGACCCTGGAAGAGGACGGCTTCGTGCTCTACGAATCGTCGGCGATCCTGATGTATCTGGAGGACGAACACCCGGAGCCGGCACTGGTGCCGGCCGGCGCCAAGGGCCGCGCCGAGGTCGACATGCACCTGCGGCTCTGCGATGCCCAGATGGCGACACCGGCCGGCACCATCATCTTCCAGAAGCGCTTCTTCCCCGAAGCGAAGTGGAACCTGGAGTCGATCGGCAAGGCCTCGGCGGAGATCGCAAAGCATCTGGCGATCCTCGACAAGCAGCTCGAAGGTGTCGATTTCCTGGTTCACGACCGCTACACGCTGGCCGATATCGCCTACATCCCGTTCCTGCACTTCCTGCCGCTGATGGTCGATCCGGCCTCGGTGCCGGCCAATGTCGCGCGCTGGAGCGCCGAGCTGCTGGCGCGGCCGTCCAGCCTCGAAACCGTGCCCGGGCAGTAGCCGATGCGCCTGCCCGCCACCGATCATGTGCCGGCCGCGACGGTGCGCTTCTGGGCGCTGCTCGACACCGGCGTGCTGTCGCTGGCGCTGCCGTTCGCGGCACCCTGGTTCATCGCCGGCCTGTACGGGCTGAACGGCCTGCTCGGCGGCGTGTCGACGGCGCCGGCCTTCGATCCGCTGGCGCTGTTCTTCGTCAATCTCAGCGGCGTGATGGTGCTGGTCTGGGTCGCCGCCCGGCTGCTGCATCCGGTCGGTGTGCTGGCGCTGGTCGATACGCTCGGCCGCTCGCTGGTCTCGGCGCTGATCGCGTACTTCATCCTCGTCGAGGGTGCGATTCCGGTGCTCTGGCTGTTCGTCGGCACCGAGATGGCCGGCGCGATCGCCCAGGGCCGCGCCCTGCTGCGGCGGCCGGCATGACGCCGTTGCCGAACCTGCAATGCCCGCTGTGCGGCGGGCCGAACGGCTGTGTGCCGGCGCAGTGCGGCCGCTTCGATGTTGGCTGCTGGTGCATGCAGGCCGCGATTCCGGCGGCAACGCTTGCCCGGGTGCCGGAAGCCAGCCGCGACCGCGCCTGTATCTGCGCCGGATGTGCGGGCATCCCGGCAACGGACACGCCATCACCATGATCGAAGCGCTAGCAGGATTGCTGTCGGCCTCCGCACTGATCGCGATCGGCCGCGCGCTGCGTGCCGAACGCTGGCTGTACGCGCTGAGCCTGCTGGTGCTGCCGGCGCTGTACGCCGGCTTTGCGCTGCTGGCGGATGCGCCGGCCATCGCCGGCCGCGAGATGCTCGTCGGCCTGCCGTACTGGCTCGGTGGCATCGCGCTGGCACTGATCGGCCGGCGGCATCCGGTCGCGGTCGCAGCGCTGGTCGCAGCGCTGTGGCTGCTGCACGGCGGCTACGACGCGATCCACCCGCAGTGGTTCGTCAACCCCGGCGTGCCCGGCTGGTATCCGCTGTACTGCGCCAGCGTCGACGTCGCGATGGGCGTCTATCTCGGCTGGCTGGCGCTGACGTGGGCTCAGCCGCCGCGGAACGGCGTGACGTCGAAGTAGTCGCGCCACTCGGCGATCTTGCCGTCGCGGATCTTGAACACGCCCATCAGCGGGATCGTGAACACGGTGACGCCGGCCGAGTTCTTCAGGTAGTCGATACGCTCGGTCATCACCGTGTCGCCAACGGCGACCAGCCCCAGCATGTCGACACCGATCGTCGCCAGATCCATCTGGCTGCCCATCGCCGCGAAGAACGCCACCGCCTCGTCCGGTCCGGTGGTCTTCGACAGGCCGACATTCTCGTACGCGCAATCCGCCGTGAACCAGCGGTGCACGCAGGTCTTGAAGGTGTCGGGCTGCTGCCATTCGGAGATGAAGGCGTTGACGGTCTCGGTCGGGGTCATGGGCTTGCTCGGGTCGGTCTGCCGGAACGGCAGCTGGATCGTAGCGAGGCGGCGCCGGACGACACCAGACGGGCCAGCACCCGCGATGCCGATGCCATGATGGCGGCGAGCCCGCAGCACCTCCCTTTCCGATGCCGATGCCCCTGATCCTGAGCGAAGCGCTGCCCGATGCGCGCGGCCTGCGCCTGCGGCTGCCCGACCCCGACGGCCGGCCGCTGAGCTTCGACGCCGTGTTCGCCCGCTGGCGGATCACGCCGGATGACGGCCTGCGCCGCACCTGGACCGAGGTGCTGCGCGCGCTGCCGTACGCGGCCTGCTTCTGGGAACTGCCGGCGCTGCACGCGGCCATGCGGGCGCGGCCGTTCGAGTGCGTGTGCCTGAACGCGCCGCAACTGGCCGCCGTGGCCGGCCCGGCCGATCGCGACAGCTTCCGGCGCGCCTTCATCATCGACGACGGCACGCCGTTCGCCAGCTTCGACAACCTCGGCGGCGATGCCCTGCTGATCGCACCAAGGCCAGCCGACGCCACGGCCGACTACCGCCACCTGCTGCGCTACCTGCGGCTGGCCGCCGATGCCGACGCCGATGCGCTGTGGCAGCGCATCGCCGTCGAACTCGAGGCGCGGATCGGGCGGGAACCGGTCTGGCTGAGCACCGCCGGGCTTGGCGTCAACTGGCTGCACATCCGCCTCGACCAGCAGCCGAAGTATCTGCAGCACCGGCCGTACGCCCGCGTCGATTGACGGCGATGGCGATTGCCGCAGGCCATGGCGGCTTGCGATGATCGGCGGCCCCGGATCACCACCCCGCCTGCGAGTGCCCGCCGATGCTGAGCCTCCGCCCCAACTGCGAATGCTGCGACCGCGACCTGCCGGCCGATGCCGCCGATGCCCGGATCTGCTCGTTCGAATGCACCTTCTGCGCGCGCTGCGCCGAAGACCGCCTGGCCGGCCGCTGCCCGAACTGCGGCGGCGAACTGGTCGCAAGGCCGCGCCGGGCCGCCGACAAGCTGGCCCGCCATCCGGCATCGACGGACCGGGTGTTCAAGCCGGGCGGCTGCGCCGCCGCTGCCACTGGAGCGCAGCCGTGAGCGTGCGTCGACTCGTCGCCGTCTGGCTCGCTGCGCTGCCGCTGCTGGCCGGGGCCGCCGATGCGCCGCGACCGCAGCCGATCACGCCGGCCGACCTGCGCTGGACCGCGTCGAAGCTGATTCCCGGCCTGCAGTCGACCTGGATCGTCGGCACCGAGCAGGCCAGCGGCCCGTACCTGATGAGAGTCGAGCTGGCGGCCGGCACGCGGATCTTCCCGCACCGCCATCCGGACAGCCGGGCGACCACCGTGCTGCGCGGCACCCTGTACGTCGGCTTCGGCGAAACCGCCGACGACACGGCGCTGGTCGCGATCCCGGAAGGCGCGGTCTACGTCGCGCCAGCCGAGATGCCGCATTTCCTGTGGGCCAAGGACGGGCCGGTGCTCTACCAGGAAAACGGCATCGCGCCGACCGGCACGGTGCCGGTCAAGCGCTGACCGATCACGGCATCGAGCGGGCCGCCTGCTTCGAGAACAGCCGCATCGTCGCGTCGAACGCGCGGTCGCTGAGCACACGGCGCAGGAACAGCACCATCTGCGCACCGCCGCCGGTCGCGTAGCGGGTCTTCGGGCGCGCGGCCTGCACGGCGCGGACGATGGTCCGTGCCACGACGTCCGGCGGCGACGGCATCGCCCCCCGATCGGCCGAGGCCAGCATCTTCACGTGCTCGCGCGCGCCGTCGCGATACGGGCCGTCGCCGGAATGCTTCATCAGGCCGTCGCGGGCGATGCCGTTCCACTCGGTCTTGATCGCACCCGGCTCGATGATCACGACGTCGATGCCGAACGGATGCAACTCCATCCGCAACGAATCGCTCAAACCTTCGACCGCGAACTTGGTCGCGTGGTACCAGCTGCCGAACGGCTCGCCGATCTTGCCGCCGATCGAGGTGATGTTGACGATCCGGCCGCTGCGCCGGGCCCGCATCATCGGCAGCACCAGTTGCGTGAGCCGGGCCAGCCCGAACACGTTGACCTCGAACTGGCGTCGGCCCTCGTCGAGCGGCACCTCCTCGAGCGCGCCGTACGCGCCGTAGCCGGCGTTGTTGACCAGCACGTCGAGCCGGCCTTCGTCGCGGCGGATCGTGTCGACCGCCTGCTGCATCGACGCCTCGTCGGTGACATCGAGCGCCAAGAGCCGTGCGCCGGCCGCGGCCAGCGGCTGCATCCGGTCCACCCGCCGCGCGCCGGCATAGACCCGCCAGCCCGCCGCAATCAGCTGCCGCGCCGTCGCCTCGCCAATGCCGGACGAAGCGCCGGTCACCAGTGCCACCCTGTTTGTTGCTGCCGTCATGCCGCGATCTCCTTGTCGATCCGAGACCGGCATCCTAAGGTGTGGACTTAAGTCCACAGTCAAGCCCTCAAGCAGATCCGGAGTCGCCCCATGCTGATCGCCGAATTCGCGCGCGCCACCGGCCTGAGCCGCGACACGATCCGTTTCTATGTCCGCAAGGGCCTGCTGCTGCCGGCCGTCGGCCGCAGCGGCACCAACCGCTATCAGGATTTCGACGACGAACAGGTCGAGCGGGCGCTGCTGATCCGCGAAGCACAGGCACTGGGCTTCACGCTGCGCGAGATTTCCGCGCTCAGCGACGAATACGCGCGCGGCGACCTGACGATGGCCCGCCAGGCCGAACTGATGCGCGAGCGGCTCGCCGCGGTCGACGAACAGGCCGCGCGGCTCGCCCGGCTGCGCCGCTACTTTGCCGACAAGCTGGCCTGGCTCGACGCCGGTGCGATCGGCGCTGCGCCGGCCTTCAGCACTGGCGGCGGCGCCTGCCGCCCGGCCAGCAGGCGCAGGGCTCGTTCAAACCGGGACGCCGCCTGAAATCGGGTTCTGAAATCGGGTTCTGACCCCGATTCGGCTGACCCCGATTCGGGGAGCAAGGCCGCTCAGGACGTTCGGGCGGACATCGTCGCCAGCCCTTCGAGCACCAGATCCGGCCGCAGCTGCCAGTCGCCGTCGAGGTGCGGCGCAATCGTTTCGGCGTCGCCGCCGATCAGGTAGCGCGGCCCCGGATGACGCGCGGCGAGCCGGTCGATCAGGCCGGCGCAGGCGTGCAGCGCACCCTGGCGCACGCAGGCATCGGTGTCGCTGCCGAGCCCGCGAGTGAACTGTTGCGACGGACCCGACGCCGCGAACCGGGTCGCGCCGAGCACGGCGGTCTGCGCGGTGACCAGCCCCGGCGCGATCACGCCACCGAGGTGGCGGCCGCGATCGTCGACCGCGTCGAAGGTCAGCGCGGTGCCGGCGCTGGCAACGCAGCTGGCCGCACGTTCGCGGCCCCAGATCGCCAGCAGCGCCAGCCAGCGGTCGACGCCGAGCCGGGAACTGTCCTCGTACGCGAGGCGAACGCCGGCCAGTCCGTCGGCCGGCCGCGCGAAGCGCGTCGGCAGCCGGTGACGCACGCCGAGCGCGGCCGCCAGCCGCTCGCCGGCCGCGTCGCCGGTGACATTGGCGATCCACGCGACCTGCAGGCCATCCGGCACCGGCAGCCATTCGATCAGCGCGCCGGGATCGCCGCCGTGGGCCATCGCCTGCACCGGCGCCAGCGCGCCGTCGTCGGTCGCCACCGTCCACTTCAGCCGGGTGTTGCCGACGTCGATCAGCAGCCGCGCGCTCATGCCGATGCCGGCGCCAGTCGCAGGCTGACTTCGCCGGCGTGCAGATGCTGGCGGCGGCCGTCCGGCGTCTCGACGATCAGCGCGCCGTCGTCATCGATGCCGCGGGCGATGCCGTCGAGCTCGGCGGCGCCGGCGCCGATGATCCGCACCGGCTGGTCGGCAGCGAGGTCGAGCCGCTTCCAGTCGTCGAGGAAGCGGGCGAAGCCGCTCGCCTCGAAGTCGGTCAACGCCGCCGACAGCGCGGCGAGCAGATGGCCGGCCAGCGCATTGCGGGTGACGCGCGGCCGGCCGGCGGCGTCCTGCGCGGCATGGACGCTGATCCACGGCTGGCCGAGATCGGCGGCCTGGGCGGCGGTCATCGCCACATTGAGGCCGAGACCGATCACCACCCGGCAGGCGCCGCCGATCTCGCTGCGGCTTTCGATCAGGATGCCGCCGAGCTTGGCGTCGCCGATCCGCAGATCGTTCGGCCATTTCAGCTGCACGCCGTCGAGTCCGGCGGCCGACAGCGCCCGGGTCGCGGCGACCCCGACCGCCAGCGGCAGGCAGCCGAGCTTCGGCGGCCAGCCACCGAAATTCCAGGCCAGCGACAGGTACAGGTTGGCGCCGAACGGCGAGCGCCAGTCGCGGCCACGCCGGCCACGGCCGGCGGTCTGGGCCTCGGCGAACAGCGCCTGCGGATCATCGGCGGACGGCACTTCGATCAGCCGCTGGTTGGTCGAGTCGACCCGCAAGGCGACCGCGACCTTGCGCAGCGGCGGAAGTGCGCCGATCCGCGCGGCGTCGAGCCGTTCGAGCGGCGTGCTCAGGCGATAGCCGAGGCCCGGCCGCGCCTCGATGTCGAGCCCCCAGGCCTCGATCTGGCTGATCCGCTTGGCCAGCGCGGCGCGGGTGACCCCGGCCGCCTGGGCCAGCGCCTCGCCGGACAGCCAGTCGCCGGCCGCCAGCGCATCGACCAGCGGCAGCAGCGCCTCGTCTTCCAGTGCGCGGGTCACGAGGCGCGCTTGCCGTCGAACAGCCGGCCGAGCACGCGGGCCTTCTCGAAGCGCGATTCGCGGCCCTGGAACAGCCGCACGATGTTCTCGCGGTGCTTGAACAGGATCAGCGCCAGCATGACGGCGGTGAATATGCCTTTCGTGCTCAGCGCGCCGTCGCCGACGCATGCGACATAGAACAGCGCGACGACGCCGGCACTGATCGAGGCGAGGCTGACATAGCCGCTCAGCATCACCACCAGCGCGAACGCGGCGATCAGCCACGGCGCGGCATTCGGCAGCAGCGCGATGAACACGCCGGCCAGGGTCGCCACCCCCTTGCCGCCCTTGAACTTCTGGAACACGGGATAGCAGTGGCCGAGTGCGGCGCCGACGCCGCAGGCGAACGGCAGCACCGCCGGATCGACGGCCGCACCCGGCAGCGGCCACGGCAGGCCGGGCAGCGCGAGTGCGGCGACCACGCCCTTGCCGATGTCGATCGCCAGCACGCCGAGCGCGAACTTCGCGCCACGGGTGCGCAGCGCATTGGTGGCGCCGACATTGCCGGAGCCGCTGGCGCGCAGGTCCGTGCCGCCGACGAAGCGGCGCATGACATCGCCGCCCATCACGCCGCCGAGCAGATAGGCGAGCAGGCACTTGGTGACCAGTTCCAGCATGCTCAGGCTCCCAGCCAGGCCTGACGCCGCGCCAGCGGCTCGCCGTCGATCTCGGCCAGGGTCAGGGTCCAGGTATCGGCGGCCGGCTGCACCGGCGTGATCATCGCGGTCATCAGCTCGTCGCCGCGGAACCAGCTCAGCGGCACGGCAACGCCGGGATGCAGCGCTTCGAGCCGCAGCGCCCAGTTGCCGGCGGTGATCTTCAGGCCGTCGATCGCGACCAGCTGATCGCCGCCGGCCAGGCCGGCGTCTTCGGCCGGCGAGCCGCTGAATACCGTGGCGATCGTCGCCTCGCCGGCGCGCAGGCTCAGGCCGAGCGTGGTCGCCGGCAGGCTGCGCGATTCGCTGCGTCCGCCTTCGTCGCTGGCACCGTGGCTCGGCCGCAGGCTGGCGGTGACGCCGAACGCGGCCAGCAGCTCGGCCAGTGGCAGCTCGGTGGTGCCGCGCAGCCAGGCGTCGAACCGGGGCTTGAGATCGAGCCCGGAGATCTCGCAGGCCACCGCTTCGAGCCCGCCTTCCGGCACGCCGATGTCGTGGGCGCCGTAGCGCGACCACAGCGCGCGCATCACGTCGTCCAGGGTCAGGCTGGAATGCAGGCGCAGCCACAGGTCGAGGCAGAGTGTCGCCAGCGCGCCCTTGACGTAGTAGTTCACCGCCGCGTTCGGCGTGTGCTCGTCCGGCTGGTAGTACTTGATCCAGGTTTCGAAGCTGGCCTCGGCCAGGGTCTGGACGGTGCGGCCCGGCGTGCGCTGCAGGCGGGTCGCGGCTTCCGCGAGCAGGTCGAGATAGACCGGGGCGTCGATCAGCCCGGCGCGCAGCAGCATCAGGTCGTCGTAGTACGAGGTGACGCCCTCGTAGGCCCAGAGGTCCTCGCTGTAGGCCTCGGCGCTCAAATCGTTGTCGGCGAAGCGGGCGGCAGTGATCCGCTTGACGTTCCACAGGTGGAAATACTCGTGGCTGACCAGGCCGAGAAAACCGCGATAGCCCTTGCGCAGGCCGGTCTGGCCGGGGCGTGGCAGCGCATCGCGGGCAGTGACCAGCGCGGTTGAGGTGCGGTGCTCGAGCCCGCCGTAGCCGTTGCCGGTGACCTGGGTCAGGAACAGGTACTGCGCCATTTGCGCCTTCTGGGGCTGCTGGCCGAACAGCTCGCGCTGCGCGTGGCAGACCCTGGCGATGTCGGCTGCGAGCCGCGGCAGGTCCGGCTCGCAGCGGCCGGACAGGACGAGGCGGTGCGGAATGCCGTCGACGTCGAAGGCGATGCTCTGGTACGCCGCCATCTCGACCGGGCAGTCGATCAGTTCCTCGTAGCTGCCGGCGCGGTAGACACCGAAACCGTCATCGGCGATCTCGACCGGGACCAGCGCGGTGGCCAGCTTCCAGCCAGGGCACCGCGACGGGTCCGGGCGTTCGATCGCCACTTCGAATCGCCCCGCTTCAGCGCCCACCGGGCAGTAGAACAGCGAGCTGCCGTTGAAGAAGCCGCGCCGGGTATCGAGATAGGCCTTGCGCACCGAGCTGTCGAGCGCATGCACCGCGTATTCGAGGCGGATCCGGCCCTGCCCTTCGACCCGGAAACGGCCCTTGTCGAGCCGGGTGATCGCCACCGGCCGTTCGTCGACGAAGGCTTTGAGCCCCTGCACGTGCTTGGCGAAATCGCGGACCAGGTAGCTGCCGCGGATCCAGTTCGGCAGCCGCAGCACCGGCGCTGCGGCGGCGTCGAACAGCGCGGAAACCCGAAAGCGATGCGCGGCCGGCTCGGCGCTGACCCGGTAACGAATGGTGGACAAGACGGACTCGGAGGAAGGAGGGCGGTGGTGGTAACCGGATGTTACCGCCGCCCGTCCGTCGCGCGGCGTGGCCGGCCCGGCACTGACAACGAAACGAAACATCCGCTGGCTAGGCTCCGGGCGCTTGACGTTTTGGCGCGCGACCCGCGTCGCGCACCCACCCCACCTGTCCAGGAGCCAGCGATGAAGCACTTTGAGATCAGCGAGCACGCCGCGCATCGTCACGACGACGATATCTGCACCAACGAATCGAACAACCCGACCCTGCAGAGCATGGTCGACGCGCGGCTGTCGCGCCGCGAAGTGCTGGTCGGCGGCCTCGGCGCAGCGGCGGCGTTCACGGCCGGTGGCGCCGGCCTGCTGGCCAGCCCGGAAGCCAAGGCCCTGCCGGCCGGCTTCACGCTGAGCTTCAACCCGGTCGCCAAGAGCCTGGCCGACGCGGTCAGCGTGCCGGCGGGCTACAGCGTCACCGTGCTGACGCCGACCGGCGAAGCGCTGACGCCGTCGACGCCGGCCTATGTCGGCGACGGCAGCGAAAGCGGCGATTCCTACGCCTTCCGCTCGGGTGACCACCATGACGGCATGTATTACTTCGGCTTGAGCAGCGACGGCAGCCGCCCGGATCCGCGCAACTCTCGCCGCGGCCTGCTGTGCGTCAACCACGAGAACATCACCCAGCCGTTCCTGCATGCCAATGGCGCGACCGTGGTCGGCGGCGTCCGCACCGTGGCCGATGAAGTGATCAAGGAAATGAACGCCCACGGCGTCAGCATCACGGAACTGGTGCCGGGCCCGTCGCGGGCCGTCCCGGTCGCGTTCAACCGCAACTCGCGCTTCAACCGTCGTATCACCTCGCTGACCGACATGGTGCTCAGCGGCCCGGTCGCCGGCGATCCGCAGCTCGTCACCCGCTACTCGCCGAACGGCACCCGCACGCGCGGCACCGTCAACAACTGCGCCAACGGCTTCACGCCCTGGGGCACCTACCTGACCTGCGAGGAGAACTGGGCGTTCTACTTCCGCCGCTCGGGCACCGACAACGCCAGCCGCACGCCGGCGGAAGTCACCGCGCTGAACCGCTACGGCCTGACCCAGGGCGCGGCCGGCAACTACGGCTGGACCACCGTCATCCCGCAGGACCCGAACGACACCCGTTTCTCGCGCTGGGATGCCACCGTCACCGGCGCCACCGCCGCCGACGACTTCCGCAATGCGCCGAACACCTTCGGCTGGATCGTCGAGATCGATCCGTACGACCCGACGTCGACGCCGCGCAAGCGCACCGCGATGGCGCGCTTCTTCCACGAAGGGGCCTGGCCGGCGAACTTCGTGGCCGGCCGCCCGCTGGTCTACTACATGGGCTGCGACTCGCGCGGCGAATACATCTACAAGTTCGTGTCCACCGCCGTGCTCGATCCGCGCGATCTGACCCGTAGTGACCGCCTGGCGGTCGGCGACAAGTACCTCGACAGCGGCACGCTGTACGTCGCCCGTTTCGACGCAACCGGCACCGGCAGCTGGATTCCGCTGGTATTCGGCAGCAACGGTCTGGACCCGAACAACGCGATCTATCCGTTCAGCTCGCAGGCCGACGTGCTGCTGCACGCCCGCCTGGCCGCCGACTCGGTCGGCGCCACCAAGATGGACCGTCCGGAATGGGCGGCGGTCAACCGCGTCAACGGCGAGGTCTACTTCACGCTGACCAACAACTCGGCGCGCGGCGTCGGGGCCGGCCCGGTGGTCGACGCGGCGAATCCGCGTTCGTACTCGGATCAGAAGGGGGCCGTCACCCAGCGCGGCAACGTCAACGGCCACATCATCCGCTTCCGCGAAACCGGCAACAACGCGGCGGCCACCTCGTTCCGCTGGGACATCTTCGGCTTCGGCGCCGAAGCCGGCAGCGATCCGGCCACCGTCAACCTGTCCGGCCTGACCGACGTCAACGACTTCTCCAGCCCGGATGGCCTGTGGTTCGGCCGCGAGACCAACGACTCGAATGGCCTGCTGTGGATCCAGACCGACGACGGCGCCTACACCGACGTCAGCAACTGCATGCTGCTGGCTGCGGTGCCGGGCAAGGTCGGTGACGGCGGCGCGGTGACCATCAACGGCCAGCAGACGTTCGTCGGCGCCAAGGCCAGCGAATCGCGGCTGCGCCGTTTCCTGGTCGGCCCGAAGGGCTGCGAGATCACCGGTCTCGACAGCACGCCGGATGGCCGCGTGCTGTTCGTCAACATCCAGCATCCGGGCGAGAACACGCCGGCGGCGCAGATCGGCAACCCGGCGGCCTATGAGAGCCACTTCCCGGATGGCGGCCTGAGCCGTCCGCGTTCGGCGACCCTGGCGATCGTCAGGGACGACTTCGGCATCGTCGGCCTGTAAGCGCGATCCGCCTCGGCGGACAGCGGAGCAAAAGCCCGTCGGTGCAAGCCGACGGGCTTTTTCGTGGCCGGTTGCCCGCGACGACCGTCATCACCGGAAAGGCCCGCATCGCTGCGGGCCTTTTTGTCTGCGCGTCACACCACGAGCCGCTGCGCTCAGAAGTTGAAGCCTTCGCGCCTCGGCGGATTCGGCGACACCGCCAGCGAGCGAATCTGGCGATCCCCGCCAATCGTGGCGCCGCCGTTGTTCGAGGCAGCGCCCGAGGTATTGCCGTCGGCAAGATCGATTTCGTAGAAACGCGCCGTGTTGTTGCGCTCGGCGATCGCCACGTAGGCGATGCCGAGATTGTCCGGCTGGTCGCCACGCTCGCGGACGATGTCGAAGCCGGCGGTCGACACGAACTGGCGATCGAGCACGCCGAGCGAGGTCAGCACGCCGGCATTGGTGATCCGCACCAGGCTCTGGGTCGTGAAGTCGAGACCGTACAGCGTGGTCGTCGTGGCATCGACATCGTTGTTCGAATGCGCGATCGCCGCGAGCTGCGGAATCTCGCCGTCGTTGGTGTCGCTGTCGTTGTAACGCAGCACCGTGCCATCGCTCTGGATCCGCGCGCCGGTGTCCGGATCGACCCGGAGAATGTTGGTGTCGGTGCTGCTGCCGCCCGGCTGGTAATCGATCACGCGGATGAAATCCTGCGCCGGATTGATGTCCATCACCGGCTGGTTCAGCACCGCCGGCGCGGTCAGGAACGGCGTCACGCTGACCAGGGTCGCGACACCGGTGTCGACGTCGATGGTGGCAATGCGATTGCTGCTGGTCAGCCCGTACAGCAGCCTGTTCTCGGTCCGGAAATCGATCTGCAGCAGCGTTTCACCGCTGTCGAGCCCGGTGATCGTGACCTCGTTGTCGATCGAACCGGGGTCGTCGGTCTGGAACTTGATCATCGTGCCGCTATCGGTGATGGCATAGGCGTCGCGGCCTTCGGTGCAGGCGCTGATCGCGGCTGCGGCGGCCAGCAGCAGGCCGGCGCGCAGCAGGGTGCTGAAACGGGGCAGTGACATCGGGGGAGTCCTGTTCGGGGCGGGCGCCGGCATGACCCGGTCGACCGCATCATAACGACCCTTGGATGACATTTCCGTCGCCCGGCGGTTCCCTGCTGACGCACCCGGCCCTGCCCGTCAGCCAGCCCGTTCGGCTACGCTCGCGGCCCGAGTCCGACCTGTTCCCCGACCCGATGACCGCCTCCCTCAGCCTGCGCGCCCGCCTGTTCGGCCCCGTCTCCCAGTTCCTGCTGCAGCCGGTGCTGGCGGCGCCTGCCGCCGAAATGCGGCCGAAGCTCGAGCGCATTGCCGGGCTGATCACCCGCATTCCGCGCGGCACCCGGATCGAGTCGATCACTCTCGCCGGCCGGCCCGCCGAGAAGCTGACGCCGAAGGGTTCGGGCAGCAGGCAGGTCATCTACTACATGCACGGCGGTGCTTATCTGGGCGGCTCGCCGCGCACTCATCGCGGCATGCTGGCGCACATCGCCCAAGCCGCCGGCGCGACGGTGATCGCACTCGATTACCGGCTGGCGCCGGAGCATCCCTACCCGGCCGCGCTCGAAGATGCCGTCAGCGGCTGGAAGGCGCTGCTGGCGCAGGGCATCAAGCCGGCGAACCTGGTGCTCGGCGGCGACTCGGCCGGCGGCAATCTGGCGCTGGTCACCGCGATCGCGCTGCGCGATGCCGGCCTGCCGCTGCCGGCCGGGCTGGTGCTGCTGTCGCCGTGGACCGACCTGTCGTCGAGCGGCGCCTCGATGGGCACCCGCGCCGAGCGCGACCGCGTGCTGACGGTGCGCGGCATCGACCGCGCCGCCCGCGAATTCGCCAACGGCCTGCCGCTGGCCGATCCGCGGCTGTCGCCGCTGTTCGCCAGGCTCGAAGGCCTGCCGAAGACGCTGATCCAGGTCGGCGACGACGAAGTGCTGCTCGATGATTCGGTGCGTCTCGCCGATGCCGCCCGCAAGGCCGGCGTCGACGTCACCATCGATCTCAAGCCACAGCTCTGGCACGTCTGGCAGGTGATGGCCGGATGGATGCCGGAAGCCGATCAGGCGGTGGCGGCGATCGGCAGCTTCGTGCGCAGCCTGTCGCGCTGAGCGCTCAGCCGGGCGACAGCCAGGCCGCGCCGCGGACACCGCTGCTGTCGCCGTGCTTCGCGGCGACCAGCCGGGTCACCACCCGATCGCTGAACACCCAGCGGCCCCAGAGCTGCGGCACAGAGTCATAGAGCCGCGCGATCCGGCTCAGGCCGCCGCCGAGCACGATGACGTCCGGGTCGAGCACATTGATGACGCTGGCCAGTGCACGCGCCAGCCGATCCTGGTGACGGGCCAGGGTCGCGAGACTGGCGCCGTCGCCGGCATTCGCGGCGGCGACGATCTGCTCGCCCGTCAGGATCGCGCCGCTGACCTCGCGATGGTCGCGCGCCAGCGCCGGGCCCGACAGCCAGTCCTCGATCGCACCCAAGCGGCCATCCCAGCCAAGCGGACCGGGCACTTCGTTCCAGTCGCGCCGCGGCCATGGCAACGGGTTGTGACCCCATTCCCCGGCGATCGCGTTCGGGCCGGCTCTGAGCTTGCCGTCGATGACGATGCCGCCGCCGACGCCGGTGCCGAGGATCACCGCGAACACGCAGGCGGCGCCGGCTGCCGCGCCGTCGTCCTGCGCTTCGCTGAGCGCCAGGCAATCGGCATCGTTGGCCATCCGCACGCCGCGGCCGAGCGCGGCTTCGAGATCGGCCTGCAACGGCCGGTCGTTCAGGCAGGTCGAATTGGCGTTCTTGATCAGCCCGGTGAACGGCGAGATCGCGCCCGGATGGCCGATGCCGACCGGCAGCCGCTGAGCGCCGACCTGCCGTTCGAGCACGGCGACCAGGCGCGCGACCGCCGCCACCGTCGCCGGGTAATCGCCGCCCGGGGTCGCGATCCGCTGCCGGGCGACGACCTCGGTCGCGCCGCGCAGCACGATGCCTTCGATCTTGGTGCCGCCGAGGTCGATGCCGATCCTGAGCATGGGGGTCAGCGTCCGTTGTCAGTGAGGCACGCCGCCCGGCGCCCGTTCAAGGCAGCGCTGGTAGCGCGCGTCGACCCGGCGTGCGAACCAGTCCGTGGTCAGCTTGCGGCTGATCTTGGGACTCTTGAGCAGGATCCGTGGCAGCAGCGCGCGCGGCAGCGGCGCGCCTTCGGCCTTGTCTGCGCGGGCGAATACCTGCTCGTACAGCGCCGTGCCTTCGAAATCGGCGTCCCGACCCCGCCGCAGTTGCCGACGGATCGTGGCAACGCTCAGGTCGAGCCGCCTGGCCAGCACGCGCGCCGCCGCCTCGGTTTCGCCAGGCGGATCGTCATCGCCAAGATCGGGGCGCAGCAGGTCGCCGTCGAGTGTCAGCGGAATGCCGGACAGCAGGCTCAGCGCGCGCTGGAATGCCGCGTTGCGGCTGGCGTAATGGCCGGCGTTGAAGTCGGCGAAGCGATGGATCATCGCGTCGTACGGCGCCGGATAGTCGAGCAGATGAGCGATACCGAAATACAGGCCGCCGCGCCGGGTGAACACCTCGCGACGCAGCGAGTGGTCGATCGGGTACGGATACGGGCGCCGCTCGGCTTGCGCTTCGGACCAAGCGATGCTGACCTGCATCGGCCCGCCGGTGCGTACCGGGTTGCGGCCCGCGAACAGGCTGTTGCCGAACGGCAGCGCGCCGATCAGGTCCTCGAAGGTTTCGCTCAGGTCGCGCTCGGTCGTCGCCGCGTCGATGCGTGCGGCGTAGCTGCGACCATCCGGCGCCGTCAGCTTGAGCGCCGTGCGCACCACCCGCTTCGGCAGGTGCGCGGCAGCAGCGCGACCGTCGATCTCCCGCCAGGCGATCGCCGCCAGGTTGGGCACTTCCGGGTCGACCTCAAAGCCGGATTCCTGCTCGGTGACGGCAATCGCCGCGCAGATGTTCGAAGGCGTCACCGGCAGTTCCATCGCCGCGAAGCTGACGTGGATGTCGGTAGCCCAGCCACGGCGATCGACGAGCGTGTCCGGCAGCAGCCGCTCGACCAGGGTTCGCGCCGCGGTCGGGCTCAGCGCGTCCGGCGCCGGTGCTTCGGGCGTCGACGAGCAGGCGGCAAGCGCCAGCACGAGTGCGGCGCCGACGGCGCGCAGCGGCCCCATCGCGATTGCTAGCGGTTCGCCCTACTTCGCCAGCGGCCGCATCTGCGGATCGAAGTCGGCGAGCTTCGGAAAGCGCAGCGGCGTCAGGCTGTCGAGCTTGGCCAGATGGGCGCGGAAATCCTCGAGGATCGCGGCGCGCTCCTCCTGCTTCAGGTACGGCACGTGGAAGCCGACGAAGCTCGGCAGCACGGTCATGCCGGTGTAGGCCAGCGTGCCCTGCAGCACCGGCTTGAGGATGGCTTCGATGTCGCCGTGGATGCCGCCTTCGGACAGCATGTAGTCGCGGCCGCCAGTGGTCAGCGCCAGCAGTGCGCGCTTGCCCTTCAGCCCGCCCTGGTCGTAGATGCGCCGGCCGCCATAGGCCTTGCCGGAGACCAGCACGCGGTCGATCCAGCCCTTGAGGATCGCCGGCACCGAGAACCAGTACAGCGGGAAGCTGAGGATCAGCAGATCGGCCGCCAGCAGCTTGCCGAGCTCGGTCTGGATGTCCGGCGCCAGGGTTCCGGCGTCGGCATTGCTGCGCTGTTCGAGCGCGTAGTTCAGGTAGTCGGCATTGCCGCGGCTGCCGAAGTCGGCGGCGCTGGCGACCGGGTTGAAGCCGATCGCGTAGAGGTCGGAGACCACCACGTTGTGACCGGCGGCGGTGAAGTCGGCGACTGCGGCGTTCTTCATCGCCGAAGTGAACGAGGCCGGCTCGGGATGGGCGTGGACGATCAGGACATTCATGCGCGGTTGACCTTGGCGGGATTCACCGGCCGGGCGGCGCCGGCGGAGTGTTCGTGGACCCACTCGGCGATGCAGTGGGCGACCTTCTGCGGATGGCTCAGCAGCAGCCAGTGGCCGGCGTCGATGGCGCGGCGGCGCAGCACCGGCACCCAGCGCGACAGGCCTTCGAACAGTTCCGGGCTGACGAAGCGGTCGCGCATCGGAATGATCAGCTGCACCGGGGCGATCGCGTGGCGCGGCTCCGGGCGCAGCAGGCGCGGCAGCACGTTGGCGCGATACAGGTTGACGCCGTTGTGGCCGTCGGCGGTCTGGGTCGGCGTCGGCTCGACCACCGTGCCTTCCATTGCCTTGACGATCTTCGACCACGAACGGCCGACGCCGAGCCGCCACGCGGCCGGCGCGAACACCGGCATCTGGAACGCGAGGATGTACCAGCTGCGGGCCAGCTGACGGAGCAGCTGCTGGCCCTTCCAGCCCGGCTTGGCGTGCTCGCGCAGCCAGTAGCCGACGTGGTCGAGACTCGGCCCGCTGATGCTGGTGTAGCTGGCGATGCGGTCGCGCATCGGCGAGCAGGTGACGCTTTCCCAGCTCTGGATCGAGCCCCAGTCGTGGCCGACCAGGTGAATCTTGCGGCCGGGTGCGACGGCGTCGAACACGGCCGCGAGATCGCCCATCAGTTCCAGGATGCGGTAGTCGCGGATCCGCGTCGGCGCGCTCGACTGGCCGGCGCCGCGGACGTCGTAGCTGACCACATGGAACTGCGGCGCCAGCCGTTCGGCGATCGCGTCCCAGACCCGGGCCGAGTCCGGATAGCCGTGGACCAGCACGATGGTGGGCTTGCCGTCGGAGGCCGAGCCCCACTCGTAGACGGCAAGGCGGATGTCGCCGCGGGTGACGATACGGGTCGGAGTCATCGGGATCGGGCAGGTGCGCAGCTGTTGCGGGGCGCCATCATCGCCGCACTGCGGCATCGCATGGAAGCGCCTGTTCGGCGCCGCTGGCTATGATGCGCCGGATTCCTTCCGCGCCCGACCCCATGGCCGATTCCTCGTCCCGTCCCGAACCCGCTCTGAACGTGCTCGGCGGCCTGCTGGCCTGCTGCTGCACGCGGCCGATGACCGGCTTCTATCGCGACGGCCACTGCCACAGCGGGCCGCAGGATGTCGGCCGGCATCTGGTCTGCGCGCAGGTGACGGCCGCGTTCCTCGCCTTTTCGCGTTCCGTCGGCAACGACCTGTCGACGCCGCGGCCGGAATACGACTTCCCGGGCCTGAAGCCCGGCGACCGGTGGTGCCTGTGCGCGCTGCGCTGGCAGGAAGCCTGCAACGCCGGCGTGGCGCCGCCGGTGGTGCTCGCCGCGACCCACCAGAAGGCGCTGGCGCTGGTCGACCGCGAGCAGCTGTTCGCACACGGGATCGACCGTCCCTGAAACCGGCGTGCCGACACTGGACATGCGGCCGCTACGGCGGCGGTGAAGCGCCGGACCCCGGTATTTTTCCGAATCGCGTCATATATTTGACGTCTGTCAAGTGGCCCGGATCTCCCCTTCGAACCTTACGCACCCCCGGAACGCTCCGCCTGTCGGTCGCCCGCCGGTCGGCCTCAAGGGAATGCGCATGGTGTCGACAAGCCCTTGGCCCGCCACCCGCTGCGGGCCGGGTCTGTCACCCGAGGAGCCTTGCGAGCCATGTCCATGCCCGTCGCCACCCGCGGTGCCGTCAACGCCCGCCGTCGCCAGCGCGGCTTCACGCTGATCGAGATGCTGACCACGGTCGCCGTGGTCGCAGTGACCACCAGTGTCGGCGTGCCGGCGCTGAACGGCTTCGTGGTCGGCAATCGCGCTGCCACCCAGGTCAACACGCTGATCGGCGCGCTGAACTACGCGCGCAGCGAAGCGGTCAGCAGCGCCCGCGCAGTGTCGCTGTGCCCTTATCTCGAAGATGCCGAGGCAGCCGATCCGGCCGACCGCTACCGCTGCAGCAACGCGACGGCCTGGGGCCAGGGCTGGATCGTGTTCCGCGCCGTCGTCGACGAGGCCGGCAATGCGACCGGCGCCCGCGAGGTGCTGCGGGTGTTCGGCCCGCTGGCCGCCGGCGATGCCCTGACCGGCACGGTCAGCAGCGTCACCTATCTGCCGACCGGCTTTCTCGCCGACGGCAGCAGCAGCCCCGGTTTCGCCCTGATTCCGCAGGCCTGCACGGCCGACCAGCGCCGCAACGTGTCCTTGAGTCTGCAGGGTCAGGCCCGTGTCGCGTCGGCGCACTGCTGAGCCACGACCGACCGGCCATCGCCAGCACGGCGTCAGCCTCGTCGAGGTACTGGTCGCCACCGTGCTGGTGTCGATCGGCCTGCTGACGCTGGCCTCGCTGCAGGCACTGAGCCTGAAGCGCAGCAGCAGCGCGGCGCTGCGCACCGAAGCGGTCGGCCAGTCCTACGACCTGCTCGACCGCATGCGCAGCAACCGGGCGCAGGCGATCGGCGGGCTGTACAACCTCGCCTTCGCGCAGGCGCCGACCGGCAGCACGCTGGCCAGCAGCGATCTGGCCAGCTGGAAGGCTGCACTGGACGCCGCGCTGCCTGACGGCGACGGCCAGGTGCTGGTCGAGGCGCAGGTGGTGACCATCACCGTGCGCTGGCGCGACATGGGTGTGGCCGACGATGCCGCGCCGGCCACCGTCAGCCTGCGGACCCAGCTGTGAGCGGGCGGCACCGGCAGGCCGGCGTCTCGCTGATCGAAGTGATGATCGCGATGGTCATCGGCCTGCTGCTGCTGGCCGGCATCTACCGGATCTTCCTGTCGACCTCGCGCACCGCGCAGACCACCCAGGCGCTCAGCGATCGCCAGGAAGCGATCCGCTACGTCAGCGCCCGGCTGGCCCAGGACGTGCGGATGGCCGGCTTCCGCGGCTGTCTCAGCGACATCGGCGAGGTGCGCAACACGCTGAACCCGAACCCGTCGACCAGTGGCGGCACCCGGACCGCCTTCAGCCACGGCGATTTCCGCTACCGCTACGAGCGCTATGTCGAAGGCTTCGATGCCAGCGCCAGCAGCTGGGCGCCGGCCCTGCCGAGCGGCGCGCCGACACCGCGCGCCGGCACCGACGTGCTGACCGTGCGCGGCCCGGTCGACAGCGAGGTGTTCACGATCCGCGACATGGCGACCACCAGCGCCGACCTGAACATCAACCCGACCATTCCGCTGCCGCTGGGCGCCGGCATGGTCGCCATGATCAGCGACTGCGGCGGCGCGGCGATCTTCCAGATCAGCGCCAGCAGCATCGGCACGGTGGCGCTGTCCGGCGGCGGCACCGGCAGCATCGGCAATCTCGCCCACGTCGCCGGCAGCGGCACGCCCGGCAACTGGAGCAATGACCTCGGCCGCGAATTCGGCGCCGGCGCCCAGCTGTTCCGGATGGGCGTGATCAGCTTCTACATCGCCGACAGCACCCAGGGCAGCGGTCCGGCGCTGTGGCGCCGGGTCGACACCGACAGCCGGGAAATCGCCGCCGGCGTCGAGAACCTGCAGGTGCTGTACGGCGAGGACAGCGACGGCGACGAAGTCGCCGATATCTATCGCCGTGCCGATCAGTTCGCCGACACCGCCGCCTGGCGGCGGGTCGTCGCGGTCCGGGTCGCCCTGCTGTTCTCGGGCACCCGCGACCGCGCCGGACTGGCCGACACGCGCAGCTTCGACCTGCTTGGCGTCAATGTCGGGCCGTTCAGCGACGGTCGCCTGCGCCGGGTGGTGACGCTGACCCTGGCGCTGCGGAATCGCCTGCCATGAACCGCGTGCCGCGAGCGCAGCAGGGCGTGGTGCTGCTGGTCGGCCTGATCATTCTGGTGGTGCTGTCGCTGCTGGCGATCGGCTCGATCCGCTCGACCACGCTCGAGGAACGGATGACCGGCAACAGCCAGGACCAGCAGATCGCCTTCCAGGTCGCGGAGGCAGCGCTGCGCGAAGCCGAAGCGATCCTCGGCCAGCCGATGCTGCCGGCCTTCGTCGCCGTCACCGATCCGGCCGGCGCCGGCTATTACCTGGCCGATCTGCCGGATCCGGACGCACCCGGTACCGCCTACAAGCCGCTGTGGATGCGCGCGTCGACCGACGCCCGCTACCCGGTCTGGCGGCAGGCCGCAGTCACCACCGATGCGCCGCCGCCGCCGATCGACCGCGCCCGCGGCGACTACCTGATCGAGCAGGTCGAGACCGAAGAGGAAGCCTCGCCCGGCGAAAGCCTGCAAGCGGACTCGGCCGAGGACCGCCGCGAACGGATCATCTACCGCATCACCGCACGCGCCTGGGGCGCGGCGACCGCCGATCAGGCGGCACCGGCGGTACTGCTGCAGTCCACCTTCAAGCGCTGACCGCGCCCGTCCGGAAGCCGACCATGCGCACCACCTTCCGCTGCCTCGCCGTGCTCAGCCTGCTGGCCGGCGGCGCCCAGGCGGCGATCACCCCGTCGAACCAGCCGCTGTTCCTGTCGACCTCGGTGCCGCCGAACGTGATGCTGCTGTTCGACAACTCGGGCAGCACGCTGAACATGACCTGGGCCGACGGCTACGAGCCGTCGACCACCTATCCGGACTGGAGTCCGCGGACCTGCGGCAACAACAACAGCAGCCGCTGCTGGCTGCCGACCGACGGCAATGTCGGCATGGACAGCATCGAAACCGGCAGCTGCTCGAACAGCCGCCGCGCCGGCCGCCTGAACGGCAGCGGCAGCACCAAGTGCCTGCTGCTGCCGACCCCGGAAGGCACCAGCACCCGCTACACCGGCAACTACCTGAACTACCTGTTCCAGACCTACGCGAGCAATACCAACCTGACCACCGGGACGATCCCGACCGTCACCCGACTGGCCGCCGCCAAGACCGTGGCGACCAGCATCGTCACTGCCAATCCGAGCCTGCGCTGGGGTCTTGCACGCTTCAATCCGCCGATCTCCGGCGGCGACCAGGGACCGGGCGGCAAGGTGGTCGCGGCCTGCGGCAGCACCCAGACCACGGTGACCAACGCGATCAGCGGCCTGAACGCCGACAGCAACACGCCGCTGGCCGAAACCTTCTACGAGATCACCCGCTACTTCCGCGGCCTGAACTCGTACTACAACAGCAACACCAGCTACACGAGCCCGGTGCAGTACCGCTGCCAGAAGAACTTCGTGATCGTGGTCACCGACGGCTTCCCGACCTACGACTCGACGTTTCCGGGCAACGATCCGGACGATGTCGCCAACAGCTTCGTGGCGCTGCCGAACTGGGATGCCAAGGCACCGTCGACAACCGCGAGCAGCTACCCGTTCTTCCCGCGCTACTCCGACGGCTTCCGCGGCCAGAGCGGCACCAGCGAAGCGATGGAGGCCTGGTCGCTGTATCTCGATGACCTCGCCAAGTTCGGCTACGACACCGATCTGAAGACCTCCGGCAACGACCTGACCGGCACCAGCTACCAGGACGCCAACTTCAAGATCCAGCGCATCCAGACCTATTCGATCGGACTGGCGATCAACAACCAGATGCTGCAGGACGCCGCCGAGTACGGTCTCGGCAAGTCCTACACGGCGAACAACTCGACCCAGCTGCAGAGCGCGCTGCAGGCGGCGCTGAACGACATCGCCTCGCGGACCAGCGCCGCCGCCTCGATCGCCACCAACTCGACCCGGCTCACCGCCGACACCTCGATCTACCAGGCGCGCTTCGCGACCGGCGACTGGAGCGGCCAGCTGCTGGCGCTGCCGGTCAATCTCGACGGCACCGTCGGCACGCCGCTGTGGGACGCCGCCAACCGCATCCCGGCGCCGGGCAGCCGCCACATCCTGACCTACGACCCGACCCTGGCCTCGCGCAGCCGCGGCCGCAGCTTCGCGTGGTCGCAGCTCAACGGCACGCAGACCGCCGCGCTGAACAAGGACGGCAGCGGCGTCGTCGACAACCTCGGCAGCGCCCGGCTGGCCTGGCTCCGGGGCGACCGCAGCAATGAAGGCGAGGCCGCCGGCAACTTCCGCAAGCGCAGCGCGACGACCGTGCTCGGCGACATCGTCAATTCCGATCCGGCCTTCGCCGGCACCCAGGACTACGGCTTCAGCCGCCTGCCAGGGAGCGAGGGCAGCAGCTACACGACGTTCCGCGCCAGTTCGGCCTACACCAGCCGTCCGCCGATGCTCTACGTCGGCGCCAACGACGGCATGCTGCACGGCTTCAAGGCCGCCAACGGCGACGAGCTGCTGGCCTATGTGCCGAACGCGATCTTCGCCAGCCTCAGCCAGCTGACCGCGCAGACCTACAACGCCAACCACCGCTATCTGGTCGACGGCTCGGTGCGGGTGCTCGATGCCCGCATCGACGGCAACTGGAAGACCGTGCTGCTCGGCACGCTCGGCGGCGGCGGCAAGGGCGTGTTCGCGCTCGATGTCACCGATCCGGCCAGCTTCGGCACCAGCCAGGTGCTGTGGGAATTCACCCCGGACAGCGATGCCGACATCGGCTTCTCGTACCCGCAGGCGTCGATCGCGCGGATGGCCAACGGCAAGTGGGTGGCGCTGATCGGCAACGGCTACAACTCCACCGCCGGCAAGGCGGTGCTCTATGTCGTCGATCTCGACAGCGGCAATGTCATCCGCAAGTTCGACACCTTGGTGGCCGGTGACAACGGCATGTCGTCGCCGATCCCGGTCGATACCAATGGCGACCGGATCACCGACCTGATCTACGCCGGCGATCTGAAGGGCAACCTGTGGAAGATCGATGTCCGCGACGCCAACGCCGCCAACTGGGCCTTCGATTTCGGCACCGCGGCGGCGCCGCTGCCGCTGTTCACCGCCTGCAGCACCGCCACCTGCTCGGCCAGCAACCGCCAGCCGATCACCGCGCGGCCGGAAGTCGGCATTGCCCCGGACGGCGGCTACCTGATCTATTTCGGCACCGGCTCGTACTTCGCCGCCAGCGACAACACCGCCGGGACGATCGGCAACACGTTCTACGCGATCGTCGATCGCGATGACGGCAGCACCCGTCCGAACGGCCGCAACAGCCTGCTGCGACAGACCGTGATCGCCGAGCTGCAGCAGGACTTCGGCAGCCGCACCGAGCGGGTCCGGGTCACCAGCAACAACGCGCGCAGCACCGGCGACCTCGGCTGGTACCTGGACCTGCCGTCGTCCGGCGAGCGCCAGGTGTCGACCCCGATCCTGCGCGGCGGCTCGATCATCTTCACCACCTTGATCCCGAACACCGCCGCCTGCGGCTTCGGTGGCGACAGCTTCCTGATGGAGATCGACGCGGTCAGCGGTTCGCGGCGCGTCACGACACCGTTCGACCTGAACCGCGACACCGCCTTCAACAGCGGCGACGAGGTGCTGATCGGCGGCATCAGCTATGTGGTCAGCGGCCGGCAGTCCAAGGAAGGCATCATCAAGACGCCGGCAATCATTGCCGCCGGTGCCTTCGAGGTGAAGCTGGCCTCCGGTACCACCGGCGGCATCGACACCACCATCGAACCGCCGCCCGGCGTGGAGCCCGGCGGCCGGCTGTCGTGGAGGCAGATGCGATGAACCGGCGACGGCAGCACGGCTTCACCCTGGTCGAACTGATGGTGGTGCTGGTGATCGTCGGCATCCTCGCCGCGATCGCCCTGCCCGCCTACCAGAGCAGCGTCCGCAAGGCGCGGCGCAGCGATGCCCGGATCGCCCTGACCGAAACCGCGCAGATGCTGGAACGCTGCCAGACCCAGTTCGGCCGCTACGACGATCCGGCCTGTCCGGTCGCCGAAAGCTTCACCAGCACCGACGGCCATTACGCGATCACGGTGCGCGCCGACGCCGGTGCCTACCGGCTGCGGGCCGATGCCGCCGGCGTGCAGACCGCCGACAGCGCCTGCAGCACGCTGACCCTGGACAGCCTCGGTGTCCGCGCGGCGTTCGCCGCCGGTGGCGCGGCGGCGAACGCCTGCTGGTAGCCGCTCACGGACGCCGGTTGCGGACCTCGACGACCTGCTGGAACGTCGGCCGGTTGATCCAGCGGATCGCCGGTACCGGCAGCAGGCTCAGGCCGATGTGGCGGGTGGCGTCGTAGTCCTCGACCGTCTGGTCGGCCGCCGGGTCGCTGCTGCGGGCGCTGTAGACGCCGAGCGTGGTGCCGTCCCAGTTGGCGAGGTTGTCGATGCCGCCGAGCCGTGCCAGCGCCGAATCGAGCGCCGCCAGCACCGCCGTGCGGCAGGCCGCCGCATCGCCGCCGCCGGCGCAAGCCAGCTGCCGGTATGGCGTGGTGCCGGGCACGCCGAGCGCACTGTCGAGCACCCGCTTCAGGTGCTCGTACCAGCCGGAGATGTACGCGGAGCCCTGCGCCCGCGGCGCGTCGTAGCGGCCCTGGGCAACGAAGCCGTCGTGGGCGACCAGCTGCGGCAGCACGGTGTCGATCAGGTACGGATACCAGGCGTCCATCAGCACGACGGCCGACCGGGCGTCGTAGACGCCGTCGATATTGCGGTCACGACGCAACGCGCCCAGCGCCAGCGGGTACCGGCTGCCATCGCGCTGCGGACCGATCCAGTCGCGCGAGTCCTGGGCATTCAGCCAGCCCTGCATCAGGGTGACGACGCGCTGCTGGGAGTCGTTCAGCGCGCCGGCCTGCATCAGCGCCAGCAGTTCCGGCAGCACTTCCTGGCCGCGCAGATCGGCATAGGCGGCATCGCCCATGATCTCGACCATGTTCGCGAAGTCGAAGCGGCGGCCGCTGGCCTGGAACGCCTTCAGGCGTTCGGCCAGCAGATCGACGCGGTGGGTCGGGCCGTAGCTGCCGTCGAAGTCGGCGGCCCACCAGCCGCCGGCCGGCGAATTGTTCCAGCTGGTGATCAGGCCACCCGGCGGGTTGATCGCGTTCGGATGCGCCGCGAACGACATGAAATCCGGCCATTCGAAGAAGCCCTGCAGCGGATCGCCGCTGCCGCGCACCACCGGCACCGAGCGGCTGGTCGAATAGGCCTCGCCGGATTCGAAGCGGGTGAAGTAGTCGGCCGGAAGAACCCGGTGGCTGGCCCACTCGAAGCGGCCATCGCCCCAGACCGGCAGTTCCGGATGCGCCTCGGCGGCGCGCTGCGGATACAGGCCGGAGTGGATGTAGCCGACATCGTCCTTGTCGACGTACAGCCAGTTGAAGCTGCCGGTGACGCCGTTGAACAGCTGCTGGAAGCTGGTGGCGTCGTGGACCACGCGGGTCGAGGCCAGCGCGAACGGCGCGATGGTGCCGATCTCGTCGAAGAAGGTGCTGCGCTGCTGGCTGATCACCACCGGCTCGCCGTTGACGGTGGCGGTCGCGAACACCGGGCCGTAATGGGTGCGCAGCACGAAGCGGCGCACGTCCTGCGGCAGCAGCGGCCCGCCGAGCGCGATGCTGGCGACCGTCGGCCGCGCGCGCCATTCGTCGACGCGCTTCAGGAAGCGGCGGCAGACCATGCCGGCGCCGTCGCCGCGGTCATAGAGGTAACCGTCGGCATCCGGGAAGCCGTCGCCGTCGGCATCGTCACGCGAGGCCGGGCGGCCGTCGACATTGCACATCCGCGACACGCGGGTGTCGATCAGGTCCGACGAACCCGAGGTCGCGCTCCACGCGAAATCGAGGCCGCGGCCGATGTTGATGTACGGCAGATCGGCGAACACGATGCCGCGGCCGGCGAAGTCCTGCGGCGTGCCGCCACTGGACTGGATCGACACCTCCCACAGGAGCTGCGGCACGAAGTAGCTGGCCTGCGGACCCATCACCGCGATCGGGTGGCCGCTGGCGGTTTCGCTGCCATTGACGGCGATGAAGTTCGACATCCGCTCCGGCAGCGGGATACCGGCGGCCGCCAGCGCCAGCCGCGCCGCCTTGCCTGGCGACAGGTCGGCGAACACGGTGCGTGGCGCCGGCTTCGGCAGATCGGCGCGTAACGGCACCACGGCGGCGCTCGCCGTGCGCGTCGGCGCCAGGCCGAACAGCGCCGGGATCATCCGCAGCCGGTCGAGCGGCGTCAGCACCGGCTCGGTGACCGGGAACGGCAGCGGCAGCGCCGGGTTGGCGATCGGCTCGTTGCCGGAGGTCAGCACCACGCGCGGCTGCACGCTGCCGACATCCCAGATCGCCGCCCCCGCCGGCAGCGCCTGCGGGCAGGCCTCGTTGACGCTGCCCGGGAACTGGGTCGCGAAGTTCGCCGCGATCGTGCGGTGGGCGTCAGGATCGTTGGCGTGGCGCACGTCGCGCCAGAACTCGCAGGCGGCGCGCGGGATCGTCGTGGCACCGGCGGTGAACGACGGATCGAGCCGCTGCAGCAGCAGTTCGGACGTGGACTCCTTGCCGCCGCCGACCGCGAAGATCGACTGGATCAGGATCGCCGAGGCGACGATGTCGTTGCGCGTCCACGGCCGGGGCGGGAACGGCAGTACGCCGTCGCCGAGACCGGGCAGCCGCAGGCTCAGGTACTCCGGCGGCCGCTGCAGCAGCGCCGGCCCGCTGAGTGTCGCGATGTAAGCGTTGATGCCGGCGACCATGCTGTCGAGATCGGCGATCGCCAGTTCGCCGAGCGCGCCGAAGCGGGTCCGCGCCAGCTCGACCATCGCGGTCAGCTCGTCCTCGGTGTAGCCGGCGACCACCGCGATGTTGCCGTCGAAGTCGAAGGTGTCGGCGGCCGGGCCGAGGAACTCGGAGAAGGTGCCGCGGCCGATCGAGCGCAGCACGTCGTGCAGCCACAGCCGGTCCTGGGCGGAGGCATAGCCGAAGCCGTACATCGCCGCCTGCCGGGTGTCGCCATTGATGAACGGCACGCCCCAGCGGTCACGGCGCAACGTGACGTTGCCACCGGCCGGTGCGCCGAGGTTCAGCGTCGACACCACGGTGCCGTCGGCCGGTTCGAGACCTTCGGCCTTGAAGTAATTGCAGGCAAGGTTCGACGCGGCGGCGTGCGTGTCGATCGCCAGCGGCGGATTGCACGGCGCCGCCTGCAGGTTCGGCCTGGCGTAGCTCAGGTTGCCGTACAGCGACAGCTGGTCGACGAAGTTGTCCGGGTAGCGCAGCACCGGCAGCCCCTCGACCGGCAGGCCGAGGCCGCCGGCCGAATTGCCGTTCGAGCCGGGCGGCAGCACGTTGAGGAACAGGTCCGGCCCCGGCTGCTGGACATGGCCGCCGCTGCTGCCGCCCGTACTGCCACCGGAGGTCGATCCACCGCCGGCCGGATCGTCCGATCCGGAGCCGCCGCAGGCGGCCAGCATCAGGCTGAAGGCGCACAGCAACGGCAGGCGTGCGCGATGGCGCGGCAGGTTCGACGGGTTCATCCGGGCTCTCCTCGATGGCGGGCCACGACATGGGCGGCCCTGCCGGTATTTGTCGAAGACTGTAACGGATGCCGGCGCTGCTGAAACTGCGCCGGGACTGGCAATGATTGCTCCATCGCCGGGCCGCGCTTACCCTCGGCCACCCGTCACTGTGCGCTTTGCGATGAACGTCACCCGCTGCGATGCCCTGCCCGCCCGCGCGCTGGCCACGCTGCTCGGCCCGCCCGGCCTGGAACTGGTCTGGCTCGGTGAAGCCGATGCGATTCCGGGCAGCTACTGGGGCGAGCCGGAAGCCGGGCTGGTCGGCCGGCGGCTGTACCTGCGCCCGGATACGCCGGTGCATTCGGCACTGCACGAGGCCTGTCACTGGCTGTGCATGGACGAGGCCCGCAAAGCCGGGCTGCACACCGATGCCGGCGGCACCGATACCGAGGAGAACGCGGTCTGCTACCTGCAGTGCCTGCTCGCCGAGCGGCTGGCCGGCTATTCGCGCGCCCAGGTGTTCGCCGACATGGATGCCTGGGGCTACAGCTTCATCCTCGGCTCGGCCGCGGCCTGGTTCGCTGGCGACAGCGACGATGCGACCCGCTGGCTGCTGCAGCACGGCCTCGCCGAACGCGACGCCGGCGGTTTACGGCCGATCCTGCCGGTTGCCGCCCTGGTCACCGGCCACTGAGGCGCTGGCCGCAGCGCATCGGCGCTACGGCTTCCGCGGCCGCTTCCAGCCCGGCAACGAGCGCTGGTCGCGGGCGCGGTTGATGGTCAGCTGCTCCTCCGGCGCGTCCTTGGCGATCGTCGAGCCGGCGGCGATGTAGGCGCCGCGCCCGATGCTCACCGGCGCGACCAGCTGGCTGTCGGTGCCGATGAAGGCATCGTCGCCGATGGTGGTGGTGAACTTGCGGGCGCCGTCGTAGTTGCAGGTGATCACGCCGGCGCCGACATTGACCCGCGCGCCGATCACCGCGTCGCCGAGGTAGGCCAGATGATTGGCCTTCGAGCCGTCGCCGACCGTGGTCTTCTTCAGCTCGACGAAGTTGCCGATGTGCACCTCGCGGCCGAGCACGCTGCCCGGGCGCAGCCGGGCGTACGGGCCGATGACGCAGCCGGGGCCGACTTCGGCATCGTCGAGCACCGAGCAGGCCTCGATCCGTGTGCCGGCCGCGACATTGACGTTGCGCAGCAGGCAATACGGCCCGACCTGCACGTCGTCGCCGAGGCTGACGGTGCCTTCGATGATGCAGCCGACATCGATGTGCACGTCGCGGCCGATGCTCAGCCGGCCGCGCAGGTCGAAGCGCGCCGGATCGGCGAGGTACAGGCCCTCGCGCTGCAGGCGCTCGGCGTGGCGCCGCTGGTAGACGCGCTCGGCACGGGCCAGCTGCAGCGGATCGTTGACGCCCTCGACTTCCTCCGGCGACGCCGCCTGGATCGTGCGGATCACGACACCATCACGGGCGGCCAGGCCGACGACATCGGTCAGGTAGTACTCGCGGCTGGCGTTGTCGTTGCCGACGTGGCTCAGCCAGCGCCGCAACCGCCTCGCCGGCGCCGCGATCAGGCCGGTGTTCACTTCGCGGATCGCGCGCTGCGCCGGGCTGGCGTCCTTTTCCTCGACGATGCCGGTGACCCGGCCCTGCGCGTCGCGCAGGATGCGGCCGTAGCCGCGCGGCTGGTCGAGCGTCACCGTCAGCAGCGCGAAGCCGTCGGCAGCGGCGGCGATCAGCGCCTGCAGGGTCGCCGCGCTGATCAGCGGCACATCGCCGTAGAGCACCACGACCAGCGCGGTATCGGGCACGTCAGGCATCGCCTGCGATACCGCGTGCGCGGTGCCGGACTGCTGCTGCTGGATCACCGAACGCGGCGCTTCCGTAGCGCGGCTATCCAGCCAGGCGCGGACCTGATCGGCGCCATGGCCGAGCACCAGATGGGCCTGCCCGATGCCGGCGCTGTCGGCCGCGTCGAGCACATGCCCGAGCATCGGCGTGCCGCCGACCGGGTGCAGCACCTTCGGCAGCGCGCTCTTCATGCGGGTGCCCTGCCCGGCGGCAAGGATGATGGCGTGAACGCGGTCGGACATGGCTTCGGCGGCAGCGGGAGGACACCGATGATAAATCGCGCCGCACACGAAAAGACCCGCCGGACGCCGTCCGGCGGGTCTTCTGGCCGCTACCCGATACCGGTTCGTCTGCCGGGGATCAGGCGGTGACCTGCACCAGCTCGCGGCGTTCGTCGCCGCCCTCGGAGCGGCTCTTGAGCAGCGCCCAGTCGACGATCAGCGACGATCCGGTCACCGGCGCCATCCGCGCCCAGTCCTGCAGCAGCACCAGCACCGCGTAGTCGACATGGCGGAGGCGCTCGATGTCGAGCGTCAGCTGGGTGCCCGGCGGAATCCCGTCGAGGATCTTGGCGATCCACGGGATGTTCAGGAAGGTCGCGAAACCCACCATGCGCAAGGTCTTGGCGTTCGCCTCGTCGCCGCTCTTCAGGCTCAGGTGCAGACGTGCCGAACGCAGCGCCAGCCGCAACAGTGCGAAACCGATGCCGACCATCACGCCCATCAGCAGATCGGTGGCGACGATGGTCAGCGCCGTGACCGCGTAGACCGAGACGTTGCCACGGCCGTACTCGGCGAGTTCCTTGATCTGCGACGGCTTGACCATCTTGAAGCCGGTGAACACCAGGATGCCGGCCAGCGCCGAAATCGGAGCCAGACGCAGCAGCCACGGCAGCAGCAGCACGAAGGCGAGGATCCAGCTGCCGTGCAGGATGGTCGACAGCCGCGACGTCGCACCGGCCTGCACGTTGGCCGCCGAGCGGACGATGACGCCGGTCATCGGCAGTGCGCCCATCAGGCCGCACAGGGCATTGCCGACGCCCTGGGCGGCGAGTTCTCGGCTGTACTTGGTGCGCGGGCCGTCATGCATGCGATCGACTGCCGCTGCCGACAGCAGGGTTTCGGCGCTGGCGATGAAGGCGAACGCCGCCGCCGACACCAGCAGCGACGGCGTCGCGAACATGCCGAGCATCTTGCTCGGCGTCACCCACTCGATGCCGGCGATCAGGTTGTCGGGCAGGGTCACGCGGTTGACCGTCAGCTGAAGTGTCTCGGCAAGCACCGTGGCCACGATGATCGCGATCAGCACGCCGGGCAGCAGCTTGAGCTTCGCCGGTCGCAGCTTGTCCCAGGCCAGGATCATCGCGATCGTCGCAAGGCCGAGCAGCGCAGCCTGGACGCCGGCGCCCGTGGTGATCGCATTGAAGATCAGCTTCGGCGCCGCGAAGAAATTCTGGAAGCCGGTCGGCAGTGGCTTGGCGTCGAACATCACGTGGAACTGCGAGGCGATGATCAGGATGCCGATGCCGGCCAGCATGCCGTTGACCACGGCCGGCGACACCATCCGGAACCACATGCCGAGGCCGGTCAGGCCGGCGGCGACCTGGATCAGACCGGCCAGCAGCACCACCGGCCCCAGCGCGACGATGCCGTGCGCCTGCACCAGTTCGAATACCAGCACGGCCAGACCCGCCGCAGGGCCGCTGACCAGCAGCGGACTGCCGGCGATCATACCGACGACGATGCCGCCAACGATGCCGGTGATCAGGCCCGCTGCCGGTGGCACGCCGGACGCGATCGCAATGCCCATGCACAGCGGCACGGCGACCAGAAACACCACGATCGAGGCGAGGAAGTCGGCGACCAGGCCGCCCCTTCCGGTACTGGCGGAGCTTGCCGCGCCTACGGCCACGCTCACAGATCGCCTCCTGCGTAGGCGACCGCCCGCAGGTAGCCGGCGCTCGACGCCGCCGCCGTGCCACCGTTGGCCGCCGGCACCACGTCGGATTCGATGAGCTTGTCGTCGGCGCCGATCTGCAGGGTCACGAAGCGCCGCGCTTCACCATCGAAGACGCGGATATCGGCGGTCTCGATGTCATAGACCCAGCCATGAATGCCGATCTTGCCGGCGGCGAGACGGGCGGCGACCGACGGATGGGTGCGCAGGTGATCGAGCTGCGAAATCACGTTCTCCTCGGTCAGTGCCCGCAGGCCGGCCTTCTCGTCGTCAACCTGATAGTTCTGTTCGTAGACGTGCCGCGCGACCTCGGCGTGACGCAGCCAGGCGGTGACCGCCGGCATCGAATCGGTGCTGCCCGGCTTCAGCGTGGCCTTCATCGCGCCGCAGTCCGAGTGACCGCAGACGACGATGTCCTTCACGCCAAGCACCACCACCGCGTACTCAATCGCCGCCGAAACGCCGCCGACAAACTGCGCATAGGGCGGAACGATGTTGCCGACGTTGCGGACCACGAACAGCTGGCCGGGATCGGACGACGTGAAGTACTCCGGCACCACGCGCGAATCGGCGCAGGTGATGACCAGCGTATGCGGCGCCTGGGCCGTCGCCAGCTTCTTGAACAGGCGCTGCTTGCTCGGGTAGGTGACCTTGCGAAACTGCTCGAAACCTTGAATGAGCTTGTCCATGTGCGAACCTCGAATGTCGTGGAAGCGCGTCCCGGCCGCGTCATCGCGTCGGCTCGGCAACGTGCTGGGATGGTGTTCGGAAAACCGTGACGCAGGCGGCGAACCGTCGTTCGCGGTCATTGCGCCGTGTGCCGCATCGCTGACCCCGCCGGCTGCTGCACCGGCTGCGGAAAATCGTCAGGACGCGAAGGAACGCCCGTTGCAACCGATCCGCGGATCGGGTGGGCGGAAGGTTTCCGACGACATGCGAAGGATCGCCGCGAGGTCCCGGTTGCGAGGCATCCGGGCGACCACGGGCTGGAACAGATGGGTGAATTCACGCAGGAAGAACAGCTTGACGTCGTGCGTCTCGTCAAGCGCCACCAGCGGCACCGGTTCGCACTCCGCCTCCATCTCGCAGTCGACCGGCGCCGGGTCGGGCAGCGCGGCCTGCGGCGCCTGCCCGTCAGCGGCGAGGCTCAGCGCCGCGACCACCTTGCCGTCCTGCACCGACGACACGGCCTGGGCCACCCAGGTCACCGAGCACATCACGAACACCGCGACGGCAACGGCACGCATCCAGCGCGTCGTGGCAAGTTGCCGAAGGTGATCGAACAGGGACATGGGATCGCGAATGGCTTCCGGGAAATGCGGGATGCGGGGAATGCAGTACAGACAACGGTGTCAGCAAAAAGTGCACCGTTCTTCGAATGTACTCGAAGCACGCGCCGGAAATGCCAAAGATTCGTCAACGGCCGCCTTGGCAGGATCGAAGGCAGGCATTTGTTCTGAGCTTAGCCAGGCGCCGTTGCAGCACCGCGACATTCGGCAAGCTGCGCCGCCGACAGCAGCACCAACAAAAACGCCGACACGAGGTCGGCGTTTGAAGACGGGGGTGCTGCGCCGTATCAGTGCGTCGACTTCTTGATCTTGGTCAGGAACTCGGCGAGCGCGGCTGCCTGCATCAGTTCGGCCTGCGCCTTCGCAAGGTCGACATCGGACTTGGCGTTCGACAGCTTTTCCTCGGCGCGGCGCTTGGCTTCCGTGGCCAGCGCTTCGTCGCAATCCTTGGCGCGGATCGCGGTGTCGGCCAGCACGGTCACCAGATGCGGCTGCACTTCGAGGATGCCGCCGCCGACGAAGAACGCCTGCTCGACGCCGTCGCTGCCCTTGACCCGGACCGCACCCGGCTTCAGACGGGTCAGCAGCGGAGCGTGGCGCGGCGAGATGCCGACCTCGCCCAGCTCGGCCGGCGCGAACACCATCGACGCCTGGCCGTGATGGATCTGGCCTTCGGCGGAAACGATGTCGATTTCGATGGTTGCCATAGCGTGCTCGGTTGCGTTCGGTGCGGGTCAGGCGCGCCTGATCAGAGCTTCTTCGACTTCTCGACTGCTTCGTCGATCGAGCCGACCATGTAGAACGCCTGCTCCGGCAGCGCGTCGTGCTTGCCTTCGACGATCTCGCGGAAACCGCGGATCGTTTCCTTCAGGGACACGTACTTGCCCGGCGAGCCGGTGAACACTTCGGCGACGTGGAACGGCTGCGACAGAAAGCGCTGGATCTTGCGCGCGCGGCTGACGGCCTGCTTGTCGGTCTCCGACAGTTCGTCCATGCCGAGAATCGCGATGATGTCCTTCAGTTCCTTGTAGCGCTGCAGCACGCCCTGCACGTCGCGGGCGGTGTTGTAGTGCTCGGCACCGACGACGTTCGGGTCGAGCTGGCGCGACGTCGAGTCGAGCGGATCGACCGCCGGGTAGATACCCAGGCTGGCGATGTCACGCGACAGCACGACGGTGGCGTCGAGATGGGCGAAGGTGGTCGCCGGCGACGGATCGGTGAGGTCGTCCGCAGGCACGTAGACGGCCTGGATCGAGGTGATCGAGCCGGTCTTGGTCGAGGTGATGCGCTCCTGCAGCGCGCCCATTTCCTCGGCCAGCGTCGGCTGGTAACCCACCGCCGACGGCATGCGGCCGAGCAGCGCCGACACTTCGGTACCGGCCAGCGTGTAGCGGTAGATGTTGTCGACGAAGAACAGCACGTCGCGGCCTTCGTCGCGGAAGTACTCGGCCATCGTCAGGCCCGAGAGTGCGACGCGCAGACGGTTACCCGGCGGCTCGTTCATCTGGCCGTACACCATCGCGACCTTCGATTCCGGCAGGTTGTCGCGGACGATGACCTTGGAATCCGACATTTCGTGATAGAAGTCGTTGCCTTCGCGGGTACGCTCACCGACGCCGGCGAACACCGACAGACCCGAGTGCTCCTTGGCGATGTTGTTGATCAGCTCGAGCATGTTGACGGTCTTGCCGACGCCGGCACCGCCGAACAGACCGACCTTGCCGCCCTTCGCGAACGGGCACAGCAGGTCGATGACCTTGATGCCGGTTTCGAGCAGTTCGGTCGAGCCGGACTGGTCCTCATAGCTTGGCGCGTCGCGGTGGATCGCCCAGTGATGTTCGGATTCGACCGGGCCGACTTCGTCGATCGGCTCGCCGAGCACGTTCATGATGCGGCCCAGGGTGGCCTTGCCGACCGGCACCGAAATCGGCGCACCGGTGTTGCTGGCGATCAGACCGCGCTTCAGGCCGTCCGAGGAGCCGAGCGCGATGCAACGGACGATGCCGTCGCCGAGCTGCTGCTGCACTTCGAGCGTCAGCTCGGTGCCGGTCACCTTGAGCGCGTCATAGACCTTCGGGATCGCATCACGCGGGAATTCGACGTCGATGACCGCGCCGATAATTTGAACGATCTTGCCGTTGCTCATCGCTGTTTCTCTATCCGGAATTCTTGGGGTACCGCTTTAAAAAATGCCTGCTCAGACCGCTGCCGCGCCGCCGACAATTTCCGCCAGTTCCTTGGTGATGCTGGCCTGGCGAGCCTTGTTGTAGGCGAGCTGCAAGCCATTGATGATCTTGCCGGCGTTGTCGGTGGCCGCCTTCATCGCGACCATGCGGGCGCTCTGCTCGCTGGCGACGTTCTCGACCACGGCCTGGTAGACCTGCGACTCGACATAACGCTGCAGCACGGTGTCGAGCAGCTCTGAAGCGCTCGGTTCGTACAGGTAATCCCAGTTGTCGGCCAGCTTCTGCACGCCGGCATCCGGCTGCACCGGCAGCACCTGACGGACACCCGGACGCTGGGTCATGGTGTTGATGAACTGCGTCGAGGCCAGATACAGGCGATCGATGCGGCCTTCGCGGTAGGCGTCGGTCAGCACCTTGATGGCGCCGAGCAGTTGATCGAGATGCGGCTTGTCGCCGAGGTTCGAGTTCTGCGCGACGACCTTGCCACCGACCCGGCGGAAGAACGACAGGCCCTTGTTGCCGATCACCGCATATTCGGCCTCGACACCGGCGTCCCGCCACTCGCGGATCGAACGGGTCAGCTGGCGGAACAGGTTGGTGTTCAGACCGCCGCAGAGGCCACGGTCGGTCGATACCACCAGCACGCCGACCCGCTTCACCGGCCGGTCGGCCATGAACGGATGAGTGATTTCGGTGTTCGCCTGCGACAGATGCGCGATGGTGCGGCGGATCTTCTCGGCGTACGGACGCGCTTCGGTCATCCGGACCTGGGCGCGGCGCATCTTCGAGATCGCCACCTTCTCCATCGCGCGCGTGATCTTCTGCGTGTTCTTCACGCTCTTGATCTTGCTGCGGATTTCTTTGGCGCCTGCCACTGTATTTCTCGGTCGTGCCTAGGAGATCGGCTTAGATCGCGGACTGCTTCTTGAACGCGGTGATCGCGGCCTTCAGCTCGCCTTCGATCGCGTCGTTCCAGTCGCCCTTGACGTTGATCTTGTCGATCAGCGGCTTGTGGCTGGTGGCCAGGAACTGCTGCATCGCGGCTTCGAACGGACCGATCTTGTCGACGGCGACGTCGTCCAGGAAGCCCTTCTCGGCGGCGTACAGCGAAGCGGCCATTTCGGCGACCGACATCGGCGCGTACTGCTTCTGCTTCATCAGTTCGGTGACGCGCTGGCCGCGTTCCAGCTGCTTGCGGGTCGCTTCGTCGAGGTCGGACGCGAACTGCGCGAAGGCGGCGAGTTCACGGTACTGGGCGAGCGCCAGCTTGATGCCGCCCGACAGCTTCTTGATGACCTTGGTCTGGGCCGCACCACCGACGCGCGACACCGAGATACCGGCGTTCATGGCCGGACGGATACCGGCGTTGAACAGATCGGTTTCGAGGAAAATCTGGCCGTCGGTGATCGAGATCACGTTGGTCGGCACGAACGCCGAAACGTCACCGGCCTGGGTTTCGATGATCGGCAGCGCGGTCAGCGAACCGGTCTTGCCCTTCACTGCACCGTTGGTGAACTTTTCGACGTAGTCGGCGTTGACGCGGGCGGCACGCTCGAGCAGGCGCGAGTGCAGATAGAAGACGTCGCCCGGGTAGGCTTCGCGGCCCGGCGGGCGCTTCAGCAGCAGCGACACCTGACGGTAGGCGACGGCCTGCTTGGACAGATCGTCATAGACGATCAGCGCGTCTTCGCCGCGGTCGCGGAAGTATTCGCCCATCGTGCAACCCGAGTACGGGGCGACGAACTGCAGGGCGGCCGCATCGGACGCCGAAGCGGCGACGACGATGGTGTGGGCCAGCGCGTTGTTCTCTTCGAGCTTGCGCACGACATTGGCAATCGAGGACGCCTTCTGGCCGATGGCCACGTAGACGCACTTAATGCCGGTCGACTTCTGGTTGATGATCGCGTCGATCGCCATCGCGGTCTTGCCGGTCTGACGGTCGCCGATGATCAGCTCGCGCTGGCCGCGGCCGATCGGGATCATCGCGTCGACGGCCTTGTAACCGGTCTGCACCGGCTCGTCGACCGACTGGCGGGCGATGACGCCGGGGGCGATCTTTTCGATCGGCGAGGTCGCTTCGGCATCGATCGGACCCTTGCCGTCGATCGGACGGCCGAGCGCGTCGACGACGCGGCCGAGCAGCGCGCGGCCGATCGGCACTTCGAGGATGCGGCCGGTGGTCTTCACCGTGTCGCCTTCCGTGAGGTGCTTGTAGTCACCGAGCACGACGGCGCCGACCGAGTCGCGCTCCAGGTTCAGCGCGAGGCCGTAGGTGGGCTCGCCGCCGACACCCGGGAACTCGAGCATTTCGCCCTGCAGCGCGTCGGACAGACCGTGGATGCGGACGATGCCGTCAGCCAGCGACACGATGGTGCCGGTATTCCGGGCCTCGGTCGCGGCCGCGAAATTCTGGATGCGGCCCTTGATCAGGTCGCTGATTTCGGAAGGATTCAGTTGCATGTCATGTGCTCGGTGCTAGCTCGCCGCGACAGGCCGCGGCAGCCGGAAAATTGGCCGGAATAAATAGTTCAGGCAACCAGTTGCAGGCGCAGCCGCTCAAGCTCGCCGACCGACGAACCGTCGATCACCAGATCGCCGGCGCGGATCACCGCACCGCCGAGCAGGCTTTCGTCGACCCGGGTGGTGACGTTCAGCTTGCGCGACAGCCGCCTGGCGATCGCATCGACCAGTGCCGCCAGCTGCTCGGGCGCAACGGCCGACGCGGTGGTGATCTCGACATCGATGAAGCTTTCCGCTTCGGCGCGCAGCGCTTCATATTCAGAAGCGATCGCCGGCGCCAGCTTCAGGCGACCGTTATCGATCAGCAGCCGCAGCAGATTCGATCCGTCGTTGCCGATCGTGCCGCCAATGGCGTCGACCAGGGCCTGCGATAGCTGGCCCTTGCCGATCGCCGGGTGGCCGATCGCGGCGGCGACGGCCGGGTCGCTGACCGCATCGGCGAGGCCGCGCAGCACATTCGACCAGTCGCCGAAACGGGAGGTGTCACGCGCCAGCTCGAACACCGCTTTCGCGTACGGCCGCGCCAGTGTGCTCAGCTCGGCCATCAGACTTTCGCCGCCAGTTCGGAAATCAGCTCGGCGTGCGCGCCGGCGTTGATCTCGCGCTTGAGGATCTTGGCAGCGCCGGCCACCGCCAGCTCGCCGACCTGGCGACGCAGCGCGTCCTTGGCCTGAGTGACCTCGCGAACCACCTCGGCGTGGCCGGCAGCGACGATGCGCGCCTTTTCGCTTTCCGCGTCGGCGCGCGCCTGCTCGACCAGCTGGGTAGCCTGCTTGTTCGCGGCGGCGACGATGTCCTGCGCCTGGGCCCGGGCGGCCTTCAGCGCGTCATCGCCGCTCTTCGACGCTTCCGCAAGCGCCTTCTGACCCTTCTCCGCCGCGGCCAGGCCGTCGGCGATGCGCTTCTGACGCTCGTCGAGGGCCTTCGTGATCGGCGGCCAAACGAACTTCATCGTGAACCAGACGAAGATCGCGAACACGATCATCTGGCCGACGATGGATGGAATACTGGCCTGCATCGCTTAGGCTCCGAAAAAAAGGATCAACCGGCTTGTCTTGGCGACGACGCGCTTACTGCGCGGCGGTCTGGACAACCGCGAGCAGCGGGTTCGCGAACATCATCAGCAGACCCATGGCGACACCGATGATCGCGACGGCATCGAGCAGGCCGGCGATGATGAACATCTTGGTCTGCAGCATGTTCGCCAGCTCCGGCTGACGCGCGGCGCCTTCCAGGAACTTGCCGCCGAGCAGGCCGAAGCCGATGGCGGTACCGAGGGCGGCCAGACCGAAGATCAGACCGATGGTCAGCGCGGTGTTGGCTTGGATTTGGGCGACGAGTTCCATGAAGTGCTCCGTTGGGGTTCTGCGTTGAAAAGCGTTTTTGGGAATTGCTGCGACAGCGGAATCAGACGCTGCGGTGTGGCGACTGCTTAATGATGCTCGGCGTCGTCGTGATTCTCGTTGGCCATGCTCAAGTACACGATGGTCAGCGTCATGAAGATGAACGCCTGCAGGGTCACGACGAGAATGTGGAAGATCATCCAGCCCATGCCGGGGATGACCTGCGCCCACCAGGGCAGCAGCGCGATCAGGATGAAGATCAGTTCGCCTGCATAGAGGTTGCCGAACAGTCGCAGCGCCAGCGACAGCGGCTTGGCGAGATATTCGACCGTGTTCAGGATGATGTTGAACGGCAGCAGCTTGGCGCCGAACGGATGGGTCAGGAATTCCTTGGCGAAACCGACGACACCCTTGGACTTGAAGCTGTACCAGAAGATGAAGAAGAACACCGACAGCGACAGCGCAAAGGTGGCGCTCATGTCGGCCGACGGAACCACGCGCAACGCATGCAGTCCGAGGACGTGCTCACCGAACAGCGGCAGCAGGTCGACCGGCACCAGATCCATGCAATTCCACAGGAACACCCAGCAGAAGATGGTCAGCGCGAACGGCGCGATGAAGCTGCGGTCGCCCTTGAACGAATCCTTCACCGAGTTGTCGACGAATTCGATGATGATCTCGACGAAGTTCTGCAAGCCCCCCGGCACGCCCGACGTGGCGCGCACGGCGGCAATCCGGAACAGGGTCAGGAAGATCAGACCGAGCACAGTCGAGAAGAACAGGGTGTCGATGTGCCAGTTGCTCATCGACACGAAGCCGGTGTCGTGATTCGACGTCAGATGCATCAGATGATGCGAGACGTATTCCGCTGGAGTCTTGGCCGCGCCGCTTTCTGCTGACATCACGAATCCCAGGTCAGAGCCCACCAGTAAACCAAAAGCGCAACGGCGAACGTCGTTATCAACGGCGCGAAGTTGCTGCCGAATATCTGTACTGCAACCGCAAACAACACCACCGCCAGCGCGAACTTGCGCATCTGCGCCTGGTAGAAGTTCGCGACCACCCGGTCAGGGTCGTCGGAATGCTTGCCGAACGTCTTGAGCGCCGCGTAAAACGTGAGCGTTGCCGCGATTGCCCCACCCACTAGAGCCGCTCCTCCCGCCTGGATATCCCGTATCCAGAACCAGAGGGCCGCACCGAGCAATCCGATCATCAGTTGCCGCAGTGCGATGCGATTGGCTGTTTTCATGCGAGCTTGCAAGCGTCGCGATGAGCGCCGGGGGCGTCAAAGCGCGCGGAGTATACGCATCTACGGTGCCGATCTTCAACTATCTCGCTTGGAAATCCCTGTAATCTCCGCGCTTTGCGTGACCAATAGGCTGCATCTTGCATATGTAACCTGTCACCCGGACGGGGCGATCACGGCGCTGTTCCGGCCGCGTCTCACGATCGTCCGGGCCGCGATTAAGTGCGAATGATGTCGCTGATTCGTCATTCGCATATTGCGCAATCAAGGCCTTGGCGCCGCCGCCGCATCGTCGACTGGCGGCGCCAGCACCGTCACTGCCGCGACACAGCTGCTCGTGCTGCGCTGCCGCAAAATCGGCACGGGACAGCCGCCATCGCCGGACCACCGGCGCGTCGGGAATGCGTCAGCCGCGCATGATCCGGCCGACCACGCGCGTCAGCAGGCCGCGCGGGGTGATGGCGCTGGCCAAGGCACCGATCTTGGTCATGCCGCCCGGCACCACGACGCGGCTGCGGCTGGCAAGGCCGTTCAGAGAGGCATCGACGATGAACTGGGCCGACACCATCGTCCCCTTCGGCACTTTCTTGCGCAGGTTGTGGACGCCAGTGGCCTCGAAGAACGCGGTGTCGACCGGTCCCGGGCAGACCGCCATCACGTGGACGCCGCGGTCGCGGACCTCCTCGTTCAGCGCGTCGCTGAACGAATAGACGAAAGCCTTGGTCGCCGCGTAGACGGCGAAGTACGGCATCGGCTGGAACGCCGCCGATGAAGCGATGTTGACGATCGCGCCGTGCTTCGCCTCCAGCATCGGCGGCAGGAAGGCATGCGACAGGTCGACCACTGCCGAAGCGTTGAGGCGGATTTCCTCGGCTTCGCGCGCCGGGTCCTGCTGCTCGAACGCGCCCTGGGTGCCGAAGCCGGCGTTGTTGATCAACAGATCGACCGTCATTTCCAGCGCGTCGACCTGCTTCCGCAGCTTCGCGCCCGACTCCGGCTTCGACAGATCGGCGGCGATCACCTGGATGTTGCGGCCGGTTTCGCGGGTCAGCTCGCCGGCCAGCTGGCGCAGCTTGTCCTCGGAGCGGGCAACCAGGATCAGATCGGTGCCGGCGCGGGCCAGGGTGGCGGCAAATGCGGCGCCGATGCCGCTGGAGGCGCCGGTGATCAGGGCAGTCTTGTAGGAAGTCATGCGTCGGGTCTCGTATCGGATCGCAGGAATGCTGCGCTGCCGCAGTGTACGCAGCGATTTCCGATATGCGGGATTACCCGAAGCGGCCGCGAACGCCGGGGCCCGATGACGCTTGGCCGCCCACCCTGCCTGCCGGCCTGCGGCAGGCGCCGCCGGCTTCAGCGCAGCAGCTTGAGGACCTGCTGCAGCTGGGCGGTGCTGTCGAACGCGATCACCAGCTTGCCCTTGCCACGCAGGCTCTGACTCACGGTCACCGGCACGCCGAAGCGCTCGCTCAGCTCGCTGGCCAGCGGCGACACCGGCTGCGGCTCCGGCTCCGGCGGCTTCGGACGATGGCTCAAGGCCAGCAGCGCCTCGGTCTGCCGCACGGTCAGTTCGCGCTCGACCACCTGCTTCGCCAGTTCCGCCTGCTTCGACGGGCTGGCGCCGAGCAGCACCTTGGCATGGCCGAGCGACAGCAGACCGTTGCGGACCAGCGCCTGTACGCCCGGATCGAGGTCGATCAGGCGCAGCAGGTTGGAAATCGCGGCGCGCGACTTGCCGACCGCCTCGGCGGCCAGCTCGTGGGTCAGGCCGCACTCGTCGATCAGCCGGCGCAGCGCCTCGGCTTCTTCGAGCGGATTCAGATCGGCGCGCTGGATGTTCTCGACCAGCGCCACCGCCATTGCCGTGCGGTCCTCCATCTTGCGGACCACGGCCGGAATCACCGCCAGTCCGGCCAGCTTCGAGGCGCGCCAGCGGCGCTCGCCAGCGACGATCTCGAAAGCGCCCTCGCCGACTTCACGGACGATGATCGGCTGCACCACCCCCTGCGCGCGGATCGACTCGGCCAGCGCTTCGAGCTGGGCCTGATCGAAGACGCGGCGCGGCTGATGGCGGCCGGCGCTCAGCTGCTCCAGCGGCAGTTCGCGCAGCTCGTCACCGGCCGACTCGCCCGCCTGCGGCTGCGAGCTGCCGAGCAGCGCATCGAGCCCGCGGCCCAAACCTCTTTTCTTGATGCTCATTTCCAGTCCTGATCGAGCCATCCATGGCGGCGCGCCCGGCCGCCGCCGCAATGCTGCGGCCCATGGCCGGTCGCTCGCCACATCTGCGAGCAGTGCTTGCAAAGCGATTCGGCTCGACCCCTCTTCCTGATCGACACTTATTCATTCCCCAGGCGCAGCTGGCCGCCATCGTGGCGACGCAGCAGTTCACCGGCCAGCGCCAGGTAAGCCTTGGCACCCGCCGAGGCGGCATCGTAGGTCATCACCGGCACGCCGTGACTCGGCGCCTCGGCCAGACGGACGTTGCGCGGCACCAGCGTGCGGTAGACCTTGTCGCCGAAATGCTCGGTCAGCTGCGCCGACACCTCGTTCGACAGGTTGTTGCGCGGATCGAACATGGTCCGCAGCAGGCCGTCGATCTCCAGCCGCGGATTGATCACCCGCTGGATCTTCTTGATCGTGTCGACCAGCGCCGTCAGGCCTTCCAGCGCGTAGTACTCGCACTGCATCGGGATCAGCACGCCGTCGGCGGCGACGAAGGCATTGACGGTCAGCTTGGACAGCGCCGGCGGGCAGTCGATCAGGATGTAGTCGTAGTCGATCGCGACCGATTCCAGCGCCAGCTTCAGCGCGAAATCGCCGGCCGGCATGTCGCGCAGCTTGATCTCGGCTTCGGTCATGTCGGCGTTGGCCGGCAGCACGTTGAAGCCCAGTCCTTCGCTGGTGGTGATCGCGTCGCGCGCCGCGACCGCTTCCAGCAGCACGTCGCGCACGCTCCACTTGAGCCGGTACTTGTCGACCCCGCAGCCCATCGTCGCGTTGCCCTGGGCATCGAGGTCGACCAGCAGCACGCGCCGCCGGGTCGCCGCCAGCGAAGCCGCGAGGTTGATCGTCGTCGTGGTCTTGCCGACGCCGCCCTTCTGGTTGGCGATGGCGATGATGCGGGTCATGGCGGGAGTCCGGGAAACGGGAGACTGGAAACGGGCGCAGCTTACGCGGCGCGAAGCACGAGCAACTGCCGCATCTCGTCGAGGCCCGGCACCGGCAGACGGGTGGTCGCCTCGATCAGCCAGCGCGCCGGCAGCGCGGCGCGCTCGGCGTCATCGACATGCGCCTTCATCGCCAGCCAGCGGCTGTCCGGGCCGGCCAGATGCTCGGTGACGGTGACGAAGTCCGACAGGCTGGCGAAGGCACGACTGATGATGAAATCGTAGGTGTCCTCCGGCACGTGGTCCTCGGCGCGGCCCTCGAACACCTCGGCGTTGTTCAGGCCCAGCACCCGGATCGCATGGCGCATGAAGCGTGCCTTCTTGCCGGCGGAATCCAGTGTCGTGACCTTCACGCCGGGCCGGGCGATCGCCAGGATCAGTCCGGGAATCCCGGCGCCGCTGCCGACATCGATCAGCCGAGCGCCGTCGACCAGCTGCGGCAGCGCCGGCAGCACGGTCAGCGAATCGAGCAGGTGACGCAGCACCATGTCGTCGACGATCTTGATACCCGACAGGTTGTAGGTCGCGTTCCACTTCTCGAGTTCGGCGAGATAGCGCATCAGCGGCGCGGTCAGCTCGACGTCGAGGCCGAGCCGTTCGAGACCGAGGCGCAGGCGGCGCTCGCTGTGCGGATGGCGGGACTCGCTCATCGCCGGGCAGCCGCTGGAAAGGACGTGGGCACGGGGGTGGACAGCATGATCGCGACAGGTGACGGGGCCGCGAAGTATATGCCGGAGGCCCGCCGGCTCATTTCCCGCCCTGCCCGGCCGTGCAGACCGCAGCCGGCGCGGCCGGCAGGCCGCAGACGGTGCTGCGGGTGCGTTCGAGCAGAGCGAGGGTACTCGGCGGCGGCTCCGTCACCTGGCCCAGCAGATGCTCGCCGCGCTGCAGCGCCGCGCCGGCGGCGGCGATCTCGCCATTGGCGGCCCGCACCTGGGCCAGCAGCGCCCAGGCCGCCGCATGGCGGTTGCTCGGTTCGCGGTAGACGCGGTCGGCCATCGCGGCCGCTTCCTCGGCGATCGCCAGCGCACCGGCGGCATTGCCGGTATCGGCACGCAGCTGGGCGACGCTGCCGAGCGCGGTGACGATGCGCGGATGCTCGCCGCTGAACACCTTGCGTCGGATCGCCAGCGCCTGCTCGTAGAGCGCCAGCGCCGCCGGCTTGTCGTCACGGTCCTGGGCCAGCATGGCGCGGTTGAACACCGCGGTGCTGAGATCCGGACTGCCTTCCGGGAACTTCCGCGACAGGATCGCGATGGCCTCGGCGTACAGCGCGTCGGCGCGCGCGAAATCCTCGCGGCCGTGCGCCACCTGAGCCAGGTTGTTCAGCAGATTGGCGCGATCGACCCGCCGTGCCTCCGGCACCGGCGACGGCACGGCCGCCAGCGCGCGCTGCAGCACCGGATCGGCATCGGCATAGCGCTCCTGCCCGAGATAGAGATTGCCGAGATTGCCGAGCGCGTTGGAATACAGCGGCTCGGTGCTCAGGCCAGCCGCTTCGAGGCGGCGGATGAGGTCGAGATACAGCGCCTCGGCCTGACTCAGCCGACCCTGCTCGAAGCGCAGGCTGGCCACGCCGTCGAGGATGCGCAGGCTGCGCAGGTCGTTGCTGCCGCGCACCCGGCTGCTTTCATCGAGCGCCTTCAGCAGCTGCTTCTCGGCGGCATCGAGCTTGTAGCGGTTGACCATGCCGTAGCCGATGCCGAAGCGGATGTCGGCGGACAGATCCGGACGCTCGGCGAAGCGGCTGTCGATGCTGTCGACCGCCTTGTCCAGCGCCTGGCTCAGGGTCAGCTCGGTGCCGGTCTCGAACGGATCGCCGGTCTGCAGCACGTCGAGCAGGAAGCCGTTGATCGCCCGCATGTCGGCGGCGGCCTGGCGCGCCTCGCGCGCCTGCCAGAAGGCGACGCCGGCAGCCCCGACGATCGCGATCAGCGCCAGCGCCGCCGCCGCCGTGCCGATCCGGTGGCGGCGCACGAACTTGGCGGTGCGGTAGGCGGTGGAATCGGGGTGTGCCTGCACCGGCAGGCCATCGAGATAGCGCTGCAGCTCGTCGGCCAGTTCCTGTGCCGAGGCGTAGCGGCGCGCCACGTCCTTGCGCAGCGCCTTGGCGACGATGCGCTCCAGGTCGGGCGCGATCTGCGCCAGCCGCCGGGCGTGGTCGACATCCGCTCCCGGCGCGCTGCGCAGGATCGCGCGCAGGCCCGGCGGCTCGGTCTCGCAGACCAGCCGCTCGGTCTGCGCCGGACTCAGGCCCGCCAGCTCGTACGGCCGGCGGCCGGTCAGCAGCTGGTAGAGGACGACGCCGAGCGAATAGACATCGGAACCGGTCGACAGCGGCTCGTGGCGCAGCTGCTCCGGGCTGGCGTAGGCCGGCGTCATCGCGGTCAGCACGGTCAGGCCGTCGCCGCCGGCCTTCGCGCCCGCTTCCTCCAGCGCCCGGGCGATGCCGAAATCGAGCAGCCGCGGCTCGCCGTCGGCGCCGACCAGGATGTTCTCGGGCTTCAGGTCGCGATGCACGATCAGGTGGCGATGCGCCTCCTGCACGCCTTCGCAGACCTTGCGGAACACCTGCAGCCGGGCGCGGATGTCGAGCTGCTGGCGATCGCACCAGGCGATCAGCGACTCGCCTTCGACGTACTCCATCACCAGATACGGAATGCCCGACGCGGTGCTGCCGCCGTCGAGAATCCGCGCGATGTTCGGATGCTGCAGCCGCGCCAGCAGCGCCCGCTCGTTCTCGAAGCGGGCGATCAGCGACTCGCGCAGCGCCGCGCCGATACCGGCGCCGAGGTGGCTGGCGCGGATCAGCTTGATCGCCACCGTCTGCTGATAGGCCTGGTCGGCACGCCGGCCGAGGAACACCACGCCCATGCCGCCGGCATCGAGTTCGCGGACCAGCTCCCAGTTGCCGATCCGCTCGCCGGGCTGCGGAAACGCCGGTCCGGCCAGCGCCGGCGGCAGTGCCGCCGCCTGCTCCAGAAAACCGTCGGCCGCCGCTTCCGCCGCCAGCAGCCGCTGCACGCGCAGCAGCACCGGCGCCGGCAGGCCCTGCGCGGCCAGCCAGGCCTCGCGCGCAGCAGCCGGCTGTTCGAGCGCCTGCTCGAACAGCGCCAGGACTTCATGTTCGACGGCTCGGGTCATCGCGGGTCGGCCGGATCGGGCAGCAGGGCCTGAACGCTAGCAAATCGTGGCGCCGAGGCCGCGATGGCCGGGCCGATCGCGCTGCCAGGGCCTGTCATCGATTACTGTGGCCGCTGCGGCGGAGGTCGTTTTTGCCCAGTGCAACTCGATCGGAGCGGTCAATGGTTGTTCCATTGACGCGCCGAGAGAGGCAGCAATGGGCAAAAACGATCCCGCCCCGAAGGGTTGCGGCCAAAAAGCCGCCGGCGCAGAGCATGCTCTGCGCGTTGCGAACCTTGGCCATAGGGTGGCTATGGCCTGCGGTTCGCGCATCGCCCGGCGGCTTTTTGGCCGGCAACGCAGCGACCACAGCAATTGATGACAGGCCCTAGACTCGCTGGCGTGAACGCGCAATTCACCCAACTGCTGTCGGACTGGCGTCGCGGCGATACCTCGGCGCGCGATCGCCTGATCGAAGCGGCGTATCCGGAGCTGCGCCGGATCGCCAACCGCCAGCTGGCCGGCGAGCGCCGCAACCACACGCTGCAGCCGACCGCGCTGGTCAACGAAGCCTGGATGCGCCTGAACGGCGCAGCGGCGCTCGACCTTGCCGACCGCACCCACTTCGTCCGCATCGCCGCGAAGCTGATGCGCGAGATCCTGGTCGACCATGCGCGCCGCTTCAACGCCGCCAAGCGCGATGGCGGCGAACGCGTCGCGCTGACCAATCTGATGATCGCCGACGAGCGCGCCGATGCCCAGGTCGATGTCGTCGGCCTCGACGCGGTGCTGGCGCAGCTGGAACAGATCGACCCGGACAAGGGCCGGATCGTCGAGCTGCGCTACTTCGGCGGCCTGACCATCGAGGAAACGGCGGACGCGATGGCGATGTCGCCGGCCACCGTGAAACGCCACTGGCTGGCCGCCCGGATCTGGCTGTTCGACGCGCTGTCGGCGCAGCACGCGCGCTGAGCCGGCCCACCGGGCAGACGGCGGCGTGACCGTTCATCGGCCAGCCCGAAAACCCTGAGCCGATTTCCCGCCGCGCGACGCATTCCTGAGTAACCGGGCCTGTTGCCCGCTCGTTCGAGGAATCCCGTGATGCGCTCCGTTCCCCGTCTTTCCCCGCTGCGCGCCACCGCGGCCGCAGCACTCGGCCTGGCCCTGGCGCTGGTGTCCGGGCTGGCCAGCGCCGCGCCGACGCAGTCGGTCGCCATCGACGATCTCGACGGCTTCGGCCGGCCGGTGCGCGCCGCCACGGTCGAGATTCCCGCCGGCTGGCGCGCCGAAGGCGGCATCCGCTGGGACCGCTCCACCGACTGCGTCGCCAACCGCATGCGCTTCAACTGGCGGGCCAGCGCGCCGGATGGCCGCACCGCCTACGAAATCATGCCCGGCCTGTCCTGGCAGGTCGCCGGCACCGAAAACCCGTTCAATCCCTGCCCGGCGGTGCCGCTGAACAGCGCCCGCAGCTATCTGGAGCGGGTGATCAGCCAGCGCCATCCGGGCGCCCGGGTGATCCAGTACCGCGACCGCCAGGACCTGAGCAGCCAGATGGCGCGCAACGCCGCGCCGAACCCGAACGGCCGCAGCCGTTTCGATGCCGGGCAGATCCTGATCGGCTACCGCGAAGGCAATGTCGAGATGCGCGAAGTGCTGACCGCGATGCTCAGCTTCAGCGAGGCGCAGGGCAATGTCGTCGGCGGCGTGCCGACGGTCAGCGCGCTGCGCAGCCCGGACGGCGCGCTCGACTTCGCGCTGGCCGACCGCATCGGCAACTCGATGAAGGCCGACCGGCAGTGGATCCCGATGATGCAGCAGGCCACCCAGCGCGCGATCCAGGACATCTCCGATCGCCAGGCGGCCGGCATCTCGGCCCGGCACAACCGCCGGATGGCCGAGATCAACGCCCGCGGCAGCGCCGACCGCGCGGCGATCGCCCTCGAATCGAACCGCGAAGTGGCGCAGATCTACAGCAACGTCTGGAACAACGGCCAGGACACCGACGCCCGCATCCACGCCCGCAACAAGGAAGCGATCGGCGAGTACCGCCGCTATGGCGATCCGGCCAACGACACCACGGTCCACAACTCGATCCACAACGGGCCGCGGGTGTTCAGCCACGGCAGCAACGCGCCGACCTACACCGCCACCGACGACCCCTACGCGCAACCCGATCCGTACAACGGCACCGAACTGGAGCGCATCCCGTGAAACAGGGCACCCTGAATCGCATCAGCCTGATCGTCGTCCTCGGCGCCCTGGTCATCAGCGCCGCCGCCACCGCGCAGAACAGCTTCGGCGCCGATACCGGCCCGCAGCCCCGTGGCGGCAACGGCCGCGCGCAGCCGGCGCCCCCGCCGGTCAATCGCTACGACCTCGACGACGGCAGCAACGGCGGCGACGGCCCGGTCGGCATCGATGGCGGCGGCGGCGAGGCGCCGTATCGGGACGATCGCCGCAGCCGCCAAGCACCGTCCGCCGGTGACCGGGACGGCCGTTCGGCGGCGCCGCCGATCGCCGCGTCGGAAACCCAGGATTTCGGCGTCGCCGCCACCGACCGGCTGCGCCCCAGCGACCAGACCCACGGCCCGACGCCGAGCCGGATTCCCGGCGGCATGGTGGTGACCACCGGCGCGCTGCAGAAGCTGCTGTCCGACCGCCAGTCCGGCGTCATCGTGCTCGACGTGTTCGGCGCACCGCAGATGCTGCCGAACGCGGTGCACGCGCTGCCGGCCGCGCAGGGCGGCAGCTTCGACGACCCGACGCAGACCGGCTACGGCCAGTTCCTGCAGCAGATCACCGGCGGCGACCGCAATCGGCCGATCGTCACCTACTGCGCCGGCGTGCAGTGCTGGCTGTCGTACAACGCCGCGCTGCGGGCGATCAGGCTCGGCTACTCGAACGTGCTCTGGTATCGCGGCGGCCTCGAGGCCTGGACCCAGGCCGGCCTGCCGACGGCGCGGCCACCGCAGCAGCCGTCGCCATCGGGCGGCGACGACGGCCGCGGTCAGGAACGTCCGGGACCGTCGCCGCGCGCACCGGCACAGCTCGGCCAGCGCGACGGCTACTGAGGCTGGCCGCCTGCCCCGATGCGCCGACCGGAACACTGCGACGACCACGAACCCGATCACCCGCGTCAGCCTCGGCATCGCCATCGCCGCCCTGCTGGTGGCGATGGCGGCCTCGGCCCAGAACCGCATCGGCCCGGCGGCCACGGCCGCACCGCCAGCGCCCGACGGCCCGAAGGTGCAAGCGGCGCCGGCCTGCCCGGCGTCCCGCGCCGATCGCCGGGGCGGCTGCCGGGGCGGGCGCTACCAGGAGCCGATCGGTGACTGGGGTGATCCGGAATACGATGCCCGGCTGGGTCGCCTGCAGGACGCGGCGGCCATCACCGCGCCCGCGACGGACCTGCCGCCGCCTCGCCAGTCCACCGCACCGGCGAGTTCGCCCCCCGACGGGCGCGCGCATGGGGATGCCATGCAAGGAAGAAAGCGCAGCAATGGTTGTTCTATTGCGAGCATTTCTGACGTCGCAATGCGCCCGAGGTGCGCGTCCGGGGGGAATCTCGTTGCTGCGGTGGACTAGACCTTGGCGGCCGGCCGCGCGCCGCGCCGCTGCTGCTCGACCATCAGGCAGCGATCCTGGACCACGGCGATGCCGGCCCGGGCCAGCGCTTCGGCAAAGCCGTCGTGGCGGATGCCCGACTGCAGCCAGACCGCCCGCGGCCTGGCGGCGAGGAGGTCATCGAGATGGCCGGCCAGCGCCGACGGCAGCCGGAACACGTCGACCAGATCGACGCTGCACGGCACCTCGGCGAGCGTCCGGAACACCGGCTGGCCGAGGATGGTGGTGGCATCGGGAAAGTAGACCGGCACCGGCACGATCTCGTAGCCCGCCCGCGCCAGCGCCGCCGGCACGTAATGCGCCGGCTGGTCGGCATGCGATTCCGGCTTGATGCCGAGCACGGCGATGCGCCGGGTGGCCGCCAGCAGCGCAGTGATGCCATCGGCGGTGGTGATCAGGTTCTGCTGCCAGGACATGGCGCTCGCGTCAGTCGGGCCAGCTGGCATCGTAGCAAGCCGCCCGGCGCCGCTTGATCCCGGCCGGCGGTCGCGGGCAGGCTGTCACCCGCCCTCTCACGATGCGAAAAACCGCCATGGACCTCGGAGCATTCTCGATCAGCCTCGCCGTCAAGGACATCGAGGCCTCGCGGCAGTTCTACGAGACGCTGGGCTTTGCCGTGGTCCACGGCCAGCAGTCGCAGGGCTGGCTGATCCTGAAGAACGGCGACCATGTGATCGGCCTGTTCCAGGGCATGTTCCCGACCAACATCATGACCTTCAACCCCGGCTGGAACGCCGACGCGAAGACGCTCGACACCTACACCGATGTCCGCGAGCTGCAGCGGCAGCTCAAGGCGCGCGGCCTGCGCCTGATGACCGAAGTCGACGAGGCCGGCAGCGGTCCCGGCAACTTCATGCTGGCCGACCCGGATGGCAACGTCATCCTGATCGACCAGCACGTCTGAGCGGCTGCGCTAGCGGCGCAGCGCGGCGCCGGGGTATTCGCCGGGCCGCAGGATCGGCAGCTCGATCCCGGTCACCGTCGCCTCGTAGGGATTCGGCACCGCCAGCAGGCTGCCGTCGAGTGCCGAACCGATCGCCGGAATCGCGGTGCCGAGCGCCAGGTTCACGACATTGGTCAGGTTCGGCAGGCTCGCCGCACTGACCACGGCCGCGTACTGCACCTGCTGCTCGTAGAACAGCAGGCCGACTTCATCGCCGGCTTCCAGCAGCTCGCCGATCGCCGGCAGGTCGATCACGGCGTTCTGATGACCCCGGTTGCTGCCGTGCCTGCCTTCGACGAACGGCGTCAGCTGCTCGTCGACCAGGATCAGGCTGCCGGCCCGGCGAATGCCGACCCCGACGAAGGCAATCGCGCTGCGTGGCAGCAGGTTCGGCCCCGGCGTGACCTCGACGCCGGCCAGCCGGGGCACGCCGGCCAGCGCGTAGCCGGCGTCCGGCACGGTGATCACCGGCACGAAGCTCGGCGCGCTGCCCAGCAGCTGGCCGACGCTGGCCGTCGCGCTGGCCAGGGTCGCCGGCAGCGCACCGCTGCCGGACAGGCTGCCGACCGGCACGCTGTCCAGCGCGAGCCCGACCGGCGTGCCACCGGGCTGACCGTCGACCGTCGCGGCGACACTCAGGCAGACCTTGGGGATCGCGTCGAGGCCGCTGGCCGGGCCGTCCTGCAGCCAGCGCGCGTACCAGGCCAGCACCGCATCGACGCCGTTGACCGACCCGCAGCTGGCCGTGCCTTCGACCTGGTTGGCGAGCGGGTTCATGTGCCCGCCTTCGCTGCTCAGCAGGCGCACATCGCCGCCGGCTGCGTCGAAGTAGGCGGCATTGCGCACGCCTTCGGTGAGGTTGAACAGCACATCGCGATTGCCCTGCAGGAACAGCGCCGGCACCGCCCGCAGCCGCGCCTGCGACTCGCCGAAACCCCAGGGCGCGTGGGCCGCCTGCCGGGTTTCGAAGTAGCGCATGCCGTGGCTGAAGAAGAACGGGTCGATCTCGTCCGCGGTCACCGGCCGCGGCTGCGTGACCGGCCGCCCGAGTGCCGTGACCAGATCGTCGCGGGTGCGGATCGTCGACGCCAGCAGGTTGCTCGGGCCGACCTGATTGCAGAGTGCGGCGACCAGTGGCGTGTTGACGACACCGCCGGTCCCGCCGAGCAGGCACAGCAGACCATCGAACGACAGCTTCACGCCGTCACCGGGCAGCAGGCTGTACAGCAGGTTGTTCCAGGTGCCGTTCGGCACGATCGCGTCGATGCGCGGATCGAGCGCCGCCAGGGTCATCTGGAAGCCGCCGCCGTAGCTGACGCCGAGCGTGCCGACCTTCAGGTCGCGGTCGATGCCGGTGCCGGTCTGGCGTTCGAAGTTGAAGGTCTCGGCGTTGTCATGCGCCCAGTCGAGCAGGCGGCGGCTGTCCTGGGTTTCCAGCGCCGGGTCGATGATCCGGGCACGGGTCGAAGCGGCCGAATCGCCGTGGCCGCGCTGGTCGAAGCTGATCACCGCATAGCCGTGGAACGGCAGTGCTGCCGCCAGCTGCTCGATCGACGGGAAATGCGGCGCGTTGCGCACCGCCGCCAGATCGCCGTTCGCCGCCAGCGCCTTCCGCCGCGAGCCGCCGTAGCCGTGGCTGTGCAGCACGATCGGGAAGCGATCTTCCGGGCAGCGCGGCGGCAGCAGCAGCGTGTAGTGGATCGTCGAGGTCGGCGTCGGGTTGACCGAGGGATCGCTGTCCGACGGCAGGTCGACGACCAGCGTGCGGTCGATCGCCTGCGCCGGGGTCGGGCTGGTGCAGGCCGCGGTCGGCGGCCGCACGGTGGCGACCTCGTTGCTGCTGCCGCAGGCGGAAAGGATCAGCACGGACGCGCAGCATGCAGCACGGAAGCTCGGAGGCATGGCCGTTCGGCCCTCGGGAAAGTGGGGGCCGGAGTATGCCGGTGGATGCCTAATCGAGCGCGGCGCGGTAGATCGAGTTGCGCGGCTCGGCAAAGACGCGGCGCAGCATCGGCTCGAAGTACGACAGCGGCAGCGTCTCGGCGGCCGGATCGAAAGCCGGGCTGTCGTACTTGGCGCAGAACTCCTCGGTCAGCGCGTAGTGCGGCGAGTCGCGGAACTGCGCGCGCATGTGGCGATCCATGCCCAGGTGATGGAAGAAGTAGTAGCCCTGGAAGATGCCGTGGTGGGCCACCATCCAGTGATAGGCCTCGGGCACGAACGGCTTGACCAGCGCCGCCGCGACATCCGGATGGTTGTAGGTGGCCAGCACGTCGCCGAGATCATGCAGCAGCGCGCAGACCACATAGGCCTCGTCGCGGCCGTCGCGGTGGGCGCGGGTCGCGGTCTGCAGGCAGTGCGTCAGCCGGTCGATCGGAAAGCCGCCGAAGTCGCCGTCGAGCAGCTTCAGGTGGGTGAGGATGCGATCGGGCAGCTGGCGCGCGAAATCGCCGAATTCCTTCGCGATCACCTGCCAGTCGGCGGCGGTGCTGGTTTCGATGCTGGTGAAGCGCGCGCGCTCGGCGGATTCGGTGCTCATCGGGATCAGGCTCCGGCAGGGGGTTTACCGATAGTAGGCCGGCTCGACGGCCGACCCGCAGGGACCAGGGTCACTCAGCGCAAATGCCGCCACAGGAAGGCATAGGCCAGCGCAGTCATCCGCGCCAGCTGCGGGTTGTTCGCCGCGCCGCCGTGGCCGCCTTCGATGTTCTCGTAGTACAGGACATCGTGGCCCTGCTCGGCCATCCGCGCCGCCATCTTGCGGGCGTGGCCGGGATGGACGCGGTCGTCGCGGGTCGAGGTGGTGAACAGCACGCGCGGGTACTTCGCATCGGCTTTCAGGTTCTGGTACGGCGAGTACCTGGCGATCCACGCCCACTCCTCCGGAAGGTCCGGATTGCCGTACTCGCCGATCCACGAGGCGCCGGCCAGCAGCCGGTGGTAGCGGCGCATGTCGAGCAGCGGCACCTGGCAGACCACGGCGCCGAACAGCTCCGGCCGCTGGGTCAGCATCACGCCCATCAGCAGGCCGCCGTTGCTGCCGCCCTGGATGCCGAGATGCGGCGGCGACGTCACGCCGCGACCGATCAGGTTCTCGGCGATGGCGATGAAATCGTCGAACGCGCGCTGGCGATCTTGCTTCAACGCCGCCTGGTGCCAGGCCGGGCCGAACTCGCCGCCGCCGCGGATGTTGGCCAGCACGTAGACCCCGCCGCGTTCCAGCCACGACGCCCCGACGCCGGCGCCGTAGCTCGGCAGCATCGACACCTCGAAGCCGCCGTAGCCATAGAGCAGCGTCGGGTTGCGGCCATCGAGCTTGAGGCCCTTGCGCGACACCTGGAAGTACGGCACCCGGGTGCCGTCCTTCGATGTCACCTGATGCTGGACGATCTCCAGTCCGCTGGCGTCGAAGTAGGCCGGCAGCGCCTTCAGCCGCTGCGCCGCGCCGCCATCGAGGCCGGCGCGGTACAGCGTGGTCGGGGTCAGGAAGTCGGTCACCGTCAGCCAGTAGTCGTCGCTGCTGTCGTCGTCGACTGCCGACACGCCGAGCGCGCCGAAGGCCGGCGCCTCGATCGGCGTGCGGCTCCAGCCGTCGCGGCCCGGCTTCAGCAGGTACAGGCGGCTGCGGACGTTGTCGAGCTCGTTGACGATCAGCGCCGACTGCAGCCCGGCCAGCCCGCTCAGCGACTTGCGCGGGCCGGGCGTGTACAGCGTCGCGAAATCGCGCTGGCCGGCCAGGAACTCGGCGACCCCGATCGCCAGCAGTGCTCCGCCCGGATGGACCTTGCCGCCGATCGCCCAGTCGCTGCGCAGCTCGACGGTCAGCTGATCGCGCCAGAAGCCGACCTGGGCGTCGTCCGGCACGGCCAGCCGCTGGAACACGCCGTCGACCTTCAGCCAGTACTCGCCGCTGTAGAACGTCGTGGTCCGGCGGATCAGCTCGTGGTGCTGGCCGGCGCTGTCGATCACCACGGCGCTGGAGGCGACGTCGTCCGTGGCGCCGGCGAACACTTCCACCGCCTCGGCCAGCGGCGTGCCGCGCCGCCATTCGCGCACCGTGCGCGGGTAGCCGCTGCCGGTCAGGCTGCGGGGGCCGAAATCGCTGGCGACATAGACGCGGTCGCGGCCGGCCCAGGTGATCTCGGTCTTCGCTTCCGGCGTGGCGAAACCGTCGGCGACGAAGGCTTTCTCGACCAGATCGAACTCGCGGACCACCACGGCATCGCCGCCGCCGCGCGACAGCTGCAGCAGGCAGCGCTGGTAGTCCGGGTAGCGGCATTCGGCGCCCTTCCAGACCCAGTTGTCGTGCTCGGCGGCCGCCAGCGCATCGAGGTCGAGCACCGTTTCCCAGGCCGGTTCGGCCTTGGCGTATTCCTCGAGCGTGGTGCGCCGCCAGACGCCGCGCACCTGCTTCGCGTCGCGCCAGAAGTTGTAGTAGCGGTCGCCGATCTTGGTGACGTAGGGAATCCGCGCCTCGGAATCGAGGATGGTCAGCAGGCGATCGTGGATCGGCGCGAAATCCGGGCTCGCTTCGAGTTCCCGGGTCGAGACCGCATTGCCTGCCCGCACCCAGTCGAGCGCCTTGGCGTCGTCGACCGCTTCCAGCCACAGGTAGGGGTCCTCGACGACACGCTCCGCCGCCCGAACCGCCGATGCACCGCCCAGCACGCTGACCGCCATTGCCGCTCCCCGTAAGCAGACCTTCATCGAACCCGTGGCATTCGGAATGTGCGGCACCGTAACCGCCGGGCCGGCGCGCGGCAATGTCCGGTGCGCGCACGGCGGCACGCCGTCGCTTGTGATCACGCGCTGCCGCGATAAGCTCGACGCCATCCCCGAAAGCCTTCCGGACGCCCCGCGATGACCCGATCCGCCCGCGCCTGCCTTGCGGCGCTCGCCACCGTGCTGCTGGCCGCCTGCGGTGACCGCCATCCGGCCCCGATAGCCGCCGCCGACCCGTTTCCGTCGACCTACCGGGCCCCGGAATCCAGCGCCGTGCTGATCCGCGGCGCCACCGTGCTGACCGGGCTCGACACCCGGCTCGACGACACCGACGTGCTGCTGTCCGACGGCAGGATCGCCGCCATCGGCAAGGGGCTGGCAGCCGGCGGCACCACGGTGATCGAGGCCGGCGGCCGCTATCTGACGCCGGGCATCATCGACGTCCATTCGCACCTCGGCGTCTATCCGGCGCCCGGTGTCTGGGCGACCAGCGACGGCAACGAAGCGACCGCGCCGACCACCGCCGAAGTCTGGGCCGAGCATTCGATCTGGCCGCAGGACCCGGGCTTCCAGGCGGCGCGCGCCGGCGGCGTCACCACGCTGCAGGTGCTGCCGGGTTCGGCCAACCTGATCGGCGGCCGCGGCGTGGTGATCAAGAACGTGCCGGCGGTGACCTACCAGCAGATGCTGTTTCCGGGCGCCAGGCGCAGCCTGAAGATGGCCTGCGGCGAAAACCCGAAACGGGTCTACGGCAAGAACGGTGGCCGCTCACCGGCGACCGGCATGGGCAATGTCGCGGGTTATCGCGCCGCGTTCGCCAAGGCCAGCGGCTACCGCGCCAAGTGGGACGCCTGGAGCAAGGACAAGAAGGGGCCGTCGCCGGATCGCGATCTGGCGATGGACACGCTGGCCGACGTGCTGCGCGGCCATATCCTGGTGCAGATGCATTGCTACCGCGCCGACCAGATGGCGACGATGCTCGATGTCGCCCGCGAATTCGGCTTCAAGATCCAGGCCTTCCACCACGCGGTCGAGGCCTACAAGATCGCCGACCTGCTGGCCGACACCCAGACCTGCGGCGCGCTGTGGGCCGACTGGTGGGGTTTCAAGCTCGAAGCCTGGGACGCGATCAACGAGAACATCGCGATCGTCGACGCCGCGCGCAGCGACCAGGGCCCCGGTTGCGCGATCGTCCACTCCGACGATCCCGACGGCATCCAGCGGCTCAACCAGGAAGCCGCCAAGGCGATGGCCGCCGGCCGCCGCGCCGGCCTGCCGATCAGCGAGGAACACGCGATCGGCTGGCTGACCGCGAATCCGGCGAAGGCGCTCGGCATTCTCGAGACGACCGGCACGCTGGAGGTCGGCAAGGCCGCCGACGTGGTGCTGTGGAGCCGCTCGCCGTTCTCGGTCTACGCCCATGCCGATCAGGTCTGGATCGACGGCGTGCTGCGCCTCGACCGCGCCCGGCCGAACCCGCAGCCGGACAGCGATTTCATGCTCGGCGCCGATGTCGACGAGGCCGTCGCCACGCCGCCCGCAGCCGCCACCGGAGACACGCCATGATCCGCCGCACCTCGCTGCAGGCGCTGGGCGGCCTGGTCGCCATCGTGCTCGCCGGGCCAGCCGCGGCCGAGCTGTTCGCGATCGGCAATGCCGAGGTCCATACCGTCGGCAGCGCCGGGGTGCTCGAAGGCGCAACGGTGCTGGTCCGCAACGGCCACATCGAAGCGGTCGGCATCGACGTCGCGGTGCCGGACGGCGCCCGGCGGATCGACGCCGGCGGCCGGCCGCTGACACCGGGGCTGATCGTCGCCCGCAGCCAGCTCGGTCTGAAGGAGATCGACGGTGTCGAGGAAACCAATGATGTCGCGTCTACGCAGAAGCGCTACAGCGCTGCGCTCGACGTCGTCGATGCGCTGAATCCGCGTTCGGTGCTGCTGCCGGTCAACCGCATCGCCGGCGTGACCCGGGCGCTGACCGCGCCGGACTCGACCAAGGGCGGCAGCCTGATCGCCGGCCAGGGCGCGATCATTTCGCTGGCCGGCACGCTGGCCGCAGACGGCCAATGGATCGTCCGGCCGCAGGCGGCGATGTTCGCCGCGCTCGGCGAGCAGGGTCGCGAGCTGGCCGGCGGCCGGCCGGCCGCGCTCGCGGCGCTGCGCGAAGCCTTCGAGGAAGCGCGCAGCGGCGGCGCACGGCTGGCCGACGGCCTGTCCGGCGACGCCCAGCTGAGTCCGCTCGATGTCGCGGCGCTGCGGCGGCTGCTGCAGCGGGAGATGCCGCTGGTGCTCGGCGCCGAACGCGCCTCGGACATCGTGGCGGCGCTGAAGCTGGCCGACGACTACGGCCTGCAGCTGATCATCTGCGGCGGCGCCGAAGCGCATCTGGTCGCCAGCGAACTGGCGAGCCGTGGCGTGCCGGTGCTGCTCGACCCGAGCCGCAACCTGCCGGCGCACTTCGAGACGCTGCATGTCCGCCGTGATGCGGTGGCGGTGCTGGCCAAGGCCGGCGTCCGCTTCGCGTTCATCGATGCCTCCGAGTTCGGCAGCCACAACGCCCGCAACCTGCGCCAGCTGGCCGGCATCGCCGCCGCCCACGGCATGAGCCGCGACGCGGCACTGGCGGCGATCACCCTGCAGCCGGCGGAGATCCTCGGCCTGTCGACCGTGCTCGGCTCGATCGAGCCGGGCAAGATCGCCGACCTGGTGCTCTGGGACGGCGATCCGCTGGAAGTGACCAGCGCCGCCACCGCGGTGTGGATCGACGGCCAGGCGATGCCGATGGTCAGCCGCCAGACCCTGCTTCGCGACCGCTACCTGAAGCGGCCGGCGAAGGACGGTGCGGCGGCACCGGCAACGGCGCGCTGAGCCGCCGGCGCTGCCCGGGCGGGTTCAGCGCTGGTAGCCGCGGACGAAGTTCCAGATCAGGCCGGTGGCCTTGATGTCCTGCGAGATGACCCCGGTGACCGACACCAGACCGCCCGGCCAGGCATGGCCGCCGCCGGTGATCGTGTAGGCCTGGTTCTCGACCGCGCCGCTGCCGGTGCAGCCGGTGTAGCGGCTCAGCTGCACGGTGGTGCCGTCGGTGGTCGAGCGGTTCGGCAGGCTGCTGGCCAGCACGCCGGCGCAGCCCTGGCGGCTGTTCCAGAACGACAGGGTCGAATCCGCCGAGCGCAGGTCGAGCGCGCCGGCGATCGGCACGATGGTGTCGGCGCTGCCGAAGAACCAGACCTTCGGCCGCGATACCGGCGTGCCGCAGGTGCTGGACACGCCATAGCGGGTGGTCGCGGCGACGATGCCGAAGCCGGCAATCCGGTCGGCGGCGGCGCAGGCCAGCCGGGTCGCCATGAAGCCGCCGTTGGAGTAGCCCGCCGCGTAGATGCGCGCCGGGTCGGCACCCTGGCTGCCCAGCTGGGTGATCAGCGCCGTGATGAAGTTGACGTCGTCGGCGCCGGTCTTCCAGGGATCGTCCTTCCAGACGCCGCCGACCGCCGCCGGCAGTACCGCCCAGAAGCCCTGGGTCGCCGCGTAATCGGCGACCTCGGTCAGGCTGGCCATCGTTTCCGGCGTGATGCCGCTGGCGTGCAGCATCAGCAGCACCGGCGCGTTGCTGGTCAGGCCGGTCGGCCGCATCAGCACGTAGCGGCGCGCGATGCCGGCCACGTTCAAGGTGGCGCTGCTGACGGTCAGCAGGTGGTTCGACTGCACCAGGCCGCCGCTCAGCGTGACCCAGGTGCGCTTCAGGCTGCCGCTGACCGTCAGATGGCCGCTGACCGGATCGATCGTGCCGCTGACCGTGGCCGGAGGCGGCGTGGTCGTGGCGACCGTCTTCACGGTCTTGGTCGACTTGGTCAGCGCCGTGCCGAACGGACCGGGCAGGGTCGCCAGAGCCGGCAGCGCCAGCCCGCACAGCAGGGACGACAGCAGCAGGTGCAGCGGCTTGGAGTGCTTGATGTTCACGACGGAACCTGTGGATGGCCTTCTGGAGTGGCCTCAGGTTCAGCGCCGTCCCGAGCGCCCGCAAGCGCTGTTGACGAGCGGTTGCCGGCGCGGCCGACACCGGTCGGCGACGGGAAAATCGCGCCGGAAATGCGACGCCGCGCGGGGGTCTCAGCGCAGGACCATCAACGACACGCCGAGCATCGCCAGCGCGATGCCGACCATCTGCCGGCGACCGACCCGCTCGCCCAGGAACAGCACCGCGAGCCCCACGATGAACAGCGCGGCGGTCTCGTTGAGCACTGCCGCGATCGACGCCGAGGTGTACTTGTAGCCGGCCAGCCAGAGCATCATCGACAGGTAGGTGCCGGCCACCGAGCCGGCGATGATCTGCGGCCAGTGGCGCACGGTCCGGTACTCGGCCAGCAGCGCCGCCGCATTGCGGCGCACCGCGACCATGACCAGCAGGCCGGCGACGCCGGCGCAGACCCGCAGCCAGACCACCCACAGGAAGGCGTGCAGCGCCAGCATCGGCTTGGCGATGACGATGCCGATCGCCATCAGCAGCACCGAGAACACCCCCAGCGCCGCACCGAGCCGCAGCCGCCGGGCGTCGACCGCCGACATCCCGGCATCGCGGGTCCAGGTCACCAGCACGATGCCGCCGAGCACCAAGCCCGCGCCCAGCCATTGCAGGCCGTGCAGCCGCTCGTGCAGGAAGATCGCCGACAGCACGATCACGAACGGCGAGTAGAGCGTCTGTGCCACCGCCATCCGGCTGGCCCCGATCGCGTTCAGCGCCCGCAGGTAGTAGCTGTCGCCGAGGCAGATGCCAAGCAGGCCGGAGACCGCGATCAGCACCAGCGACGGCGGCGTGAACGCCGGCACCTCGGGCGCGAACACCGCCACGGTGAGGCCGAGCAGCAGCGCCGCCAGCGTGTTCTTGAACAGGTTCAGCGCGAACGGCGCGATGCTTTCGCCGGACTTGCGGAACAGCACCACCGCCGCCGCCCAGACCAGCGCGCAGGCCAGCGAGCAGAACTCGCCGATACCGAAATTCATCGGCACGTCCGCCGGGGACCGGAACCGCGCCAGGCCATCTCGCGCGAAGGCGCGAACGCGCAACGGAACCGCCAGGAGACTTTCAAATCGCGGGTCCGGGTGTCTTGGCGTGCGGCGAGACTCAGGCCGGCTGCACCGCCGACACCGGAAAGCCCATCGTGAAGCGCGGCACCTTGACGCAGGCCAGCACCCTGCCCTGTGCCAGGTCCGGGAACAGCGCGGCGTCGAACGACCAGTCGGTGACCCTGGCGAACTGGATGCGGCCGCCCGCCGACGGCAGATAGACGAACTGCTGCCCGCCGTGGCGCTGCGCCAGCTTGAGCAGCGCGTCCGGGACGATGGCCGTGGAGAACGGCAGCGTCCAGCCGCCGGCCTTGAACGCGAAGCGGGCGAAGGTCTTGCCGTTCAGCCGCGCTTCGAGGCGGTCGTCGCCGTCGGCGCCGTACTGGAAATCGAAGTCGCACCGATCCTTCGGGATGCCCCAGTTGATCCGGCCGTTGACCACCGATGCGATGCTCGACACGTAGATCCGGGTGATCGACTGGTAGACCTTGGCGCCGAACGAGAACTTGCCCGGGATGTACAGCAGTTCCCGGTACGGGCCGACCGCCGAGCTTTCGTAGTCGACCAGCATCACCATCGACAGCCCGCCGCGACGCTGGCCGCGCAGGGTCGCCGGCGTGTGGCGCGGATCGTCGAGCACGGCCGGCGGCAGCTTCATCAGCAGGATGTAGCCGGTGCCGGTCAGCGACCACGGTGCCGGCGCCAGCGGCACGGCCGGCAGGTCTGCGTCTTCGGTCAGCAGGATGGAATCGTGGGCCATGGCGACGGCGTGGAAAGGCGGGCGAGCCGCCATTTCACGCCATTCGGCGCTGCGACGCAGCAAAAAACCTGGCTTACCGGCGTCGCGCCGGCCCGCCGCCGCGCTCAGGCGGCGACTTCGACCGCCTGCGGCTCGCGCGCCGTCGCCCTGGCGGTTTCCCGCGCCGCCGCGACCAGCGCCAGCCGCGCGACCACGCCGTAGGCGTAGAAGCGGTTCGGCGAAGCGTCCGGGTTCTGCGCGGTATCCGGGCAGTTGCAGGGATCGGCGAACGCCAGCGGCTGGAAGCTGGCGCCCGGCGCGTTCAGGTTCTCGGTGTTCGAGCGGCCGCCATGGACGCGATAGAAGCCGCCGACCACATGCTTGTCGATCATGTAGACCACCGGCTCGGCGGTCGACTGCTCGTCGCCCCATCTTTCGAAGGTGTAAACGCCTTCCTGGATGATCGCGCCGGTGACCTCGTTGCCTTCCTTCGCCGATGCCATCTTCTTGCGTGCGTCGCGGTTCATGTTGCGGATCTCGTCCGCGCTCTTCACCGTCATCACGCCCATTCCGTAGGTGCCGGCATCGGCCTTGACGATCACGAACGGCTCGTCCTTGACCCCGTACTCGCGGTACTTCTCGGCGATGTCCTCGAGCAGCAGCTCGACGTTCGACGCCAGGCAGTCCTCGCCTTCGCGGGTCTTGAAGTTGATCTGGCCGCAGTTGCGGAACAGCGGATCGACCCACCAGGGATCGATGCCGAGCAGCTTGCCGAATTCGGCCGCCACTTCGCGGTAGATGCCGAAATGCTGGGTCTTGAGCCGGGTGTTCCAGCCGACGCCGAGCGGCGGAATCACGGGCTGGACAATGCCATCGAGCAGCGCCGGCCGGCCGGATGACAGGTCGTTGTTGAGCACCACCACGCAGGGACGGAAACTGCCGGCGTAGATGTGATCGCCGTCGCGATGGAGCGGCTCCAGATACAGGCTGCGGCCGGAATCGAGCGCGATGGTTTCCGGCTCGTGGAGATCGGCCCTGAGCGAACCGAGCCGCACCGTATAGCCGGCCTTCTGGATCAGCCCCTGAAGGGTGGCGACATTTTCCAGATAGAAACGGTTGCGGGTGTGGTTCTCCGGCACCAGCAGCACGTCGCAGGCGGTCGACATGACCCGCTCCAGTGCCGACTGGATCGCCTGCACGCAGAGCGCCTCGAACGCCGGATTCAGGTTGTTGAAGCCGCCGGGGAACAGGTTGGTATCGACCGGCGCCAGCTTGAAACCGGCGTTGCGCAGGTCCACCGAGCAGTAGAACGGCGGCGGCGTCAGCGCCCACTGGCTGCGGAACCAGCGCTCGATGTCGGCCGCGCGCTCCAGCAGCAGGCTTTCGAAGCGCAGCAGCGGGGCGGTCTGCGCGGTGGTCAGGTTCGGTACCGCGTGATGCGAAGGCGTGGGCATGTCGACATCTGCCGGCGGGGCGCAGTGGACCTGCGCGGGGTGCGTAGCGTAACCGATCGGTCACTTGTTCCAAACGCGCCGGCTGGCGGCCCTTGTCCGGCCTCAGGCCACGGTCGTCGGCACGATCGGGAGGCGCCGGGCGCGCATGCTACAAGCCGCGAACCTCTCGATGCAGGAGCACCCGACCGTGGCCACCGACGACCAGCAGATGCCCGCGGCGATGACCGGCGCCCCGGTGAAGGTGCTGGTCATCGATGACAGCCAGACCATCCGCCGCAGCGCCGAAACCCTGCTCGCCGCCGCCGGCTATGCCGTGGTCACCGCCGCCGACGGCTACGAAGCGCTGGCCCGGGTCGTCGACGAACAGCCGGACCTGATCTTCATCGACATCATGATGCCGAGGCTCGACGGTTTTCAGGCCTGCGCGCTGATCAAGGGCAATCCGCGCTTTGCCGCCACCCCGGTGGTGATGCTGTCGTCGAAGGACGGCCTGTTCGACCGCGCCCGGGGTCGCCTGGCCGGCGCCGACGACTACCTGACCAAGCCGTTCACCCGCGACGAGCTGCTCGGCGCGGTGCGCGCCGGCCTGCCCGGCCGCGCGGCCTGAGCGCCGGCGCGCCGCCGCCAATGTCCGTCGACCTGCGCAGCCTGGCCCCGTTCGAGCTGCTGCTGGCGCTCGAACGGCAGCTGCGCGGTGCCCGCAGTGCCGGCGAACGCCGTCACGACGGACGGCCCGACGCCTGGACCGGGCTGGCCTTCCGGCTGCGCGACCGCTGGCTGCTGGCGCCCGGCGACGACATCCGCGAAGTCATCGGCCGGCCGCGGCTGACCCGCGTGCCCGGCGCCCGGCCCTGGCTGCTCGGCGTCGCCAATGTCCGCGGCAGCCTGCTGCCGGTCACCGATCTCGGTGCGCTGCTCGACTGCGGCCCGGCCGTCGACGCCCGCGAACAGCGGGTGCTGGTGTTGCAACAGGACGGCCTGCCGGCCGGCTTCCTGGTCGACGAGGTGATCGGCTACCGCCGTTTCGCGCCCGAGGACCAGCGGCCGTCGATCGCCGCGCCGCCGGCATTCCAGCCGTGGTGGCTCGGCGCCTTCCAGCGCGACGGCCGTGACTGGCTGGCGCTGTCGCTGAAAAAGCTGGCGCGCAGCGACCGCTTCGTCCGGGCCGGGCACTGAGATGGCCCGCCCCCCGCTCGAACCGGCCCTCCGGCCGCTGCTGCGCCTGTCGATCGACACGGTGCAGGTGGCGCTGGCAGCGCTGCCGGAGGACCCGCCACGGCAGCACGAATACCGCGCCCGGCTGGATCAGGCGCTGCGCGAGCTGCACGGCGTTTTCGAGCTGACCGGCGCCTTTGCCGGCGAACGGCTGACGCGGGAGATGCGGGCGCTGCTGGCGGCGGGGCCGCCGACCGACGCCGCCTGCGCCGCGCTCGACGACGCCGCGCTGCAGCTCGAAGCCTGCCTCGATGCCGGGGCCGAGACCGGCGACGACCCCGACTCCGAGCAATGGCGGGCGGCGCTGAACGCGCTGCGCGCCGCGCGCGCGGAACCGGCGCTTGCCGCGGCCGAGCTGTTCGCCGCCCGCGCCGTCGCCGAACGCTGGCCGGACACGGTGGCGCGCAGCACCGCCGCTGGCGGCGCTGGCGAAACCGTCATCGTGCTGGCGCGCCGGGAACTGCCCGGCTTCCAGGCCGCGTTCCTCGCCTGGTTCCGCAATCCGGCCGCCGACCAAGCGCTGGCCCGGATCAGCGCGACCGCCGGCGCCATTGCCGGCGGCGTCGACGACGACCATCTGCGCGCGCTGTGGCTTGGCCATGCCGCCTTCGCCGACCACCTGCTCGGTCGTCGCGTCGAGGTGCTCGATACCCGCCGCCTGCTCGGTCGCGCAGTCAGCCAGCTGAAGCTGCTTGCCGACAGCGGCGAAGCGGCCGCCCGCGCCCAGGCCGGCGACACGCTGTGGCTGCTGGTCCACGGATTGCGCGCGGCCGACCGCGCCGCCGCCCGCGCGCTGCTGGCCCGGCTGCTGCCGATCGGTGCGGCGCCCTGGCCGGCGACGGGCGCGCGCCGGCCGGATCGCGCCAGCCGCAGCGCGGCGCTGGCGGCGCTGCACAGCGAATTCGCGGCGATCAAGGACGCCATCGACCTGCACCAGCGCGGCAGCCACGATGCGCTGGCCGACACCGGCCCGCGCCTGCTGCGCGCGGCGCGGGTCGTCGCGCTGCTCGGCGCCGGCGACAGCGCCGATTCGATGCAGCAGCTGACGCAGGCACTGACCGAGGTGCAGGACAGCACCGACACCGTCGTCTGGCTGGGGATCGCAGAACAGTTGCTGCGCATCGAGGCGCAACTGGCCGACACCCTGCAGCCGGGCCAGCCGGGAGACGGGCAGCTGCAGCCACAGGAACACCGAGACGCCACGGCCGCCCTGCACCGCGAACTGCTGATCGACACGGCCCGGATCCGGACCGAGCTGGAACGCGCGTTACGCGAGCCCGATACCGACACCCCAACCCCGCTGGCAGCGCTGCTGCAGGCGCAATCGGCCGCGCTGCGCGTACTGGGGGCACAAGCCGAGGCCAACGCGCTGGCTGCGCTCGAACGGCAGCTCGCCGCGCTGCCGCGGCTCGACCCGGCGCAGGCCGCCCCGCTGGTGGCGCCGATCGCCGCGCTGGAAGCCTGGCTGGAGGCGCGCCGCGACGGCAGCCCGCGCCGCAGCGCGCTGGCGCTGGCCCTGGTGTCCGGCATCGAAACGCTGGCGCTGGCAGCGCCGGCACCGCCATCGGCGCCTGCCCTCGCCGCCGCCGCGACCGATGCCGACGCTGACGCCACCGGCGAGCTGCGCGCGCTGTTCGTCGACGAAGCCACCGAAGTGCTGGCCGGCCTCGCCGCCCTTCGGCCGGCGTTCAACCGCGATCCGGGCCGTACCGAGACGCTGGCGGCGATCCGCCGCGCCTTCCACGCGCTCAAGGGCAGCGGCCGCACGGTCGGCGCCAAAGCGATCGGCCGTCTGGGTGCGGCCGGCGAACAGCTGCTGAATCGCAGCCTCGACGGCACGCAACCGCCGGAGGACGCGCAGCGGACCGCCATCGACGACGCGATCCAGGCCTTGCCGGCCTTGCTCGCCGCCTGGCGTGCCGGCCAGCCGGCGCCGGACGCGCTGGATGGCGCGCTGATCGACCGTCTGGAGCAGCTCAACACCGCCCCGGCGACGCCGGCGCCCGACCTGCGCAGCGTCTTCTGCACCGACAGCCGCAGCCGTCTGGCCGGTCTCCGCGAATGGTTGGCGCACTGCGACCGTCAGGCGTCCACCTTCACCATCGATGACAGCCTGTCGCGCAGCTTCCACACGCTGAAAGGCGCGGCGGCGATCGTCAACGCGGTGGCGCTGAGCCGCCTCGCCGGAATGCTCGAAATCGCGCTCGATACCGGCCAGCAGGCGCATCGCGAGCTGCCGGTCACGGCGCTGCCGCTGCTCGACGAACTGGTGCAGCAGCTGGCCGCATGGGTCGACGCGGTGGCCGACGAACAGCCGGTGCCCGACGAGGCCGCCGAGCGCCACGCCGAGCGCATCGCCCGGCTGCGCCGGCCGCCACCGGCCGGGACGGCGCCGGTCGTCGCCAGCGAAGCCGACGCCGACGGCGAGGTCGATGCCGAGCTGCAGGACATCTTCTTCGGCGAAGCGCAGGAACTGCTCGATGCGCTGGCGGTGTCGTCCGCCCTGTGGGGCGGCCGGCCCGACGACGCGCGCAGCCTCGGCAGCCTGCGCCGCGGGCTGCATACGCTGAAGGGCAGCGCCCGGATGGCGGCGGCGACCGCGATCGGCGCGGTTGCCCACCGCCTCGAAACGATGCTGGAACGGCCGGGCGATCTGCCGCCGGCGGCGCTGCTCGCCGCCTTCGACAGCGGCCTCGACAGCCTGCAGCGCCAGCTCGATGCGCTGAAGCGCGGCGAACGGCTGCCGGCCGCACCGCTGCTGGCGGCGATCGATGCCGCGCTCGGGACCGCCGGCGCGCCGGCCGCCGCAGCCGGGGCCGTGCCGGCGAGCGCGCCGCCGGCAACCGCAGCAGTCGAGTCCGCTGTGGCGTCGGCTCCGGATGACAAATCGGCGCCCGGCGTCGCCGGTGATGCCGGTGATGCCGGTGATGCCGGTGATGCCGGTGTGGACATCGAAGCCGACCTCGCGCCCGCGTCGGCGCTGCACGACTGGTTGCCCGGCCTGTTCTGGACGCCGGACGAGGCCGATGTCGCCGTCCCGATCAGCCGCCGCGAAACCGCGAGGGTGCCGGTGGAACGGCTCGACGCGATGCTCGATCAGGCCAGCGAGATCGCCATCGCCCGGGCGCAGCTCGACGAACACCATGCGGCGCTGAAGGCGCAGCTTGCCGAAACCACGCAGACCATCGCCCGGATCCGCGACCAGCTGCGCCAGATGGACATCGAGACCGATGCCCAGATCAATGCCCGCAGCAGCAGCCGCGCCGCCCACGGCCACGAGCCCGAGGATCGCTACGCCGCCGAGTTCGACGCGCTGGAGATGGACCGCTATTCGCGGATGCAGGAGCTGTCGCGGGCGCTGGCCGAGTCGGTCGGTGATCTCGGCTCGCTGCACGGCAGCATGGAGGAAGCGCTGGGCAGCGCCGACAGCCTGCTGCAGCAGCAGGGCCGCCAGGCCACCGAGTTGCAGCAGGGGCTGATGAGCACGCTGATGGTGCCGTTCTCGCGCCAGGAACAGCGCCTGACCCGGGTGATCCGGCAGACCGCTCAGGAACACGGCCGCGACGCCGAGCCGGTGTACATCGGCACCGATGCCGAACTCGACCGCAACGTGCTGGAACGGATGACCGCACCGCTCGAACACCTGCTGCGCAACGCCGTGGTCCATGGCGTCGAGCCGCCGGAGGTGCGCCTCGCTGCCGGCAAGCCGGCACGCGGCAGCATCGAGATCCGGCTGTCCCGCGACGGCGCGCAGTTGCTGATCGAGGTCGGCGACGACGGTCGCGGGCTCGATTATCCGGCGATCCGCGCCCAGGCGATCGCCCGTGGCCTGCTGCCGGCGCAGGCCGAGGTCAGCGATGCGGCGCTGGCTCGCTTCATCCTCGAACCCGGCTTCACCACTGCGCGTCACCTGACCGAGGACGCCGGCCGCGGCATCGGCATGGACGTGGTGGTCAACCAGGTCCGTCAGCTTGGCGGCACCCTGGCGCTGCACTCGGAAACCGGCCGCGGCGCCCGTTTCACGATCCGCCTGCCGCTGGCGCTGGCCGTCTCGCAGGCCTTGCTGGTCGGGGTCGGCGAGGAAACATTCGCGATTCCGTTGACCTGCATCGAAGGCGTCGGCCGGTTGCCGCGCGAGCAGGCCGAACGGCTGCTGGCCGGTGACCGGCCGCTGTTCCACTTTGCCGACCAGGACTGGCAGCTCTGCCACCTGGCCGATTTCATCGACCTGCCGCGCGGCTCCGCAGGCGACGGTCGGCAGGTCAACGCGGTGCTGCTCCGCCTCGCGTCCGGCCTGCCGGACCACGACCGGCCGCTGGCGCTGATCGTCGACCGGGTGCTCGGCAATCGCGAGATCGTCAGCAAGACCGCAGGCCCGCAGCTCGGCTCGGTGGCCGGCATCGGTGGCGCGACGATCCTCGCCGATGGCCGGGTGGCGATGATCCTCGACCTGCCAGCCCTGGTCGCCGAGCGCCCGCGCCGCGCCCGGCGCGACAGCGACGACGACCACTTCGACGCGCGGCTCGGCGCCGCCCGCGCGGCAGTGCTGGTGGTCGATGATTCGATCACCATCCGCCGGGTCGCCGAGCGGCTGCTGCTGCGCCAGGGCTACCGGGTGCTGAGCGCCCGCGACGGCGTCGAGGCGATGGCGCTGCTGCATCGCGAAACGCCGGACGCGGTGCTGCTCGACATCGAGATGCCGCGCGCCGACGGCTTCGAGGTCGCCGCCTTCATCCGCAAGCAGCCGCGGCTGGCGGCGCTGCCGGTGGTGATGATCACCTCGCGTTCCGGCGACAAGCACCGGGCCCGGGCGCGGCAGCTCGGCGTCGATCACTACCTGACCAAGCCCTGGCAGGACGACCAGCTGCTGGCCACGCTGCGCAGCCTGCCCGGCATCCGACCATGAGCGACCCGATCCGCGAGCCGGGCCCCGACACTGTCAACGCCGTGCTGCTGCCGCTGCGCGACGAGCGCCTGCTGCTGCCCCACCTGGCGCTTGCCGATGCCATCACGCCGGGCGCGCTGCGACCGGCCGCCGACGGCGCACCGGACTGGTTCGCCGGCTGGGTCGTCTGGCAGGACCTCGACCTGCCGGTGCTGCGCTTCGAGCGCCTGAACGGCGGCAGCCACGACAGCGGCGGCCGGCGGGCCCGGATCGCCGTGCTGCAGGCGATGACCGCCGGTGCCGGCGGCCCGCGCTTCGGGCTGCTCTGCGATGGTCATCCGCAGTTGACCCGTCTCGGCCGCGACGCGCTGGAAGCGCTGCCGCTGCGGGCGGCCGATGTCGCCGCGCTGGTGCTGGCCCGGGCCCGTCTCGACGATCGCGACGCGGTGATCCCCGATCTGGCGGCGATCGAGCTGCGCCTCGCGGAACTGCTGGAAACCGGCACGGCAACGGCGGCGCGCTCTTGAACGGGCGCCAGCCGACCCTAGCGTTCGGGACGTGGGCAGGTCAGGGACCTGCTCCTCTTCCCCGCAACTACCGCTGGAGGTTTCCATGTCCAACTTGATCCGCGAACGCACTTTCGGGCCCTGGGCGATGCACCGGGAGCTTCTCAATGAATTCAACCGCTATGTCCACGGCGACAGCGCCGTCGCCAACGATGCCTCGTCGAGCGCCACCGCCGACTGGGCGCCGGCCGTCGACATCGCCGAGTACGCCGACCGCTTCGTGCTGCACGCCGACGTGCCGGGTGTCGATCCTGCGAGCATCGACGTGACCCTGGAAAAGGGTGTGCTTACCCTGAGCGGCAGCCGCGAGAAGGACGCCGATGCCGGCAACCCGGCCGGCGCCGTCGAACGCCGCCGCATCGAACGCGCGCACGGACGCTTCTTCCGGCGTTTCAGCCTGCCGGATACCGTCGACTCCGAGGCGGTCAGCGCCCGCGGCGCCAACGGCGTCCTCGAGGTCGTGATTCCGAAACGGCCGACCGCGCAGCCGCGTCGCATCTCCGTGGCCCACTGAACCGATCGACCACCAACTGTTGACGTACATTGCGGGGCGTCGCGGCCAACCGGCGCCGTGACGCCCCGCATCCGTTTTCCGGAACCCGATGGAATACAAGGACTACTACAAGATTCTGGGTGTGCCGCGCACGGCCAGCGAGGCGGAGATCAAGCGTGCCTATCGCAAGTTGGCGCGCGAGTTCCATCCCGACAAGAACAAGGCCAAGGATGCCGAGGACCGCTTCAAGGCCGCCAACGAGGCCAACGAGGTGCTCAGCGACCCGAAGAAGCGCGCCGCCTATGACCAGCTCGGACCGAACTGGCAGAACGGCCAGCGCTTCACGCCGCCGCCCGGCTGGAGCGGCGGCCGTGGTGCGTCCGGCGGCGCCGGCCTTGATGGCGATGCAGGCGGCTTCTCGGACTTCTTTTCCAGCCTGTTCGGCAACGGCGCCGCCGGTGCCGGCTTCGGCGGTGGCGGTGGTTACGAGGATTTCGGCGGCGGCGTCGCCCGCGACCAGCAGGCCCGGCTTGCGATCGGCATCGAGGATTCCTACAACGGCGCGACGCGCAGCGTCTCGATCGGCAACCGCACGCTCAATGTCCGGATTCCGAAAGGCGTCACCGCCGGCCAGACCATCCGCCTCGGCGGTCAGGCGCCGCGCGGCGGCGACGTGCTGCTGGAACTCAGCTTCGCGGCGCATCCGCTGTTCAAGCCGGACGGTCGCGACCTGCACATGACCCTGAACGTCACACCCTGGGAAGCCGCCCTCGGCGGACCGGTGCCGGTGGCGACGCTCGGCGGCACCGTCGAACTGAACCTCCCGGCCGGCACGCTGTCTGGTCGCAGACTCCGTTTGAAGGGGCGCGGCCTGCCCGGCAGCCCGGCAGGCGATCAGTTCGTCACCGTGCAGGTCCAGACGCCGGCGGCCGAAAGCGAGGCCCAGAAGCAGATTTACGAGCAGATGCGGGTGCTTTTCCCCGATTTCGATCCTCGAAACCGGGCTCCGACCTGACAAAGGGGCGACTTGTGACGCGTCACACGGCACAATGGCGGTTTTCCCGCCGCTCGTCGGCCGCGCTTTCCGGCGCGGTCGACATCGGCGGTGGCAAGGTGACTCCCGGGCGTCGTTCCGCTGCTGGTGAAACGACGCCCTCGCGTACAGGACAGGGTTTGACGACGATGGGACGCGACAACTTCAGCAAGTTACTGGCGATGACGCCGGCCGCGAGCCCGGTGTCGTACGCGCTGAATGCGAAGCGTTGCCTGCCGCTCGCACTGGGCCCGGGCCCGGAAGCGCTCGAAGGCACCGATCCGGCCGACGCCAGCGCCTTCCATCGCTGGATCCTGCGCCGCCTGCGCGCCGCCAATGCCGATTACGCGGCCGGCGGCTACGGCGAGGAGCGCGCCATGTACCGGATGAGCGATCTCTACGGCACCGGCTCGGAGGAGCCGCGCACCGTGCACCTGGGCGTCGACCTCTGGCTGTCGGCCGGCACGGTGATTCACGCGGTGCTGCCCGGCGTCGTGCATTCGACGCGCGACAACAAGGAATTCGGCGATTACGGTCCGACCATCATCCTCGAGCACGAGATCCAGGGCGTGCGCTTCCACACGCTGTACGGCCATCTGTCGCGGCAGTCGCTGCAGCTGACCAAGCGCGGCAAGACCGTGGCGATCGGCGAGCCGATCGGCTCGCTGGGCCAGCCGCACGAGAATGTCGGCTGGGCCCCGCATCTGCATTTCCAGATCATCCGCGAGCTCGATGGTCGCGAAGGCGACTATCCGGGCGTCTGCCGGGCATCGGAAAAGGCCACCTGGCTGGCCCGCTGCCCGGACCCGAACCTGCTGCTGCGCATCGATGCCCTGAAGAAGCCGGTGCGCCGTCCGCGCGCTGCCGCGGCGCCGAAGCGGGCGAAGTCCGCGTAGTGCTGAAGGCCGGCATCTTTCTCGACGTCGAGAACCTGTCGAGGACCGGCGGTCGCGGTTTCCGCTACGAGACCGTGCGGCGTCTGGTCGAAGCCCAGGGCGCCACCGTGCTGCGCGCCAACGCCTACCTGTCGATCGACGTCCAGCGCGAGGACGAGGACGACAGCTACCGGCAGGCCAAGGAAAATCATCGCAACGCGGTGCGTCGCAACGGCTTTCACCTGGTGCTCAAGGAAGCCCGCCGCTATCGCAACGATGACGGTATCGACGTGGTCAAGGCCAATGCCGACCTCGATCTCGCGGTCGACGCGCTGCTGCAGGCCGAGAACCTCGACTACGTGCTGCTCGGCACCGGCGACGGCGATTTCCTGCGCCTGGTGCGGGCGCTGCAGGACAAGGGCAAGCGGGTCGACGTGCTGAGCTTCGGTAACGTCAGCGGCGACCTGAAGCGCGAGGCCGACTATCACCATTACGGCTTCCTGATCCCGGACATGCTGCCGCCGAGCGAGTTCCGGATCGGCGTCATGCACTACGTCGACGAGCGCGGCTTCGCCTATCTGACGCTGCGCGAAGGACTGGCGGTCTCGGATCTGCGCACCGACGTGATCCTGTACGCGCAGGACTACACCGAGGACGGCCGCCGGGTCACGCCGGAGCGGTTCCGCGACCTGAAGACCCGCGAAGTGCTGATCGCCTTCGAACTGGTCGAAGGCGAAGGCAAGCCGCGCGCGCGCAACGCCACCGCATTCGACTGGAAGTAGCCGACGCCGGCTAGATCGGCGCCCGCCGCCCCGCCCACGGCGCCGCCGCTTCCAGCTGCGACGCCAGCCGGATCAGCAGACCTTCACCCCCGGAAGCCGCCACGAACTGCATGCCGATCGGCAGGCCGTCGCGATCCATGTGCAGCGGCACCGACATGCTCGGCGTGAAGGTCAGGTTCGACAGCTGGGTGAACGGCACCCGGCCGAGGCTCTTGCCGGCGATCCGGTCGATCAGCCCGCTCTTCAGCACCTGCCGGCCCAGGCCCAGCTTGAGCACGGCGCGGATGCCGATCTGCTCGGCCAGCGGCAGATCCTGGCTGCCGATCAGCGCCGGCGCCTGCGCGGCCGATGGGACCAGATACAGGTCGTAGCGCTGGTGGAAGTCACCCAGCGCGCGCATGAAGCCGTTCCATTCCTGCCGCCGCGCCACATACTCGCCGGCGGTCAGGCTGCGGCCGAACAGGGCCAGCGCCCGGGTTTCCAGCTCGAAATCGGCTTCGCTGGCACCGGTGAGCGCGCAGGCATGGTCGACCGCCGCCGCCGTCTGGCCGTAGTACATGGTCAGGTAGCAGCGGGCCAGCGCCATGCCATCGATCGCCGGGCGCGCTTCCTCGACGTGATGACCGAGGCTTTCCAGCAGCTTCGCGGTGTCGTGGACGGCACGGACGTAATCGGGGTCGACCGGCTGGTTGATCGGCGACGCGGTCGAGAAGCCGATCCGCAGGCGACCGGGATCGCGGCCGACTTCGTCGGCATACGGCCGCTCGGGTGCTGCGATCCGGAACGGGCTGCCCTGATCGGCGCCGTGGATCGCGTCGAGCAGGCCGGCCGAATCACGCACCGTGCGGGTCAGCGCGTGCTCGCTCGACGCCCCTTCCCAGAACTCGTCATGGGTCGGACCCGGCGGCACCCGGCCACGTCCCGGACGCAGGCCGAACAGGCCGCAGTACGAGGCTGGAATGCGGATCGAACCGCCGCCGTCGGAGGCACTGGCTGCCGGCACGATGCCCGCTGCCACAGCCGCCGCCGCGCCGCCGGACGAGCCGCCCGGCGTGCGATCAAGCTTCCAGGGATTTCGCGTCGGCCCCCAGAGCCGGCTTTCGGTGCAGCCCTTCAGCGCCAGTTCCGGCAAGGTGGTCTTGCCGAAGCTGACCAGACCGGCGCGCTCGAAGCGCAGCACGATTTCCGAGCTGACGCCGGGGCACCAGTCCTTCAGCACCCCGGTCCCCGCGCTGGTCGGCACGCCTTTCACATGCTGGGCGATGTCCTTGATCAGGAACGGCACGCCGGCGAACGGCCCGCTCAGCGGCCCCGCCGCGCGCGTGCGGGCCGCGTCGATCATCGGCGTGCAGAAAGCGTTGATCTGCGGGTTGACCGCTTCGAGCCGGGCCAGCGCCGCGTCCAGCACCTCGCTGGCGCTGACTTCGCGAGCGGCAATCAGCGCCGCCAGTCCGGTGGCGTCGTACTGCAGGTATTCCTTGAACACGGGTCGGGGCCGGAAGCGGATCGGAGAGGGATTGTAGGCTGGCATCGCCGCCGGCCCGGCTTACCGGAAGATGAAATAGACAGCGCCGCACATGCACAGCGCCGCCCACAGGAAATCGAGCTTCAGCGGCTGCTTCATCACCAGCAGCGCAAACGGCACGAAGACCAGCAGCGTGATCACTTCCTGCAGGATCTTCAGCTGCGCGAGGCTCATGGTGGTGAAGCCGGCGCGGTTGGCCGGCACCATCAGCATGTACTCGAACAGCGCGATGCCCCAGCTGGCCAGGATCGCCAGCCACAGCGGCTTGTCGTGCAAGGTCCGCAGGTGCCCGTACCAGGCCCAGGTCATGAACAGGTTCGACAGCACCAGCAGGCCGGCCGTCTGGCCGAGGACAGTGAGATTCATGGCAGTCGTTCGGTGGCGGAAAAGCAAGAACCCCGCGGCGGGCCGCGGGGTTCTCGATGATGCAGCAGACGGTGCCGCCGATGATTCAGTCGTCGCCGGAAGCGAAGCCGAGCAGCTGCAGCAGGCTGACGAACAGGTTGTAGATCGCCAGGTACAGGCCGACGGTGGCCAGCACGTAGTTGGTCTGGTAGCCCTTCACGACGTCCGAGGTCTCCAGCAGGATCACGCCGCACATCAGGATCGCGAACATCGCCGACACCGCCAGCACCAGCGGCTGGAAGTGGTAGCCGAGCAGCGAGGCGATCAGCGCGCCGATCGACAGCACGAAGGCGATCAGGATGCCGCCGGTGATCATGCCGCGCATGAAGCTGAAGTCACGGCCCGACTTCACCGCGAACGCCGACAGGCCGACGAAGATCGTGCCGGTCAGGCCGAAGGCGGTCATGACGATCTGCGAGCCATTGGCGAAGCGGCCGATGTAGCTGTTCAGGATCGGGCCCAGACCGAAGCCGAGCAGGCCGGTGACGGCGAACACCACCCAGATGCCGCTGGTCGAGTTCGCGGTGCGCGGCACCACGAACCAGAGCAGGCCCATCGACACCAGCGAGCAGACCAGCGACAGGCCGCGCGGCACGTTGATCGCCATCGACAGGCCGGCCATCAGCGCCGAGAACAGCAGGGTCGCCGACAGCAACAGATAGGTATTGCGCAGAACGGTGTTGGTGGCGAGCGCGCTGCGTCCGGCGCCCGTGGTGGAGGAACCGGCGACCGGAACACTGCGGAACGGATTGGGCGTACTCATCGACAAGCTCCTTGTAAATGAAAGGTAAATCGGCAGCGGGGCTACTGCCGGAGTGGACCGATCATAGCAGCCGCAAGTTCCCGTCCAGCAGCCGGATGGCGGTCGATCGCCCGCAGCATTTGCGGCTCGCAGTGCGACAAACGCAGACTGCGCAATCGAACCACGAGGTGACGCCGCATGCTGCAGATCGTTGAAGTCACCGATGGCGACGGCCGCATCGTCGCGGCCCGATGGCTGGCCCAGGCCGAGAGCGTGCATCGCCAGCTCCGCCCGCAGCTGATGCCGAACTACAGCGACCAGATGCTGAGGGTGTTCGCCGGCGGCGGCCGCATGCTGGTGGCGGTCGACGGCGGCGAGGTGCTGGGTCTGACCGTCTGGCGCGTGCTCGAAAAGACCTTTTCGCGCAGCGAACTGTACATCGACGATCTGGTCACCGATGCCGGCCATCGATCCGAGGGCGTCGGCAAGGCGCTGCTCGGCTGGTGCGAGGCGAAGGCGCGCGCGCTCGGCTGCACGCAGCTGACCCTGGATTCCGGCACGCCGCGACTCAAGGCCCACAAGTTCTACTTCCGCGAAGGGCTGCAGATCACCTCGTTCCACTTCGTGAAGCCGCTCGAAGACGAGAGGCAGTACCGGTGAATCATTCGTGGAAGCTGCACTTCTCGCGATTCCTGACCGCCCGTCCCGGCCGCCTGCATGTCGCGGCCCACAGCCATCACCCCTGGCCGGATGTCAGCTACTACGCACAGGCCGAGGCCTGGACCGAAGCCGCCGACCTCGCCGACGACAAGTGGACGAAAATCTTCGGCGCGGTCATTCCCGCTGCCCAGGCGCATGTCGCGACGATCCTGCATCTGCCCGATCCTGGCACGCTGTGCTTCGCCGGCAACACCCATGAACTGCTGATGCGGCTGATGTCGTCGATCGCGCGGCGACCGATCCGGGTGCTGAGCACCGACAGCGAGTTCCACAGCTTCAACCGGCAGATGCTGCGGATGGCCGAGGCCGGCCAGGTCGAGATCGAACGCATCGCCAGCGAGCCGTTCGCGAGCTTCGCCGAGCGCTTCGCATCGGCCGCCGCGCGCGGCGGCCACGATCTCGTCTTTTTCTCGCAGTGCTTCTACAACTCCGGCTGGCTGGTCCACGAACTGGCGCCGATCGTCCAGGCCGTGCGCGATCCGGACACGCTGATCGTGATCGACGGCTATCACGGCTACATGGCGCTGCACACCGACCTGTCGGCGATTGCCGGCCGCGCGTTCTACCTCGGCGGCGGCTACAAGTACGCGATGTCCGGCGAAGGCAACGCCTTCATGCACTGCCCGCCGGGCATCGCCCTGCGGCCGGTCGATACCGGCTGGTTCGCCGGCTTCGCCGCGCTGAGCGGCGGCCCAGGACAAGTCGGCTATGCCGACGGCGGCCTGCGCTTCCTGGGCGCGACCTATGACGCCACGGCGCTGTACCGGCTGAACGCGGTGATGGACTGGCTGCATGCGCAGAAGCTGACGCCGGCGCGCATCCACGCCCGGGTGGCCGCGCTGCAGGATCTGTTTCTCGACGGCCTCGACCGGCTCGCCCTGCCGCTGCTCAACGCCGCGCTGCTGATACCCGGACGCGGCCAGCCGCGCGGCAATTTCCTGTGCTTCCGCACGACCAGGGCCGGCGAGCTGCAGCAACGGCTGGCCGCGACCGAGGTGGTCTGCGATCACCGCGACGATCGCCTGCGGATCGGCTTCGGGGTCTACCACGACGAAGCCGATATCCACGAACTGCTGCGCCGGGTGGTGATCTCGCTGGCTCGCTGAAGCCCGCCTGCTGCCCGTCGCCGCGGGTCCCGGAAGCAGGCAGGCCGCCCGCAGGCGGCCTGATTGTCATCTATGCCGATCGTTCAGAACGGGTTGATGCGCTTTTCGCGGGTGTAGGCGAGATAGCCGACGCTGGCACCGGCGCGCAGGCCGACGCCGGTGCGGATCGGCGCCAGCGTGATGCCGTTGGCGCGCTGATAGTTCAGGCCGACACCGGCGACCACGTAGAGGCTGCCGTCGACTCCCGGGAAGCGCTGGTACAGATCCTTGGTCCAGCGCAGGTCGTAGACCAGCGTGAACACCTTCGAGGCGTTGCCGCCGATGTCCCAGCCGACCGATGGGCCCTGCCAGTACACCTTGGTCGTGCCGCCGCCCTTGTAGACCAGTTCGCCTTCGCCGTAGCGCAGGCCGACGACGAAGGCGCCCGAGCCCTCGTTGCCGATGATGTAGCCGACCGGGCGGCCGAGTTCGGAGAACGCCTTCTCGATCGCCTTGGCCAGACCGCTGGTGGTGCCACCGAAGAATTTCTGCGCAGCCGCCAGCGTTTCTTCCTGCGAATAGGTTTCCTGCGGGATCTCGCCGCCCGGCTGGCCCTGGGCGACATCGGCGGCGGCCGGCTCGCCACTGCGCTCGTCCTGCGCCTGGGCAGCGCCCGGCGCGGTCGTGCCGGCAACGACACTCACGCTCAGCACCAGCGCGCACAGCCAGGCAGGGAATTTCTTGGGGGTCATGTCGGGTTCACCTTTTCCGGTCTTGTTCGGGGCGTGCTTGCGATCCTGAATCAGACCGCTGCGGCAGGCCAGCGTTCGTCGGCCTCCGGCACGTTACCGACGCGAGCATAGCCCCGCCGCATGAACGCGGCCTGAAGCCGCGCAGCTGGCCGTCAACCGTACTGGCGCCCGCCAAGGTCGAGATCGGCGCGCCGGTAGACATCGGCCAGCAGCCACAACGGCCCGATCAGCAGGAACTGCACGTCCTTGAAGAACGATGGCTTCCGGCCCTCGACCTTGTGGCCGTAGAACTGGCCGATCCAGGCCAGCACGAACACCGCTGCCATCACCGGCAGGTGCAGCGCGCCGAGCGTCGCGTGGCTGAACTCGACCAGCGCCAGCACCAGCGCCAGCAGCGGCGCGATGCCCAGGGTCAGCCGCCACGACAGCGTCAGGTAGTAGACCAGCGCCAGCGCTGCAGCGACGGTCGCCGGATTGAGCAGCGCATCGCCGGCCGGAATCGCCCGCAGCGCGCCGAATACGGTGACCACGATGGGCGGCACGCACAGCCAGTGCAGGCGCTTGTTGACCGGGTTGCGATGACTCTCGTTGTACTCGGCCAGCCAGGTGTGGATCGATTTCATGCGCGGCATCGGTTGCGGAACAAGGTGCGGTTCAGCGCAGGATAGGCGTGAACACTGGCCGCGAAGATGGTAAATCCGGCCTGTCATCCCGCCGCCACGACGACCCGCCCCCGATCCGCATGACGCGCGCCGAACCGCAAGCCGCAATTCCGGACCCCGCCGCCGTCGATCCGGTCGACCAGCTGATCGGCCGCCTGTATCGCGGCGGCCTCGCCGTGCCGCCGGACGGCTTCCGCCGCTGGGCGCTCGGCGAGCTGCGCCAGCTGCTGCCGTTCGATGCCGCGATCTGGGGCACCGGCACGGCGCGGCGGATGAAGTTCCACACCTGCACGGTGCTGAACCTGCCGCCGGAATTCCCCGAGCGGCTCGAAGCCAGCCAGGCGATCAATCCGATCGTCCCGGCGCTGCTGCGCCAGCTGGAGACGCCGGTCGACATGAAAAGCGTGATGCCGGACCGGCAGTTCTACCGCTCCGAGCTGTATCAGCAGACCTTCGCGCCCTGCGGCATCGAGCGGATCCTGTCGACCGGCCACATCGATCCGGCCAGCGGCCTGTACTCGCTGGTCACGCTGTACCGCTTCGACCGCCGGCAGGCGTTCACCGCCCGCGATGCCGCCGGCGTCGGTCGGGTGATGTTTCATCTGTTCAATGCCGCCTCGCACGCGTTCTTCCTGCAGATGTCGCGACGGCTGGCCGATCGGCCGGCGGCCAGCGCGGCGGCAGCGGTCGACGCCACCGGCGCCTTCCACGACGCGATGCCGCGCTTCTTCGAGATGCTCGACCGGCACTTTCCCGAGCGGCCGGCGCAACAGCTGCCGTTCGCGCTGCCGGCGGATGGCGACACGATGGTCGCCGGCGGCCTGTGCATCCGTTGCGAACCGCTCGACGAACTGCGCTGCGTGCACATCTGGCCGGCCGGCCCGCTCGATCACCTGACCCGCCGGGAACGCGACGTGGTCACCGCGATCGCCCACGGGCTCAGCTTCAAGCAGGCCGCCAAGCGCATCGGCATCGCCCCGTCGACCGTCGCCAATCACTTGTATCGCGTCTATCGCAAGCTCGGCGTCTACAGCCGCGCGGCGCTTGCCGAGCTGGTCTATCCGGACGCCGTCGACGCCGCCGGTAAAGAACGGCAAAGCTGATTTCGCGCCCCGGAAATTCAGTCAGGACAAGGCTTTGCCGCGTGCTACGCTGATTCCGGTTTTCTTCGCCTGGCGCCTTTCATCGATGCAGAATCTTGTCCCCGCCGCCTTCAAGGCGCTGATCGACAGCCCCGGCACCACCGTGCTCGACGTGCGCCTGCCCGAGGAAGTCGAACTCGCCGCGCTGCCTGGCGCGATCAACATTCCGCTCGCCGAACTCGGTGCGCGCGTCGCCGAGTTAAACCCTTCGGCGCCGATTGCCGTCCTATGCCACCACGGGGTCCGCAGCGAGATGGCCGGGCGGTTTCTGGAACGCAACGGTTTCGGCGATGTGTCGCATCTAATCGGCGGCATCGACGCCTGGTCGCAGACCATAGACGCAACGATTCCCCGCTACTAGTTCCCTTCATCAGGCATCTCTCAGGAAGATTCATGCGCCGCTCCCTTCGCGCCCTGCTCGCGTCCTGCTTTCTTGCACCGATCTGCTCGGCCGGCGCCAACGATCTGCTTGAAACCTATCGCAAGGCGCTCGATCAGGACACCACGCTCACCGCCGCGAAGTTCGCCCGCGATGCCTCGATCGAGGCGAAGCCGCAGGCGCTGTCGGCGTTCCTGCCGCAGCTGAACGCCCAGGGCAGCGGCGCCCGCAGCCGGACCCGGGTCGAGCAGCAGAACGTGATCATCTTTGATCCGGGGCAGCCGCCGCCGACCACCGAGGACGGCGTCAACACCTTCGGCAACGACGCCCTGTCGTACCAGGTGACGCTGTCGCAGACGATTTGGAGCTTCGAGGCCTGGCGCCGGCTGAAGCAGTCCGATTCGCAGGTCGCGCTCGCCGAGGCGACCTATCGCAGCGCCCAGCAGGCGCTGATCCTGCGCGTCGCCCAGGCTTACTTCGGCGTGCTGTCGGCCAGCGATGCGGTACGCACCAACACCGCCGAGCGCGATGCCAACGAGCGGCAGCTGCTGCAGGCGAAGAAGCGCTTCGAGGTCGGCCTCGCCGCGATCACCGATGTGCAGGAAGCCCAGGCTGCCTATGACGGCAGCGTGGCGACCCTGATCGGCGCGGAACGGACGCTGTCCAACGCCCGCCGCGCGCTCGGCGAGATCACCGGCGGCTATGCGGAAACCGCCGAAGGCCTGGTCGAGGAAATCCCGCTGGCCAGCCCGAATCCGGTGTCGGTCGATGACTGGCTGAAGGTCGCCCGCGACAGCAATTTCGACCTGCAGATCGCCGAGCTGAATGCCGAAGTGGCAAAGAAGGCCGTCGGCGTTGCCTACGCACGCCACTACCCGACCCTCGGCATCGACGGCAGCTACGGCGAGAACCAGAACTCGTTCCAGAGCAACCCGAACACCGCGCGCAGCAGCATCGGCATCAGCGTCAACGTGCCGATCTTCAGCGGCGGCCTGACCCAGTCGCAGGTCCGCCAGGCAGCCGCGACGCGCGATCAGTCGCTGGCGCAGCTGGAAGGCTCGAAGCGTTCGATCGAACGCCAGACCCGTGATGCCTACCAGGGCGTGATGTCCGGCATCGCCAGCGTCAAGGCGAACCTGCAGGCCGTGAAGTCGAACCAGACGGCGCTGGAATCGAGCCAGGTCGGCCTGCAGGTCGGTACCCGCACCGAAGTCGACGTGCTGAACACACTGCGCAACCTGTACATCGCCCAGCGCAGCTACTACCAGAGCCGCTACGACTATCTGCTCAGCGTGCTGACCCTGAAGCAGCAGGCCGGCAACCTGACCGAGTCGGATCTCGCCGACATCGACCGGCTGCTGCTGGCGACGCCGCCCCCGGCGCCGGCGGCCGCCCCGGCTCCCACCCCGGTTCGATAGGCGCACCCGCCGGGCGCCCGGTGCCCCTGGCCTGACGGTGCCGATGGCGGCGTGACCGCCTGCCATCGGCGCGATTCGACGCGGTGTCGAGCGCAGCCACGCAGCACCCGCGTGCCACAATCCGGCGCATTCCCGAATCGCAAGCGGAGTGTCCCCGATGAGCCGTGCCGCCGTCCCGCAGCTGACCTTCCGCGCCATCACGCTGTCAGTGATCCTGGCGATGATCCTTGCCGCCGCGAACGCCTATCTGGGCCTGTTCGCCGGCCTGACCATCGCCACGGCGATTCCGGCGGCCGTGGTGTCGATGGCGGTGCTGCGGGTGCTCGGCGGCGGCACCATCCTGGAGAACAACATCGTCCAGACCGGCGCTTCCGCCGGCTCGTCGATCGCCGCTGGCGTGATCTTCACGATCCCGGCACTGATCATCCTCGGCTACTGGCAGGACTTCCGGTACTCCTGGGTGCTGGCGATCGCCGGCCTCGGCGGCCTGCTCGGCGTGCTGTTCTCCGTACCCTTGCGGCGGACGATGATCGTCGAGGAACCGCTGGCCTTCCCGGAAGGCAAGGCGGCGGCGGAGGTGCTGAAGGCCGGCGAGAACCCCGGCGAAGGAGTGAAGACGCTGGCGCTGTCCGGCGCCATCGGCGCCTTCCTGAAACTGGCGGCGGCCAGCGGCTTGAAGCTGATTCCGGACGCCGCGATCGGCGCCAGCTTCATCGGCAAGTATTTTGCGTTCATGGGCAGCAACCTGTCGCCGGCGCTGCTCGGCGTCGGCTACATCGTCGGACTCAACGTCGGCATCGTCGTGGTCGCCGGCAGCATCCTGAGCTGGCAGTTCGCGATCCCGATCTACCACGCGTTCTTCCTCGATACCGATCCGGCGCTGGCCGCGAAGATCGCCGGTGCCAGCGCCGAAGACCTCGGCTACGCGATCTGGTCGGCGAAGATCCGCTACCTGGGTGTCGGCGCGATGCTGATCGGCGGCATCTGGACGCTGTTCTCGCTACGCAAGTCGCTGGCCTCCGGCATCAGGTCCGGCCTCGCCGCGGCGCGCAAGAACACCAGCGGCACGGTGATCGCCGAGACCGATCGCGACCTGCCGATGAAGTGGATGCTGGTGGCGCTGGTGCTGTTCACCGTTCCGCTGGCGGTGCTCTATCAGGCCATCGTCAGCGACTGGCTGGTCAGCATCCCGATGACCGTGATCATGATCGTCGCCGGCTTCCTGTTCGTGTCGGTGTCCGGCTATCTCGCGGGACTCGTCGGTTCGTCGAACAACCCGGTGTCCGGCATCACCATCGCGACGATCCTGTTCGCGTCGCTGGTGCTGATCCTGCTGCTCGGCAAGGACTCATCCATCGGTGCGGTCGCCGCGATCATGATCGGCGCGGTGGTCTGCTGCGCGGCCTCGGTCGGTGGCGACAATCTTCAGGATCTGAAGGCCGGCTATCTGGTCGGCGCCACGCCGTGGAAGCAGCAGCTGATGCTCGGGATCGGCGCGTTTTCGTGCGCGCTGGTGATGGCGCCGGTGCTGAACCTTCTGGCGTCCGCCTACGGCATCGGCGCGCCGACCCCGGAGCATCCGAACGCGCTGGCCGCACCGCAGGCCAACCTGATGGCCTCGGTCGCCAAGGGCATGTTCGGCGGCGAGCTGCCGTGGAACTTCATCGCCATCGGTGCGGTGATCGGTGCCGCGATCATCGCGCTCGATGAATTCCTCAAGGCGCGCGGCGCGCACTTCCGGGTCCCCGTGCTCGGTGCCGCGATCGGCATCTATCTGCCGCTGGAACTGATGGTGCCGATCTTCCTCGGCAGCCTTGTCGCCCACTTCGTCGAGAGGCAAGCCGGCATCGCCGCCACCGACGAGGACGCCCGCGACAAGCTGCATCGCAACGGCACCCTGTTCGCAGCCGGCCTGATCACCGGCGAAGCGCTGATGGGCATCGTCATCGCCGTGCCGATCGTGCTGTCCGGCCGCGCCGACGTGCTGGCCGCACCGGCGTCATTCCAGTTCGGCCCGTTCGCGGGGCTGGTGGTGCTGGCGGTGGTCGGCGGGCTGCTGTTTCGCTCGGCTGCGCGTGGCGTACCTGCAGCCTAGAGGCGGGCGTCAGACCGCCGGGTCGCGGGTCCAAGCGCCGCATCGTCGGCACCAGCAGCAGCGACAGCAGCGCACAGCCGACGCCGAGCCACAGCAGCTTCTGGAACAGCGCCGCATAGGCGTCGGCGGCGACCGCGGCGGCAACCGTCTCGCCCGGCAACCGGTCGATTGCCGCCAGCTGGCCGAAACCGGCGGCCAGCTGTTCGGCGAACGAGGTGCCGAGCCAGTAGGCGCCCATCATCACGCCGCCGACAGTCGGCAGCGACAGCTCGGTGATCGCCGCCAGGCCGACCGGATAGATCAGGAAGCTGCCGATCTCGATCAGCAGGTTGGCCAGCACCAGCCACCAGACGCTGGCCAGCAGCAGCCCGAGCGCCGGATCGCCGACGCGCTGCGCCGCCAGCATCATCGGGATGAACGCCAGGCCGCCGAACAGCAGCCCCAGCGAGCCCTTCAGCGACGGGTGCGGATCGCGGTTGCGCCGTGCCAGCCACGGCCACAGCGCCGCGACGAACGGCGCCATCAGGTTCGAGACCAGCGGCCCGATGAAGGTCAGCGAGCTGGCGGTCTGCGGCAGCACCACGACATCGCGGATCACCAGCAGCACCATCAGCGTCGCCAGCCCGCCGATCGCCCGCCCCGGCCAGCGCGCACCCGGCGCGGCGCGCAGCGCGGCGGCGACCACCAGGGGACTGACGATCATCGGCACTGCCGACCACGGCAGCGGCAGGCCGTCGCGAACCAGCAGCGACGGGAAGAAATCCTTTTCCAGCAGGCGATCGGTGAACAGCACCCAGGAGCCGATGCCCTGCTCGTACAGCGCGAAGAACAGCAGGCTGATGACGACGAACCAGACACAGGCCAGCATCCGGCCACGCTGCGCCGCCGTGCAGCGCACCGTCAGGTACCAGGCCAGCCAGCCCAGCCACAGCGCGATCAGGCCGAGCTGCAGCCAGAGCACCGCGTGGCCGGCCTGCATCAGCAGGAACAGGATCGGCAACAGCAGCAGCGCGCCGAGGTAGATCGCCCATTCCAGGGTCAGCGGCCCGAGCACGCGGGCCTTGAGACGCGCATCGTCCGGGCTCTCGGCGTGGCCGAGCAGGTACTTCTGGCCGCTGACGAACACCGCGAGCCCGGCGACCATGCCGATGCCGGCAGCACCGAAACCGTAGCGCCAGCCGTAGGTCTCGCCGAGGAAGCCGCAGACCACGCTGGCGAACAGCGAGCCGAAGTTGATGCCGGCACCGAACAGCGTGAAGCCGGCGTCGCGGCGCGGATCGCGTTCCGGGTAGAGCTTGCCGACCAGGGTCGAGATGTTCGGCTTGAGAAAGCCGACGCCGGCGGTGATCAGCGCCAGCGAAGCATAGAAGACGCTCAGCGCCAGCGTGTCGCGTTCCACCCCGGTGCCGACCACCCGCGCCGGCGCACCCTCCACGCTCATGCCCAGATGGCCGAGCGCCAGCAGCACGCCGCCGAGCACCACCGAACGGCGCACGCCCAGCCAGCGGTCGGCGATCAGGCCGCCGAGCATCGGCGTCGCGTAGACCAGGCCGCCGTAGGCGCCGATCAGCGCCAGGCTCATCGAGTCGGTGAAGCCGTGGTGCTTGATCAGGTACAGCGCCAGCAGCGCCTTCATGCCGTAGAACGAGAAGCGCTCCCACATCTCGGTGAAGAAGCAGACCACGAGGCCCTTCGGATGGCCGAACAGTTCGTCGGCGGGGGCGTTCGCGGGCATCGGCAGGGGTTCCGGGTCGGGGCGCAGGCAGTATGGCGCGCCGCTCAGCCCGGCGGGCGGGCCAGCCGGCAGATCAGGATGCCGCTCAGGATCAGCAGGCCGCCGCCGGCCTGCAAGGCGCCGAAGCCTTCGCCGAGCAGCAGCCAGGCGAACAGCGCGGCGGCGACCGGCTGCACCAGCAAAGTCACCGACGCGAACGAGGCGGTGACATGCGCCTGCGCCCAGGCGATCAGTCCCTGCCCGCCGATGTGCACGACCAGCCCGAGCGCGACCAGCAGCAGCACCTCGCGCAGGCCGGTCGGCGCGATCCGCTCGCCGAACGCCAGGCTCATCGGCAGCAGGGTCAGGGCGCCGGCGAGGCTGGCCCAGAACATCACGTCGAGCGCGGTGTAGCGGCGCCGGCTGCGGCTGACCAGCAGCTGGTAGACCGCGTAGAACACCGCCGTGCCGATCGCCATCAGGTCACCGACCGCGGTCTCGCGGCTGATCGTGAAGCTGTCGGCGACCAGCGCCGCCGCGCCGGCCAGCGCGACCACCAGGCCGATCCAGAAACGTGGCGGATGGCGATCGCCGAAGCCGAAATGCAGGGTCAGCGCGATGAACACAGGCGACAGGTTGCTCATCAAGGTCGCATTGGCGACCGAGGTCAGATGGATCGAGCGGTGCCAGAGCGCCAGGTCGAACGCGAACGCGACGCCGGCGATCAGCATCAGGCCGATCGCCATTCGATCCGGCGGAGCGTCCCGCTTCGGCTGCGCCGCGCGCGCCAGCCCCAGCACCGGCACGGCGACCGCCAGCCGCCAGAACGCGGCGGCGGTTGGGCCGACCTCGACCAGCCGGACGATGATCGCCGCAAAACCAATGAGCACCGCCCCCAGCACCAGCCCCGGCACGCCGAGCCGCGCGCGGCCGGCGCTCATCGCGGCGCACCGTACCGGTGGCGGTCCATCGGGGAGACAGGCATGGTCGGTGTCGGCATCGGCGGATCGGGGCGGCGATTGTCGGGTCTCGGACGGTCCGGACGCGAGCCGGGCAGAATCGGCGGCCCGGAAACGCAGCCGCGACGGGACTTCCGGGCGCCTGGGGGCGCCTGCGATGGGGTATTCCTACAGCAACGACCGTTCGCCGCGGCGCTGAAAAATGCTGTTATGCACAAGAAGCGGTCGAAGGCACGAAATCGCTCCGTCAAGCCCCGGCATGGCCGGGAGCACCATCAATTCGTGCATATGATTGAATTTGTTATAGATAACCTGAGCAGCAGTGGAAATTCCAGGCGGCTATCTCGGCGCTGGCATTCCGGCTGCGCTCATGCCTTGGTGATGTACACATCTTTATCCACAGCACGCCGGACGGCAGGGCCGCAGCGTCCCAGCAGTTCCGGGCAGGCGCAGTGAACCGGGTCGCGATCGCCGTTCCGGTGCCGCTGCGCCGGGTCTTCGACTACGCGGTGCCGGACGCGCTGGCGGCGGCGCTGGGCCCCGGCCAGCGGGTCCGGGTGCCGTTCGCGCGCCGCGAGCTGATCGGCGTGGTGGTCGGCCCTGTCCGCGACGAGCCGCCGCCGGCCTACGAGATCAAGCCGGTCATCGCGCTGATCGACGCCCAGCCTCTGCTGTCCACGGCGCTGCTGGCGCTATGCCAGTGGACCGCCGACTACTACCTGCATCCGCTCGGCGAGGTGATCGCCGCCGCCCTGCCCGGCCCGCTGCGCCGTGGCGAGCAACCGGCGATCCGTCCGCCAGAAGGCCTGCGGCTGACCGATGCCGGCCGCGCCGCGCTGCCCGAGGTGCCAAGCCGGTCGACGGCAACGCGCGCGCTGCTGGCGCTGCTGGCCTCTGGCCCCTGCGCCATCGCGGCCGTTCGCGGTCAGCTGCCGGGCAGCGCCGCCGCCGTGAAGCGGGCACTCGATGCCGGCTGGGTCGAACGCTGCGCCGACGACGGCATCCCGCGTGCCTTGCAGCCACCGCTGCCGCTGACCGCGCCGCAGGCCGGGGTGCTGGCCGCGCTGGAAGCCGGCATCGGCCGTTTCGGGGTCAGCCTGCTCGAAGGCGTGACCGGCAGCGGCAAGACCGAGCTGTACCTGCGGCTGACCGAAGCCGTGCTCGCCGGCGGCGGCCAGGTGCTGGTGCTGGCGCCGGAAATCGGCCTGACGCCGCAGCTGGCCGCCCGCTTCAAGGCCCGCTTCGGCGACGGGGTGGCCAGCTTCCATTCCGGCCTCGGCGAGGCCGAACGCGCCCGTCACTGGCTGGCAGCGGCCAGCGGCGAGGCGCGCATCGTGGTCGGCACCCGCTCGGCGGCGTTGGTGCCGATGCCGCGGCTGCAGCTGGTGATCGTCGACGAGGAACACGACGGCTCCTACAAGCAGCAGGACGGCCTGCGCTACCACGCCCGCGATGTCGCCATCGTCCGCGCCCGCGACGCCGGCGCGATGGTCGTGCTCGGCAGCGCCACGCCATCGCTGGAAACGCTGCGCAATGCGCAGGACGGCCGCTACCGGCATCTGCAGCTCGACCGCCGCGTGCACGACACGCCGCCGCCGCGCATTCACCTGCTCGATGTCCGCCACGCAGTGCTCGAGAACGGCCTGAGCCCGACGATGGTCGACGCCGTCGCCCGCCATCTCGATCAGGGACATCAGTCGCTGCTGTTCCTGAACCGCCGCGGCTATGCGCCAGTGCTGCTCTGCCACGACTGCGGCTACGTGATGCCCTGCCCGAACTGCGACGCCCGGCTGGTCGTCCATCGCGCCCGCAAGCGGCTGGCCTGCCATCACTGCGGCCATGTCGAGCCGCAGCCGCCGGCCTGCCCGGACTGCGGCGGCCGGCAGGTGCCGATCGGCCAGGGCACCGAACGGATCGAGGACGCGCTGGCGCTGCGCTTCCCGGAAGCGCGCATCGAACGCGTCGATTCCGATCGCCTGAAAAGTGGCGCGGCGCTCGCCAGGCTGCTCGCCGACGTGCAGGCCGGCGACGTCGATGTGCTGGTCGGCACCCAGGTGCTGGCCAAGGGCCACGACTTCGCCGGCCTGCAGTTCGCCGGGCTGGTCGATGTCGATCAGGCGCTGTTCGGCAGCGATTTCCGGGCGCTGGAACGGATGGGCCAGCTGGTCACGCAGGTCGCCGGCCGGGTCGGCCGTGGCGGCGAGCCCGGCGAAGTGATCCTGCAGACCCACCATCCGGAGCATCCGCTGCTCAAGCTGCTGGTCGAACGCGGCTACCCGGCGTTCGCCGCCGCGCTGATGGCCGAGCGCCGGCAGTTCCTGCTGCCGCCGTTCGCCCATCTGGCGCTGCTCAGGGTCGAGGCCAGGACCGACGGCGAGGTGATGGCCTTCCTGCGCAAGGCGAAGGCGCTGCTGCCGTCGTCATCGACGATCGAGGCGCTGGGCCCGGCGCCGGCGACGATGGCCCGCCGCGCCGGCTTCCAGCGCGGCCAGCTGCTGCTCAAGAGTGGTTCACGCGGCGCGCTGCATCGCGGCCTTGAAGGATGGCTGCCGGAGATCGAGGCAATGGGCCAGCAGACCCGGCTGCGCTGGTCGCTGGATGTCGATCCGGGCGACCTGTTCTGAGCGCCGCGGCACCTACAGCACGGTCCAGCCGATCGCCCGCTGGATCGCTGCACGGAACACGCCGAGCACCGCGTTCAGCACTTTCTCGGCGATCTGCAGGGTGATGATCGCGACCGAACGGATGCGTACCCGGGCGATGGTCTTCTGGTCTTCGAGGTAGACGCGGGCATCGTCCTCGTTGAATTCGCCGCTGAGCTGCTTGCGGGCGATGAACTTCGCATCGGCGGTGAAGCCGTCGGCGACGTTCTGCAGGATGTCCTTCAGCCCCGTCCAGGTGCCGGGATCGTCGAGCAGCACCCGCGCTGCGGCCAGCGCGTCCTTGCCGACCTGGGTGAAGTTGACGCCGTTGATCGTGGTGGCCATGTCCGGTCCTGCTCGGGCGGGAAGGGGAAGTTCGGGAACGCGATCAGGCGATCGGTCAGCGCGTCGGGGGCTGCTTGGCCAGTTCGGCGCGCTGGATCGCCAGCACCACGCGGAACAGGCTGGCGCGCCGCGATTCCCAGTTGGCGCGTTTGAGGATCAGGCTGCCGCGCGTCAGCGCCGGATCGGCATGCTGCTCTTTCCAGCGCGTCAGCAGGCATTTGAGGTCGACGTGGTTGCGCACCGTCAGGCTGCTGGCGCCGAGCGCGTCGAAGGTCTCGGTCAGCTCGGCACAGACGCTGGGGATGGCGTTCTCGATCAGCTGCTCGATCCGCCCCTGCAGCTTCTCGCCGGTGCCGTCGATCGCCGCGCCGCCGGCCATCGCGCGCAGGATCATCAGGTCGGAGGCGCGGATCAGCGCATCGTAGCGGCTGGCAAATCGGCTGAAATGTCCGGCCGATGCGGTCGCCGGGCGGATCGCCTCACGCTCGGCATCGGTGCGCGGACTGGCGGCAACGCCGTCATCGATCATCGTCGCGGCCGTCGCGTAGAGCGACTCGACACCGGCCACCAATGCCGGATCGTGGGGCTGGACCAGCGTCGGCACGCAGGCCGCCAGGCTGGCGGCGGCCAGCAGCATCAGGCCGGCGGCCAGCCGGTTCCGGATCAGGCCTGCGGTGATGGCGAACGGAGAGGTGACCATGTTGCACAGCCCTGCCGGCGGAAACGTTGCGGCGATCATGAGCGGCGCGGCGTGCTGCTGCCAAGCGCGGGCGGCAGCCGCTGCAGCCCCCGGAAACGGAACGACCGGCACGGGGCCGGTCGTTCCGTCGGCAGCGCGGACGCGGCCGTGCTGCGGATGCGCTTACTGCGACAGCGGTGCCGAGATGCCCACCAGACGGCCGACGGCGACGCTGGTGTCGGTCGTCGCGATCGGTGTCAGCTTGCCGGTCAGCAGGTTGATCGTGTTCAGCGAACCGCCGTTCACGCCGTTGCTGAGCGCCACGATGCCGACGTTCGTGTCGGCGACGCCCTCGACCGTCGTGGTCAGGATGTCGAACGCCGTCATCGTGCCGACGTCCGCGCCGAGTTGGCCGATCACCGCCAGCGAGCCATTGTTCGGCGGCGCGACGATGGTCAGCTGGTTCAGGTTGGCATCGATCGCGAACAGCGTGGTGCCGGTGGTCGTGCCGAGATCGTTGTTGGTGTAGGCAGCGGCGACGATGCCGCTGGCGACCGGGCCGACCGTGTTCAGCGGCATGCCGGGCGGATAGTTCAGCGGCGCGTCGACCAGGGTGACGCCGTTGTTGACGTTGTGGCGCAGGTTCTGGCCGGAGTCGCTGACGATGCGCAGGCGGTCGGCAGCCGGATTGAAGTCGGCGGTGAAACGGGTGCCTTCGAGCGCCACCTGCAGCGTGTGCAGGTAGGTCAGCACGCCGGTGTTGTCATCGATGCGATAGATGCCGCCGGCATTGCCGAGGCCGTACAGCGAACCGTCCTGCACGCGATAGTCGATCGACACCAGGCTGGTATCGCCGGCGGTGAAGCCCGACAGCCTCGCCCGCAGCGAGATCGCCGGAACGGCGGCGTCGTTGAACGTGATCAGCTGGTTGCTGCTGGTGGCACCGACCACGGTCAGCGCCGAAGCGCTGCCGACGACACCAATGGTCAGGGCGGAGGCAAGCAGCAGGTTTCTGGCATATGACATTTTTCTAATCTCCAGTGGATAGGGAACGATCCTGAGTTCGCACGGCAAAGCTGATTTCGTCATCAGACATTGCTGGTTGTCGCTACGCGCGCCCCGGCGAACTGGATGCAGCGGCTTGGTGGCTGCAGCGATCATCCCGCCCGGCCTGGGCAGAAGCGGTGCGGCCCCAGCCACCGCCACCCATTTGGCGGCAGCGGCCTCCGCGAGCGTCAGAAACCGTGGAGCCGGGTGATTCGCGGCAGCGTTCACGTGACCTCCCGCCGCGAGGCCGGGGTTCAGACCCGGTGTCGCTGACTCGATGTCTAGGCAATAAATGCCACCCCGGACCTGATACGGATCGCACAGCCCCGCCACGGGAATCCGGACGACCCCGGTTCCGCAGTCTGCGGGCGATGGAACGGACAGGATCGGCCGCGCGGAACGCGGGCCAGGGAATCGCCGCCCCTTCGCGGCCCGCATGGGTCACCGCTCGTCGCGCCGCATCCGGGGCGGCGGGTGGCGAAGGCGCCGATCCGGGTTTGCGGTCTGCTTCCGCCCCGGCCCGCGAACGGCGTCCGATCAGGAGATCCCGATCGCGGCGGTGCCCGCAGGTGAATCGAACAGCCAGGCAGGCTGCACGAGCTTGAGATGAATGCCGATCGCGACCGCCTGGGTCCGACGCGCAACACCGAGCTTTCCGTAGATCTGGAACACGTGGTACTTGACGGTGGACAAGCCGATGCCGAGGCGCTCCGAAATTTCCAGATTCGAATCCCCGTCGCACACCAGGTCCAGCACCTCCAGCTCCCGCGGGGTCAGCGGTTCGATGAGCCGCGGCAACGACTGCGCCGGTGCGGGACTTGCCTTTCGGCAGGCATGGGCGACGAGGTGCATCACGCCCTGCCGGCCGTACCGGCCTTCGTCGAAGGCGGCACCGGTGGCCGCTTTCGGCTCGGAACGGGCCGATGGCCGACCCGAGCAGACCGGTTCGGGCCGGTCCGCGCCACTCGCTGTGCTCGTTGCCGATGTCGTCGGCGTCGCGATGATCGTCTCGCCCTGCTGACGCTGGTGCGCGGTGGAAACGCAGACAGATTCCGAAAACCGATGCGCGGCGACCATCTCGATTGATTCCACAGAATGAGTGCGCAACGCCTTTCAGCAAGGACGCTGCGCCGCCAATCGCCGAGCGGCGAGGCCACGTCGGACCAGCCTGCTCGGCGCCCGCATGCGCTGCCGGGGCCTCTCTCGAAGCACGCCGGCGCGACGAAAGCCGCTGCCCCGCCTCAGACCGGGAGGCTGTCCCGGGTGATGACCCAGAGCTTCTTCACGAACGGGCCCTTCGACACCCAGGTGACGTGCATGCCCGATGCCAGCCCGATGACGTCTCCCGCGCGAAACGAGTGCTTCTTGCCGGACAGCGTCTCGGTCACTTCGACCTCCCCCTCCAACAGCAGTATGGTTTCATCGCCGAGCACGCCGGTGTACGGCGTGGTCAACGCGCCCGAGGCATCGACATGACTGCCCGCAATGCCCTTGCCGGCCCGCCATACGCCGCTGAGCATCGTGCCGGTGGTGCCTCCGTCACGGATGAAGTACAGCTCGCCCGCCACCTGAGCACCTTCGCGCGGTTCAACGAAGTGGTACTCCTGCCAGTCCGGCGGGTTGTCGTTGATGTTGCTGATCTTCAGGTCGCGCGGCGGATGCGCCGTGTCGACGCTGCCGTTGAAGATGCACCAGTACTTCTTGAAGTACGGCCCATCGATTTCCCACGTCACCTCCAGGTTCTTCGGACTGCTGACGACCGATCCCGGCGTGATGCGGAACTTCTCGCCGGTCGCGGTCACTGTCAGCGTCGCCGAGCCTTCGATCACGCAGGCGGTCTCATCGCCGAGCGGCGACGAGTACACCACCGTCTGCGAGCCATCGGCTCTAGCGCCGGGCGAGGTCGACGCGGAACGCCAGAATCCGGCCTGCAGGTGGCCCGAAGTCCCGTTGCTACGAATCACCGCAATCTCGCCATGAACCTGATGGCCGAGTCCCGGCTCGTCCCAGGCGAAAGGAATCCACTGGTCGGGGGCCGGCGTTCCGGTTCCTCCGTGCACCTTCAGCGTCGCCTGCGAATCCGTGATGCCGCTTTCATTGATGCCCATCGGGTTTCTCCTGTTGCGATGAAGGATGGCTGCGATCGGAAACACCCGGTGCGCGGTCGCGGCCCGGACTGCCAACCGATTGGCCTTCAGCATCCTCGTCACGCCGGCAACACATAAGGACCAGTTGGGAAAAAAATCATGGAGCCAGATCCGGCCCGGTGGCGCCCTTCGGCAGCGGAACCCGCATCCGTCGCCGGCCTTGGCCGCTGCCTGCCGTCCCAATCGCGGTCGGCCGGACGTCTCGGATTCATCGAGCGGCCTTGGGACGGGCCCCACTCGAACGGACCACGTCCGCCACCCGGGTGATCGCGTCCCGGATCTGCGCCACCGTCAACGAGGCATAGCCGACCACCATCGAACGCAGGCCATAGCGCGACGAGGCATTGAATTCATGCCCGGCGGCAGCCGACACGCTGTAAAGGCCCACGCCGCATCCGATCGCAAGCCGCTGCAGCTCGGCAGCGGTCGGCGCCCAATCCGGCAACTGCCACATGATGTGCATGCCGCACTCGGCACCGGAAATGACGCTGCCGGGAAAGCGCAGATGGATCTCCTCCACCAGGGCGTCCCGCGCCGACAGGTACCGTTGCCGGATTCGGCACAGATGGCGAAGGAACTCGCCCTGCTCGATGAAATCCGCGAGCACCATCTGTTCCAGCCAGGGCGCTCCGTTGTCGCACAGGGCCTTGACGATGCGGCCCTGATCGACGATGTGCTGGGGCAGTACGGCGTAGCCGATGCGCATGCCCGCGCCGATCGATTTCGAGAACGTGCCGAGATAGATCACGCGGCCTCTCCGGTCCAGCCCCGCAAGCGCGGTCAGCGGTGCGCCGTCGTAGCGGAAATCGCTGTCGTAGTCGTCCTCGATCACGTAGGTGCCCGTCCGGTAAGCCCAATCGAGCAGATGCAGCCGCCTGTCGAGCGGCATCGTGTACCCGGTTGGAAACTGATGGGACGGCGTCACGTAGATCAGACTGCCGGTGTAGCGCTCGAGATGCGACACGATCAGTCCGTTGTCATCGACATCCACCGGATGCAGCTGGGCCCCGTAGCTCGCGAACAGATAGGCAGCACCCTGATAGCAGGGATTCTCGATCGCCACGCGCTGCGGGCTGCGTCCCGCCAGGAAGATGCGGGCGATCAGGTTCAGCGCGCCCTGGATACCGGAGGTGATGACGATCTGTTCCGGATTCGCCGAAATGCCTCGGGTGGCCCGCAGGTGACCGGCGATCGCCGAGCGCAACCGAAGCAGCCCGCAGGGATCGCCATACTCGGTGAGGCCGGCCGAAAGCCTGGTCAGATGCCGCCCGGCAGCACGACGCCAGAATGTCAGCGGGAAACTGCTTTGCAACGGCCGTCCCACGAACAGGTCGAGCGCTGGACGCTGGGGCGCATCCCGCCATAGCGACGGCGAACGGCCCGAGAAGGTCGGGATCCTGCCAACCCTGATTCGGCCGTCGCTCGCGGTTTCCTGGATATGGCCGTTCCGGATCAGCACCGCGGCATCCGGCAACCGGTCGTTGACGAAGAACCCGGCTTTCTCGCGCGTCACGACATAGCCCTCGACGACCAGACGCTCGTACGCCAGCACGACCGTGTTGCGCGCGAGATCCAGCTGTTCGGCGATCTTGCGGCTGGACGGCAGGCGCTGACCCGACACCACGACGCCGGAAAGGATCAGTCGCCGCAGCTCGTCGTACAGCTGAAGCTGCAGCAGCCGCGGGCTCGATCTGTCGACGACGATCAGCAGTTCCATTCGGTATCGAATCCTTCCCGGTGCAGGTCCCGGAACGCTGGAGCGGAACCGGATGACAACCAAGGTTAGCGCAGCGTGGCTGGAGTGAGGCTGGCACCACGAAATATTCATGACTTGGCTCTACAAGCACGCCTGACACCCATTCAATACTGGTGCCGCAGTCACGCCGACTGCCCAGACCAGAGCATTCACGAGTGGCCATTTATCTGAGCATGCAGCGCGTCCGCTTCTCGTCTCCTGATGGATACGAGAAATTCAAGATGCTCTTCGCAGGCACGCGACAGCACTTGATGAAACTGCCGGGCTTCCTCCACCTGACGTGGTGGGTCCATCCCGACGATCCGACCTGGTTCAATGAAGTCAGCTTCTGGATCAGCAAGAAAGCGCTGAACGACTGGCACCTGTCGGTCTACCACAAGCATGCCAAGCAATGGGCTGCCAATGGCGCAATCATGGAAGACATCATCAACAACTTCGAGCTGCAGGGCAGCCGCCTGCTTCGTGTCTGCCCATGCTGCGGCCACGTTGCGGACACGCGCTACGAACTGGCCGACGAGCAGAAGGTGCTCGCAGCCCCATGTCCGAAGTGCGACTACGTATTCCCTGTGATGCCCTGCCTGCCGAACAGCACCGCACTGTTCAAAGACTTCGTTGCCGATCCTTCGGCTCCATCGGAAGGCCGGGACGCGGAGCCGGGCACTGCGGATGCCACTGACAAATGTCCATTCCATCCGTGAGCCCATGCTGGCCTGCGGCACGTTGAACAGGTCCACGCGGCATGCCGGAGATGAGTCAGGGCGCCGCCGTAATCGCTGTCAAGACGGCACATCCCGATAGATCACGGGGTCGCGCGTCGAATCATCCCTGCAAGCGCCAGGATGCGGCCGGAGCCGACATCTGCATCAGGTTCAATTGGAGAAATGGGTCATGCGCATCAAGAAATACGACTTCGACTACAGTCGGAGATTGTTCGCCGAGAAGGTCGTCAAGGGTCTTGGTGGCGGCGTGCTGGCGCCACTCTGGCCGACCATCGGCAATACTGGAGAAGTCACCAAAGCGTATCCGGACGAATTGCTCCACATCGAGGCGTACACCAAGGGCAAGATCAAGCCGGGCGATCAGGTCGACGCGCGAAACGTCGATGTCGTCAAGGAACTGCTCGATCCCATCTGCTACAGGCAGATCAAGGAAATGGGACGGCGAATCTTCATCAAGGACTCCAACAAGGACATCACCAAGATGTTCAATCACCGGTATCTTGAACTGACGCTCAAGAACACCGGCCGCGCCAAGTTCGGGCCGGATGGCAACATCTGGACCGATGGCAAGGAGGGCGCGATCTGGGCCGGCGGCATGCCGTTCCCCGACCCGAAGACCGCCGAGGAATGCTGCGCCGACATCAGCACCAGCTGGGGGCGTCACGACTATTCGCAGTACGCGATTCCGATCTGGTCGGTGGGCCCGGATGGCGGCCTGTCGTACCAGTACGATCTGGTCTGGTTCGAGTTGCAGACCACGGCGCGAAACGACGCCAAGGTCCTCAACGGACGAAAGGAGCTGTTGCGCCTGAACACGGCGCTGTTCACCTCGCCACAGGAACAGGCGGGAGCCTCGTTCCTCAGCACCTGGTACTACGACCAGCGAAAGTTCCCCGAGCTGTACGGCTATCTGCCGCAGTTCCGCCGGGTACGCCAGTTCCCGACCAACCAGCGCTTCGAGCCACTGGTGCCTGGCGTCAACCTGTTCCTGACCGATGCCTGGGGTGCCGGCGATCCGATGCTGACCTGGGGCAACTTCAAGGTCGTCGAGCGACGGCCGATGCTCGGCGCCTGCTCGGGCAGCCACAACTGGTACGGCGGCAAGGACCCGAACTGGCTGTCGCCATTCCATGGCGGACCGCAGGGCAGGACCTTTTTCGACAAGACCTTCGAACTGATCCCGGAAGCATTGGTCTGGGATGCCGAACCTACCGGTTACCCGCGCTCGCCGGTCGGACGCCGCCGCACCTACAGCGATGTCCGCAACGGCACGATGATCACCCAGATCAGCTACGACCGGCGCGGCGCGCTGTACAAGCAGACCGAGTTCGCCACCGGCCAGCTCAAGAACGACAAGGCCGAGGTGCTCGACGCCGAAGGTCATCCGGACTGGTCGTGGAACTGCGCGCAGTTCCACGACATCCAGGCGAATCGCATGACGCTGATCCGGCTTGCCAGGGAAGCGACCGGCGGATACCGGAGCGCTTTCTCGGACGCCAGCGGCGATGCCTACGGCAAGTACATGACCAACGCCGCGATCCAGCGTCTCGGCACCGTCTGATCGTCGCGTCCCAAGCCGCACCGAGTTCCTCCGTTCAGGCCGCCGTTCGTTCCAGACCGAATGGCGGCCTTCTTTTGCGTCGCGGATGACAACCCCAATGCCGTGTCATGCCGCGTGGCCCGGCGGCGGCTCCCGCCGGCCCGGGGCTAGCTAGGCGGACGGTGGAACCTGCACCCTCCCGGCGCGGTAGATCCACCGGTACAGCAGCGGCAGCACGAACAGGGTCAGCAGCGTGGAACTGATGATGCCGCCGATCACCACGGTCGCCAGCGGGCGCTGGACCTCGGCGCCGAGCCCGGTGTTCAGGGCCATCGGCAGGAAGCCGAGCGAGGCGACCAGCGCCGTCATCAGCACCGGCCGCAGCCGCAGCGTGGCGCCTTCGACCAGCGCCTGGTCCAGCGGCCGGCCGTCGCGGCGCAGGCCGTGGATCACGCTCAGCATCACCAGTCCGTTGAGGATCGCGACCCCGGACAGCGCGATGAAGCCGACCCCGGCGGTGACCGAGAACGGGATGCCGCGCGCCAGCAGCGCCAGCACGCCGCCGGTCAGCGCCAGCGGCACGCCGCTGAAGATCAGCAGGGCATCGCGAACCGAGCCGAAGGCCAGCCACAGCAGCATGAAGATCGCCGTCAGGGTCAGCGGCGCGATGATCGCCAGCCGCCGGTTCGCCGAGACCAGCTGCTGGTAGGTGCCGCCGTAGTCGAGCCAGACCTCCGGCGGCAGGCGGATGTCGCGGGCCAGCGCCGTCCGCAGCTCGGCGACGAAGCCGGCCAGATCGCGCCCGGCGACGTTGGCGGTGACGATCACCCGGCGCTTGCCGTTGTCGCGCGAGACCTGGTTCGGCCCGCTGGCCAGCACCAGGGTCGCGACCTCGCCGAGCGGAATCGCGCCGCCGCCCGGCAGCGGCACCGGCAGGCGTTCGAGGCCGCGCAGGTCCTGGCGCTGGCTTTCCGCGAGCCGGATGACGATCGGATGGCGGCGGTCGCCGTCGACCAGATGGCCGGCCGCGCGCCCGGCCAGCGCATCGGCGACCACCGCCTGCACGTCGGCCACGTTCAGCCCGTAGCGGTAGAGCAGCGGGCGCTTCGGCGCCACGGTCAGCAGCGGCAGGCCATCAGTCGGCTCCAGACGGACGTCGACGGCGCCCGGCACCCGCGCCAGCCGGGCCTCGACCCGGGCGCCGATACGGGCCAGCGTGTCCGGATCGTCGCCGTGGATCTTCACCGCGACCGCAGTCTTGACGCCGGACAGCAGCTCGTTGATCCGCAGCTGCACGGGCTGCGAGAACTCGGTGACCGTGCCCGGCAAGGTCGCGGCCGCGGCCTGCAGCTCGCGCAGCAGCTGCGCCTTCGGCTTGTCCGGGTCCGGCCACTGGCTGCGCGGCTTCATCAGCACGTAGGTTTCGCCTTCGCCGGGCGCGGTCGGGTCGATCGCCGCTTCGGTGGTGCCCATGCCGGCGAACACGCGGCGCACTTCCGGCAGGCTGCCCAGCGCCTGGTCGAGCTGCTTCTCCAGCGCCAGGCCCTGGCTCAGGCTGGTGCCGGGGATGCGCCGGACCTCGATCAGCACATCGCCCTCGTCGAGGGACGGGATGAATTCGGCGCCCAGCCGCGGCGCCAGCGCGGCGCTGCCGATCACCAGCGCCAGCGCAGTCAGCAGCCACGGCAGCGGACGGCGCAGCCCCTGCCGCAGCAGGCGCGCATAGCCGTGGCGCAGGCGCTGGCCCAGGCCGCGCTCGCGCTCCGGCCCGGCGCGCCGCAGCGCCACCGCGATCGCCGCCGGCACGAAGCTCAGGCTGAACAGCATCGCCGAGGCCAGCGCCAGCATCACGGTGATCGCCATCGGCTGGAACAGCTTGGCCTCGGCGCCCTCGAAGGCAAAGATCGGCAGATACACCAGGGTGATGATCGCGACCCCGAACAGGCTGGGCCGGATCACTTCGCGCGCCGCGTCATGGGCGATGTCGCGGCGCCGGGCGTCGCTCAACGGCCCGTCGGCCGCCGCCTGGGCCTGGGCCTGGGCCAGCCGCCGCGTGCAGTTCTCGACGATGATCACCGCGCCGTCGACGATCAGGCCGAAGTCGAGCGCGCCGAGCGACATCAGGTTGGCGCTGACGCCGAGCTGCACCATGCCGGTCACCGTCATCAGCATCGCCAGCGGAATCACCGTCGCGGTGATCAGCGCGGCGCGCAGGTTGCCGAGCATCACGAACAGCACGGCGATGACCAGCGCCGCCCCCTCGAACAGGTTGGTGCGCACCGTGGCGATGGTCTGATCGACCAGCTCGCCGCGGTTGTACAGCGCTTCGATGCGCACGCCGGGCGGCGCGCTGGCGATGATGCCGGCCAGCCGCGCGCTGGCGGCCCGGGCGACGCTGCGGCTGTTCTCGCCGATCCGCATGATCACCGTGCCGATCACCGCTTCGCGGCCGTCGATCAGCGCCGCACTGGTGCGCGGCGGCACACCCTGCGAGACCTCGGCGACGTCGCCGATCCGCACCGGGACGCCATCGCGGCGGATCACCACCACCTCGGCGATGTCGCGCGCGGTCTGCAGCTGGCCGGGCACCCGGATCAGCACCTGCTCGCCGTTCCGCTCGACCTGCCCGGCGCCGACGCTCGCGTTGTTGCGGGTGATCGCCTCGGCCAGTTCGGCGAAACCCAGGCCGTAGGCGAGCAGCCGGGCCGGCGACGGCGCGACCAGGAATTCGCGCGGATAGCCACCGCTGGTGTTGATCTCCGACACCCCCGGCACCTGCAGCAGCTGCGGGCGGATCGTCCAGTCCTGCAGGCTGCGCAGCGCGGCCAGATCCCAGGGCTCGCCACTGGCCTGACGCGCCTCGGGATCGGCGGTGATCGCGTACAGCACGATCTCGCCGAGCCCGGTCGCGACCGGCCCGAGGCGCGGTGAGCTGCCGGCGGGCAGCTGCTCGCGCACCGCCTGCAGCCGTTCGGAGATCTGGCTGCGCGCGAAGTAGATGTCGGTGTCGTCGGCGAACACCGCCGTCACCTGGCTGAGCCCGTGACGCGACTGCGAGCGCGTGTACTGCAGGCCGGGCAGGCCGGCCAGCGCCGTCTCCACCGGCACCGTCACCGAGGCCTCCACTTCCAGCGGCGTGGCACCGGGCGCGGCGGTGGTGACCTGCACCTGGGTGTTGGTCAGGTCCGGCACCGCGTCGATGTTCAGCCGGGTGAAGTTCCAGGTGCCGAGCACGGCCGTCAGCATGACCAGCACCAGCACCAGCGCGCGCCGCTCGATGGCGAAGCGCAGGCCGGCCTCGATCACGGCGTAGCCTCGTGCTCGCCGTCGTCGTCGGCTTCCAGTCCGGCCTTGCCAAGCTCGGCCTTGATCACGAAGCTGCCGGCGGCGACATAGGCCTCGCCGGCCTGCAGACCGGCGACGATCTCGATGCGGGCGTCGTCGGCCCGGCCGGTGCGCACCCGGCGCGGCGCATAGCCGCCGTCGACCGGCACGAACACGGTGGCCGCGCCGTCCAGCGACTGCAGCGCCGCCAGCGCCACCGCGACCGGCACCGGATCGGCGCCGAGTTCGACCGTGCCATTGACGAACAGGCCCGGCGTCCACTGGCGATCCGGGTTGGCCAGCGTGACCCGGGCGGTCAGCGTCTGCGATGCGCTCTGGCCGAGCGCGCCGACCAGATCGATCTCGCCGCTGCCGCGCAGCCGGCCATCGACGCTGGCGATCTCGACGCGCTGGCCGTGGCGCACGCGGGCGACATCGGCCGGAAACAGGCTCAGCTCGATCCACACGGTCGACAGATCGGTGATCGAGAACAGCACCTCGCTGCCGGCCTGTTCGCCGGGATCGGCTTCGCGGGCGGTGACGGTGCCGGACATCGGCGCCAGCACCGGATAGGTCTGCAGGCTTTCGTTGCTTTCGATGGTGGCCAGCACCTCGCCACGGCTGACCGGGTCGCCGATCGCCTTGCCGACCGTCTTCACATAGCCCGGGAAGCGCGCCACCACTTCGCGGACCCGCTCGGCGTTCGGCCGCACGGTGCCATACAGCGGCAGCCGTTCGAGGATCGTCGCCGGGCCGGCGACGGCGGTGGCGATGCCGACCTTGTCGGCCGCGGCGGCGCTGATCCGCGCCATCGGTGCGCCGTCGTCCGCGTCCGCCGCAGCGGTGACGGGCGGCGCCGGCCCGCGCTCGCAGGCGGCAGCGCCGAGCACGGCCAGCGTGAGCGCGGTGGCGCGCAGGACACGGCGGCAGGCGGCAATCATGGCGGTGGCGCTCCGGTGGCAGTGGACGGCGGCAGCGGTTCGGGCAGCGCATCGGCGAGCGCTTCGCCGGTCAGCCGCTCGATCTCGGCCAGCTGCAGGTGGTACTGCTCGGCGGCATCGATGTGCTGGCGCTCGACGGCCAGCAGCTCGCGCTGCACGTCGACCCATTCGAGATAGCCGTAGCGGCCGCGCTGCCAGGCATAGCGGGCCTGGGCCAGCGCCTCGTGGGCACGCGGCAGGATCTCCCGCTCCAGCCCTTCGACCTCGGCACGCGCCTGCGCCAGCTGCTGGTGCAGCGCGAACAGTTCGGTCTTCAGCCGCAGCGCCAGCGCCGCCTGGTCGGCATCGAGGCGGTCGCGCTCGGCACCGGCCGCGTCGACATTGCCGTGGTTGCGGTCATTGACCGCCAGCGGCAGCTGCAGCGCGAACAGCAGGCCCTGGCTGTCGCTGTCCTGGTTGCGGCGCAGGCCGGCTTCCACGGTCAGGTTCGGCACGCCCTGGGCCCGCGCCAGCCGCAGCTGGGCATCGCGCAGCCGCGCCGCACTGACGAAGCGCGACAGGTCCGGATTGCGCACCAGCTGGTCGCGCAGCAGCCGGTAGTCGCCGACCGCCGGCAGCCGGTACAGCGCGGCGGAGACGCTGGCGAAGGCCGGCGTCTCGTCGCCCCACAGCGCGGCCAGCCGCTGGCGATCGCCGGCCAGCCGGCGCTCGACCTGCTGGCGGTCGAGCCGGGCACGCGCCAGCTGGATGCCGGCCCGGCTCGCTTCGGCCAGCGGCGAGCGCGCCGCGTCGACCCGCTTCTGCACTTCGTCGCGCATCGCGGTGGCCAGCGTCACGGCGCGTTCGGCGAGCGCGCTGCGCTCCTGGTCGGCGGCCACGCGGATGAAGCAGCGCGCCACCTCGGCAACGATGTCGAGCTGGCGGATCGCCCGGTCGGCCTCGATCATCCGGCGCTGCTCGCTGGCCAGCTCGACGCGGCGCCGGCGCTTGTCGCCGAGTTCCAGCGCCTGGCTGATCGACAGCGAGAACTCGCTGCCGGTGAAGCCACGGCTGGCGCCGCTGCCGGCGAAGTCCTCGGCCTGGGCGTTGAGCTGCGGATTCGGGCGCAGCGCCGCCTGCGTCGCCAGGCCGTCCTGGGCCTTGAAGTCCCAGGCGAAGTTGCGCAGTTCGGGATTGCCGGTCAGCGCGGCGCGGATCGCGGCACGCAGGGTCAGCGGCGGCGGATCATCGGCCGCTGCCGGCGCCATCATCACCGCCAGACCGAACACCAGTGCGGCGGCCCGGACCGCGCTGGCGATCGTTCGGGCGCCCGTTCTGGCGCCCGTTCTGGCGATTGGGGCGGCACCCAAGGCCGCTGGCCGTCCTGCGGTCCGCCGTCGCGTCATCGGGCGCCGCTCTCCTTGCGCGGCCGGAGCCGGTGACGACATCCGCTGGACGTCGGCCCGGCCTGCTGGGTCTGGCCTCGATTGTAGGGGTGCGGCGCGGCGCCGGCTCAGCGGCGTTCGACCTCGACCACCGACACCGCCGGCGCGTCGTTGCCCCATTCGCTGCGGATGTAGGTGAGCACCGCGGCGAGGTCCGGCCGCGACAGGCTGTGGCTGAACGGCGGCATGCCGTACGGATACGGGTTGCCGTCGGTCGATGGCGGGAAGCCGCCATCGAGCGTCAGGCGCAGCGCGTTGGTCGCCGAGGCCGCGGTGACCAGGCGGCTGCCGGCCAGCGCCGGGTACTGGCGCGGCTGGCCTTCGCCGTCATCGCCGTGGCAGTCGGCGCAGTGCTCGCCGTAGACCACGGCACCGCGCTTGCGCAGCGCGGCGCGTTCGTCGTCCGACACCCTGGGCACCCGCGGCGCGGCCGGCGCTTCGGCCTTCGGCAGGCGGCGCAGGTAGCTGACGATCGCCGCGATGTCGTCGTCGCGCAGGTGCTGCAGGCTGTTGAACACCACCTCGGCCATCGGCCCGGCGACTGCGCCGCGCGAGTGGATGCCGGTCTTCAGCAAGGCCGCCAGTTCCAGGCCTTCCGGGTCGCCGGCGTCGTCGATGCCGGCCAGTGGCAGCGCGTCCCAGCCCAGTCCGGCGATCTCGCCGCCCATGTAGGCGCTGGCGGCGACCGGCCCGCCGAAGCGGTCGCGCGGCGTGTGGCAGGCGGCGCAGTGGCCGAGGCCTTCGACCAGATACTGGCCGCGATCCATCGCCGCGATCGCGGCGTCGCTGGCCGGCTTGAAGTACAGCGCGCGCCAGACCCGGGTCGCCAGCTGCAGTTCGTACGGCGAGCGCAGGGTCGATTCCGGCTGCGCCTGGTTGACCGGCGGCAGCGCCCGCAGCCACGCGAAGATGGCGTCGGAATCGGCGCGGGTCAGGTTCGTGTAGCTGGTGTACGGGAACACCGGCGACAGCCAGCGATCGTCCTTCGAGCGGCCATGGCGCATCGCCCGGTAGAACTCGGCATCGGTCCAGCGTCCGAGGCCGGTGTCGTCATGCGGCGTCAGGTTGCTGGAGTAGACGGCGCCGAACGGCGTCTCGATCGGCCGGCCGCCGGCGAACGGCACGCCGCCCCGGGCGGTGTGGCAGCCGGCGCAGTTGCCGACCCGGACCAGGTATTCGCCGGCGCGCACCTGCTCGGTGGTGGCCGAGGCGAGATTCGGCGGCGCGATCGGGTCGAGATCGAGATCCGGCCGGTTCAGCCAGACCGAGAACAGGAAGGCGCAGAACACCGCGCCGCCCATCACCACAAAGCGGCGCAGGTTCATGGCAGCACCCCGCCGCAGTCGATCGGGAGTTCATCGTGCGGCAGGCGGCCGGCCGGCTGCGCGTCCGCCGGATACGGCTGGCTGGCCAGCCAGGCGCTGATCGCGGTGATTTCGGCGGCCGTCAGGCTGCGGGCGATCCTGCCCATGCAATCGGGTGCCGCCGCCTGCCGCTGGCCCTGCTTCCAGGCGCTGATCTGGGCGTCGAGATAACGGCTCGGCAGACCCCGGAGTCCGGGAATCGACGGCTGCACGCCGGTCAGCCGCTCGCCGTGGCAGTCCTGGCACGGCGGGATGTTGCGGCTGGAATCGCCGGCCACGGTCAGCCGTTCGCCGATCGCCAGCTGTCCGGCGGTCGCGCCCTCGAACGCCGGCTGCTTCGCGTGCGGCTGGGCGGCGTACCAGGTGGCGATCTCGCCGAGGTAGCGGTCCGACAGCACGCCGAGCATCGAGGCCATCACCCGGTGCTGGCGGCGGCCATCGCGGAAGCTGACCAGCTGGTTGTACAGGTAGCGCGCCGGCTTGCCGGCAATCGACGGGTAGTAGTCGTCGCCGACCGTGCGGCCCTCGTCGCCATGACAGGCGGCGCAGGCCTTGAGGCGGTCGCCCCAGTCGGCCGGCGGCGCGGCCTCGTCGGCCCGCAGCGGCATGGCGGCGGGCAGGCTGAGCAGCAGCAAGGCCGCTGCGGCCAGCCAGCGGGATGCGGAACGGGGTCGGCGGTCGGGGCAGCGCATCAGCGGGACGGACTTGAGCTTCGGGCGGGCCGCCATGGTGCAGCATCGCGCCGGCCATCGGTACCGGCAGTTGCCGGCTGCAGATGCAGGACAGCGGCGGCGCCGGCCTGTCCTCGATTTTCGCGGCCGATCTGGTGCTTGGCTGGCTGCCGCCGCGAGCGGAAGCTGCAGGCCTCGTCCCAGAAGGAGCGCGTTCGATGTCCAGCCCCGCCGTTTCCAAGCCGCCCCCGGCACCGACCCAGGGCCTCAGCCTGCTGCAGGTGGTGCAGAGCGTGGCCTGGTCGTTCTTCGGCGTGCAGAGCCACCGCAACCGGCTGCGCGACTTCACGCTCGGCCGGCCGCTGCAGTTCGTGGCCGTCGGCTTCCTGCTGACCGGCGTCGTCGTCGGACTGTTCGTCGCCGCCGCCCAGCTGGCACTGCGCTTCCTCTGACCGCGCGCCTTCAGCCGGCGAGCAGGGCGCCCAGCGTGGCGATCGCCGGCAGCACCCGCGGATCGTCCGGGTGGCCGTAGTTGATGCGCAGGCAATGGCGGAAATCCTCGCGCGCCGAGAACAGCGCGCCCGGCGCCAGGCTGATGTCGCGCGCCAGTGCCGCCTGCTGCAGCGCCCGGGTATCGATGTCGCCCGGCAGTTCCAGCCACAGGAAGTAGCCGCCGTCCGGCCGGGTGACCCGGGTGCCGGGCGGAAAGTGCAGCTGGATCGCCTCGATCATCGCGTCGCGCGCGCTGCTCAGCGTGTCGCGCAGCTGGCGCAGGTGACGGCTGTAGTTGCCGCCCGCGAGGTAGTCGACCAGCGCCAGCTGCGACGGCACCGCCGCCGACAGGCTGCTGCCGAGCTTCAGTCGTTCGACCGCCGCGGTCCAGCGCCCCGGGGCCGCCCAGCCGATCCGGTAGCCCGGTGCCAGGCACTTCGAGAACGAGGCGCAATGCAGCACCAGGCCTTCGGCATCGCAGGCCTTGGCCGGCTTCGGCCGGGTGGCGCCGTAGTACAGCTCGCCGTAGACGTCGTCCTCGATCAGCGGCACGCCGTGGCCGGCCAGCAGCTGCACCAGCGCCTGCCGGCGCCATTCCGGCACGGAGGCGCCGAGCGGGTTCTGGAAGCTGGTCATCAGCCAGACGGCTGCCGGCCGGTGACGGCGGACAGCGGTGTCGAGGGCATCGAGATCGATGCCGGTTTCCGGATCGGTCGGCACTTCCACGGCTTTCAGGTGCAGGCGTTCCAGCGCCTGCAGCGCGGCGTAGAAAGTCGGCGATTCCAGGATCACCGTGTCGCCCGGCCGGGTCACCGCCTGCAGGCACAGGTTCAGCGCTTCCAGCGCGCCGTCGGTGATCACCAGATCGTCGGCATCGATGGCGATGCCGTCGCCGCGATAGCGCAGCGCGATCAGCCGCCGCAGTTCCGGATTACCGGGCGACAGGTCGATCACCGTCCGCAGTGGATCGAGCCGCCGCACGCTGCGGTTCAGCGCGCCGTGCAGCGCCTTCAGCGGCAGCAGCCGCGGACTGGGAAACGCCGAGCCCAGCGGCACGATCCGCGGCTGGCGGATCGCCGACAGCAGCGCGTGGATCTGCTCGCCCTTGTCGACCGCCGTCGCCAGCGGCGGCGGCGCCGACAGCTGCGGCTTCGGCAGCAGCCGCTGCCGCTGGGCCTGGACGAAATAGCCGGAGCGCGGTCGCGCCACGATCAGGCCGCGCGCTTCCAGGCGGTGGTAGGCGCGCAGCACGGTCATCTCGCTGAGGCCGCGCCGCCGGCTGGCCTCGCGCACCGACGGCAGGCGCTCGTCTACGCGCAGCGTGCCCTGGGCGATCAGGTGCGCGAGTTCGTCTGCGTAGCGCTTGTAGAGCGTCATGTCGGCGGGCGTGACGCCGGTCGGCGCGACGCGAAGGGGGCAGTCCAGTAGAGGTTTGCAGATTAGTCGCGAATGCCCGTCGGGCGCAGTACGGCCCAGCCCTGCAGGGTGATGCCGCAGCGATTCCGGATCGCCCCGCCTGCGGCCCCGTACAATCCCGCTCCGATCTCCGCTTCGAGCCGTGCTTCCATGCTGATCAGCTTCAAGAACGTGAACCTGAACCTCGGCAACACCGTGTTGCTCGACCAGGTGAATTTCACGCTCGAACCCGGCGAACGGCTGTGCCTGGTCGGCCGCAACGGCACCGGCAAGTCGACCCTGATGAAGGTGCTGAGCGGCGACGTCGCGATCGACTCCGGCGAACTGGTCCGTTCGCAGGGCCTGCGAATCACCGAACTGCCGCAGGACGTGCCCAAGGGCGTCGAAGGCTCGGTGTTCGAAGTGGTGGCCGACGGCCTGGGCCGCGCCGGCCGGCTGGTCGCCGAATACCACCACCTGCTGGTCCACGAGCCGGACAACATGGACAAGCTCGGCAAGGTCCAGAGCGCGCTGGAAGCGCTCGACGGCTGGACCATCGATTCCAAGGTGCAGGCGATGTGCGAGCGCCTGCAGCTGCCGCCGGACACCGAATTCGCGGCCCTCTCCGGAGGTCTGAAGCGCCGCTGCCTGCTGGCCCGCGCGCTGGTCGCCGAGCCGGACGTGCTGCTGCTCGACGAGCCGACCAACCATCTCGATATCGATTCGATCACCTGGCTCGAAGACTTCCTCGCTTCGTGGCCGGGCACGCTGCTGTTCGTCACCCATGACCGCGCCTTCCTGCGCCGCCTGGCGACGCGGATCATCGAGCTCGACCGCGGCATCCTGCGCAGCTGGCCGGGCACCTACGACGAATACCTGGTGCGCAAGGAAGAGGCGCTGCGCATCGAGGAACAGAGCAACGCGCTGTTCGACAAGAAGCTGGCCCAGGAAGAGGTCTGGATCCGCAAGGGCATCCAGGCGCGGCGCACCCGCGACCAGGGCCGCGTCGAGCGTCTGAAGCAGCTGCGCCGCGACAGCGAAGCCCGCCGCAACCTGCCGGGCGAAGCCAAGCTGGTGCTGCAGGAAGCCGAGAAGAGCGGCAAGCTGGTCGCCGAAGCGAAGAACATCGCTTTCGCGCGCGGCGAGCGGACCATCGTCAAGAACTTTTCGACCACCATCGTCCGCGGCGACAAGATCGGCATCATCGGCCCGAACGGCGCCGGCAAGACCACGCTGCTGAACCTGCTGCTCGGCAAGCTGGAACCGGATTCGGGCACGGTGCGCATCGGCACCAAGCTGGAAGTCGCCTACTTCGACCAGCTCCGGGCCGCGCTCGACGAGTCCAAGCCGGTGTTCGAGAACATCGGCGGCGGCAAGGATTACGTGACCATCGACGGCAAGCAGATGCACGTCATGAGCTATCTGCAGAACTTCCTGTTCACGCCGGACCGCGCCCGGTCGCCGGTCAAGGCACTGAGCGGCGGCGAACGCTCGCGTCTGCTGCTGGCCCGGCTGTTCGCCGAACCGTCGAACCTGCTGGTGCTCGACGAGCCGACCAACGATCTCGATGTCGAAACCCTCGATCTGCTCGAAGAGCTGCTGACCGACTACGCCGGCACCGTGCTGATGGTCAGCCATGACCGCGCCTTCCTGAACAACGTCGTCACCCGCACCTTCGTCTACGAGGGTGGCGGCCGAATCGGCGAGTACATCGGCGGCTATGACGACTGGCTGCGCCAGCGCAAGGAACCGACCTTCACCGCCGTGCGCCCGGACGTGAAGCGGGTCGAATCGGCGCCGGCAAAAGTGCTGTCGAAGCCGGCCGGCGGGCTGAGCGGCAAGGACAAGCAGGAACTCGATCAGCTGCCGAAGAAGATCGAGAAGCTGGAGGCCGAGCAGCAGAAGCTGAGCCTAGCCGTCAGCGATCCGGCGTTCTACTCCGGCCCGCGCGACAAGGTGGTCGCCACCCAGAAGCGGCTGGCCCAGGTCGACGAGGAACTGGCCACGGCCTACGCGCGCTGGGAGACGCTGGAAGCGCTGCGCGGCTGACACCGGCAGCGGCATTCGTCAGCAGCACCGGCCAGACTTTCGATCGGGGGTCGGCGCCGGAAGCCGGACCGCATCTGTTGTAGGCTCGCTGCACAAAACTGAGCTCACGACATGAGGAGTCCGATGATCGCTCGCCCCGCCCGCCCCCGCCTCGCCGCCATCGCGGTTCGGCCTCCCGTTGCCCCGTCGGCCGCGCATGCGCAGCGCGCGCGGACGCGGCCGGGATCGGTGTGCGGGGGTTGCGCGGTCACGGTCGGCGCCGGCCGCGCCGAGCCCGCCGACCGTCCGGTCCGCCCCCGATCCTGAACGGCGCACGCGTGTGAGCACTTCAACCCGCAGCCATCACGGCGACGAGCCGTCGCGCTGGTGGAGCGCGACCTCGTCGCTGGCCGTCCATGCGCTGCTGATCGGCCTGCTGATCACCAGTTTCCGGGCACCGCAGCGCGGCGCGCCGGCCTCGAACCTGCCGAAGTCGATCCAGATCGTGATGGCGCCACCATCGCCGGTGCCGGCACCGAAGGTGGTCGTGCCGCCGAGCCTGCCGACGCCGAAGCCGCCGACCCCGCCGAAGGAAATCGCCAAGCTGGTGCCGGCGCCGACCCTGCTGCCGACCCCGGTTCCGGCCAAGCCGAAGACCACCCCGCAACCGGCGACCAAGCCGCAGCCGGCACCGGCGAAGCCGGCCGGCGCCTCGACCCAGACGCCGACGCCGGCACCGCCGGTGCCGCCGGTGGAAACCCCGGAGGAGTCGCTGATCGGCCGCTTCCGCGACAACTGGCTGCCGCCAGCCCGGCGGCCACGGAACTTCAGGTGCCTGATCCGGATCGACTATCGGGCCGGCGGCCGGATCATCGGCGTCGAGTTCCTGAACAAGTGCGGCGAGTACGACCTCGAAGAGTCGGTGCGCAAGGCGATCTGGAAAAGCCAGCCGCTGTCGCTGATCGAGGCCAAGACCGCCGATGGCTCCATCGAGATCGAGTTCACCCCGTGACCCGCCTGCTCACCGCATTGATCCCGTCCGCCCTGCTGATGCTGATCGCCAGCGCCGACGCTGCCCCGGTCGCACCGGCACCCGTACCGGCCAAGACGGCAGCCGCCGCTGGCGACGAGGCATCGGCCGCCGGCTGCAGCACCACCCGCACGCGTTCCGCCGATCGCCGCATCAGCTATTTCCGGCACTGCCCGGACACGCCGGAAATGACCTCGTTCCGCGGCGGCCGCTACGCGATGGGCGATGCCATCGGCAGCGGCCAGCCCTACGAACGGCCGATCCACGACGTCACCATCGCGCCGTTCGCGATCGGCCGCTACGAAATCACCCGCGGCGAGTACCAGGCCTGCGTCGAGGCCGGCGCCTGCAGCGAAGCGCAGGTGCAGCCGGCAGCGGGCGAGGCCGGCGCGCGCCATCCGGTGGTCGGCGTGTCCTGGCATCAGGCCAAGGCCTATGTCGCCTGGCTGAAGGTCCGTACCGGCCGGCCATACCGGCTGCCGACCGAAGCCGAGTGGGAATACGCGGCGCGCGCCAGCGCCACCGCCAACTTCACATGGAACTGGGGCCAGGTCGACACCGTGACCTGCCAGTACGCCAACGCCCTCGACCAGAGCGCCCGCGAGCGCTTCCCCGAGCTGTACTGGGCGATCACCTGCAACGACGGCTTCGCGCAGACCGCGCCGGTCGGCAGCTTCCCGCCCAATGCCTGGGGCGTGCACGACATGCAGGGCAACGTCTGGGAGTGGGTCGAGGACTGCTGGCATCCCGATTACACCGGCGCCCCGACCGACGGCCGCGCCTGGCTGGAGCCGGGCAGCGACGGCACCTGCGCCAAGCGGGTCAATCGCGGCGGCGGCTGGGGCAATGGCTCGACGTCGCTGCGGCTGTCGAACCGCGATGCCGACCCGGCCAGCAACTACAGCGACGGCCTCGGCTTCCGGGTGGCCTTGAGCCTGGCCCGACCGAAGTCCGCCCCCGCAAGCGCACCGACACCGGCTGCCCCGGCAGCCGGCACCGCTGCTCCCTGACCCTTCGCGATCCGAGCCCGCCGCCACCATGCGCCACAGCCTGATTGCAGCCACCGTGCTGGTGCTGACCGCCACCCCGCTGGGCGCTGCCCCGGCTGCTGCGAAGCCGGCGCCGCTGCCGCCGAAAGCCCTCGAACGGGTGTTCGAGTTCCGGCTGACGGTCGACGGCCAGCAGAGCTGGAAGAACGGCGCGCAGGCCACCGAGGCGAGCACCCGGCAGGAATACGTCGTACGCACCTCGCTGCGCTCCGACGGCGTGCTGTACAGCGACAACCTGCTCGATCTCGATCAGGCGCAGCGGCTGGAAATCAAGCCGCAGTACTACGCGCGCCGCGGCCTGAACGCGCTGAAGGCGATCAATGGCGGCAAGCTGCCGGACAGCGTCGAGGCCGCCGAGGCGCTCGCCGAGCGCTACCAGAAGGCCGGGGTGTTCTGTTTCGACAGCTACGAGTGCAACAACCGAGCGGTCGAGCGGCTGGCCGCGCTCAACGCGATGAGGGCCAATAGCCGCGACGAGCTGGAGGAGTTCCTCGCCGCGCCGGGCATCGCCGACGTGCCGCGCTACCTGTACTTCTTCGGCTACGCCAATTGCCCGATCGCGATCCGCGTCAAGTACGACGTGCAGGTCAAGGGCACGCGCGCCTTCGATCGCGACAAGAAGAAGCTCGAACCGTACGCGTTGAGCCGCACCGCCGACACCGCCGGCAGCGAGGACGACCAGAAGACCCTCTGCGAGAAATACATCGTCACCGTCGACACGCTGCACGGCGGCGTGTTCGTCGAGAACCTGTTCCTGCCATCGCCGCCCGGCACCTCGGTGATGAGCCGCAGCGGCCTGGCGATGCCGACCGAATCGGTGCCGCTGCCGCCGCCGTTCGAAGTGCTGAACTGGACCAGCGAAAAGCTGCGCGCCACGCCGGCCGACAGCTTCAAGGCCGCCGTCACCCTGCCGCTCAACGCGCCGCTCGACGGCGACTACACGGTGCAGGGCCAGTTCGCCGGCAACGCCAAGGTCAGCTTCGCCTGGTCGTTCAAGCCGGCCGGCGCCGCGCCGGCACTGCCGCCGGCCGTGCAGGACGGGCGCAAGCCGGTCACCCACTGAGCCGCGGCCGGACCACGAAAAAGCCCCGCAGGTCGCGGGGCTTTTTCGTCACGGCGGGGTTCGCCGGATCAGATCAGCAGGCTGTCGTACAGGGTCGGTTCTTCACTGGTGTCGTCGATATCAAGATCATTGATGTCGATCGGCAGCGCCGTTTCGCTGGTGGTCCGGAACAGGCCGAGGACAACGTCGGCAAGTGCCGGGCCGGCGGGGCCGGTCGGGCCCGGCGGCGGCGGTGGCGGAGGCGTGACCGGCGTGTCATTGCCGCCATCGCAGGCGGCGAGCACGCTGGTCGCCAGCAGCAGGGCGATCAGGGTCTTGTTCATGGTCGGGATCCTCGCGCGGTGATCAGCGACGGACCGAGGCCGTCGACACCGGATCGACGATGCCGTTGCCGCCGTTCGGCGAGCCCGGCAGCGGCGGCAGCAGATACGGGAACACGGTGTCGAACTGCGACGCGTCCTGGATCGTGCCGTCGGTATAGACCTGATAGGCACCATCGGCGGTGCGGTTCGGATTGTTGGCGCCGAGCAGGAAGCCCTCGACCACCGATAGCTCGATGTCGACCACGTCGTCACCCGGACGGCGGCCGTTCGGGAAGCCGGCCGGATCGCAGCCCGGGTTGGTCAGCAGCAGTTCGCCGGCCGGGGTGAAGCACAGCGCCGCACCGACGTTGACCTGGGCGGCTGCCGGCGTCGCCGCGATCGCCGTGTTCAGGCGCAGCATTTCCGAGGCGACCACGCCGGCCGGCTGGTTGACGTTGGCGACACCGGTCAGGAAGGCAGCCACGATGTCGCCACGCGGCGCTGTCGGCACATTGGCCGCCGTGCCGAACAGCACGTTGAGCAGTACTGGCAGGGTCGGATGGGTGACGTAGTCGGCGAACTGGGCGTCGTTCTTCGGCTCGGAGGCGTTGAAGCGGTCCTTGTCGTCGATGCCGATCACCACCTCGTTGACCAGCGGCGATCCGAGACGCGACACCTGGGTCCAGGCGCCACCGGCGACTTCGGGGCCGAAGCTGCGCGGCGCCGTCGACGGGCTCGACGTGGTCGGACCCTGCGGTGCCGGGTTCAGCACCCGCGCCTGCCGTAGCGATGCGGTGGTCCAGGCGCCGATGATCGGCTGCGTGGCCGAGGCCGTGAGGCAGGCGACCGGCACTTCCAGCGCCAGGGTGGTGATGTTCTTGTCAGCGGTGGCGCTGCCCTTGACGTCGCGGCCGCCCAGCGGGTTCAGGTTCACCAGGTCGAATACCTCGCCGAGGTTGACGGCGAAGCCTTCGCGACGCTGGCCGACGAAGACCCGACCCGGCGTGGCGCAGCTCGGGATGTTGATGCTGTAGATGAATTGCCGCGCGTAGGCGGCGTAGTCGGGAATCGACTTGGTGCCGATGTTGTCGACCGGCTTGGTGAACACCGTGCCGCCGCCGCTGGCATTGCTGACCGTCTGCACGTTGGCACCGCGGCGCGGGCCGCGGACCAGGCTCAGCGTGTAGGTCTCGGTGCGGTTCAGGGTCGGCGTGGTCGCAGCCGTCGGCGGCAGGTTGATCAGCGGGATCGACAGGTTGCGGCCGGCGCCGGTGTCCAGCACGATGCGCTGGAAGTTGTTGCTGAAGCGGAACTGGAAGGTCAGGTCCTCGACCGCGTCGGCATTGTTGTCGACGTGGATCTCGTACAAGGCCTGCGGGTTCAGCGCGAAGTAGTTCGGGCCGCCGTAGGCATCCTGCAGCGGGTTGTAGTTGGCGATGAGGGTGACGAACCCGGCCCGGCCCGGTTCGTAGCTGTTGAACATGTAGAAGTCGGTACCGTCGACGCTCGGGTTCTGGGCAATGAACGGGGCTTCTCGGTGGCTCGACGCCTGGGCTGACAGGCTGGCGGCGCAGGCCGCAAGCGCCAGCAGGGACGCGTTTCTCTTCAGCAGCATGGGGATCTCCGTGTTGTTGTAGTGGTGCGGCCCGAGCTTCCGAACCTGACCCTGCGCCTTACGCCCGCGGGTCGGTGATGGATGCAGAACGGCCGGTATTGCCCCTTGACGACCGGCGCGACCGTCGTTCCCGCGACCACAAAACAACCAGGGGTGAAGCATTAAATTGCTGTGAAGGCCGACCCCTTGGGCTAGACTTCGCCTCGCTTCACGACGTGTTGCAGGCCTTATCCGCGCCGTTGAAGGCAGAACGCATCCGGAACGGTCGCCGATCGACCGCTGGCTGCGCTGTCTCGATCCCAGTGACCTTAAGCCTTGAGGAAGTGTCGATGCCGGTGAAAATTGCCGTGCTGAAGGAAACCCGCGCCAACGAACGCCGGGTCGCGCTGGTTCCCGTCGTCGCCGACAAGCTGGTCAAGCTCGGCGCCGAACTGCACATGCAGTCGTCGGCGGGCGATGCCGTGAAACTGCCGGATTCGGCGTTCAAGACGGTTTCCTTCGCCGCCAACCCGCAAGGGCTGGTATCCGATGCCGACCTCGTGCTGGCCGTGCAGCCGCCGACTGTGGAGACGGTCGGCGCGATGAAGGAAGGCGCGATCCTGCTGTCGTTCGTCTACGCCCACAAGGAACCGGAGCTGGTCAAGGTCCTGCGCGACAGGAAGATCACCTGCTTCGCGATGGAACTGGTGCCGCGCATCACCCGCGCGCAGTCGATGGACGCGCTGTCGTCGCAGGCCGCGCTCGCCGGCTACTACGGCGCCCTGCTCGGCGCCACCAGCATCGCCCGGATGATGCCGATGACCACCTTCGCCACCGGCTCGATCAAGCCGGGCACGGTGCTGGTGATGGGCGTCGGTGTCGCCGGCCTGTCGGCGATCGCCACGGCGCGCCGCATCGGCGCCCGTGTCGAAGGCTATGACGTGCGTCCGGAAGTGAAGGAGCAGGTCGAATCGCTCGGTGCCAAGTTCATCGACACCGGTGTCGATGCCCGGGGCCAGGGCGGCTATGCCCGCGAACTGACCGACGAGGAAAAGGCCAAGATCGCCTCGGTGGTCACCAAGCACATCCAGGCGGCCGACATCATCATCACCACGGCCGCGATCCCGGGCCGTCCGAGCCCGAAGCTGATTTCCAAGGCCCAGGTCGACGGCATGAAGGCCGGCGCGGTGATCATCGATCTCGCGGCAGAAGGCGGCGGCAACACCGAATACACCGTGCCCGGCGAGACCACCCAGGTCGGCCAGGTGTCGATCGTCGCGCCGCTGAACGTGCCGAGCCTGCTCGGCGAACACGCCAGCGAGCTGTACGCCAAGAACCAGTACAACCTGATCGAGCTGTTCCTCAAGGACAAGGCGGTCGCACTGGACTGGAACGACGAGATCATCGCCAAGAGCTGCCTGACGCACGCCGGCGAAATCAAGAACGAAGCGGCCAGGAAGGCGGTCGAGGGTTAGTCCTGACGCCCGGCCGCGGATGGCCGGGCCGGTCCAATCGAAAGGCAACTAGGTTTCGCCGGGGACGACCCGACGAGACTCATCAAAGGGGACAGAACATGCTGACCGGATTCATCGCGCTGTACATCTTCATGCTTGCCGCCTTCACCGGCTACGAGATCATCGGCCGGGTGCCGTCGATCCTGCACACGCCGCTGATGTCGGGTTCCAACTTCGTGCACGGCATCGTCGTCGTCGGCGCCCTGTTCGCGCTGCTCAATGCGACCACGGTCACCGAGCAGGTCATCGGCTTCCTCGGCGTGCTGCTGGGTGCAGGCAATGCCGCCGGCGGCTACGTGGTGACCGAACGCATGCTGCAGATGTTCAAGTCCTCGAAGTAAGGCGCG
>PNMW01000086.1 GCA_013823855.1 Lysobacteraceae bacterium | reverse complement strand
GCCGAGTCGGCGAGCGGATCGGCGTCGAGTGCGTCGGCTTCGGCGGGCGCTGCGAGCACTGCTGCTGCGAACTCCGCCGGCAACGCGGCCACGTCGGCGGCGGCGGCCGATACGGCCCGCGCAGCGGCTGTCACGGCGCGGACGGCTGCCGAGTCGGCGGCCACGTCCTCGAGCGCATCGGCGGCGAGTGCCGAGACCAGCGAAGATGCCGCCGACGCGGCCGGAAGTGCTGCAGTGTCGGCCGCGCAGACCGCGCAGATTCTGGCCGACAGCTTGTCGATGGCCAGCAAGACGCCGCGCTTCGTGCTGTCGGCAAGGGTCAACGGCCCGTCGTCGTCCGCTGCGGTCTTTCAGGTGTTCTCTGCGGCCGTCGCGGGTCTGGTGCGTCCGGGGTCGTGTTGGCGGATCGAGGTCGCGGGTCTGCAGTCCCAGGCCGCGACGCTGGGCAACAATCTCAGCATCGAAGTCCGCGCGAACGGTTCGCTGCTCGCGACCGACGTGGTGTCGACCGGCACGACGGCGCAGACCGATCGGGGATGGTCGGCCAGCTTTCTCGTGCGCTTCGGCGCGCTCGCGACGGCGGTGCGGTCCCGGTCGCTGATGATCGTCCGCGGTCAGACTGCCGGCGGGCGCACGCTGGAGGGCACGTTATCGAGCGCGCCGAACGACATCACGGTGTCGGTCGCGAATAGCCAGGTCGACGCCGCGTGTTCGGCGTCGGTCGTCGATTGCGCGATCTACGAAGATGCTTCGCAGTACATCGATATCGCCCTGCCGCCGCTGGTCTTCAATGGCGCCACCTCGCTGGTCAACTGGGGGGCGTACGGTCAACTGACCTTGCCGATATCGTCGGCCGCCGTGGCTCCGGCGCTCGGCACTGCTGACACCATCGCGCACACGCGTCTTCCAACGGCGTCGGGCGCCGACTACGCGAGCCGGTACTTTTTCAATCCGTTCAACGCGCGCGCGGTCGGTGTCGAGCCATCGACGCTCCCGTATCCGAAGAACGCGACCATTTTCTATGTGCCGATCAGCGGCAACGGCCGGTCGAGCGCATCCGGCTCCATCGCGTGCCAGGTGCGCGAGCAACTGACGCTCGGCAGCAATGCAACGGGCTGGACGATGCCGGGGACGCATGAGCATTCCGGCCTCGTGCAGCCTACTCGTTTCGGCGAGCCGGTCGCCGAAGACAGCGGGCCATCGCAGATGGTCATCTGCCAGTTCCGCGCGCTGGAATCCAGCGTGGTCCCATTCGCGCTGCACGTCGCTGCCGAGGCCGGCGCGACGACGGTCAGCATCTTCGGCCGCGTCCGTCACGATCCCAACAATGTGCCGTTGTCGGCCGGGCCTTACGCGGGCACGACTCAACACGACGGCGACGCGGTGCTCAAGGTCGCGCGCGGCGCGAAGTTCGGCTATCGGGTGCGCGTCGTCGATGGCGTCGCGACGCTCGAAATCGCGACCGGCAACCTGACCGGTTCGGCCTGGCCATACGGCGCCGACAAGGTGCAGCAGCTGATGGCGTGGGACTATGCGCCGCAGTGGGCCGCCGGCTACTCGTTCCAGTTCCGGACCGGGCTGCAATTGTTCGACACGGCGGACAAGTTTCAGGGCGCCGGTGAGCTGGTTTATCACCGGCTGTCCAGCGTGCACGCGGCGCCGGTCATGTGGCGCGCTCCGGCGAGCGTCTATCCGCTCGGCGGCTTCGACCTGACCTTGCCCGTCGCTGTGGTCGGCGCCGGGCCGCCGCGCACGTTCACCGCGTCGGGCGTCTATGTGTCCGATGCCGCAGCGGTCGTGAGCGCGTCGACCAATGCGCCGCTGTCGGCCTACGGATCCGAGTTCTTCTACCTCGACAACGCGGACGCCATCGTGTTCGTCGCGCCAAGCAACGGCGCGACGACGACACCGCAGCCGCCGAACACCGCCAATACCAATCCGCGCAGCAGCAACAGCGAGCACACGCGATCGGAGCTGGTCGAGCGCTACAGCGGCCCAGGCGCGCAAGGCAGTGATTGGGACAGCGGCATTGGCGGGCGCTTCGTGGGTCAGTGCATCGTCGATGCCTGCGCGGCGAACAGCGGGCAAGTCACGTTCGCGCAGATTCACGGGCAGGGCTCTCCACCGTTCGTTTTGATGGTCTGGCGCAAGTCGAGCAACCGGGTCGAGGCGAAGGTCTATCGGTCGCGTGCCGACACCAGCAGCGCGAACGCGGTGACTTACATCGTCAAGACCGGCGTGCTGCTCGGCGATACGATCGCCTACGACATCCGCTATGCCGGCGACAAGCTCGTGATCATCGTCAATGGCGCGGCGACGACGCTGCAGGGCGACTATGCCGAGGGCGAGGGGCCGCAGCTCGCCACGGGCTGGGCTGGCACGCCGGTTCGGTTCAGCGCTGGCGCCTACCACTCGCCGGATACCGGGGTCGGCAACGTCGACAATCGAGACAACCCGGCCGGCGACAAGACGCAAGTGCGGTATGAACAGTTCTCCATCGTTCATCCGTACGCCCATCCGTGAGCGTGAGCCATGGACACTCGCAAGCTGATCGGCGTGGCGGCGGTGGCGCTGGCCGCGCTCGCGCTATGGCCGCGCCGCGCGTCGGCTTTCGCGCTGCCGGTGCTGTCGCGCCGGTCCGGAGCTGACGGCATGGATCTCGTCCGGTCGACCATTGAGCGGCACGAAGGCCGTGTGCCGTACGTCTACAAGGATCAGGCCGGGCACGATACGTTCGGCATCGGTCATCGGCTGACTTCGGCGGATGCCGGCCTGCGCCAGTACACCCGCAGCAACCCCGCGCCGGCCGCCGTTGTCGACGCCCTGTTCGCGCAGGACGTGGCCCGGTTCGTCGCCGTGGTCGACGGCCTGCGCCTGCCGCTGACTGCCTCGCAACGCGCCGCGCTGGTGTCGCTGGCCTTCAACATTGGCAGCGGGTCGTTCACGGCGTCAACGCTGGCTGCAAAGCTGCGATCCGGTGACTGGCGCGGCGCGGCCGATCAGTTCGCCGCCTGGTCAAAGATCACCGATCCGAAAACCGGCGCGAAGGTGTCAAGCGCCGGCCTTGCCCGTCGCCGGGCGGACGAACGCGCCCTGTTCCTCGCATGAGCAGCAAGCACGTCATTGGCATCGCCACGGCTGCCGGCCTCGCTGGCGTCGCCTATCTGCTGTGGCGCGGCGCACAAGGCGCCGGAGAATCGGCCGGCAAGGCCGCTGTCGAGCTGCCGAAGGGTTTTGTACTTGGCATCAGCGATGCCATCGGCATTCCCCGGCCAACTGCCTCCAAGTGTGCCGCCGCGATCCAGCGTGGCAGCCGATGGGACGCCTCGTTCGCCTGTGACGTGCCGACCTTCGCCCGCTATCTGGTCAGCGGCAGGGAGGCGGCCCTGAAGTCCCTGAACGCCACGGCTAACCCCTACGCGCCAGGCGAAGCCCGCGCCGAGTACGTCACCAAGGTGACCCCGCGATGAAACCGAACCCCGTCCTGGTCGCCGCCGCGCTCGCTGCTGCTGCCGGCGTCTGGTACTGGCGCAAGCGCGCCGCCGCTGCTGCTGCGCCCTGCGCCGACTGCGGCGGCAAGTCCACGCCCGCCGGCTCGGGCATGACGGCCGCGATCGTGCCGGCTGCCACGCCCGCTGCGCTGCCCGCCCGGGCGCAAGTGAAAGCCATCGCCCCGTCCGCCGGCCGCACCGCCTTCCGCCTGCCGCTCAAAGCCTCGCCGCAACGCAGCCAATACGTTCCCATCCTCCGCCGATCCGCACCAACGTCATGACTGTCGCCCCGCACCCGCTGAACCCCCTGTTGCTGCGCGCCCTGTCGATTGCTGCCACGCTGCTACTGTCGATGCTGGCATGGCTGTCCGGCATGACCTTCAATGACGTTCGGCAACTGCGCAACGACCTTGCCGGCGTCGCCGGCATTGTCGACGACGTGCGTCGCGCGGAGGCCAGGATCACCGGCCTCGAACTGCGGATCACCGCCGTTGAAATCAGCCAGGCGCGCGCCACGGCTGTGACCGACCGGCCCCGGCCATGAACCTCCCGGCCATCGCCCCGCGCGCTTGGATAAACGCCACCCCGGCGCGGTCGACGGCGGCGCAATCCATCGGCATAAACATCGCCGCATCGGCTGCTTTCTACCTCGCCGTATCCGATCGCAAGCAATGGCGGGCCGCCGCCCTTGCCGGCGCGTTCGGCCTGCTGCTGTGGCGCACGGCCGCCAGCCCGCCCACCCCCTGAAGATCCCCGACATGAAAACCATGATGCTGACCAAGGCCGACGCCCGGCTGTGCAAGATGCTCAAGTCCGGCGAACGCATCGAATTGATGGAACGCATCGGCGGCGAGCTGGTGACCCTCGGGCACCTCGTCCCCGGGTCGGGCCGGCCGACGGCCGTCAAAGCCCCGGAGCGCGCGCCAGCGAAGCGCAGCAGGCCGCGCAAGGCCCAGCGCAAGGCCGCCGCGAAGGCGGCCCGAAAGGCGGCGCCGAAGGCCCGGCGCAAGCCCGCCAAGGCGTCCACGTCGAAAGCCAAGGGCAATGCCGGCGCCGCGTTCGCCGTGCGCATGAAAGCCGCGCGCGCCGCCGCTGCACGTCGGCGCAAGTGACGTCGGAGCGGCGGTAGAATCGGCCGTCCGCCGATCGAGCCCGCCCCATGTCGACCATGAACATCCCCGAATCCCTGATCGAGCGCGCCAAGGCCATCACCGGCCAGACCCGGCGCGAGGCGGCTATCCGTGCGGTGATCGAGCTGGCCGAAGCGGCCGGCGCTGCGAAGTCGAAAGCCAGGCCGAAGGCGGCGGCTGCCAAGCCTGTGCCGTTGGCCCAGACGCCGGCCGTCGTGCGTGAGTCCGAACGCGAGTTCCGGGCGGGCAAGGGCAAGCGGTTCAAGTCGGCAAAGGCTGCTACGGCATGGCTCGAAAGCTAGCGAACGATCTCGAATTCTCGCCCCGTTTCAAGCGGGACTACGGGAAAGTCCGAAAGCATCCGGAGTTCGATCGCGCGGACGCGGAAGCCCTGTTTGAAGATCTTGCATCGCTGCCCGCGCTGCCGGCTGCCTACAATGAACACCCGCTGGAAAAGCGAGCCGTGAACTGGTCCGGATATCTCGAATGTCACCTGTCTGGCGACATCGTCGTGATCTACACGCGGTCGCCGGGTCTTGTACGGCTGCACCGCATCGGCGGGCATGCCGAACTGTTTGGTCCGAAGCGCCGGACGTAGCGCCCGGCGCGCGCCGTCATCGCCTCCTGCGGCCGAACTGTGCGACTGCCGCTTGCGCGGCTCGGTCGGCAAGGTGCGTATACCGGCTGACCATCTGTGCGGTCTTCCACCCGCCCAGCTTCTGCAAGACCAGCGCGTCGGTCCCTTCCTCCATGTGCCAACTCGCCCAGGTGTGGCGGAGGTCGTGAAAGCGCACCCCGGACAGCCCCAAGCGCTCAAGCGCCGCGTACCACGCGGTATTCGTCGGCTGCAGTATCGGGCGCCCCTTGTAGGTGAACACGAAGCGCGGATGGCGCCCGCGCAGCCGCAGCAGCATCGCAGCGGCGCGCGGCGTCAAAGGGACCATAAGCGGCGATCGATTTTTCATCTCGCCGGCCGATAGCGTCACCCGGTTGCGGCCGAAGTCCACCTGACGCCATTCCAGCCGCTTCGCGTTCCCCTGCCGTAAACCGGTTTCGAGGCAGAACTCGGCGAGGTCCGACAGATGGCCGGGCAGGCCCGAAAGCAAGTCGCTTGCCTGCTCATCCGACAAGAACACCTCGCGCGGTGGCGGGTTGCGCAAGGCTTCCAGCTGCGGCGCCCGGTCGGTCCACTCCCACCGGACTGCGGCGCGCATGATCGCCGTGACGGCCTGCGACAGATAGTTCGCCGTCCGTGGCGACGCCCCGGCGGCCAACTTCGCGTCGCGCATCAATTCCAGGTCTGCCCGCCGAATCGAATCCAGCGCGCGACCGGACAAGTACGGGGCGGCGAACCGCAGCAAGGCGTTCTCCCGGCGTACTGATTCCGCAGACCGGTCGCCCCGCTCGCGCTGCCACTTCGCCACGGCTTCGTCCCATGTCCGGTGCCCGCTGGTTGCGCAAAATGCCGCTGATTTCGTCACGTCTTCCTCCCTGTCGAAAAAAATTTTCGGGCGCGAAGGGTCAAGCAATCAGGGCCGTAGGCGGGCGGAATCTGCGTGGGTAAGTGCGAACTGGTCGATGTTTCGGTCGTGCGCGCAGCGGGGGAAATGGGGATTTAAGCCTCCCGTGTGGCGCCGTTGAAAATCCCCGTGTCGGCGGTTCGATTCCGTCCTCGGCCACCATACAACGGTGGAAAAGCCCCTGAAAACAGGGGCTTTTTTTTGCCTACTGATTTGAGCGCTGCGGCCGTTTCGGATTTTTGTGCCTGAGTTTGTGCCTGAATTCAGGTTCCGAGCGACACGGATACCGTCTCCGTCGATCAGACGCGTCGGCGTTGCATCGTGCAGCCAGACAGACAGCCAGACAGGCGATACCGACAGTTTGTCCGAGCGGCGTACAACTGGCGTAGGGCGAAGCACGCTTCTTCAGGCACGATGGATGTCGAGCGGCGAGCGCGCCCGGCATCATCGAGGCAGGGGAGAAAAGGGGTGGATACAGTCCGGTTCTGGCGGCGCAGCCTGAAGGCGCTGCACGAAGTGGGGGCACTCGGTCTGGGGGGCGGACTGGCGGCGTGCCTCGTCATCAATGTCGCCTTCCGGGGCGGCCCCTCCGAAAGTTTCGTGGCGGCGCGCGAGAGCTTCGACGCCATCGCGCGGCTCGTCCTGGTCCCCTCTCTTGCCGCCATCCTGCTCACCGGCCTGCTGTCGATCGCCGCGACACGCGGGTTCCACGATGCCGGCTGGGCCTGGGTCAAGGCGCTGCTCGGCGTGTCGCTGTTCGAAGCCACCTTGCTGACCGTCGGCGCAAGCCGCAGGAAGGAGGACCTGCTGGCGGCAACGGCTGACCCGTCGCTGCTCGCGAACCTGCTGACGGCGGAGCGCAACACCTTGCTGGTGCTCATCGGCATCTGCATCGCCAATATCGTCCTCGCGGTCTGGCGGCCGAGGATGATGATCACGATCCGCTGATCGCCGCTGATCGCCGCGAAGCCGCGCATCCAGCCGTCACCCGGTCTCGATGCCAGCGCGCCGGGCCTGCGCGATCGTGCCGGCGTGCAGACGATGTTCCGCTGCAAGGCGAGCGGGATGCGCCGTCGTCGTTCGGTGAGCGCGAGGCGTTGAAAGCTGTCGTGCCGTCGTTCAGGCCGCAGCCGCATCCGTCGTCGAATGATCGTCATCCCGGGAACGTGAATGCCCACGGCAAGCCTGGAACGGATCCCAGTCGGGATCGTGGATCGGCAGTGCCGAGCGGTCGGCCAGTACCTCGCCTCGATGGAATTCCCGGAACAGGTCGCGACCGAGGATCGCCGAGGCAGTGCCGACGCCGCCGCGCAGGGTGAAGGCGACACCGTACAGGAAGGCGGTCGACGCGCCGGCCAGGTAGAGCCCGCCGATCTCGGTGGTGACGGCCAGGCGACGGAACGGCCCGATCTGGTCCTTCGCGTTCTCCGGGCCGTACGGCATCCGCGACAAGGTGAAGCGCTCATGGGTCAGCGGTGTCGCCGATTCCTGCCAGACCACATGGCCGCGCAGTTCCGGCAACGCCCGCAGCGTGCGTTCCAGCAGCACGCCCTCGATCTCGGCCTTGCGCTCGCGGTAGACCGATGACCACTTGTAGCCGGTGCCCGCCATCGGATCGCCACCGCCCCAGAAGTCGTACTCGGCCGGCACAGCCGTGAACATCTCGATGGCGCTGTAACCGGCCGGGCCGTAGTGCCGGACGCCGCCGGTCTTCAGGGTCGGCGAGCTGATCGCCAGCCAGCCCTTCGGGTCCCACTGGCCGCGGTCGAGCAGGTCGTAGGTGGTCTGGATGTCGTAGCGGTCGTGCAGGACGAAGTTGGTGGCCGGCCGCGTGCGCGACAGGTCGATGTCGGCGCCGAGGTACATCGAAAAGATCGAATGCGGCCGCCGGAAGCGCTTGATCCGCTCGACGGTGCTTCGGCGCAGATGGCGCGGATCGATCAGGTTCTGGAAGGTGCGATGGGCATCGGCATTGCTGACCACGATCTCGGCGCGCAGGCGTTCGCCATCGGTCAGGGTCACGCCCTGCACGCGGCCGGCGTCGACATCGATCGACTGCACGCGGGTCTTGGTTCGCACGCTGCCGCCATGGGCGCGAATCACTTCGACCAGATTCGCCGCCAGCACCTGGCCGCCCTGGGTTGGGAAATACGCGCCGGCCTTGAAGTAGTGGCGCAGCAGTACCGCAACGAGCAGTGCCGGCGTCCGCGACGGCGGCGTGTTGTGCAGGTGCACCAGCGCCAGCAGTGCGGCGCGTGCTTCGAGTCCGAGCTTGCAGCGGTCGAACAGGTGGCCGATCGGGAATTCCAGGCCGCGCGCGATCGCCAGCGCTTCCAGTGGCCGCTTCAGCAGCGGCAGCACGACCCCTACCGAGTGCGGCACATCGTTGATCCGGTCCGCGCCTTCACCGATCCGGCGCATCTCGGCCACGCATTTCGTCAAGCCATCGGCATCGGCCGGGAAGCAGCGGCGCAGGTTGTCGGTCAGGCCTTCCCAGCTGGTCGGCACCCGGAACTGGTGATCGGGAAAGTGCACGGTATCCATGCCGGCGTCGTCGAGCTTCGACCAGGCGATCCGGTCCTCGACACCGAGGCCGCGCAGCACGGTCGGAATCGTGCCGTCCGAGCCCGGCACGCAGCCGCCGACGTAATGGACACCGCAATCGAACTCCCAGATGCCCTTGCGCCGGAAAGTCTGCGAGCAGCCGCCGACAATCTCGTGCTGCTCCAGCACCAGCACCGACTTGCCTGCCGCAGCGAGGCAGGCGGCCGTCGACAGGCCGCCGAGGCCGGAGCCGACGATGATCGCGTCGAGCTTGTGCGCGGAACGCCGGGCTGCCTCGATCGGCACCGGCCCGGAGCGCGTGCCGGCCTCGGCGGTGTCCAGCAGGGTCGAGAAGCTGACCTGCTTGACTCTGGGTCGGCCGGCTGCCGCCCCGGCTCGCCGTTCAGCGTGATCGATGGCCCGCCAGCCGCGATAGCTCACCAGCCGCGACTGCCGCGCTGCGAGCAGACGCGCGACCTCGTCGCGATTCGCCACAGACTTCTGACCGATCAGGCCACGCTCGGCATCCTCGATCAGCATCCGCACCGCGTCACGGGCGCAGCGGCGATTGCTGCCGATGATGCCGCTCGGCCCGCGCCGCGCCCAACCGGCGACGTAGTGGCCGGGCAGCACGCCGTCGTCGTTGATGATCCGTCCGTCCTGATTCGGAATGCGCCGCTCGGTCTCATTGAACGGCAGGCCCGGCAGCGCCACGCCGGCATAGCCGATCGCGCGCAGCACCAGCCCGGCGTCGAGGTCGATGGTCGTCCCGGCCTTCGCTGCACCGCCCGGCGAATGGGTTGCCAGACGAATGCCGCGAACCTGCTGCTCGTCGCCGAGCACTGCCACCGGGGATTCCCGGAAGCGGAACACGATCCGGCGTGCCCCGGGCCGGGCCGGACGCGCGGCGTAGCGATGCAGCAGTTCGAGCTTGCGCAGCGTGGTCGGATCGGCGCCGGCGGCGCGAGCCGGATCCAGATCGGGCAACTGCTGCGGATCGACGATCAGGTCGACGCCGTCAAGTTCCCCCAGTTCTTCGAGTTCCGGGCTGTTGAAGGCCGCATCCAGCGGCCCGCGACGGCCGACGATGACCACTTCGCGAACCCGGCTGGCCCGCAACGCCGCCAGCGCGTGATCGGCGATGTCAGTGCGCGCGAGCGGTTCCGGTGCCCGGGTCAGGATGCGGGCGACGTCGAGTGCGACATTGCCGTTGCCGATCACTACCACCCGCTCGTGGTTCAAGTCGAAGCGCAGCGCGCTGGCATCCGGGTGGCCGTTGTACCAGGCGACGAATTCACGGGCCGCCGAGCAGCCGGCCAGGTCTTCGCCCGGGATGCCGAGGCGCCGGTCGCCGGCGGCACCGTGGGCGAACAGCAGCGCGTCGTAGCAGCCCGCCAGTTCGGCGACCGACACCGTGCTGCCGACCTCGACATGGCCGAAGAAGCGGAATTCCGGACGGCTCGCGACCCGCTCGAACACCTCGGCAATCTGCTTCTTTTCCGGGTGATCGGGCGCCACGCCCCCGCGCACCAGGCCCCAGGGCGTCGGCAGCCGGTCGAGGACATCGACTTCGATCGGCCGATTCGCCAGATGGACCATGCGGCCGTTCAGCCAGGTGCCGGTCGGCGAGCCGAGCAGATGCGACGCGGCATACATGCCGGCCGGTCCGGAACCGATAATGGCGACGCGTAGCGGGCGGGACTCAGACATGACGGTGCTCCGCGTAGTGAGCCGCGTTGATGGCGATCGCCGATTTCCAGCGTTCGGGGATACTGGCCGCCGGGAAGATTGCGCCGACCGGGCAGGCTTCGACGCAGGCTTCGCAGTCGATGCAGCGCGCCGGATCGATGTACAACTGCTCGGCACGCAGGAATTCGGCGCTGTCCGGCGATGGCCCGATGGCTTCGACCGGACAGGCCTCCAGACAGGAATAGTCGGCAATGCAGGGCGACGCGATCACGAATGTCATCAGCAACTCCTCGAACCAGCACCAGATGAACGGGCCGATCACGGCATGGTGTCGGCGTTTTATAACAGTGTTATGGAAGCTGTAACACTGTTATGAGGTCTGTCAACGCATTGCTCGGCCGTGGCCGCATGCTGGAAATCGCCGCGCACATCGTCGCCACCGAAGGTGCGGGCGCACTGACGGTGCGGCGGCTGGCCCGCGATCTCGGCACCTCGACGATGTCGCTGTACAGCCACTTCGCCGGCAAGGACGAACTGATCGAGGCCACCGCCGACGAGTTCGTGATCCGTTTCGCCGATGCGCTGCGCGCGGTGCCGGTGACCGACGATGCGCTGCACGACTTCGTCCGCATGTCGAATCGCTACCGCTCGATCTCGCTGGAGAATCGCGATCTGTACCGGGTGGCGCTGGCGAGCGGCCGGCTGTCGCTGGCGCACGATACGCCGCATGGCATTCGCGATCTGTTCGAGTACTGCGTCGTGGCGGTCGGGCGCTGCATCGCCGAAGGCAGCCTGACGGTTGCCGAACCTCGCGATGGCCTGATGGTGTTCTGGACGGCCGTGCACGGACAGGTCGGGCTGGAGATGGAGCAGGTCTTCCAGAGCGTCGAAGCGGCGCAGCACGCCTGGGAGACCTGCTTCGCCGCGGTGCTGGTCGGACTGGGCGCCCAGCCTGCCGTCGCGACCGCCTTGCTGAACCAGACCCGACAGGCGCCGGCGTGAAACGCGAAGTCGCGGAGTCGAGTTCGGGCAGCGGCCGGCCCCCGTCCTGGCCTGCGCGTGTCCAGCGGATCCCCTGCAGGTGACGAGCGGAAGGCTCCGCCGAATCATCGGCCGTCGCGGTGAGCGAATGTCCAAGAGACTGGTGGTGCGCCAGACCGACCGTCCGCCCGACGTCTCCGCCGCACGTCCGAGGCTTCAGACGGCGGCGATGGTCCAGTCGCCCCGGCCGTTGCCGCGCAGCAGCCAGGCGGGGCGCACCAGATCGAGATGCACGGCGATCGCCTCCGCCTGCGTGCGGCGGACTGCGCCGAGCTTTCCGTAGAGGTTGCGCAGGTGCCATTTGACGCCGTCGACCGAAATGCCGGCGCGGCGGGCGATCTCGCGGTTCGACAGGCCGTTGCAGAGCAGCACCAGGATTTCGTGCTCCTTCGGCGTCAGCGCTTCGATCAGCGGCGGGATACCGCGAGGAGGAAGGGCGAAGGACATGGCGGCGCGCTGCGGCGGATCGTGGCGTCGGGCGGCGGTCGCCGGATGGCGGCCGCCGCCCGACGTCGCGACACTCAGGCGATCTCGAAGTTTGGATAGCCGCTCGCGGCCTCCGCATCGCAGGCCTGCTTGTAGGACCGGAAGCCGCCGAGGTAGGGCAGGATCACCCGCGGCTTGCCAGGCACGTTGTCGCCCATGTACCAGCTGCTCGCCTCGCCGAACAGGGTCATCTTGCCGATCGCGTTGACGGTCTCGCGCCAGGCGCTTTCCGGATCGGGCTTCGCTTCGATCGTCTGGTGGCCGGTGCGGGCCAGATGCGCGATGCAGTCCATGATCCAGTTCACGTGGTACTCGTTGCCGAGCACCATGTTGTAGAGCACCGACGGGCTGCCGGGCCCGGTGGTGATGTACAGGTTCGGGAAGCCTGACGGCATGATCCCGTACAGGCTGCGCGGGCCGTCCTGCCAGTGCTCGCTGAAGCGCTTGCCGCCCCGGCCGCGGATGTCGATGTTGAGCAGGGTGCCGGTCATCGCGTCGAAGCCGGTCGCGAAGATGATCATGTCCAGCGCATGCACCGTGTCGCCGACCTTGAGCCCGTCCGGGGTGATCTCGCGGATCGGCGTCGACTTCACATCGACCAGCGTCACGTTGTCGCGGTTGTAGGTCTCGTAATAGCCGCTGTCGGCGCAGATGCGCTTGGCGCCGAACGGATAGTCCTTCGGCACCAGCAGCTCGGCGAGCGCCGGCTCCTTGATCTTCGCGCGTATCTTGCGCTGGGCGAATTCGGTGAGCGTCTGGTTGGCCGACTTGTCGACCAGCAGGTCGACGAAGCTGCAGTAGAAATACAGGCCGCCGGCGGCCCAGCGCTTCTCGTACTCGGCCTCGCGTTCCTCCGCCGTGCAGTCCAGCGCCCTGCGGGTTTCCGGTGCCAGCTTGGCGCAGATGCCGACGTCGGAATCCCATTCACGGGCGCGCAGGTCGGCGTAGCCGGCCTTTTGCCGCGCCGCTTCGTCGTCGCTCAGGGGACCGTTGCCGGCCGGGATGCTGAAGTTCGGCGTGCGCTGGAACACGGTCAGGTGGGCGGCGGCCTCGGCGATGATCGGGATCGCCTGGATCGCCGACGAACCGGTGCCGACGACGCCGACCCGCTTGCCGCGGAAATCCACTTCTTCCTTCGGCCAGAACGCGGTGCGCAGGATCTGGCCCTTGAAGCGGTCGGCGCCGGGATATTCGATCGGCTTCGGTGTCGACAGGCAGCCGGTGGCCATCACCACATGGCGGGCCGTGACCCGATGGCCTCGGTCACTGCTGACCGTCCACAGGCGCGTTGCGTCATCGAAGTGGGCGGCCACCACGCGGGTGCCGAACTGGATGTCCCGGCGCAGGTCGTAGCGATCGGTGACGTGGTTCAGATAAGCGAGGATTTCCGGCTGCCGGGCCATCCGCGTCGTCCACTTCCATTCCTGCTGCAGCGCCTCGTCGAACGAGTACGAGTACTCGATGCTCTCGAAATCGCAGGCGGCACCCGGATAGCGGTTCCAGTACCAGGTGCCGCCGACGCCTTCGCCGGCCTCGAAGCCGATCGCCGCGAGGCCGGCCTTGCGCAGCCGGTACAGCGCGTAGATGCCGGCGAAGCCGGCGCCGACGACCACGGCGTCATGAATGGCGGAACGGCGGCTGCTGCGGTCATCGGCTGCGGATGCATCCATCGGTTTTCTCCTCCTCGCGGATCGGGTTCTCATGGTGGGTTGCCTCGTCTTCGCGAGGCTGACCGTGGCCTTGCCGGAAATGGCGCAATCGTGCCCGGTCACCCCAGGTAAGGAGCAAAGTCTTTGCCAGCCCAGGTCCGGTTCGACAAACGATTGCCCTCATTGGAATTTTTCGGATCAGCGCGCTGATGCTGGTGCTGCCGGCAAGCCTGTATTCCGAAAAAGACGGATTCGTCCGCCATTGTGATTTTGCAAATGAAGAAACATCCTCGGCCAGTCCGACGCCGACCGAGGTTCTGCCGATGCCCGCCCGCAGGAAGTCCCCCGCCGCAGCCGCACCGGTGGCCGGCATCGACGGCGCCAGCCGCGCCGAGCAGACCGCCGAGCGGCTGTCGCGCACGGTCGGCGAGCATCTGCGCTTCTCGCCGGATGCCGGCCACATCCAGCTGTTCGGCCAGCGCATGCTGCTGATGCACGCCCAGCCGTTCGCCGAGATGCGCCGCGAGCTGATCACCCGCCTCGGCTTCGGGCCGACCCGCGAGCTGATGACCCGCCTCGGCTACCGCCAGGGCTTCGAGGACGGCGAGCGGATGCGCGCGCTGTACGGCGATGACCTCACCTACACGCTGGCGATCGGCCCGCGGCTGCGCGAGACCGAGGGCTTCGTCCGCACCCTGCCGATCGACGCGATGCGCTTCGATCCCGAGAAGGGCGAGTTCTGGGGCGATTTCCTGTGGGCCGCACCCTGGGAAGCCGAGGCCCATCTGGAACAGCATGGCCTGTCCGGCGAAGCGGCCTGCTGGGTGATGCGCGGTTATGCCGATGGCTACTGCACCGCCGTCACCGGTATTCCGATCTACTGGCGCGAGGTCGAATGCGTGGCGATGGGCCACGCCCGCTGCCGGGTGATCGGCAAGCCGCTGGCCGCCTGGGACGACCTCACCGAGGCGGAAGTGAGCTTCCTGCAGGTCGAAAGCTTCGTCGGCGCGCCGGTACGGGCGGCATCGGCCCGGGGCGCCGATGCCGGCCCCTCGTCGGGCCCGCTGGCCGCCGGCCGCGCCGCGACCGGGCCGGTGACCAATCTGGAAGGTTTCGTCGGCGCCTCGGCCGGCTTCAATGCCGTGGCCCACCTGGTGCGCCGCGTCGCGCCGACCGATTCCACCGTGCTGTTCAGGGGCGAGAGCGGCGTCGGCAAGGAATGCTTCGCCCGCGCGCTGCACGCGGTCAGCGCGCGGGCGGCCAGGCCGATCGTGGCGATCAACTGCGCGGCGATCCCACCCGATCTGGTCGAGGCCGAGCTGTTCGGGGTCGAGCGCGGTGCCTATACCGGTGCCGACCAGGCCCGGCCTGGCCGCTTCGAGCGCGCCGACGGCGGCACCTTGTTTCTCGACGAGATCGCCAGCCTGCCGCTGCCGGCGCAGGGCAAGCTGCTGCGCGCGATCCAGGAGCGCGAGATCGAGCGGGTCGGCGGCACGCGGACGATCCGGGTCGATGTCCGGCTGGTCGCCGCCGCCAATCGCGACCTGCGCGCGGAGATGGAAGCCGGCCGTTTCCGCACCGACCTGTTCTATCGCCTCAACGTGTTTCCGATCGAGATTCCGCCGCTGCGCGAGCGTCGCGAGGACATTCCGCTGCTGGTGTCGGTGTTCCTCGATCGCTACGCACAGCGTTTCGCCAAGCGGATCACCGGCCTGACGCCGCGCGCCTGGGATGCGCTCTGGGACTACGACTGGCCGGGCAATGTCCGCGAGCTGGAAAACATGGTCCAGCGCGCGGTGATCCTTGCCGAAGACCACGGCGCGATCGACGTCCAGCATCTGTTCGCCGGCGGCGAAAAGCTGCGGCCGTCGTCGTTCAACGTCAGCGCCCACGGCGCGCTGGTGCCATCGGCCGGGGCGGAAGCCGAAGCCTTGCCGAGCACGGGCGCTTCGACCGCAGCGGACACGCCCGCCGATGCACGCGGCCGTCTGGCGATGGAGCTGCTGCAGGCGTTGCCGTCGTTCGAGGACATCGAACAGCTGCTGCTCGATACCGCGCTGGCGCAGACCGACGGCAATGTCTCGGCGGCCGCGCGCCTGCTCAAGCTGAAGCGCGGGCAGGTCGAGTACCGGGTGAGGAAGCGGGCCGGGTAGGCCCGGCGAGCCGCGTGCGGCGGCCCCCCGAACGAGTCGAGGCAACCCCTCAGCCGCGTGATACCGACGACCCGCGGTGGCCAACATGCTTGCCGCCGAGATGGACACGTGGCGGGCACCGGTCCGGTGCCGGCCGTGGTCATCCGCGAACGGGGAAGCGCATGTGGCTCGATGACAGGCAGATCAGCGAACTGACGTCGCTGGACGATGGCAAGACCGGTTGGCCGGTGCCGACCCGGATGATTTCCAACGGCGAGTTCCTGCCGATCGCGCAGACCGGACAGCAGAAAAGAGTCGAGCACGAACTCGGCCTGCTGGCCGCTGCCCACAGCCGCAGGCTCGGGGTCAGCCGTCGCGATTTCCTGCGCAGCGGCGCCGGCATGAGTGCGGCGTTCCTGGCGATGAACACGGTGTTCGGCAGCTATTTCAACGATGCCGATGCCGCGGCGCTGGACCCGGATGTCGCCGAGGCGCTGCGCACCCGGCTGCGCGATCAGCCGATCATCGACGTGCAGCTGCATTTCGTCCGTGACGACTACAAGAAGACCATCGTGCTGGCGCTCGGCGAATACGCCAAGAACTGGAATCCGGTGATGGCGCGCGAAGGCGTCAGCATCGAACGCTACAAGTTCGATCACTTCCTGAAGGAGGTGTATTTCGACAGCGACACCACCATCGGCCTGGTCAGCGCCGCGCCGTCCGAGCAGGGCGACAACGTGATCGTCGGCAATGCCGGGCTGGAACAGGCGCGCCGGCTGGTCAACGAGGCCGCGGGCTCGCGGCGCATGCTCTGCCACAGCGTCATGGCGCCCGGCCAGAAAGGCTGGCTCGAAGAGATCGACAAGGCCATCGAGCTGTACAAGCCTGATGGCTGGAAGGGCTACACGCTCGGCGATCCGTTCGAGAACTCCCAGTACCCCTGGCGCCTCGACGACGAAAAGCTGATGTATCCGGCCTACGAGAAGATGATGAAGTCGGGCATCCGCACCGTCTGCATCCACAAGGGCCTGCTGCCGGACGACTACCAGCGGACCATGACCCACTGGCGGCACGCCATGGTCGACGATGTCGGCAAGGCGGCGAAGGACTGGCCGGGCCTGAAGTTCGTGATCTACCACTCGGGCTTCCGCAACTTCCTGTCGAGCCCGGACCCGGTGCTCGCCGAGTTCGACAAGACCGGCCAGATCGACTGGGTGACGCAGCTGGCCGAAGTGCCGGCGAAGTTCGGCGTCGGCAATGTCTTCGCCGAACTGGGCACCACCTTCGGCAGCTGCGCGGTGACCCATCCCAAGCTCGCGGCAGCCGTGCTCGGCACGCTGATCAAGGGCATGGGCGCGGACCACGTGGTCTGGGGCACCGACTCGGTCTGGTACGGCTCGCCGCAGTGGCAGATCGAGGCGTTCCGGCGCATCGAGATCCCGCAGGCGATGCAGAAGGCCCACGGCTACGCGGCGCTGGGCGCGGCCGATGGCAAGGTCAAGTCGGCGATCCTCGCCGGCAATGCCGCCAGCCTGTTCAATCTGCACCAGGAGATGGCCGAGCAGCCCTGGCGCAGCGACCTGCTGGCCCAGGCCAAGGCCGAATACCGGGCGGCCGGCGGCAAGCCGTCGAACCAGTACTACGGCTTCATCCGCAAATCCGGCGGGTCGCAATCGTGAGCACCGGGTTTGCCGGCCGGACCGTGCTGGTCACCGGCGCGGCCTCCGGCATCGGCCGGGCGATCGCGCTGGCGGCCGGCCGTGCCGGGGCCAGGCTGGTCGTCGGCGATATCGCTGCCGCAGGGCTGGCGGACACCGTCGCGCTGCTCGCCGGGATCGGCGCGCCGACGGTGTCGGCGAGCTGCGACGTGCGCCGGCAGGCCGACCTCGACACCCTGTTCGCCACCGGCGCAGCCGCCTTCGGCGCGCCGCAGGTGGTGTTCGCCAATGCCGGCATTCTCGGCACGCCGGTGGAGGTCTGGGAATGCCCGGAAGCCGCCTTCGCCCAGGTGGTCGAGGTCAACCTGATGGGTGCGTTCCGGACCATCAAGGCCGCGCTGCCGGCGATGCTGTCGCGCGGCTCGGGCGTGATCGTCGCCACCGCCTCGGTGGCCGGGCTGATCGGCGCGCCGGGCCTCGCCGCCTATGTCGCCAGCAAGCATGCGGTGGTCGGCCTGGTGAAATCCACCGCGCTGAACGTGGCGGCCCAGGGCATCCGGGTCAACGCGCTGTGCCCCGGCATGGTCGATACGGCGATGCTCGATGCGCTGGCCAGCGATCAGCCGGGCCTGCGCGAAGCGCTGATGGCGATGAATCCGATGAAGCGGATCGCCACCCCTGAAGACATCGCCGGCGCCGCCCTCTGGCTGGCCTCGGATCAATCGAGCTTCGTCACCGGCCATTGTCTGGCGGTCGATGGCGGCTTCATCGCCCAGTAGGCCGGGCATCCCTTCCGAACCGGATTCATCTGGAGTCGCACATGAACGCCAACCCCGATGCCCAGGACGCTTCAGAACGCCTGGTCCGCGACTTTCTCGGTGCCTGGACCGGCCGCGACATCGATGCGCTGTGCGGCTACTTCGCCGCCGACGCGGTCTACCACAACGTGCCGGTCGCGCCGATCACGGGGATCGCCGGCATCCGCCAGATCTTCGTCGCCTTCCTCGAAGCCTTCGAGGCTGCGAGCCTCGATGTCGTCACCCTTGCGGCCGCGCCGGGGCTGGTGATCGCCGAGCGCGTCGACCGCTTCGTGATGCGCAATGGCACTCGCGTCGTGCTGCCGGTGACCGGTGTGTTCGAGGTTCGCAACGGCCGGATCGTGCGCTTCAGCGATTACTTCGATCTCGCCGATTTCGAGCGCCAGAGCGGCCTGAAACTCTAGCGCCGGACCTTGCCCGGCCGCCGTGCCGAGGCGGAATCGCCTCGGGGTATGCTGGCGCCCCCTCGTGTTGCCGGTGACCGTCATGACCCGTCCCTGGACCGCCTCGCCCGATCTGCCATGGCTCGACCGGACGCCGCAGTGGGTCGAAGCCGGACACGACGAGCAGCGCCTGCGGCGTGCCGAGAAGGACATCCGCTGGCTGCGCAACATCGGCCTGATCGGCTGGTTCGTGGTGCTGCGCGGACACGGCTACGCGCTCGGCCTGACGCCGGTCTGGGCGGTCTACGCGGCCGGCGTGGTCTACGGCCTGTGGGCGCACCGCGAAGCCGGGCGGACTGGCAACATCCGGCGCACCGCGGTGATCACCACCTTCGGCGATCCGGTGCTGGCCGGCATGATCTGCCTGTTCACCGGCGGCATCGATTCGATCCTCTACCCGTTCTTCTACTTCACCCAGATGTCGGTCGCGATCCGCTTCGGCGTGCTCGAATCGATCGGCATCGCCTGCTTCAACTGCTTCGTCACCGTGCTGATCTTCTTCGCCGAGCCGCTGTACAGCGGCGATGCCGGCCGCGAGACCTGGCTGATGCTGACTACCCAGTTCTTCCTGCTCGGCTTCGCCGGCTTCATGGGCGCGATCCTCGCCGACTGGGCGCGCGAGCACGCCAGCCTGATCCTCGAACACGCGCGCAGCCTGCGCGAGTCCGGCGAGCGCTACCAGGCGGTGCTGCACCGCTTTGCCCAGGTCCAGGAGGAGGAGCGGCGCAACATCTCCGGCGAACTGCACGATCGCATGAGCGGCCACCTGTTCGGCCTGCGCCAGGGGCTGGAGCAATGCATCGCCGGGCTCGATGACCGCGATGCGCTGCGCGAAAAGCTCGGCGAGCTGGAAGTCACGGTGCGCGCCTGCAACCACGATGTCCGCTCGATCATGAACGAGCTGCGGCCGACGGTGCTCGACGAGCTGGGCTTCTTCGAGGCGGCCAGCGAGCACCTTGCCCGGCATTCGGAGATCGCGCCGTACCGGCTCAGCTGCCGCATCGATCCGCGGCTGCGCGACTGGCGCTCGCGGCAGGACGCGATGCTGTTCCGGCTGCTGCAGGAAGCGCTGCTGAACATCCAGAAGCATGCCCAGGCGTCGAGCGTCGAGGTCGTGCTCGAAGCCCGGCTTGGCCAGGTCGTGCTGAGCATCAGCGACGACGGCCTCGGCTTCGATCCCGAGCGGGTGCCGATCGGCCACTACGGCCTGATGACGATGCGCGAACGCGCCGAGGCGGCGGGTGGCCGGCTGATCGTCGAGGCCGGGCAGGGCCGGCGCGGCACGCGGATCGAAGTGCGGCTGCCGGGGAGCGGATCGTGACGGCCGCGACCCGCGTCTTCCTGATCGACGATCACCACGTGCTGCGCCAGGGCATCGCCCGGATGCTCGACCAGGAAAGCGACATCACCGTCGTCGGTCAGGCCGGCGATGCGCAGAGCGGCATCCGCAGCATGGAAGCGCTGCAGCCGTATCCGGAGATCGTCGTCATCGACCTGAAGATGCCGGGCCAGAGCGGCATGAGCGCGATCGCCGAAATCATCGCCGCGCACCCGGAAACCAAGATCATCGTGTTCACCATGTACGACAACCCCGGCTATGTCTGGAGCACGATGAATGCCGGCGCCCGCGGCTACCTGCTGAAGAGCGCCTCGAGCAGCGATCTGCTGCGCGCCGTCCGCTCGATCGCCAATGGTGGCGCCTACCTGCAGGCCGAAATCACCATGCCGCTGCTCAAGCGTCTGGTGCAGGACGCCCGCACCGCCGACGATCGCGGCGCCCTGTCGGTCCGTGAAATGCACATCCTCGAAGCCCTCGCCGACGGCCTGAGCAACAAGGCGATCGCCAAGACCCTGTCGATCACCGAGGAAACGGTGAAGTCCCACCTCAAGAAGGTCTACGAAAAGCTCGGCGCCGCCGATCGGGCCCATGCGGTGGCGATCGCCCTGCGGCAGCAGCTGATCGGCTGACCGGCCAGTCCACCGCACCCATGAGATTCCACCCCCCGCTGGAGTGCGCCCTGGGCGCACTGCGGCGTCAGAAATGCTCGCAATAGAACCACTGTTGCCGCGCTTTCTTCCTTGCATGGCATCCCCATGCGCGCGCCCATCAGGATGCGAACTCACCGGTGCGGTGGGCTAGGAGCCGATTCGCCTGAACGCGGCAACGGTGGCTTTCATGCGCAGCAAGGTGAACAGCTTGAGCATCACCTTGCTGCCGGCGTCGGCCATCGCCGCCTTCTGCTCCATCGTCCGATCCGGGCGGCTGCGGGTCATGAAGATGTCGACTTCCTTGTCGGCCAGCGCTGCCGCTGCTTCGACATGCGAAGCGACGATGCCGGCATCGAAGCCTTCCGCCTCGGTGAAGCCGGCGGCACGCATGTCGGCCCAGTGATCGACGATCTGGGCATCGAGACGCGACAGGAACCATTGCCCCTTCTGCCGCTTCAGTTCGATCGCCCCGACCCGTTGCAGTGCTTCGGCATCGACCCTGGCGTGCGGGTTGCGCTCCTCCAGGGACTTGAGCGCCATCAGCTGCCCGTCGATGCCGGCGCGCAAGGCAAACAGCTGGTCCAGATGCGGCAGCAGCGCGGCATCGCCACGCGCTGGCGTGCCGCCATCCGCCAGCGCCTGCTTGATCTCCTGGATCCGCAACCGGCCATCGATCTGCAGCCGGCGGACCGCTTCGATTGCCCGGACGTGCTCCTCGCCGTAATCGGCAACGTTCGGCCTGGGTCGCGCCGGTTCCGGCAGCAGCCCGTGCGCCAGATAGAACTGGACCATCTGCCTGCTGACGCCGGTACGGCGTTCCAGCTCTCGCATCTTCATCGTCGGATCGGCGGCTCGTCGAAGAAAGGGGGCGAAACGGATTCGCTACGCAATAACGCTTTACACGTTAATGCATTAACGGTAACAACAAGAACCCCGATGGTCAGCCGCCCGTCGGTTCGCAATAATAAATAATTGAATAATGCAAAAACGCATTTTACGATCTGGCTCTACGGTTTGCCGAGCCGCCTGGTTGCCATGCACCGGCCCGATGATCGCCGCCCCTGTTTCCATTTCGCCAACTGCCCATGTCCTATCAATCGGTGTTCCGCCCCAACCTGTTCCAGGGTCATGTCGCCGTCGTCACCGGCGGCGGCAGCGGCATCGGCCGTTGCACCGCGCACGAACTTGCCGCGCTCGGCGCGACGGTGGCGCTGGTCGGCCGTGACGGCGCCAAGCTCGAACAGGTTGCCGCGGAGATTGCCGCCGCCGGCGGCACCGCCAGCTGTCATCCCTGCGATATCCGGGTCGAGGCACAGGTGATCGAACTGGTCGATGCCGTCATCGCCAGGCACGGCAGGATCGACAGTCTGGTCAACAATGCCGGCGGCCAGTACCGGCAGCCGCTCGACCAGATCAGCAGCAAGGGTTTCGAGGCCGTGGTGCGCCTCAACCTGTTCGGCGGCTTCATGGTGATGCGCGAGGTCTACAACCGCTGGATGAAGCAGCACGGCGGCGCGATCGTGAACATGATCGCCGACATCTGGGGCGGCTGGTTCCAGTACGGCCACTCCGGCGCGGCGCGCGGCGGCATGTGGACATTGAGCCAGACGGCCGCTTCCGAATGGGCGCATTCGGGCGTGCGGGTCAACTGCGTGGCGCCGGGCGGCATCGCCAGCAGCGGCTTCGACACCTACGAGCCGAACGTGCAGGAAGACATCCTCAAGTACCCGCCGTCGGTGCCGGCGCAGCGCTATGGCAACGTCGCCGAGATTTCCGCCGCGATCACCTTCCTGCTGTCGCCGGCCGCCGCCTACATCACCGGTTCCTGCATCCGGGTCGATGGCGGCGCGCCGAATGCCCGTCCGTGGAACCCGCCGGAGCCGATGAGCAGCGGCCTCACCAACGATCAGTCGAAGACCTTCAACGCCTTCCACCTGGATGCGCCGCCGAAGCTGCTGACCGAAGGCGCCAAGACCGAGTCGTCGCGCGGCTGAGCTTTCCGCCATCCGCTGGCGGGGCCCGATCGGAGCCGCTAGCGGATCAGCTTCAGCTCGCGTGCGGTGGCGATCGCCTGCAAGCGGCTGCCGACCGCCAGCTTCGCGTAGATGTTCTTCAGGTGGTACTTCACCGCATCTTCGGAAACGAACATCGCGCGGGCGATTTCGAGGTTCGACAGCCCGGCGTCGAGGTGATGGAGCACGTCGATCTCGCGCCGGGTCAGCCGGTCCAGAAGCCGCAGGTCGGAACGTCGCGATCCGGCGCCGCCCGGCCCTTCCGGAAGCCTGCCGACGCGGACCGCGCGGCGTTCGAGATCGGCCGCTTCGACCAGCGTGGCGGCAACGCTCAGGCCCTCGTTGATCCGCAAGGTCGCCATACCGTTCGAGATCGGCCGCAGTCGCAGCGGGCTGACCTCGAAGAAGCCGTCGAGCGAACGGCCGACGGCACCTTCCTGGGTGATGCCGAGCAACTGCGCGCCGATGGTGTTGGTGCCGAGGATCTCGCCATCCTTGCCGACGGCAATCAGCCCTTCCGAGATACCGCCCAGGCCGTAGGGATGCGGGTGCAGGCGGAGAATCTTCGGGCTGCCGAGTTCGCGCAGCAGCTGCCGCTCCATGCGCAGCACCGCGCTCTGGACCATTTCCACCAGGCCGGGCAGCAGCGGCCGCTGGTCGCTGCAGACGCCGAGCACGCCCAGCACGTCGCCCCCGGGCGCGAAGATCGGCGCGGCCAGGCATTCCAGCTGCCGCAGCTGGGTCAGGAAGTGGTCGCTGCGACGGACCAGGATCGGCTGGCGATCGGCCAGCGCGGTACCGGGCGCGGTGGTGCCGAAACTGGCCTCGCTCAGATCGACGCCGCGGCGCAGCCGGCGCAGGGTGTCGCCGGCGTGGTGGACGTCGCCGGCCACGGCGGCGATATAGCCCTGGTCGTCGATGACCACCAGAACGTGGCCGGTATCGGCAACCGCCCGGGACATCATTTCCAGTTCCTGCCGGGCGACGGCCGCCAGCCGGGCATCGCGCTGCAGCAGCGTGCGCAGCTGGCTGTCCGTGACCGGTTCGAGCGGCGGATCGAGATCGTGATCCAGTTGCATGCCGCGGCAACGGTGCCAGGACGCGGACACGCGTTCGAACGACGCTCCCATCGGAAAATCGGATCTTTCGGCAGTACGCATGAGATCGGTCTCATTTGAGGCCCGGCCACACTATAGGCAGCACCCGCAGCGGGCAAACCCGAGGCCGTGCGCCGATCCCCCGAATGGGTCGCCAGCAGCCCTTGATTGCGTGATGTTCCGCGCCGCCGGCCAGCCGAACAATGGCGCAGGTCGAAGCGGAGGCACCGGGTGTTCGGAGAATCGGCGACTGCGGCACAGGCGGGCCCGGCGTTCAGCGAGCCGGAGAGCAGCGCCGTCCAGCGCGCTGCGGTGGCGGCGGGCTTCGATGCCGCGCGGTTCCGCGCCGAGCTGCGCGCGTTCTGCCGCCAGCAGGTCCCGGCCGACATCCGCGCGCGGATGCGCCAGCACCAGTACTTCACGCGCGGGCAGCGGATCCGCTGGCAGCAGCTGCTGCAGAGCCGCGGCTGGTTCGTCGGCCACTGGCCGAAGGCCCATGGCGGCCAGGGCTGGGGGCCGCTGCAGCGCTTCATCTTCGTCGAGGAACTGGAGCGCGCCGGCACGCCGTGGCTGACCCATTTCGGAACCTCGTTCCTCGGCCCGGTGCTCTGCGCGTTCGGCAACGACGCGCAGCGGGCGCGTTTTCTCGGGCCGATCCGTGATTCCACCGAGTGGTGGTGCCAGGGCTTTTCCGAGCCCGGCTCGGGCTCGGATCTGGCATCGCTGAAGCTGCGTGCCGAACGCAGCGGCGGCCATTACCGCGTCAACGGCCAGAAGACCTGGACGACCATGGCGCAGTGGGCCGACTGGATCTTCTGCCTGGTCCGCACCCAGGCCGGTGGCAAGCCGCAGCAGGGTATCTCCTTCCTGCTGATCGATCTGAAAAGCCCCGGCGTGACCGTGCGGCCGATCGAGACCTTCGATGGCGGCCAGCACGTCAACGAGGTGTTCTTCGACGACGTCGAGGTGCCGGTCGGGCAGTTGGTCGGCCAGGAAGGCGATGGCTGGACGATCGCCAAGTTCATCGTCGGCCGCGAGCGGCTGCTGGTCACCGAGATCGGCAAGGCCTGGCATCTGCTCGGCGTCCTGCAGTCGATCGCCGCCGGGCGCCGCGAGGGCCCGCGCAGGGTCAGCGACAGCGCCGCGTTCCGCCGCCGTGCCGCCGAGCTGGAGGTGCAATACCACTGCCTGCGCGCCACCGCCTATGCCGCCGTGCTGGAAGCCGAGGCCGGGCGCGAGCATCCGGTCGATGCCTCGCTGCTGAAGATCCGCGGTTCGGAACTTCAGCAGGCGATCCACGATGCGATCACCGACCTGCTGGCCCGCGACGGTCTGGCGTTCCAGATCGAAGGCCTCGGCGGCGATCTCGAAGGCTATCGCCACGGCGACCCGCGACTGCCGGGCCTGCTGCACGAGCATCTGCACAGCCGCGCCGCGAGCATCTACGGCGGCAGCAACGAGATCCAGCGCGGCATCATCGCCAAGACGGCGCTGCACGTGTGATGGACGACGACGCGCTGCACCTGTTCGAGGAAACCCTCGCCCGCTACAACCGCGAGCGCTACGACGCCGGCCAGTGGAGCGACTACGGCCGTCTGCCGCAGGGCCATTCACCGGAACGCTGGGCCGAACTGCAGGCGATGGGCTGCTTCGAGCTGCTGCGTCCGGAGGACGATGATCGCGCCGCGCCGATGGCCGATCTGCTGCCGCTGTACGCCGCAGCCGGCGAAGCGCTGTGGCGCGAGCCGCTGGCCACCGTGTTCGCCGAGCCGATCGCGGTCATCGCCCAGCTGGCGGACCCGGCTCGCCGTCGCGCGCTGCTGGAAGGGCTGATCTCCGGCGAGCGGCCGCTCGGCTACGCGCACCGCGAGACCGGCGACGGCGCGGCCGACGCGATCGCCACCACGGCGACGAAATCCACTGCTGCATCCGGCGCCGGCTGGCGGCTCAGCGGCGACAAGGCGATGGTCGTCGGCGTCGATGTCTGCACCGGCTTCCTGGTGTCGGCGATCGATGCCGAGCGCGACGTGCCGGCCGTGTTCCTGGTCGACGCCGCAGCGCCCGGCCTGCAGCTGCAGCGCTATCGCAGCATCGACGATGGCATCGCCGCCGATCTGCGCTTCGATCAGGCCCCTGCCGAACGGCTCTGCGACGGCGCGGCGGCGATCGCTGCCGCCAATGCGCGCGGCGTGATCCTCGCCGCCGCCGAGGCGCTCGGCATCATGCGTGGCGCCAACCGCGACAGCACCGACTACCTGCGCGAGCGCCGCCAGTTCGGCCAGCCGCTGCTCGGCTTCCAGGCGCTGCAGCACCGGCTGGTGGAGATGCTGATGCGCCAGCGCGAATGCGAGGCGCTGGTCGCGTCGGTCGCCGAGGCCTTCGATCACGCGGCACCAATGCTGTCCCGCCAGGTGCTGGTGCTGCGCGTCGAGGTTGCCCGCGCGCTGCGCCACATCACCCGCGAGGCCGTGCAGCTGCACGGCGGCATGGGCGTGACCCAGGCCTTGCGCATCGGCCGCTATTACCGGCGCGCGCTGATGCTCGACAGCCTCCACGGCACCGCCGACCTGGCACTCGAAGCGCTGAGCGAACACCCCTGACCACCCCTGCACGAAGACCCCACCGACATGCGTATCGAAGACCAGCAGTACCGCACGATCAAGTTCCGCCGCGAGGGCCGCATCCTCACGGCCAGCATCGACCGGCCGGACGCGATGAACGCCGTCAACGGCGAGCTGCACGAGGAACTGTCGCGGCTGTTCCGCGACCTCGCCGACGACAGCGACTCCGACGTGCTGGTGCTGACCGGCGAAGGCAAGGCCTTCTGCGCCGGCGGCGACCTGGTCTGGCTGCAGGCGGCGATCGACGATCCTGCGGTGTTCCTGAACACCGCCAGCGAGGCCAAGCGCATCCTGTTCGGCCAGCTCGATCTGGAGAAGCCGCTGATCTGCCGGCTCAACGGCGCCGCCGCCGGGCTGGGCGCGTCGATCGCGCTGTTCTGCGACGTCATCATCGCCAGCAGCAATGCCTCGATCGGCGATCCCCATGTCTCGGTCGGCTTCGTCGCTGGCGACGGCGGTGCGATCATCTGGCCGCAGCTGGTCGGCTACGCCCGCGCCAAGGAGTACCTGCTGACCGGCAAGATGGCCAAGGCCGAGGAAGCCGAGCGCATCGGCCTGATCAACAAGGTGGTGGCGCCGGAGGCGCTCGATGCCGCGGTCTACGGCCTGGCTCGCGAGCTGGCCGCCGGTGCGACCAAGGCGATCCGCTGGACCAAGGTGGTGACCAACCTGCCGCTGAAGGCGATCGCCCACACGATCTTCGATACCGGTCTGGCTTACGAGAACCTGTCGAACCTGACCGCCGACCATCAGGAAGGCCTCAACGCCTTCCGCGAACGGCGCAAGCCGGTGTTCACCGGTCGCTAGGCCCGCCGCCATGGACCGCCTCGACTGGCAACGCCTGGCGCATCAGCGCCCGCCTTCCGCAGCCGGCCCGGCCGCGCCGACGCTCGCCGAACTGGCGGTCGCCGCCGCCCGCGACCGGCCTGACGCCATCGCCTTCATCGATGGCGACCGCCAGCTCGGCTTCGCCGCGATCCTCGACGAGGCGCGCAGCCTGGCCTCGGCGCTGTGGAACCTCGGCCTGCGGCCCGGCGACGTGCTGAGCTTCCAGCTGCCGAACTGGGCCGAGACCGCGGTGATCAATCTCGCTGCCTGTCTCGGCGGCTATGTCTGCAATCCGATCGTGCCGATCTACCGCGAGGCCGAACTGCTCGCGATCCTTGGCGACTGCCGCAGCCGCGTGCTGTTCGTGCCGGGCATCTGGCGCGGCTTCGATCACGGCGCGATGGCGCAGCGGCTGGCGGTGCACCTGCCGGCGCTGCAAGCCGTAGTGCAGGTGCGCAGCGATGGCCCGCAGCGCTACGAGCAGCTGATCGCGGCGGGCCGCGAGCAGCCGGTGACATTGCCGCCGGTCGCGGCCGATGCGGTGAAGCTGATCATGTACACCTCCGGCACCACCGGGCCGGCGAAGGGCGTGCTGCACAGCCATCGCAGCCTGCCGGTGTCGGTGCTGGCGGCGGTCAGCCAGTGGGGCCTGAAGCGCGGCGATGCGCTGCTGATGCCGTCGCCGGTGACTCATGCCACCGGCTATACGGTCGGCCTCGAACTGCCGTTCTCGATGGGCCTGACCACAGTGCTGATGGCGCGCTGGAACGCCGTGGAAGCGGTGCAGCTGATCGATCGGTACCGGATCGCCGCGACCGTCGGCGCCACGCCGTTCCTGCAGGAGCTGCTGGTGGCGATGGACGCCACCCGGCGCACGCGCCTGCCGCTGCGGGTGTTCGTCTGCGGCGGCGCGGCGGTGCCCTCGGAGCTGATCCTGCGCGCCGGCAAGCGCTTCGCCGGCTATGCCTGTCGCGGCTACGGCGCCACCGAAGTGCCTTTCGTCACCTGCGGCAGGCGACCCGGCGATCCCGAAGCGATCGGTGCCGGCACCGATGGCCGGGTCAACGGCTACGAGGTCCGCATCGTCGATGCCCATGACCGCGCGCTGGCGCGCGGCTGCGAGGGCGAGATCCAGGTCCGCGGCGGCAGCCTGTTCCTCGGCTATTCCGATCCGGACGCGACACGGGCCGCGTTCACCACCGATGGCTACTTCTGCACCGGCGACCTCGGCGTGCACGCGGCCGACGACACCCTGACCATCACCGGCCGCAAGAAGGACCTGATCATCCGCGGCGGCGAGAACATCTCGGCAAAGGAGATCGAGGATGTGCTGCACCAGCATCCGCAGATCCTCGAAGCGGCCGTGGTCGCCGCGCCCTGCGCCCGCCTCGGCGAATGCGTGGCGGCCTTCGTGCGCACCCAGGACGGCGCGACGCTGTCGACCGACGATGTCGTCGCCTACGTGATGCGGGCCGGCCTGGCCTGGCAGAAGTGCCCGGAGCATCTGCGCCTGGTCGACGAGCTGCCGCGCACCGCGGCCGGCAAGATCCGCAAGGACGTGCTGCGCGCGCGCATTCGCGACGAACTGTCGGCGGCGACACCTTGAGCGCGCTGCGGCGTTCACCGGTTCGGGTGATGGCGAGCGCAGTCGGCTACGCCGATGCTGGTGCCTCGAAATGCAATCTTCGGGAGCACCGTCATGCGTCATGAAGTCACCCTCCGCTATCTCGGCGGCGTCGAAAGGCGCATGCCGGTGGGCGCCGATCAGACCATCCTGGAAGCTGCGGAGGCGAACGGCCTGCCGATCGTCAACGAATGCCAGAGCGGGGTCTGCGGCACCTGCATCGGCGCCTGCACCTCGGGCCGCTACGAGATGGGCCGGGCCGAGGGGCTCAGCGATGTCGAGCGCGAGGCCGGCAAGCTGCTGACCTGCCAGACCACCGTGCAGTCCGACTGCGTGCTCGAACTGCAGTATCCGTACGGCGACAACGCCGCCCAGCTGCTCAGCGGCGAAGGCCGCATCACCGCCGTCGAGCAGGTGTCGCCGACCACGGCGCTGCTGCGGATCGACGCCTCGGGCCTCGGTGCGCGGATCGACTACCGGCCGGGCCAGTACGCGCAGATCCAGGTACCCGGCAGCGGCCAGTGGCGCAGCTACTCGTATGCCCATCCGGCGCGCGATGATCAGCAGCTGGAGTTCATCGTCCGCCTGCTGCCGGAAGGCGTGATGTCCGACTACCTGCGGCACGTCGCCAAACCCGGCGATGTGCTGTCCCTGCGCTGCAGCAAGGGCGGCTTCTACCTGCGGCCGGTGCTGCGGCCGGTGGTGCTGGTCGCCGGCGGCACCGGCCTGTCGGCGATCCTGGCGATGGCGCAGCAGCTGGCCCGCCAGCCGCTCGACCAGCCGGTGACGCTGCTCTACGGCGTCACCCGCTACGAGGACCTGTGCAAGCTCGACGAACTGCGTGCGCTGAGCGAACGGCAGCCGCGGCTGGTCGTGCAGAGCATCGTCGCCCGTCCCGACGCACGCTGGACCGGCCCGGTCGGCGTGGTCACCGATCTGCTGAACGACATCGCGCTGAACGACGGCGATGTCGACCTCTACCTGTGCGGCCCGGCGGCAATGGTCGACGCGACCCGCGGCTGGCTGGCGCGGGCCGGCATCCAGCGCGCCGGCCTGCACTACGAGAAGTTCGTCGCCAGCGGCAGCGGCCGGCGCGCGCGCCAGGCGCCGCCGATCGATCCCCGGGCGCTGGATCTCGCCGCGATCGCCGACGCCGGTCGCGGCACTGCCGTGGTGGTCGGCGGCAGCATTGCCGGGATCGCCACCGCGAAGGTGCTGCGCGAGCGTTTCGACAAGGTCGTGGTGCTCGAAAAGGACGGCCATCACGATCGCAGCGAAGGCCGGCCGGGTGCCGCGCAGGGCTGGCATCTGCACCATCTGCTGACCGCCGGCCAGCAGGAGCTGGAGCGGATCTTCCCCGGCATCATCGACGACATGGTCCGCGAGGGCGCGTTCAAGGTCGACATGGCCGAGCAGTACCAGCTGCGTCTGGCCGGCAGCTGGAAGAAGGCCTGCAAGGGCGGCATCGAGATCGTCTGCGCCAGCCGGCCGCTGCTCGAATGGTGTATTCGCCGCCGCCTCGATGGCGAGCCGGGGATCGACTTCCGCTACGACACCGAGATGCAGGATCTGGTCTACGACCCGGCCGGCAACCGGGTGGTCGGCGTCGTCATCGACGGTGCCGATGGCCCGCAGCTGCTGCCGGCGGCGTTCGTCGTCGATGCCTCGGGCAAGAACACGCGGCTGCCGGAGTTCCTCGAGCGCATCGGCACCGGCGCGCCGGCGCTTACGCAGGACATCCTCAACTGCTTCTATTCGACGATGCGCCACCACGTGCCGCCGGAGCGGCGCTGGACCGACAAGGTGATGGTGATCTGCTACGCCTACCGGCCGAACGAGCAGACCTATGCCGCGCAGTACTACACCGACAGCAGCCGGACCATCCTGTCGACCTCGCTGATCGAATACAACTGCTATTCGCCGCCGCGCAACGCCGCCGAGTTCCAGGCCTTCGCCAGGCGCATGCAGTCGCCGGTGGTCGCCGAGCTGATCGACGGGCTGGAGCCGGCATCACCGGTCTACAACTTCCGCAGCCCGCGGATGCAGCGCTATCGCTACGAGCGGCTGCGCAAGCTGCCGAGGGCGCTGGTCGCCATCGGCGATGCCTACACCAGCACCGATCCGGTGGCCGGCCTCGGCATGACCATCACGCTGCAGGAAGTGGCGCGGCTGCGCGAGCTGCTGCGCCAGCACGCGCCGGACAGCCCGGCGCTGCCGAAGCGCTACTACCGGGCGATCAGCCGGATCGCCGACGGCGCCTGGTTCGTGATCCGCGAGCAGACGCTGCGCTTCCCGTGGATCAAGGATGTCGAGTCGAAGCGGCCGTTCTATTTCCGGGCGCTGAACTGGTACATGGACCGGCTGGTCGAGCTGGTCCACGACGATCTCGCGTCGTACCGGAAGTTCCTCGCCGTCATCCATCTGGTCAGGCCGCCGCTGATCCTGATGACGCCGCCGATGATCGCCCGGGTGATCGGCAAGTGGCTGCTGACCCGGCTGCAGGGCCGCCAGACGCTGATCGAGCGCAACTTCGGCCGCCCGCAGAAGCCGGACGGCCCGCCGTCGAAGGTGCAGCCGGCGTCGCGCTGAGCTCGCCGCACCGACCACCCCGACAACAACAGGAGCAAGGCATGTCGCGTATCCACAGGATGCTCAAGGTCAATGGCGCACGGATCCATGCGGTCGAGGAAGGCGAGGGGCCGCTGGTGGTGCTGGTCCACGGCTTTCCGGAGTCCTGGTACTCGTGGCGGCATCAGCTGACCGCGCTGGCGGCGGCCGGCTACAAGGCAGTCGCCGTCGATCAGCGCGGCTATGGCCAGTCCTCGAAGTTCCGGGTCCAGCAGGCCTACCGGATCGGCAAGCTGGTCGCCGACATCGCCGGCGTCATCGACAGCTACGGCGTGTCGTCGGCATTCGTGATCGGCCACGACTGGGGCGCGCCGGTGGCCTGGACCTTCGCCTGGCTGCATCCCGAGAAGTGCCGCGGCGTGGTCGGCATCAGCGTGCCGTTCGCCGATCGCGCCCTGGTCGGCCTGCCGGGCAGCCCGTTCGGCGAGAAGCGGCCCAACGACTATCACCTCGAACTCGCCGGCCCGGGCAAGCAGTTCTACCAGGACTACTTCGCCGAGCAGGACGGCATCATCGCGGAGATCGAGGAAGACGTTCGCGGCTGGCTCAAGGGCCTGATCTGGACGGTGTCGGGCGACGCCATCGCGGCCCAGGTCGCGGCGGCCGTCGCCGCCGGCATCGCGCCGATGGACCCGGTGGAAACGCTGCGCCACGGCCCGCTGTGCATGGCGGTCGGCGCGCGCCTGAAGGATGCCTTCGTCTACCCGGAAACGATGCCGGTGTGGATGAGCGACGCCGATCTCGACTTCTTCGCCGCCGAGTTCGAGCGCTCCGGCTTCGGCGGGCCGCTGAGCTTCTATCACAACCTCGACGCCGGCTGGCACGACCTTGCCGGGCAGTCCGGCAAGCCGCTGACGCCGCCGGCGCTGTTCATCGGCGGCGAGTTCGATGTCGGCACGATGTGGGGCTACGAGGCCATCGCCCGCGCCGAGGAGCGGATGCCGAACTATCGCGGCACCCACATGCTGGCCGGCTGCGGTCACTGGATCCAGCAGGAGCGGCCGGAACAGACCAACCGGCTGCTGATCGACTTCCTCCGGTCGCTGAGCTGATCCGGCCGGTCCCCGTCGCCCGCGCGGCAGCGTTCAGGCGAAGCGCGGCGGCCCTGGCCGGCGTGCGCGCTCGCCGCCGCCGCCGGGCTGCGGCCACTGGCAGCTGCTGGCCAGATGCGCGTGCGCGAGCGGCGCGGTGATCGCGTACAGCGTCCGGCACAGCGCGTAGGCGGCGATGCCGGGCCAGTCGGCCGGCAGCATCGGGATCGGCAGTCGCGGATCGTGCAGCGTCGCGCGCCGGAACGCGTGGATCATCAGCGTCTGGACCCGGAATGCCTGCGCCGGCGCCAGCGACGTGGCCGCCAGCGCCGCGACCAGCGGCTGGAAGCGCGCGATGAAGCGCATGTAGCGGGCGCGCACCTCGTCGAGATCCCAGAACGCCAGCATCGACGGCTGCTCGGGCGCGGGGCCGAGGCCCTCCGGACGCGCGCCGCGGAACACCAGCACCCGGTCGGCCAGGCCGAGATCGCCGAGCAGCTGCTGCAGCACCGCCTGCTTGGCGTCCGGATGGATCATCACGCCGGTGGCGAGCGGGGCGAAGCCTTCCCATTCCAGCTCGCGGCGCAGGTCGACCCGGTTCGGCAGCGTTTCCGCGCTGCGCGGCGTGATCACCAGGGTCCACTGGCCGTCCCAGTCGCCATTCGGCGCCGTGTAGATGCGCTGCGAGGCCAGCTCGATGCGCCGCTGGCCGAGCGGGGTCAGCGAGTAATGACTGCGCCGGCCATCGCGGCGGGTGCTCAGCCAGCCTTCCTCGATCAGCCGGAAGCAGCTGGTGCGGACCAGCCGCTCGCTGAGGCCGAACGGCGCCATCAGCGCGATCAGCTCGCTGAGCCAGAGACCGGGCGCCGCCGGCAGGACCGAATCGCCGAGCACGGTGACGATCAGCGACTTCGACTTGGGCGCTTCGTCGGCGACGTACTGGTCGAGCCAGGCGTTGATCTTCATGCGGATGACGGGAGCGGCGAACGGGGAATCGGCGCGCTGCGCAACTGCCTGCGCGGCGGCCGGGTAACGCAACTCTACGGCAGCATTAAATTGATACGAAATTCGTGTTGACAATTAAATTGTCGTATCAAATAATCGTCGCACATCCTCGCGGAGCCTCGCCATGTACGCCCAGATGGTCGACACCGGTACGCCGTCCGCCGCAGCCGTCGACGCGCAGGAAGCCCGCTTCCAGCAGCGCATCGACGACGGCATTCGCATCGAAGCGCAGGACTGGATGCCGGAGCGCTATCGCAGGACGCTGATCCGCCAGATCAGCCAGCACGCGCATTCGGAGATCGTCGGCCAGCTGCCGGAAGGCAACTGGATCACCCGTGCGCCGAGCCTCAAGCGCAAGGCGATCCTGCTGGCCAAGGTGCAGGACGAAGCCGGCCACGGGCTGTACCTGTATTCGGCGGCGGAAACGCTGGGCATCAGCCGCGACCAGATGGTCGACGACCTGCATGCCGGCCGCGCCAAGTACTCGTCGATCTTCAACTACCCGACCCTGACCTGGGCCGATGTCGGCGCGATCGGCTGGCTGGTCGACGGCTCGGCGATCATGAACCAGATCCCGCTGTGCCGATGCTCCTACGGCCCGTACGCGCGGGCGATGATCCGGGTCTGCAAGGAAGAGGCCTTCCACATGCGCCAGGGTTACGACCTGATGCTGGCGCTGGCCCGCGGCACGCCGGCGCAGCAGGCGATGGCGCAGGACGCGCTGAACCGCTGGTGGTGGCCGAGCCTGATGATGTTCGGCCCGCCGGATGGCGACTCGGTGCACAGCGCCCAGTCGCAGGCCTGGAAGATCAAGCTGTTCACCAACGATGAACTGCGCCAGAAGATGGTCGACCAGACGGTGCCGCAGGCCGAGTACCTGGGCCTGACCGTCCCCGATCCCGATCTCAAGTGGAATGCCGAGCGCGGCCACTACGACTTCGGCGCGATCGACTGGGAGGAGTTCTACAACGTGGTCAAGGGCAACGGCCCCTGCAATCGCGAGCGCCTCGAAACCCGGCGCCGCGCCTGGGACGACGGGGAATGGTTCCGCGAAGCGCTGGTCGCCCATGCCGGGAAGGCCGCGGCCCGGGCCACCGCGAAAGCGGCCTGAAGCGGACGAGTAGGGCGGCCGCCGGCCGTCAGTTGCACGCTTGCCGGAACGCCGGCAATGGCGATCCCGACCGAGAGCGCGAAGCCGAACCGCTTCGCTGGAACCGATGAAGAACGAATGGCCGTTGTGGGAAGTGTTCATCCGCAGCCAGCACGGGCTGGCGCATCGCCATGTCGGCAGCCTGCACGCGCCGGACGCCACGATGGCGATCAACAACGCCCGCGATGTCTACACGCGCCGCAACGAAGGCACCAGCATCTGGGTGGTGAAGAGCGTCGACATCACCGCCAGCCACCCGGACGACAAGGCGGAACTGTTCGACCCGGCGCAGAGCAAGGTCTACCGGCATCCGACCTTCTTCCCGATGCCCGACGACGTGAAGGGGCTGTGACCATGGCCGGCTCCGCGCGTCTGGAATACCTGCTGCGCCTCGGTGACAACGCGCTGATCCTGAGCCAGCGGCTCGGCGAATGGTGCGGCAAGGGACCGGCGCTGGAAGAGGACATGGCGCTGACCAACACCGCGCTCGATCTGCTCGGTCAGGCCCGGCTGTGGCTGAGCCTGGCCGCCGAGGAAGCCGGCGACGGCGCCGACGAGGACACGCTGGCCTACCTGCGCGACGACCGCGCATTCCGCAACCTGCTGCTGGTCGAACAGCCGAACGGCGGCTACGCCGACACCCTGGTGCGGCAGTTCCTGTTCGACGCCTGGGCCTCGCTGGCGCTGCGCCAGCTGCTCGGCTCCAGCGACGCCGCGATCGCCGCGATCGCCGAGAAGGCGATCAAGGAAGTCAGCTACCACCTGCGCCGGAGCAGCGATCTGGTGGTCCGGCTCGGCGATGGCACGGCGCGCAGCCGGGCGCTGCTGCAGGCGGCGCTCGACACGCTGTGGCCCTATCACCACGAGCTGTTCACCGGCGACGCCGTCGATGCCGAGATGCTGGCGCGCGGCATCGGCTTCGATCCGGCGAGCCTGCGCGATGCCTGGCTGTCGTACGTCCGCGACGTGCTGGCGGAAGCTACGCTGACCGTGCCGTCCGCTGGCGGCTGGGCACCCAAGGGCGGCAAGCAGGGCCTGCACAGCGAGCATCTGGGCAAGCTGCTCGCCGAGATGCAGGTGCTGCCGCGCAGCCATCCCGGCGCGCGCTGGTAGCTGCCCCGGCCGATGAGCGCCGTCGTCGACAAGCCGTCGCTGGACCGCGTCTGGCGCTGGCTGGCCGAGGTGCCTGACCCGGAGATCCCGGTGGTCTCGATCACCGATCTCGGCATCGTCCGCGAGGTCCGCTACGACGGCGACCAGCTGGTGGTCACGGTGACGCCGACCTATTCCGGCTGCCCGGCCACCGAAGTGATCGCCGCGTCGATCTGCAGCGCGATGGCCGCGCGCGGCATCGCCGACGCGCGGATGGAAACGCGGCTGTCGCCGGCCTGGACCACCGACTGGCTGAGCGACGACGCCAAGCGGAAGCTGCGCGACTACGGCATCGCGCCACCGGTCGGGCTGGCCGCGAACGAGCAGCGCATCGACTTGAGCCGGCTGAGTCGCCGGGTGCCGGCGGCGCCGGTCGTCGCCTGTCCGCGCTGTGCGTCAACGAACACCGAAGTGCTGAGCCCGTCCGGCTCGACACCGTGCAAGAGCCTGTATCGCTGCGCGGCCTGTCGCGAGCCGTTCGACTATTTCAAATGCCACTGAACACACACCGCAGGCGAGGACCGCACGATGCCGAAGCATGAACTCGCCCAGCTCAACATCGCGCGGATGAAAGCGCCGCTGGAAGATCCGCTGATGGCCGATTTCGCGGCCAATCTCGATCGCATCAACGCGCTGGCCGAGCAGCATCCCGGCTTCCGCTGGCGGCTCAAGACCGATGCAGGCAACGCCACCGCACTGCGGCCGTTCGGCGAGGACATGCTGGTCAACCTGTCGGTCTGGAAGGATCTTCAATCGCTGCGCGATTACGTGTTCGCCAGCGACCACGTCGGGATCATGAAGCGCCGCCGCGAATGGTTCGAACGGATGGAAGCCGCTTACGTCGTGTTCTGGTGGGTGCCCGAAGGTCACCGTCCCGGTGTCGAGGAAGCGCGCCTGCGACTGGAGACCCTGCAGCGGCTCGGGCCAACGGCCGATGCCTTCACGTTCCGCAATCCGTTCCCGCCACCCGGCCCTGATGATCTGCAAGGCCCGGCACCGTTCCTTGACGTCTGTCCCACTGCCTGAAGCCGATCCGCATGAGCCTGTTCCATCGCCTGAAGGTCGCATCGGTCCGCCCGGAAACCCGCGACGCGGTCGTCGTCACTTTCGACGTGCCGCCGGAGCAGCGCGAGGCCTACCGCTACGAGGCCGGCCAGCACCTGACCCTGCGCGCCGACATCGACGGCGAGGAAGTGCGGCGTTCCTATTCGATCTGCTCGGCCACCCAGGACGAGACCCTGCGGGTCGCGATCAAGCGCATCGACGATGGCCTGTTCTCGCGCTGGGCCTTCGAGCATCTGAAGCCCGGCTTCGCGCTCGATGTCATGGCTCCGGCCGGCCATTTCAACGTGCCGCTGGCGCCGGACGCGCGCCGCCACCATGTCGCGTTCGCGGCCGGCAGCGGCATCACCCCGATCCTGTCGCTGATCAAGACCACCTTGAAGGCCGAGCCGCTGAGCCGATTCACCCTGGTCTACGGCAACCGCGCCTCCTCGAGCGTGATCTTCAAGGACGAGCTGGCCGACCTGAAGGATCGCTACATGGGCCGGTTCAACATCGTCTTCATCCTCAGCCGCGAGCACCAGGATGTCGACCTGTTCAACGGCCGCATCGATGCCGCGAAGTGCGACGCCTTGCTCAAAGCCTGGGTCAAGCCCGAGGACATCGACGTCGCCTACATCTGCGGCCCGCAGGTGATGATGGAACAGGTGCGCGACCGCCTGGTCGCCAACGGCGTGCCGAAGACGGGCATCAAGCTGGAACTGTTCGGCGCCGCGCTGAACGGTGCCGCGCGCAGGCCGCGCACGGTCGCGATCAAGGGCGAGGCCGGCTGCGAGGTGACGGTGATCCACGACGGCCGCAGCCAGCGGTTCAGCGTCAGGAAGAATGGCCCGTCGCTGCTCGACGCCGCCCTTGGCCAGGGCATCGAACTGCCGTACGCCTGCAAGGGCGGTGTCTGCGGCACCTGCCGCTGCAAGCGCGTCCAGGGCGACGTCGATCTCGACAACCAGTTCGCGCTCGAAGACTACGAACTGGCGCGAGGCTTCATCCTGAGCTGCCAGAGCTTCCCGGTCAGCGACACGCTGACGCTCGACTTCGACCAGGAAACCTGAGGCATGGCGGCCACCGAACTGCTGCTGACCGAGCGCCACGGCAAGGTCGCGCTGCTGCGCCTGAACCGCCCGGAGGCGATGAACGCGCTGTCCCTGGGCTTGCGTGAAGCGCTGCGGCTGGCGCTGATCGCGCTCGATGAAGACGTCAGCATCGGCGCCGTGGTCATCACCGGCAGCGACACGGTGTTCGCCGCCGGTGCCGATGTCCGCGCGCTGCGGGACTGGTCGGAGGACGATGCCCGCGGCAATGCCGAACTGCGCGGCGCCTGGCGGCAGATCGGCGCGATGCACAAGCCGGTGATCGCCGCCGTCGCCGGTCCGGCCTTCGGGGCCGGCTGCGAACTGGCGATGATGTGCGACTTCGCGCTGGCCGCCGACAATGCCCAGTTCGGCCAGCCGGAGATTCGCCTGGGTCTCATCCCGGGCTCCGGCGGCACCCAGCGGCTGGTGCGCGCGGTCGGCAAGGCCAAGGCGATGGAAATGGTGCTGACCGGCCGCGCGATCGACGCCGCGGAAGCCGAGCGTGCCGGCCTCGTCGCCCGCGTGCTGCCGCTGGCCGAGCTGATTCCCGAAGCGCTGAAGACCGCCGAGCGGATCGCCAGCTATTCCGTGCCGATCGTCGAACTGGCGCGCGCGGCGGTGAATGCCGCGCATGAAACCTTCCTCGAGGAAGGGCTTCGCCGGGAGGCAGCGTTGTTCGAGGCCACGTTCAGCACCGACGACCGCCGCGAAGGCATCGATGCCTTCCTGGGCAAGCGCAAACCCGCATTCAAGAACCGATAAGCCGGCGAACGCATCGCCGTCCAGAACCAGGGGGAGACACCGGATGATCAAGCTTGAAAGTTACGCCTGCGGAAAGTGGCAGGCCGGCGAGGGCGGTGAGGTGATGCGGAATGCGCTGACCGGCGAGCCGGTCGCGCAGGTGTCGAGCCAGGGCGTCGATGTCGCCGCGATGCTGGCCCACGCGCGCAAGGTCGGCGGCCCCAGCCTGCGCGAGCTGACGTTCCACGAGCGGGCGATGAAGCTGAAGGCGCTCGGCCAGTTCTTGAGCGAGCGCAAGGACGGCTACTACGCGATCTCGGCGAAGACCGGTGCCAGCAGGATCGATTCGATGATCGACGTCGACGGCGGCATCGCGACGCTGTTCAGCTACGCCAGCAAGGGTCGTCGCGAACTGCCGAACGCAAGCTTCATCGTCGATGGCGCGACCGAAGTGATGGGCAAGACCGGCAGCTTCGTCGGCCAGCACGTGATGACACCGCTGAAGGGCGTGGTGCTGCACATCAACGCCTTCAACTTCCCGGTCTGGGGCATGCTGGAAAAGCTCAGCCAGAACCTGCTCGCCGGCGTGCCGGCGATCGTCAAGCCGGCTTCGCAGACCGCCTATCTGACCGAAGCGGTGTTCCGCGACATGGTCGCCTCCGGCGTTTTCCCGGAAGGCGCGTTCCAGCTGATCTGCGGCTCGGTCGGCGACGCCTTCGAGCATCTGAGCGGCCAGGATCTGGTCACCTTCACCGGTTCGGCCTCGACCGGCCAGAAGCTCAAGTCGCATCCGGTGATCATCCGCAACAGCGTGCGCTTCACGATGGAAGCGGACTCGCTGAACTGCTCGATCCTCGGCCCGGACGCCGTGCCCGGCACGCCGGAGTTCGACCTGTACGTCAAGGAAGTGGTCAAGGAAATGACCACCAAGTGCGGCCAGAAGTGCACGGCGATCCGCCGCGCCTTCGTGCCGCGTGCGCAGGTCGACGCCGTGGCCGACGCGCTGAAGGCGCGTCTCGCCAAGGTCGTGGTCGGCGATCCTTCGGTCGAAGGGGTGACCATGGGCGCGCTGGCGTCGCTGGGTCAGCGCGAGGAAGTGCGCCGGGCGGTCGGCCGGCTGCGCGCTGTCGCCGACCTGGTGTTCGGCGATCCGCAGGATTTCACCGTCAAGGCTGGCGACGCCGCGAGCGGTGCGTTCCTCGCGCCGATCCTGCTGCGCTGCAATGACCCGCACGGCTCGGCGGTGGTCCACGAAGTCGAAGCCTTCGGCCCGGTGGCGACGCTGATGCCGTACGACGACCTCGACGATGTCATCGCGCTGGCCGCGAAAGGCGAGGGCAGCCTGGTCGGCTCGCTGTTCACCTGCGACAACGCCTTCGCCCGCGAGCTGGTATTGGGTGCCGCCAGCCATCATGGACGGCTCCTGATCGTCAACCGCGACTGCGCGAAGGAATCGACCGGCCACGGCTCGCCGATGCCGGGCTTAATCCACGGCGGCCCGGGCCGCGCCGGTGGCGGCGAGGAAATGGGCGGCATCCGCGGTGTCATGCACTACCTGCAGCGCACCGCGCTGCAGGGCTCGCCGGCCACGCTCAGCGCGATCACCGGCCAGTGGATCGCCGGCACGCCCAGATCCGAGGGCGTCCATCCGTTCCGCAAGAACCTGAGCGAATTGCAGCTCGGCGACACGGTGACCGCCGGCCCGAAGCGGATCACGCTGGAAGACATCGAACACTTCGCGCACTTCACCGGCGACACCTTCTACGCCCACATGGATGAGGCGGCGGCAGCGGCCAATCCGTTCTTCGGCGGCCGTGTCGCACATGGCTATTACATCCTGTCGGTCGCCGCCGGGCTGTTTGTCGATCCGTCACCCGGACCGGTGCTTGCCAACTACGGGCTCGACAACCTGCGCTTCGTCACACCGGCCAAGCCGGGCGACAGCTTGAGCGTCACGCTGACCTGCAAGGGCAAGAATCCGCGCATCACCGAGCACTACGGCGAAGTCCGCTGGGACACGGTGGTGAGCAACCAGGACGGCAAGATCGTCGCGACCTACGACGTGCTGACGATGGTCGAAAAGGGCCCCGTCACAGCTTCAGGCGAGCAGCGCTCGCCGTGACGGGGCGTCGCGGCCTGACCGGACGCCCTGACGACGACAACCAGCGGAGGACAACGCGCATGAGCTTCGAGAACATCCTGTTCAGCATCGACGCCGGCATCGCCCGGATCACCCTGAATCGCCCCGATCGCCTGAACAGCTTCACGGTAGCGATGCACCGCGAGCTGCGCGAGGCGATCGGGACCGTCAAGGCCGATCCGGGCGTGCGCGTGCTGCTGCTGACCGGCGCCGGCCGCGGCTTCTGCGCCGGGCAGGATCTGTCCGACCGCGCGGTGGCGCCAGGTGGCGCGGCGGTCGATCTCGGCGACACCGTGCGCACTTGGTGGGCGCCGCTGGTGATGAGCCTGCGCACGCTGCCGCTGCCGGTGGTGGTCGCGGTCAATGGCGTTGCCGCCGGGGCCGGCGCCAATGTCGCGCTGGCCGGCGACATCGTCGTCGCCACCCGGTCGGCCAGCTTCATCCAGCCGTTCTGCAAGCTCGGCCTGATTCCCGACACCGGCGGCACCTGGGCGCTGCCGCGCCTGCTCGGCACGGCGCGGGCGATGGGGCTGGCGATGCTCGGCGACAAGCTGACCGCCACCCAGGCGCAGGACTGGGGGCTGATCTGGAAAGCGGTCGACGACGAGGCGTTCAAGGCCGAGATCGAGGCCCTGCTCGTGCATCTGTCGAGCGCACCGACCTTCGGCCTCGCGAAGACCAAGGAGCTGATCCTCGGCAGCGGCTCGCTGACCCTGGAAGAGGCGCTCGAACGCGAAGCGCAGGCGATGCGCGAATGCGGCTTCAGCGCCGACTACCAGGAGGGCGTCGCCGCCTTCCTCGAAAAGCGCACAGCCCGCTTTACCGGACACTGATCGCCATGGCCTTCGATCTCCGTTTCAGCGACGAACAACGGGCCCTGAAGGCGCAGGCACGCGCCTTCGCGCGCGAGCACCTGAGCACCGTTGCCGCCAGCAGCCTGCACCTGGCGACGCCGGAAGCGCGCTTCGCCGCGACCCGGCCGGTCTACGAGGCGGCGATCCGGGCCGGCTTCCTGCAGCGGCTGATTCCGCAGCCGTTCGGCGGCGGTGGCAGCGGGGTCATCGACATGGCGATCGTCGCCGAGGAGTTCCACGCCGTCGACGTCAATGTCTCGCTGACCCTGTTCGCCAACCTGCTCGGCCTGATGCCGCTGTTCATCGCCGGCACGCCGGCGCAGCAGCAGCGCTGGATCACGCCGTTCCTCGCCCGCGATGGTGCACCGCTGGCGGCGCTGGCCAACAGCGAGCCGGGCGGCAGCGCGAACTTCGCGGCGGCGGTCGCCGGTGGCGGCACCCGGACCACGGCGGTCCGCGATGGCGAGCACTGGGTGATCCACGGCAGCAAGCAGTGGGTGTCGAGCGCCACCGGCTGGGATGGCCGGGGAGCCGATCTGCTCTGTGTCGTCTGCTGCACCGACCCGGCCGCGCCGCCCGAGCAGCGGCTCAGCGTGTTGCTGGTGCCGCGCTCGGCGCTGCAGTCCGGCGTGGCGCTGGTCACCGAAAGCATTCCGGAAACGGTCGGCCATCGCGCGCACCTGACGCCGCGCTTCCGTTTCGACGGCGTGCGGGTGCCGGCCGACCACGTGGTCGGCGGTGTCGGCGGCGGCAAGGCGCTGGTCGAAGCCAGCTTCTCCGGCACGGCGGCGCTGGTCGGCATCATGGCGGTCGGCGTGATGCGTGCGGCCTGGGATTTCGCGCTGCAGTTCGCCCGGACCGAAACCCGCGGCGGCGCCGTGCCGATCATCGAGCACCAGGCGGTCGGCTATGCGCTGGCCGACGCCAAGACCGCGATCGAGGCCGCGCGCAGCCTCGGCTGGCGCGCCTGCGCGGCGGTCGATGCCCAGGCCCCGGACGCGCTGGAGCTGTCGCTGCATTCGAAGATCTTCGGCTCGGAAACGGCGGTCCGGGTGATCACCGACCTGATGCGGGTGGTCGGCATCGACAGCTACGACCATTCGCTGCCGCTCGCCGGTCTGCTGCAGGACGCGCTGGCGCTGCCGCTGTTCGACGGTGGCAACATGGGCGTGCGCCGCCGCCAGCTGCACGAGCTGCTGCGCGCCGGGAGCGCGGCATGAGCGGAGCCGGCGCCGCGCTGTCCGGCAACGCCGTGATCGGGGTGATCGGCGCCGGCGCGATGGGTGCCGGCATCGCCCAGATCGCCGCCATCGCCGGCCATCCGGTGTGGCTGCACGACCTGCGCCCGGGGGCGGCGGAGGCGGCGATTGCCGGCATCCGGGCCCAGATCGGCAAGCTGGCGGCAAAGGGCAAGCTTCCCGCCGAGCGCGCCGCGGCCGCGTCCGCCGCGCTGCAGGCCGCCGGCACGCTCGATGCGCTGCGCGATGCCACGCTGGTCGTCGAAGCGATCGTCGAGGATCTCGACGCCAAGCGGGCGCTGTTCACGGCGCTGGAAGAGCGGCTGGCGGACGACGCGATCCTGGCCAGCAATACCTCGTCGATCTCGATCACCGCAATCGGCGCGGCGCTGAAGCGACCGGAGCGGCTGGTCGGCATGCATTTCTTCAACCCGGCGCCGCTGATGCCGCTGGTCGAAGTGATTTCCGGGGTGGCGACCGACAAGGCGGTCGCCGACACCGTGTTCGCCACCAGCGCCGCCTGGGGCAAGACGCCGGTGCTGGCACGCTCCACCCCCGGCTTCATCGTCAACCGCGTCGCCCGGCCGTTCTACGCCGAAGGCCTGCGGCTGCTGCAGGAAGGGGTCTGCGATGCGGCGACGCTCGACGCGGTGATCCGCGACGCCGGCGGCTTCCGGATGGGCCCCTGCGAGCTGATGGACCTGATCGGCCATGACGTGAACTACGCGGTGACCCGCTCGGTGTTCGACGCCTTCTACGGCGATCCGCGCTTCGCGCCGTCGTTCGTGCAGCTGGAACTGGTGCAGGCCGGCCATCTCGGCCGCAAGCGCGGGCGCGGCTTCTACGACTACCGCGACGGCGCGGTGAAGGCCGAGCCGGTGAGCGCCAGCGCGCAGCCGCGGCCGTGGCGGATCGCGCTGAATCTCGGCCATCCGGTCGCTGCGGCATGGTCGAAGCGCATGTATGCCTCGGCGGCCCAGCCGCTGCAGACCCTGGGCAGTGTGGCCGATGGCCGCATCGCGACCATCGACGACCGCACCGCGGTATTCGCCACCGATGGCCGCAGCGCCACCGCGCTGGCGCAGGCGCTGGGCCTGCCGGCGGTGGTGACCGTCGACCTGATGCTCGACCCGGCGACCGCGAAGCGGGCCGCGATCGCGGTGTCGGCGCACTGTTCCGATGCCGCCCGCGATGCGGTGATCGGCATGCTGCAGTCGGCCGGCCTCGCGGTGTCGGTGCTCGCCGATTCGCCTGGCCTTGCCGTGTTCCGCACCGTGGCGATGCTGGCCAACGAAGCCTTCGATGCCGTCCACCAGCAAGTCTGCAGCGAGGCCGCCGTCGATGTCGCGATGCGCGGCGGCGTCAACTATCCGATCGGCCCGGTCGAATGGGCGCGGCGCATCGGGCTGGCTCGCGTGCTCGCCGGCCTCGACCATCTGCAGGCGCATTACCGCGAGCCGCGCTACCGCGCGTCGGCACGTTTGCGGCATGCGGTTCTGGTTGCCCCACCCGCAACCGGAACCTGCGCATGACCGAATCGACGAAACAGCTGGTGATGAACGTGCTGATGACCGCCGACAGCGCCAACTTCAGCGGCAATGTCCATGGCGGCCGCATCCTGTCGCTGCTCGACGGCGTGGCCTATGCCTGCGCGGCGCGCTACAGCCGCCGCTACGTGGTGACGCTGTCGGTCGACCAGATGTTCTTCAAGGAGCCGATCCACGTCGGCGATCTGGTCACTTTCAAGGCGGCGATCAACCACACCGGGCGCAGCTCGATGGAAGTCGGCATCCGCGTCGAGGCCGAAGACCTGCGCAGCGGCGAGCGCCGCCACACCAACAGCTGCTATTTCACGATGGTCGCGCTCGACGATCACAAGAAGCCGGCCGCCGTGCCGCCGCTGACCCTGGCAAGCGACGACGAACGTCGGCGCTGGGCGGAAGCCGAGCGTCGCCGCGACCAGCGCAAGGCCCAGGCCACCAGGACCATTCCATGACCGACCGCTTTACCGACGACGCCACCGCGCTTGCCGTGGCGCGTGCCAGCGCCGATGCCATGTACGCCCGCGACGAAGCCTCGAAGGCGATGTGCGCGGTGCTCACCGACATCGGCCCCGGTCGCGCGACGATGACCATGACCGTGCGCCGCGACATGCTCAACGGCTACGGCACCTGCCATGGCGGCACCCTGTTCGCGCTCGCCGATTCGGCGTTCGCATTCGCCTGCAACAGCCGCGACGAAGCGGCGGTGGCGGCCGGCTGCTCGATCGAATTCCTGCGCGCCGGCCACGAGGGCGACCGGCTGACCGCCACCGCCGTCGAGCGTGCGCGCAGCGGCAAGAGCGGCATTTACGACGTCACCGTCACCGACGCGGCCGGCGAAGTGCTGGCGCTGTTCCGTGGCAAGTCGCTGAAGATCGGTGGCTCGGTGATCGCGACCAGGCAGGCCTGAAGCGGCGCTGCACGGGCTACACAGCGGCGCGCACGGGTGGTCATGCAGCGCCGCTGCCGCCGCCGCACGCTGGAACGAGAAACGTCGCGCCCGATGCGGGCAGCGACGCCCACGACAAGAGGAGGAGCCTGACCATGACCCCGCGCCACAGCCCCCGCCAGGTGCCGCTCGATCCGATCGAGCGCGCCAGCCGCGACGAGATCGCCGCCCTGCAGCTCGAACGCCTGCGCGCCACGCTGCACCACGCCTACGCCAACGTCGCCCACTACCGCGCGAGATTCGACGCGGCCGGCGTCCATCCGGATGACCTGCGCCAGCTTTCCGATCTCGCGAAGTTCCCGTTCACCACCAAGTCGGTGCTGCGCGATCACTACCCGTTCGGCCTGTTCGCGGTGCCGCGCGAGCAGGTGGTGCGCATCCACGCTTCCAGCGGCACCACCGGCAAGCCGACGGTGGTCGGCTACACGAAGCAGGACATCGACACCTGGGCCGGGCTCGTCGCGCGCAGCATCCGCGCCGCCGGCGGCGGCCCCGGCGACATCATCCATATCGCCTACGGCTACGGCCTGTTCACCGGCGGCATGGGCGCTCACTACGGCGCCGAGAAGCTCGGCTGCACGGTGATCCCGATGTCCGGCGGCCAGACCGAGAAGCAGGTCCAGCTGATCCACGACTTCAAGCCGGACCTGATCATGGTCACGCCGAGCTACATGCTGAACCTGATCGAGGAGTTCCAGCGCCAGGGTCTCGATCCGGCGGCCTCGTCCTTGCGCGCCGGCATCTTCGGCGCCGAGCCGTGGACCAATGCGATGCGCCGCGAGATCGAGAGCCGCGCCGACATCGACGCCGTCGACATCTACGGGTTGTCGGAAGTGATGGGGCCGGGGGTGGCCAGCGAGTGCATCGAATCCAAGGATGGCCCGGTGATCTGGGAAGACCACTTCTATCCGGAGATCGTCGATCCGCTGACCGGCGAGCCGGTCGCCGATGGCGAGCCGGGCGAACTGGTGTTCACGTCGCTGACCAAGCAGGCGCTGCCGATCATCCGCTACCGCACCCGTGACCTGACCCGTCTGCTGCCGCCGACCGCGCGCAGCATGCGGCGCATGGACAAGATCACCGGAAGATCCGACGACATGCTGATCATCCGCGGCGTCAACCTGTTCCCGACCCAGATCGAGGAACTGCTGCTGCGCCTGCCGCAGCTGGCGCCGAACTACCTGATCGAGGTCAGCCGCGAGGGCAATCTCGATTCGGTGGCCGTGCATGTCGAGCTGGCGCCGGACGCCGGCCATCTCGGCGATCACGACCGCGGCGCGGTGGCCAAGGAGCTGCAGCATCTGGTCAAGACCTATGTCGGCATCTCGATCGGGGTCCACCTCGGCCAGCCCGCGACGCTGGAGCGCTCGGTCGGCAAGGCCCGGCGCGTCGTCGACCGCCGGCCGAAAGGCGAGCCGGCGGCAGCCTGAGCCCGGCGCATCCCGGTTTCGTCACCTGCTTCCCGGATTCCATCATGACCCACGCCTACATCTGCGACGCCATCCGCACGCCGTTCGGCCGCTACGGCGGCGCACTCGCCCCGGTGCGCACCGATGACCTTGCGGCCCTTCCGATCGCCGCGCTGATGCGGCGCAATCCCGGCGTCGACTGGGCAGCGGTCGATGACCTGCTCTACGGCTGCGCCAACCAGGCCGGCGAGGACAACCGCAACATCGCCCGCATGGCGGCCCTGCTGGCCGGGCTGCCGCAGGAGGTGCCGGGCACCTCGATCAACCGCCTGTGCGGCTCCAGCCTCGACGCGATCGGCCTCGCCGCGCGCTCGATCAAGGCCGGCGAAGCGGGCCTCGTGATCGCCGGCGGCGTGGAAAGCATGACCCGCGCGCCGTTCGTGATGGGCAAGGCCGACAGCGCCTTTTCGCGCGCCGCGAAGGTCGAGGACACCACGATCGGCTGGCGCTTCGTCAATCCGCTGATGAAGGCGAAGTACGGCATCGACTCGATGCCGGAAACCGCCGAGAACGTCGCCGAGCAGTTCGGCATCAGCCGCGCCGATCAGGACGCCTTCGCGATCCGCAGCCAGCAGCGCTGGGCGGTCGCGCAGGCGCAGGGCTTTTTCGCCGGCGAGCTGCTGCCGGTCTCGATCCCGTCGAAGAAGGGCGAGCCGGCACTGTTCGCCAGCGACGAGCATCCGCGCCCGGAAACGACGCTGGCGATGCTGGCCAGGCTGAAAGGCGTGGTGAAGCCGGACGGCACGGTCACCGCCGGCAATGCCAGCGGCGTCAACGATGGCGCCTGCGCGCTGCTGCTGGCTTCCGAAGCGGCCGCCGGCCGGTACGGCCTGACGCCGCGCGCCCGGGTGCTGGCGATGGCCACGGTCGGGCTGGCGCCGCGGATCATGGGCTTCGGGCCGGCGCCGGCATCGAAGAAGGTGCTGGCAATGGCCGGCCTGTCGCTGGCCCAGATGGACGTCGTCGAACTCAATGAAGCCTTCGCCGCCCAGGGTCTGGCGGTGACCCGCGATCTCGGCCTGCCGGACGATGCCGCGCACGTGAACCCGAATGGTGGCGCGATCGCCATCGGCCATCCGCTCGGCGCCTCGGGCGCGCGGCTGGTGACCACGGCGGTCAACCAGCTCGAACGGATCGGCGGCCGCTACGCGCTGTGCACGATGTGCATCGGCGTCGGCCAGGGCATCGCGCTGGTGATCGAGCGGGTCTGAGCCTTCCCTCAGACCAGCCCCAGCCGGATCGCGGTGGCGACGGCGGCACCGCGGCTGCCGACGCCGAGCTTTTCGTAGACGTTGTGCAGATGCCATTTGATCGTCGACACCGAGACCAGCAGGGTGTCGGCGAGCGTCTGGTTGCTCAAGCCGGCATGCAGCAGGCGCAGCAGTTCGACTTCGCGGCTGGTCAGCGCCTCGACGCTACCGGTCGGCGCGTGCCGTTCCGCAGCGATCTCCGCAGGCTCCGGACGATGGCCGCCCTGCAGCTGGGCGCGTAGCCAGCCCTGCAGGTCGAGCCGCAGCCGCAGGTCCTGCGTCGCGGCATCGCGGCGCCGGCTGTCGATCGCGTCGAGGATCGGCAGCAGCGCGCGGCCGGCGGCGGCCATCGGGTAGGCGTGGAATTCGCGGGCGGCGGCGTTCAGCGCGCGGTCCAGCTGCCGGGCCGCCTCCTGGTGCTGGCCGAGTTCCCAGAGGCCGACCGCGCGATGGGTGGTCACGCTCAGCGCGAAGCCGCCGCGGACTTCGGCGCCACGGGCCTGCTGCAGGCCGGTCAGCAGACGCACCGCCGCCCGGGTGTCGCCGCAGGCGAGCCGGAAGCGGGCGTCGATCAGTTTCAACGCGTCGCGCTGGGCGCGCGGCAGATCGTCGCCGACGTCGAGCAGCCGGGTGCGCCGGGTGATCGCGGCGGCGGCGGCGATGTCGCCGGCGGTCAGCTGCAGCGCGGCTTCTTCCAGCGCCAGCGCCAGATACAGGCGGCGATGCTGCTCGCGCAGCGCCGAGTCCTGGCCTTCCTGCAGCAGCTGCGCGGCCAGGTCGATGCGCTGCCGCTGTGCCTGCAGCCGGGCTTCGCAGCGCAGCGCCACCAGCTGGGGCTCGACCGGGCCGAAGATTTCCTTGAACGCGCGGCTGGCGTCGATGTGCAGCGCCGCCTGGTCGTGATCGCAGCGCTGCACGGCGATCTCGGCATCGAGCAGGGCCGACAGCCCGGCGACATAGCTGCGCTGGCCGAGACCGAGGCCTTGCGAATCGCGATGCAGGTGCTGGCCGATCCGGCTGGCCGCCTGCAGTTCGCCGCGCTCGACGTCGATCAGCCCGTGCAGGAAATCGCCCCAGGCCGACAGGTACGCCGAATCGGCGCGATGGCCGTGCGCATGGGCGGCCAGGGCGTGCTGATGGCTGCGCTCGAAGTCGCGGCGCGCGAAGTAGCCGTAGCTCAGGCAGTTCGACAGCGTGGCGATCAGGAACGGCTCGCCGGGCGGCACCTTCGGCAGCAGCGCCGAGGCGCGCTCGACGCAGTCGTCGATGTCGTCGGAGCAGGCCTTGGTGGCCGCCTGCACGGTCTGCGCCCAGAGCAGCCAGCGGGCGCGCGCGTCCTCGTCGAGGTTCCAGCGTGTCGGCGCCGGGCCGGACAGGGTGTCGATGGCCTGCTGGGACAACTGCATCGCCCGCCCGGTATCGCGCGAGAACGCCGAGGCCCAGGCGTGGCTGAGCAGGATCTCCGGGCGCTGGGCGTGGAACTCGGCAGGCAGCACGCGCAGCCAGTCGAGCACCGTGTAGTGGTCGCCGCGAAACAGCGAGGCGCGGATTGCGTGGCCGGCGATCAGCTCGGCGGCCAGCTCGAAATGGCTGCCGTCGAGGGCGTAGCGGATCGCCTCGCCGGGCTGGTCGTGCGCGGCGCACCAGCTGGCGGCCTGCCGGCAGGCGGCGCGATAGCCGTCGGGATCGGTGCTGCGGAATTCGTGCTGCAGGAATTCGGCGAACAGATGGTGGTAGCGATGCCACTGGCCTTCGCGGTCGAGCGCGATCAGGAACAGGTTGGCACGGCCGATGTCGTCGAGCATGCGGTGGCTGTCGGCGTTGCCGGTGGTGGCGGCGCAGAGCGCGGCGTTCATCCGCCGCAGCGGCGAGCTGCGCAGCAGGAAGTCGCGGACCTGGGCCGGTTGGGCGCGGATCACGCTTTCGACCAGGTACCGGGTCAGGTCGCGATCGCGGCCGGAAAAGGTCTTCAGCAGATCGGCCGCATCACCCGGATGCCGGCGCAGTGCCAGCGCCGCCAGCTGCACGCCGGTCGGCCAGCCCTCGGTGGAGTGCAGCAGCGTGTCGATGTCGGTCGCCGACAGTTCCAGCTGGTGATAGCGCTGGAGGAACTGCTCGGTCTGCTGCCGATCGAAGTTCAGCTCATCCTGTCCGACCTCGATCAGCTGCCCGGCGACCAGCAGGCGGCCGAGCGGCAGCGGCAGGCGATGGCGGCTGGCGATGACCAGCGACAGCTGCTGCGGCAGGTGGGTCAGCAGGCGCTCGATGAAGCGCAGGATCGGTGCGGCGACCAGATGCTGGAAGTCGTCGATGAAGATCGCGGCGGGCAGCGCCAGTCCGCCGAGCCGGCTGCCGAGGCGGTCGAACAGCGAATCGAAATCGCGCACCGGGTTGGCGCCGAGCGCGATTAGCTCGTCGTCGGCGAAACCGGGACTCAAGCCCTGCACGGCGCTGATGAAGTAGCGCGCGAAGGTCGCCGGATCGTTTTCCTCGGCATCGAGTCCGAGCCAGGTGACGGCGAGGCCGCGCTCGCTGAAGGCGCCGAGCAGCTCGGTCATCAGGTTCGACTTGCCGGAGCCGGCCGGGGCGACGATGGCGATCAGCCGGCGGTCCGGCAGGCCGTCGACGGCGCGGCCGATCACCGCGCCATGCGAGAGCGCCCGGGGATCGCGGACCGGTGGGCCGAGCTTGCTGGCGATCAGGCCTTCGAGCAGGGCGGCGGGCGCCGGTCGGGTCATTCACGGTTCTCCCAGTTCGAGGGCGACAGCGGCGCGGCGATCACGCCCCGGGCGCGCATGATGACGGTCCGCGTGGTGCGCTGTACCGATCCAAGGATCGGGTTTTCGACCGCCGCCTGTCCCTAGGCTCCTGCTCACTGCTCCGCCGCCGTTCCGGCCGGCGCGTGCAGAACGATAACGACACGAGGAGAGCCGACGATGAGCAGAGCCCCGATTCCCGCCGCGCCCGCGGTGGCCTACCGTGACGACAAGCGCCACTGGTGGTGGCTGCCGCTGTTCGTCGCCATCTCGCCGGTGCTCGGCATCGCCCTGACCGCAAGCACCGGGCAGGCCGCCTGGCTGTGGCTCACGCCGCTGCTGTGGTACCTGGTGCTGCCGATTGCCGACGCGCTGGTCGGCCGCGACCGTCGCAACCCGCCGGATGCCGTCGTGCCGACGCTGGAATCCGACCGCTACTACAAGTTCCTGGTCTATGCCTCGGTTCCGCTGTTCTACGTCACCTGGATCGTCGCCGCCTGGGCGCTCGCCACCCAGCACTACGACTGGATCGGCTATCTCGGCGTCAGCCTGGCGGTGGCGCTGACCAACGGCCTGGCGCTGGTGGTCGGCCACGAGATCGGCCACAAGACCAACCGCTTCGAGAAGCGCCTCGCCCAGATCGTGCTCGCGGTGCCGGCCTACGGCCACTTCTCCGCCGAACACAACCGCGGCCATCACAAGGACGTGGCGACGCCGGACGATCCGGCCTCGTCGCGCTTCGGCGAATCGCTGTACGCCTTCGTGCTGCGCGAGATTCCCGGCGCGCTCGGCCGCGCCTGGCATGACGAGAGGCAGCGGCTGGCGCGCAGCGGCAAGGGCCCCTGGAGCCTGTCCAACGAACTGCTGCAGTCGTTCGCGATCACCGCCGTGCTCTATGGCGGCGCGCTGGCGGTCTGGGGCGCGGTGCTGCTGCCGTTCCTGCTGATCTCGACGTTCTGGGGCTGGCAGTTCCTGTCGACCTCGAACTACATCGAGCACTACGGGCTGCTGCGCCAGCGACTGCCGGATGGCCGCTTCGAACGCTGCCGGCCCGAGCATTCCTGGAACGCCGATCATGTGATCTCGAACCTGATGCTCTACCACCTGCAGCGTCATTCGGACCACCACGCCCGGCCGACCCGCTGCTATCAGGTGCTGCGCAGCGACCGCGCGCCGGAGCTGCCGTCCGGCTATCCGCTGTGCTTCACGCTGGCCTATTTCCCGCCGCTGTGGCGCGCGGTGATGGACCCGCGGGTGCTCGCGGTCTACGGCGGCGACGTCACCCGGGTCAACATCCAGCCGTCGAAGCGCGCCCGGATCCTGGCCCGCTACGGCGCCGGCCAGCCCGGCGCCGCGGGAGGCTGACCATGGCCCGCTATCGCTGCCCCGGCTGCGGTCATGTCTATGACGAGCAGCGCGGCAATCCGCATGAAGGATTCCCGCCCGGCACCCGCTGGGCGCAGGTTCCGGACGACTGGGCCTGCCCGGACTGCGCCGTGCGCGACAAGGCGGACTTCGTGCCGGCGCCCGGCGACGACTGAGATTTGCACGGCCTGCCTGCCGGCTTGCACGGAGCGCCTGTCGTCGATTTCGCGGCTTTCGATAATCCGGGCGGCAGCGCTTTCGCTGTCGTCCGCACGCCCGGAGATGCCCCGATGAACAGCCCTCATGCCGTTGCCGCACAGGCCGCCGCCGCGCAGCCGGTGCCGACCTGCCCGCTGTTCATCGGCGGCCGCTTCGTGCCGGCGGCCGACGGCGGCGTGATCGAGGTGATCAGCCCGGTCAGCGAAGCGGTGATCGCGATCTCGGCCGCCGGCACCGCGGCCGATGTCGACGCTGCGGTGATCGCGGCGCGCGGCCAGTTCGATAGCGGCGAATGGCGCCGCAGCAGCGGCGCGCAGCGCGGCGTGCTGCTCAACCGGCTGGCCGATCTGGTGGCCCGCGATGCCGAGCTGCTGGCCGACATGGACGCCCGCTGCATCGGCCGGGCGCCGATCGAGCCGCGTCTGCTCGATCTGCCGAATGCCGTCGAGACGCTGCGCAACGCTGCCGGCTGGGCCGACAAGATCGAGGGCCGGACGATTCCGACGCCGGGCTACATGGGCCTGAAGACGCTGTCGTACACGGTGCGCGAGCCGGTCGGCGTGGTCGGCGCGATCGTGCCCTGGAACACGCCGCTGATGATCACCTGCTGGAAGCTCGGGCCGCTGCTGGCCGCCGGCTGCACGGTGGTGCTGAAACCGTCCGAGGAGACCCCGCTGTCGGCGCTGCATCTGGCCCGGCTCTGCCAGGAAGCCGGCATTCCGGACGGCGTGGTCAATGTCGTCACCGGTCACGGCCGGGTGGTCGGCAGGGCGCTCTGCGAGCATCCGCTGGTCAGCAAGATCACTTTCACCGGCAGCCCTGAAGTCGGCGCTGAGATCCAGCGGGTCGCCGGGCCGCTGTTCAAGCGGGTATCGCTGGAACTGGGCGGCAAGAGTCCGCAGATCGTCTTCGCCGATGCCGCGCTCGCCAATGCCGTGCAGGGCTGCGCGATGGGCGTGTTCTTCAACCAGGGCCAGATCTGCGCCGCCGGCACCCGGGTGCTGGTGCAGCGCCCGATCGCGAGCGCGTTCGCGGCGCAGCTGGCGGAAGCGGCGGCCAGCGTGCCGAGCGGCCCGGTGGCCAAGCAGGCTCAGTTCGAACGCGTCAACCGCTACATCCGCGCGGGCATCGCCGAAGGCGCGACCCTGCTGGCCGGAGGCGAGTCGCAGCACGACAAGGGCTGGTTCGTGAAGCCGACGGTGTTCGCCGACGCCAGCAATGCGATGAGCATCGCCCGCGACGAGATCTTCGGCCCGGTGGCGACGATCATCCCGTTCGATACCGAGGACGATGCGATCCGTATCGCCAACGACTCCCGCTACGGTCTGGCGGCAACGGTCTGGACCGGCGACGTCGCGCGGGCGCACCGGGTGGCGCAGGCGGTGCGGGCCGGCGCGGTCGGCATCAACTGCTGGGCGCCGATCGATGCCCGCCTGCCCTGGGGTGGCGTCGGCTACAGCGGCGTCGGCCGCGAATGCGGGCTGTCGGGCGTGCAGGCCTACACCGAGGAAAAGGTGATCACGGTGCTGCTGGCCTGATCCCGGCGCCGCAGCGCCGCCGGCGTTCAGCCGTTGCGCATCTCGGCGACCAGGAAGTCGATCAGGCTGCGGGCGCGCTGGGTCAGGAAGCGGGTCTGCGGATAGACGATGCTGACCGGTTTCGGAATCGGGTAGTAGTCGTCGAGCAGCGGCACCAGGCCGTGCGCCGCGAAGTCGCTGCGCACGATCCAGTCGGGCACCTGGGCGATGCCGAGATCGGCCTGCGCCGCCTGGCAGATCGCCTCGGCGTCGTTGACCCGGATCGGACCGGCGACCTCGACGCTCTGCCGGCCGTGTTCGGACTCGAAGTGCCAGCGGCTCTGGGTGCCGGACACGATGCAGGCGTGCTGGGCCAGATCGAGCGGCGATTCCGGCCGCCCGTGCTTCGCCAGGTAGCGTGCGGTGGCGACCGTGGTGTACTCGACGATGCCCAGCGAGCGCGCGATCAGGGTGTTCGACGGCAGCGTGCCGATGCGCACGCCGAGTTCCAGGCCTTCGCCGATCAGGTCGAGGATGTCGTCCTTCATGACGATGTCCAGCTTGACCTTCGGATAGCGCTCGATGAACCGCGCCAGCAGCGGCATCAGGCGGCGCCGGCCGTAGGAATGCGGGATGGTCAGTCGCAGCAGGCCGCTGGCTTCGGCCTTCTGGGTCTTGCGCGAGGCCGAGGTCAGGGCATCGACGGTGTCGAGCAGCTGGCGGGCGTGCTCGTAGAGCTGCAGCGCCTCGTCGGTCGGGTGCAGCTTGCGGGTGGTGCGGGCGAACAGCTGCACGCCGAGGCTGGTTTCGAGGCTGGCGATGATCTTGCTGATCGACGACTGGGTGGTGCCCATCTCGCGCGCCACCGCCGAAAAGCTGCCGACCTCGAGGGCGCGGACGAAGACCTGATACGCCTTGGTGCTGTCCACGAGGCCGGCAGTGCGCTCAGGAGGCGCCGAGGTGCGACAGCGCCGCCTGGGTCAGGTAGCGGTCGTACATCCGAGGGTCGTTGGCGCCGCTCAGATGCACGCTCTCGACCGCGCGCACCTGCTGCAGGCGGGTGACGCTGTTGGTCTGGATGTCCGAGGCGGTGACCTGGCACCAGCTCCAGTACGGATGCTTGCCGTCCATGAATTTCTTGCTGCCGTTGTCGTAGACCGAGTATGCCCCGTCGAACGAGCGGTACGGCTTGCCGTTGCGGTCGTAGGTGACCATGCCGATCACCACCTGGTTGCGGGCATCGAACCAGACGCGCTTCTTGGAGATCGGCGCACGCGGGAACTTCAGTGGCTCGGCTTCGACCATGATCGCTTCCGGCACCAGCTGCACCGTGGTGTCCCAGAAGGTCTTGCCTTTCGGGCCGCCATGGGTGGCGTGTTCCCAGTTCGGATGGTCGGCCGCCCAGTTGTCATCGAGGCCGGCCAGGAACGGCCCGCGGCCGACGATCTTGTAGTTGCCCCACGAGTACAGCGGATCGCCGGCGGCCCAGGCGTCGGACAGGAACAGGGTCAGGCCGGGCACCAGCGGTTCGAAGCGCTGGTCGGTCGGGAACTGGCGCACCCGGCGGAACTCGGGCACGTAGCCGTACAGCGACGGCAGGGTGCTGTGGTCGTAGTCCCAGATGTTCAGGAACGAGGTGCCGCGGAACTGCTTCGGTTCGGTGAAGAACACCGACTGGAAGCGCAGCTTGCCCTTGTGCTCCGGCCAGTACGGCTTCGGGTCCATGCTGACCCGCGCGACCGGCGACATTTCCGCCCAGCCGCCGGAATAGCGGAAGCGATCGGCGCCATCGCTGTTGATGTTGGCCAGCTGCATCGCATAGAACGAGGCGTCGTGACGGCCCCAGTTCAGCGTCTGCGCGGCGAACAGCTGGATCGCGTCCTTCGGATCCGGGAACGGATTGCCGCCGATCCAGGGCTCGCCGCTGGCCTTCTCGATGACATTGCCCTTGGCGTCGAAGCCGGCCTTGCCGGTGTTGCGCAGCGTCGCCTCGACGTATTCCCAGGGCGACAGCCGCATGACGTCGGTGGTGGTCTTGCCGAGCTTCAGCTTGCGGCCCTGCTGGAGGATCTGTTCGTAGCGCACCGGCTCCAGCAGGTCCTTGACCAGTTCGACGTTGGACGCGTCGATGGTGTCACCGGTCTTGAGCCTGCCCTTGGTATAGCCCTCGATCGACAGCAGCTCCTCCGGATAAGCCTTGTTGATCTCGCCGGTGGCGGCGATCGCATCGGCCAGCGGCATCAGCACGCCGGTCGACAGCACGCCTTTCGAGGCATCGGCGAGGAACTTGCGCCGCGAGTAGCCGCGGTCATAGCGCAGACGTTTCATGTGACGCTCCTGGTGCACCTGAGTCGGTCTGCCGGCCCGGCGTCTTCCGGCCGTCGGCTTCCGCAGGCTCTGGTGATGGATGTGAGGGAACGACGTCGATCCCGCGCCTGCGGACACCCGTCGGGGTGCAGCAAGCGATACCCGTCTGCGACGGACATTCAGTCCAAAGCAGAATAAGTATTAATCGATTATCGAGCTTTCGGATCGATTCCATCCCCCACAGAATCCGATACACGTTATTCACGCAGCCAATAAAAAGCGGGGAGAAAGCCGGATGAGCAAGAAGATCGGAGTTGTCGGCGCCGGAACGGCGGGGCTGCATCTGGGCCTCTACCTGCGCCAGCACGATGTCGAGGTGACGATCTACACCGACCGCAAGCCGGACGCGTATCGCGGCATGCGGCTGCTCAACACGGTGGCCCATCACGGCGTGACCCTGGCGCGTGAGACGGCCCTCGGCGTCAATCACTGGCCGGGCCAGAAGTTCGGCTATCACGGCCACTACTACTTCATCGGCGTGCAGCCGCAGCCGCTGGAGTTCTACGGCGCGCTCCACGCGCCCAGCCGGGCGATCGACTACCGCATCTACCAGCCGCGGCTGATGGAGGATTTCCTCGATCGCGGCGGCCGCATCGAGTACCGCGACATCCGTGCCGACGAGGTGTCGGCGATCAGCGCCCAGTACGATGCCACCGTGGTCTGCACCGGCAAGGGGCCGTTCGGCCAGATGTTTGCCCACGAGCCCGCCCATTCGCCGTTCGATCGCCCGCAGCGGGCGCTCTGCGTCGGCCTGTTCAAGGGCATCGGCGAGCGCGCGATCCGCGCGGTGACGATGAACTTCTCGCCCGGCGCCGGCGAGATGATCGAGATCCCGACCTGGACCTTCAACGGCCTGGCGACGGCGCTGGTGATCGAGAACATCCCCGGCGGCGATCTGGACGTGCTGGCCAAGACCAAGTACGAGGACGACCCCAAGGCCTTCCTGAAGCTGCTGCTCGACAAGCTGCGCAAGCATTACCCGACCTGCGCCGAGCGGATCGACGAGCGCGAGTTCGACCTGGCCAACGGCCCGCTGGACATCCTGCAGGGCGGCGTCACGCCGACCGTGCGCAAGTCGCATGTGGTGCTGGAAAACGGCCGGCTGGCAATCGCCCTCGGCGACGTGCAGGCGGTGGTCGATCCGGTGCTCGGGCAGGGCGCCAACATGGCCTCGTACGCGGCCTGGATCCTCGGCGAGGAGATGGTCAGGCACGACGTCTACGACGAGCGCTTCATCGAGCACGTCAACATTCGGCGCCAGGACCGCGTGCTCGGCGCCACCCGCTGGACCAACTTCATGCTGACCAGCCTGAAGGCGATGCCGGTGGAACTGCAGCAGTTCATCGGCGCGCTGTACCAGAACCGCGCGCTGGCCGACGAGTTCACCGACAACTTCAACTTCCCCGAGCGGCAGTGGGATTGCTTCGCCAGCCGCGAGCGCATGGCCGCCTGGGTCGGCAGCCGGCTGCAGGCCGTGCAACGGCGGCCGATCGCGGTTGCCGCGTGAGCCCAGGCCGACCGTCGGCAGTGCCACGATCGGCGTCCGTCGGAGAGCCGCCCATGAGCCGTTCGCCCGCTGCGGTCAGCGCCGGGATTCAGGTCGACCCGGACGAGTTCCGGCGCTCGGTCTCGCTGTTCGCGACCGGCATCGTGGTGCTGACCTGCGAGGACGACGACGGCAAGGTCCACGGCATGACCGTCAACAGCTTCACCTCGGTCAGTCTCGATCCGCCGACCGTGCTGGTGTCGTTGCGGGCGGGCAAGGCGCATCGCCTGATTTCCCGCAACGGCCGTTACGGCGCCTGCATCCTGCACGAGGACCAGCAGAGCTTCTCGACCCATTTCAGCGGCCGGCCGCAGGAAGCGCTGCAGCCGGACTTCACGGTCCGCCACTGCCTGCCGACCCTGCGCAAGTGCCTGGCCTGGTTCGAGTGCGAAACGGTCGAGAAGGTGCAGATCCACGATCACACCCTGTTCGTGGCCCAGGTCATCGCCTGCGGCAGCGAGGGCGGGGCGCCGCTGATGTTCTACGGCAGCCGCTATCACCGGGCTGCGATTGCCGCCTGAGCGGTGTCGGCAGCCACGCGCAGCAGAGAACCGCGTCCGCAAGCCGCTGCAACGGCAGGCGGACGCCGACAACGAGCGACCGGCGGCAGCCTCGATCGGCCGCATCAAACCCGCGAACGGAGAGCGATAACGATGGGCAACACACTGCAAAGACGGATGGCCGGCCACGGCATCCTGATGATCTTCTCGACGCTGCTGTTCGGCGTCTTCCTGTGGATGAACCTGGTCGGCGGCTTCGAGATCGTGCCGGGCTACATCGTCAACTTCAACGTGCCCGGAACCCCGGAAGGCTGGGCCAAGGCGCATACCGGGCCGGCGCTGAACGGCGTCATGGTGATCGCCGTGGCCTTCGTGCTGCCGCTGCTCGATTTCACCGCGAAGACCGCCGCCCGTCTGGGCTGGATCGTCGTGCTCGATGGCTGGGCAAACGTCGGCTTCTACTTCTTCGGCAACTTCTCCGGCAATCGCGGCCTGAGCTTCGGTGACAGCCGTCTGGGACCCGGCGACATCTTCAGCGCGCTGGCGCTCGGACCGGCCTACCTGTTCGGTGCGCTGGCGATGATCGCGCTGCTGATCATCGGTCGTCAGGCTTTGAAGCAGGCCTGAGCGGGACGCGCCGACCGCTGCGGTCGGCGGCGACCGGGACGCCTCGCCCCGCGGCGAGACGCTCGCGAGGAGCCATCAGAGCTCCATCGCTGCTGAGCCGTTCGATTCCGGACGGACAGCCGATGCAGTGCCAATGGAGGCAGGCATGACGGGAGCCAGTGTCATTTCGACAACGGGTGCGGGCGGCCGCGCCCTGACGATGTCCGGCAGCAACGTCCAGTCTCGTGAACTGAATGGATTCCGGGACTGGACCGATTTCGTCAACAGCAGCTTTCCGTGGCTGGAGCATCGCAATCACTGCGGCAGCACCTTCGTGGCCTGCGTCAGCGCGTTCAGCTTCGGCAGCGGCAGCATCGCGACGATCAAGGCTGGCGCCAGCGAGGTGCTGCGCACGCGGCCCCTCGCGGCGGCGGCCGAATCCGGCCATATCAAGCTGCTCTGGCAGCTGGCCGGCACCATGGAGGTCGAGCAGGATCGCCGCTGTGCTGTGATCCGGCGCGGCCAGTCGACCGCCATCGACACCACCCGCAGCTATCGCTGCCGGCTGTCGGACGGCGCCCATTTCGCGGTGCTGACCTTGCCGCATGGTGCCTGCCCCGGCTGGCAGCGGATCAGCCAGAAGCTGTGCGGCACGGCGCTGGCCGAGAACAATTCGCTGCGGGCTGCCTTCGGCGCGGTGATGGCGCTGACCGATCCGGTGTTCGGCGAGCGCGACGAAGTCGGCGACAGCGTGCTGCGCGCGGTGCAGTCGCTGGTTACCACCTCGCTGCATCAGTCCGCGCACGATCTCGACAAGGCCGGCCCCGGCAGTGCCCGGCTGCGCAAGGCCGAGCAGCACATCCTGGCGCGCATCGCCGATCCGGCGCTCGATCCGGACGATCTGGCAGCCGCGCTGTGCATGTCGCGGCGCTCGCTGTACATGCTGTTCAAGGAACATCGGCTGACGCCGTCGAAGATGATCCACGACGTGCGCCTGCAGCGTTGCCGGCAGTCACTCGACGAGCCGGCGAACCGCAGCCGCAAGATCACCGACATCGCCTTCGATCACGGCTTCAGCGACTACGCCACCTTCAGCCGCCTGTTCAAGCAGCAGTTCGGCGTCACGCCGAGCGAGTTCCGGCAGCAGGGTCGCGGCGCGTCGATGTCCTGAGACTCGCGCAGGCGTGCCGTTCGCCTGCGCGGCGGCGAACGGCGGCAGGGCCTGGCTGCACGCCGCGCCGACCGACTTGCACGGTTCGCCATGCAAGGCCGGGCCGGGCGGCGAACACTCCACTGCATAGCGATCGCGTCATCCACCCCAGCAGATTCCATTCATGCGAGCACACCACATGACCGACATCATCGACAGCGACTATCTGGTGATCGGCGCCGGCGGCATGGGCATGGCCTTCGTCGACGAGCTGATCACCCAGACCCTGGCGACGGTGACCATCGTCGATCGCAACCATCGTCCGGGCGGGCACTGGAACGACGCCTATCCGTTCGTGCGCCTGCATCAGACCTCGACCTGCTACGGCGTCAACTCGACGCCGCTGGGCAAGGCCACGATCGATCAGGTCGGCTGGAACAAGGGCTGCTACGAACTGGCCAGCGGCAGCGAGGTGGTCGCCTACTTCGATCAGGTGATGCGTCAGCGCTTCCTGCCGTCGGGCCGGGTCCGCTACCTGCCGATGTGCGAGTACCGCGACGACGGCCGCGTGGTGTCGCGGGTCGGCGGCACCGAGTACGCGGTGCGGGCCAGGAAGATCGTCGACGCCACCTACATCAACGTCACCGTGCCCAGCCAGCGGCCGCCGAAGTTCAAGGTGCTGGAGGGTGCCGTCTGCGTGCCGCCGAACGCGGTGCCGAAGCTGGCGCCGGAGTACAGCCGGTTCACCGTGGTCGGTTCCGGCAAGACCGGCATCGACACCTGCCTGTTCCTGCTGGAAATGGGTGTCGCACCCGCCGACATCACCTGGGTGATGCCGAACGACGCCTGGCTGTTCGACCGTTTCACGGTCAACCCGGGACGCCAGTTCACCGACATCATCACCGCCGGCAGGGTCGAGGTGCTGAAGGCGGCGATCGCGGCCGACTCGGTCGATGACTTCTTCCAGCGCGTGCTGGCCTGCGACCAGCTGTTCCAGTTCGATCCCGAGGTCAAGCCGACCAACTGGCGCTGCGCCACAGTCACCCGTCTGGAACTCGAGCAGCTGCGCAAGATTCCGAATGTGGTCCGCCTGGGTCATGTGCAGGCGGTGACGCCGGCGGAGATGCGGCTCGACAAGGGCAGCTGGAAGACCGCCGCCAACACGCTGTATATCGACTGCGCCGCCGACGGCCTGAAGAACCGGCCGCAGAAGAAGGTGTTCGACGGCAACCGCATCACCCTGCAGACGGTGCGCATGTGCCAGCAGGTCTACAGCGCCGGCTTCATCGGCAATGTCGAGGCCAACCTGAGCGACGAGGCGCGCAAGAACGCGCTGTGCCGGCCGGTGCCGCTGCCGCATGCCGCCAGCGACTACCTGCGCTGCGCGATCCAGGACAGCGAGAACATGCTGATCTGGCTGACCGAGCCGAAGGTGGTGTCGTGGATCAATGAATCGCGCATCGACCTGTTCAGCCCGATCTTCAAGTTCGACTGCCCGGTGGTCGGTCCGCAGATCCAGGCGATGGGCGAACTGCTGAGTGTCGCGATCCCGAAGATGAAGGCGCTGCTCGATCGGCAGCCCGTGCACGTCTGATCGAGAGCGGCGGTCGGGTGATATCGGCGCGCTGTGCCGATATCACCCGTTGCGGCGGGAATCCGGTCATCCCGCCGCTGACCGGCGGCCGACGTACCCTGCCGGATCAGCGCGCCACCGAGATCCCGATGCCGACGCGGGTCACCGAGCGGTCGTAGTCGAGCAGGCTTTCGCCGTAGCCGTTGAAGGCATAGAAGGTCCAGAAGAAGCCGTCGCCGGGGCCGGGCACGGTGTAGATCAGGCTCGCCGAGCCGCGGCCGGTGGTCGGATTGAAGCGCAGCGTGCTGCTGACCTGGTGATGGTCGAACAGCTGCTGCTGGATCTTCACTTCGGAGTAACCGAGGTAGTCCTGGATGTCCGGATTGTCGTCGCGCTTGGGGTCGGTGGGCGCACGCTTCTGGTCTTCGGGAATGCGCCACCACCACTTCCACCAGACCAGCGTCTTGTTGCTCTGCCAGTACGGCGTGATGTACAGGCGGTTCCAGCTGCGCGAATCGGGCAATGAGCGGCCGTTCGATTCATGCTCGATGCCGACGTCGGCGGCCAGGTTCAGCCATTTCTCCGGCTTCTTCGGCTTCAGCCGGAAGAACACCTCCGGGTTGAAGTTGTTGTCGCGGAACGGCTTGGAATCAGAGCCGTTGAACGCCTGGAAGTAGGATTTCTGCGAGTAGCCGAAATACAGCGGCAGCTTGCGGTAGACACGGAACTTCAACGAGATCGAGAACAGCACTTCGCTGTCCTCGCCGGGATAGCGGCCGGAGTACGTCGCCGGCAGCAGGTACATCGGCTTGTGCAGCGACAGGCCGCGGGCATCGGCGGTCAGCGAGAAGGTCTCGAGATCCGTGGCGATGCTCCATGGCGCGTCCTTCGGCGGGGCTTCGGTTTCGATTACCGGCTCGTCGCTGCCGGTCGTTGCCGCAGCCGTGCTGTCGTCGGCCGCCGGCGCCGCTTCCGGTCCGGCTGGCGGGGCCGCGTCGGCCGCAGCGGTGCCGGATGCTGCGAGTGAGCAGGCTATGATGAACACCGAAACCCATCCGCCGCGAAGCTGCATCGCGCGTCCTTGACTGTCAGGGGAGAGTCCTGACGATAGCGGAAAACCGCCAGGACCCGCAGTGTCGCCGACGAATTCACGATGCTGACCGAAATCGCGTTGTTCCTTGCTGCGGCGGTCATCGCCGTGCCGCTGTTCAAGCGCTTCGGCCTCGGTGCCGTGCTCGGCTACCTGTTCGCCGGCATGCTGATCGGCCCGAGCGGGCTCGGCCTGATCGACGACGTCGAACGGGTGCTGCACGCCTCCGAGTTCGGCGTGGTGCTGCTGATGTTCGTGATCGGCCTGGAACTGCAGATTTCCCGGCTCTGGCTGCTGCGCCACCACGTCTTCGGCCTCGGCGGAGCGCAGGTGATGCTGAGCACCGCGGCGCTGTCGGGAATCGCGCTCGCCACCGGGCTGCCGCCGGTGGCGGCGCTGGTCGCCGGCTTCGCGCTGGCGATGTCGTCGACCGCCTTCGTGCTGCAGATGCTGGCCGAGCGCAAGGAACTGGCCGACCGCCATGGCCGGGCGGCGTTCGCGATCCTGCTGTTCCAGGATCTGGCGGTGATTCCGTTCCTGGCCCTGCTGCCGTTCCTCGGCGCACCGACGCCGGGGCACGAGTCCGACGGCGGCTGGATCGGTCCGATCAAGGCCGTGGTCGCGCTGTTCCTGGTGGTGCTCGGCGGCCGCTACCTGCTGCGCCCGGTGTTCCGGCGGCTGGCCTCGATCGACATGCCGGAGCTGTTCACCGCCGCCGCGCTGCTGACCGTCACCGGCACGGCGCTGGCGATGGACGCGGTCGGCCTGTCGATGTCGCTCGGCGCCTTCCTGGCCGGTGTGCTGCTCGCGGATTCCGAGTACCGCCACGAGTTGCAGGCCGACATCGAGCCGTTCAAGGGGCTGCTGCTCGGCCTGTTCTTCATCGCCGTCGGCATGTCGGCCAAGCTCAGCCTGGCGATTGAGCAGCCGCTGACCATCGTCGTCGCGGTGATCGTGCTGATCGGCATCAAGGCGCTGATCCTCTATCTGATCGGCCGGGTCTCGGGCCTGCCGGCGGAATCGGCGCGCTCGTTGGCCTTTGCGCTGCCGCAGGGCGGCGAGTTCGCCTTCGTGCTGCTCGGCATCGCGACCACGGCCGGCATCATGGCGGTGGAGATGAAGGATCTGCTGATCGTCATCGTCACCGCGTCGATGATCGCCACGCCACCGCTCTATGCGCTGGTCGCCCGGTTGCGCAGTTCGCAGCGCGAAGCGCCGGTCTACGACGCGATCGACGTGCCCGAGCACGAGGTCATCCTGGCCGGCTTCGGCCCGTTCGGACAGATCGTCGGCCGCATGCTCCGGGTCAAGAAGATTCCGTACACGGTGCTCGAGCGCGATGCCAGGCAGGTCGATTTCGTGCGCCAGTTCGGCAACACGATCTTCTACAGCGACGCCGGCCGGGTCGAGGTGCTGCGCGCCGCCAAGGCCGACAAGGCGCGCTTCTTCGTGCTGGCGATCGCCGACATCGAACAGAGCCTGCGGGTCGCCGAAGTGGTGCGCCGGCACTTCCCGAACCTGCGCATCTTCGCCTGCGCACGCGACCGCAATCACGCGATGCGGCTGATGGATCTCGGCATCACCGACATCGTCCGTCGCGCTTATGCCTCGAGCCTGGAGATCACCGGCGATCTGCTGCGCGCGCTCGGCGAGTCGGACGAGCAGATCGCGCGCGAACTGGACCGTTTCCGCCGCTTCGATCAGGACACCCTGATGAAGCAGCACGCGATCTATCGCGACGAGAAGGCGCTGATCCAGACCGCCAAGGATTTCTCGAAAGAACTCGAACAGCTGTTCGAGGCCGATGCCGCCGCGGCCGACAAGGCGGTGCGGATCGCCGAAACCACCGCGCAAAAAAAGAGGCCGCGGGAGGTTTAACTCGTCGCGGCCCAAGGCTCAGGGTCTGGGAGAAACACGGGACAACGGAAATTCAGGAGGCGAGGGCGTACCTCGGCCGGGTCGAAGAGGCCAGCGCCGGGGCTTCGGTGCCGATCTGCCGCTGCACGGCGGTGGCGGCGCGGATCAGTGCCTGTGTCGACTGGCCATGCTCGGGGTAACGGCTGTGGCCGATGCCCCAGGTGAAGCGGAAGCTGTCGCCGGATTCGACGATCGGCGTGCTCAGCAGGGCGCACAGCCGGGACACGGCGGTGGCGGTGTCACGGTCGCCGAGTTCGCGGACGAACAGGATCAGGCCGTCGCTGGACAGCCGCGCCAGCACGTCACCGTCGAGCAGTTCGCCACCCAGACGTTCGCTGAGCGCCTTGAGCACGGCATTGATGCGTTCGTCGCCGAAGCGCTGCAGCAGCAGGCGGTAGTCGCGCAGCTCGGCGTAGATCAGGCCGAACGGGGCGGTTTCGCGGCTGCCGGCGTCGACCAGCTGCTTGAGCAGCTTCTCGGTGAACAGGCTGCGGTTCGGCAGGCCGGTGACGTCGTCGTAATAGGCCAGGCGATGGATGCGCCGCACTTCGCGCTGCTCGCGTTCGCGGGCGGCGCGGATGGCGCTCCATTTGCGCTCGGCGTGCAGCGCGCCGAGGGTGCCAAGCATCAGTGCGCTGCCGAGCGCGGCGGCGAGCAGGCCGCTGTCTGCGCTCGGATGGACCGGCGCCGCGTCGCTGGCGGCGATGCCGAACTGCTGCAGCGCGGTCAGGAAGCCGCCGATCACGGCAGCGCTGACGAGCGTCGGCAGCAGCGACAGGTTCAGGTGGCTGCGCGCGATCATCTGCAGCGCGAACAGCGCGACCGCGACGGTCACCAGCCACGACAGCAGGGCCATGCCGGATGATGCGTCGAAAGCGCTGACCAGACCGGCCGCGCGGCTGCCGACATGGTGCAGCGACCACAGGCCGGTGCCCAGCGTGATTGCCGTCAGGCTGTATCCGATCGTCCGGCGAAAGCCGTCGAGTGCCGAAACCCGGGCCGCGAAGGCGAGCGCACAGCCGGCCGCGACGACTGCCGTGCAGTACGTGGCGAAAACCAGCGAAGTGTCGATCGATCCGTTCATGGCGTCCTGTGGGTGTCGGCATGGATTCTGGCCAGCCGCAAGCGGCCTGCTTCGATCTGCCGATGACCGGCGGGCACCCGGGAACAAGCGGGTCGGACAACCGGAATCCGCGATTTCAGCGGTAGCGATTGCCGGATGAGCGGGGCTCCAGCGCTTTATCATCGGCAGCCATGGATGCGCTGATCCCCCAAGTGCTGGTGTCGCTGGTTGCCCTCGGCATGGCGCTGGCGTTCATCTCCGCCGACCGCGAATCGCCGACCTCGCGGTCGCTGGCGGCGACCCTGGCGCTGATCGGCGTCGCGATCTTCCTGAACGGTGGCTACCACGTGCTCGGTTCCGCCAATCCGCGGCTCAGCGGCTGGCTGGCGCTGCCGGAAGCGGCGGCGACCATCGTGGTGCTCGAATGGCTGCTGCGGGTCCGGCGGACCGTCCCGGCCGGCGTGCTCGACACCCGTGGCGGCGACTGGATGCTGCGCCTCGGCCAGTTGTCCGGCGCGCTGTACGGCGTGTTCGCGATCGCCGCCCCCGAGCTGCGGATCAACGAATTCCAGTTCGCCGCCCGGAATCTCGACTCGCTGACCCGTTTCGGCTTCTGGCTGTTCGCGGTGCCGATCCTGTTCTCGGGGCTGACCGGCCTGATCTCGATCCTGCTGCTGCTGCGCCGGCAGCCGGATCGCCCGGAGCGGGTACGGGTGGTTGGCGTGGCGGTGTCGATGCCGTTCTTCATGACCAGCTTCGTGCTGCCGGAATCGGTCGCGGCGGTCACCGTGCTGATCGGCGAAATGATCCTGCTGATCGGCGCCACCCAGTACCACGTGCTGCAGGGTCAGCGCGGCCAGTTCATGTCGCGCTTCCTGTCGTCGCAGGTCGCCGAACTGGTCCGGCGGCGAGGCATGAAGCAGGCGATGGAGCAGAATTTTCTCGAGATCACCGTCGTGGTCTGCGACCTGCGCGGCTTCACCGCCTACGCCGAGGCGCATCCCAGCTCGCGGGTCATCGAGGTGCTGCGCGACTACTACGATGCCGTTGGCCGCGTGGTTGCCGAGTTCGGCGGCACCATCAAGGACTACGCCGGCGACGGCATCCTGATCCTGGTCGGTGCGCCGCTGCCGATCGCCGACCACGCCGCGATCGGGGTGCGCATCGCCCACGGTGTCCGTGACGCCGCCAGCGAGGTGACCCGCCGCTGGAGCCACGACGGGCACCGGCTCGGCATCGGTGTCGGGGTGGCCAGCGGCTTCGTCACCGTCGGCATCATCGGCAGCGCCACGCGGCTGGAATACACCGCGGTCGGACCGGCGGTGAACCTGGCCTCACGGCTCTGCGAGCAGGCGCTCGACCAGGAAATCCTGATTGCCGCGCGAACCGCCGAACTGGCGGTCGACAGCCGGCTGGAAAGCCGCGTGCCGCTGGCGATCAAGGGCTTCGCCGAGCCCGTCAGCCTGTATCTGCTGCCGGCCGGCTGAGCCTCAGGAATTGGGGCGGATCGACGTCCTGCGCTGCCGGGAATCGTGATCCTCCTGTGCCTGGCGCCGACGCGCATCGCGTTCGGCCTGGGTCGTGCACTGGGTCACCGGGAAGCGGGTGCCGACGACGTTCTCCTTGGTGCAGACGCGCGCATCGGCATCCGCTGCCTGCTTGCTGGTCATCACCACTTCCTGACCGGTATCCGTGTCGAGGACCGTGACCGGTTCGGCGTTCTTGCCCGCGCAGCCGGCGGCGATGACCAGCGAGCCGACGGCGATGAAGAGGGTTTTGATCGATGAGTGCATGTCCTGCTCCTTGGCAATGGCCTGCCGGATGGCTGATGAAGCGATGGGGTTATGGCGACGTCGCGGGAAGCGCGAGACCGCTCGCTACTGCCGTGTCGTCGTCCACGAGCAGTGAGCATCGGTGCATGAACCGGGCCACGGCAAGGGCTGGAATCAGACTTCAGCGGGCGTCTCGCGACGGATTGCGAGCTGGATCACGGCGTCGGCAGCGGCCCAGGCCCGGAACAGCACCCCCGAATTGAATGGCAGGCAGATCGTGCCGTCCCGGTCGATGGCGATGCAGCCGCCGACGCCGCCGAGCCGCCGTACCTCGGCGAGCGAGTCGCGGCAGGCGTCGGCCAGCGACTGGCCTCCCCAGATCATCCGGCCGTGCACCGCCTGCCCGAAGGCGGCGCGGATGAACGCTTCGCCGGTGCCGGTGCACGACACCGCGCAGCTGCTGTCGTCGGCGAAGGTGCCAGCGCCGAACACCGCGGTATCGCCGATCCGGCCCGGCAGCTTGTTGGTCAGGCCGCCGGTCGAAGTCGCTGCGGCCAGATGGCCGCGGCGGTCGCGGGCGACGGCGCCGACGGTGCCGAAGGCGGCGTCGGCTGCTGATGCGTCGTCGTCGACATGGTCGAGCGCGATGCTGCCGCTGCGCTTCGCCGCCGCCAGCTGTTCCAGCCGCAGCGGAATGACGAACGCCTGCGGATCGACCATCGGCAGGCCGAGTTCCCGGGCCAGCGCCTCGGCGCCGTCGGCGCTGAACAGCACATGCGGGCTGCGCTCCATCACGGCGCGGGCCAGCCGGATCGGACTGGCGACGCGTGAAACACCGGCCACCGCGCCGGTGCCGCGGTCCTCGCCACGGGCAATCGCCGCGTCCAGCTCGGGCAGGCCGTCGCGGTTCAGCACCGCGCCGACGCCGGCGTTGAACAGCGGGCACTGTTCCAGCCGCTCGACCGCCAGGGTGACGGCATCGAGCGCGCTGCCGCCGGCCTGCAGCAGCGCCACCGCGGCGCTGGCGATGTCGTGCAGTGCAGTTCGCTGGGCGTCCTGCGGGCCGGCGTCGTCGGGCAGCTCGCCGGCGCCGCCGTGCAGCGCGAAGCGGATCCGCGCGGGATCGGCCCGGTCAGCGCTCATGCGGGGCGCTTGGGGCGGTGGGCGGCTCGGGTTCGGCGCGCAGTTCGACGATCGGCTTGAAGCCGCCCCAGAACATCCGCTTGCCGTCGAACGGATGGTTCTTCGGATCGGCGAGGCTGGCCAGCCTCGGGTCGCTCATCACCTTGGCGTTGACCGTGTCGCGGACCTTGCGGGACGGGTAGACGATCCACGCGAAGATCACCGTCTCGTCGGCCTTCAGCTTCACGCTCTGCGGGAACGAGGTCAGCTTGCCGGGCTTGACGTCGTCGGCGACGCATTCGGTGTAGGCCAGCGCGCCGCACTCCAGCCAGATCTTGCCGGCCTTGCGGGCCAGCTTGCGGTATTCGGCGAGTCTCGCCACCGGTACCGGCAACACGTATCCATCGACATAGGCCATCGGTCATTCCTCGTCCGGGTAGGTCAGCAGTGACAGGGACTGCTGCTGCGGCAGGTCGAGCACCACGACGGCGTCGCCGACCCGGATGGTGCCCGGTTTCAGCACCCGGGTGATGATGCCGCCGTGGCCGCGCATCGCCTGGAAGCCGCCCGGGCCCAGGTTCTCGTCCATCCGCGAGCACGGCGCGCAGGGGCCGGTGAACGCGAACAGCGCGTCGCCGATGGTGAACGTCCGGCCCTTCAGCGCCAGCAGGTTCAGGCCGGAGATCACCAGGTTGCGGCGGGTCATGAACGGCGTCACGGCATGCAGCCCGAGGATGCCGGCGACCGCCGCCAGATGCTCGGCCTGGATCATCGACACCATCCGCTTGGCATCCGCCGGGCCGCTGTAGTGATCGCCGGCCAGGCCGCCGCCGATCTCGACCTGCGCGCTTTCGACCGCAAGCAGCGTTTCGCGCCGGGCCGGGCGCAGGCCGATCCAGTCGAGCCGGCCGGCGCGCATCGGCGCATTCATCAGATCCCTGAGGCTTGCTGCCATCGTCTGTCTCGTCAGTTCGGCGCGGCCGGCAGCGCCTTGCCCGGATTGAGGATGCCGGCCGGATCGAAGCTGCGCTTGACCGCGTGCATCACCGACAGCGTCGGCGCGTCGATTTCCCAGGCCACGAAGGCGCGCTTGTCGATGCCGACACCGTGCTCGCCGGACAGCGTGCCTTCGAGGCTCAGCACCAGCCGGAACACCGCGTGCAGGCAGGCTTCGATCGCCGTCATCTGAGCCGGATCATCCGGATTGGCCAGCAGGTTGACGTGGATGTTGCCATTGCCGGCATGGCCGAAACAGACGATGCGGATGCCGTGCCGCTTCGACAGCACGCCGACGCCACGGATCAACTCCGGCAGGCGGGTCACCGGCACCGCGACATCCTCGTTGACCTTCTTCGGCGCCAGCTTGCGCAAGGCCGGCGACAGCGCCTTGCGAGCCGCCCACAGGTCGTCGGCCTCGGCTTCCGAGCGGGCGGCGCGCAGGTCGATCAGGCCGTCGCCGGCAGCGGCCGCGCTGATCGCCGCGACCACCGCCGCGATACCGGCCTGGCTGCCATCGCATTCGATCAGCAGCAGCGCGCCGCAATCGGCCGGCAGGCCGCAGTCACGATGGGCCTGCGCCAGCTGCACGGCGTCGCCGTCGAGGAACTCCAGGCTGCTCGGCGTTTCCGGCTGCGCCATCAGCCGCGCCACGGCGGCGGCGGCGGCTTCGACATCGCGATAGGCGGCGCGCAGGGTGCGCGTGGTCTCCGGCTTCGGCAGCAGCTTCAGTGCCGCCCGGGTGATCACCGCCAAGGTGCCTTCGGAGCCGATCAACAGCCGCGTCAGGTCGTAGCCGACGACGCCCTTGGTGGTGTAGCAGCCGCTGCGAATCGGGGTGCCATTGCCGGCGATCGCGCGCAGGCCGAGCACGTTGTCGCGTGCCGTGCCGTACTTCACCGCGTGCGGCCCGCCGGCGCCGCAGGCGAGATTGCCGCCGACCGTCGAGTACACCGCGCTGGTCGGGTCCGGCGCCCAGAACAGGCCGTGCTTCGCCGCTTCGCGCTGCACGTCGCCATTGAGCGCGCCGGCCTCGCATTCGAGCAGGCGGTCGCCCGGCGACACCCGCAGCACCCGGTTCATCCGCTCCAGCGACAGCACCACGCCGCCCTCGATCGGCACCGTGGCGCCGGTGGTGTTGGTGCCACGGCCACGGGCGACCAGCGGCAGGCCGTGGTCGCGGCAGAGATCGATCAGCGCCTGCACCTCGTCGACCGATTCGGCGAGCGCCACCGCGTCCGGCATCGCCACCCGGCGGCTGTTGTCGTAGCCGTAGGCGAGCCGTTCCGCCGGATCGAGCAGCAGGCGTTCGTACGGCAGCGCATCGTGCAGCCGGCGCAGCACGGCCGGGGCGAGTTCAGCCGCCATCGAATGCCGCCTTCAGCCAGCGCAGCGCGCTGCCATCGACGGTGACCACGTCGAAGCGCACCTCGCGCTGCCCGTGTTCGGGATGGGCGGCCAGGAACAGCTGGGTGGCGTGGATCAGCCGGCCGCGCTTGCGGGCATCGACCGATTCCAGCGCGCTGCCGTAGTCGCTGCGCGCGCGGGCGCGCACCTCGACCACCGCGAGTGCCTCGCCATCACGCATGACCAGATCCAGCTCGCCGCCCTTGCAGCGCCAGTTGCGCACCAGCAGCGTCAGGCCGCGCCCTTCGAGATGACGCAGCGCCCGCGTTTCCGCATCGACGCCGCGCAGCCAGCTCACGGCGCGGCGATCGGCACGCTGGCATCGGGCGGCGGCATCAGCACCGGATCGCCGCCATTGGTCATCCGTGCGCAGACCAGTCTGCGGCGGATCGCGCCGCCGGTCTCGACGCCGAGCGCGCCGGTGGCGCCGTTCACCAGATCGCCCGCGTGCAGCGCGTTGTGCGCCATCCGGCTGGCCAGCACCTGGGCGTCGGCGCCGAACGCGAAGAAGCGGGCGGCTTCGCGGCTGCGGCCGTTCAGGGCTTCGGCGTTCAGCGCCTGCAGCGGGCCGCCGGCATCGATCAGCCAGGGCGCGTCGCAGAAGCGGATGCCGGCCAGATCGCCATCGCCGGCCGACTCGTTGACCGCCGCCGTCGCGTACACCGGCGTGCGATCGGCGTGGTAGTAGCGGAACAGCGGCCACAGCACCCGGGCCTGCGAGGCGCGGCCGTTGATGAACACGAAGTCGAAATCGTTGCGGCGCTGCGGATCGATGTCCGGACCGGCCTTGGCACGGGCTTCGGCGGCGGCCTTCTTGTCGTTGATCGCGACATAGCGCAGCAGCCGCTTGACCGGATCGGACCAGGCCTGCGGCTCGCCGGAGTAGCGGCCGGAATCGACGACCGTGCCGCCCAGTTCGCGGAAGCGGGCAGCGAACGCGGCCTGCACGCGATTGCCCTGGTCGGTGGCCGGCACCATGGTCAGCGCCCGGGTCAGGCCGCGGGCGTAGGCATCCTCGGCGGCGGCGCGGGCCTCGTCTTCCGGCGCCAGACCGAACTGGAACAGGCCGGCCGGCACGCTGCGCGTGCCGTCGAGGTAGTTCAGGCCGAGCACCGGAACCGGCACCGATGGCGACGCCGCGACCGTGGTCAGCGCCTCCTTCAGCAGCGGGCCGACGACCACGCCGGCGCCGTCGGCGACCGCCTGGGCGTAGCTGCCGGTGTCGTAGAGACGGGGCGCCGGCTCGCCGGCGGCGCGGGCCGCATGTTCGTAGCCGGCGCGCAGCGCGTCGGCGAGGCTGGCCAGCGCGCCGGTCTGCGGCAGCAGCAGCGCGACGCTGCCGGCGCCGGCTGCCGGTGCTGCAGCCTGCATCGGGTCGAATTGCCCGGCCATCGGCAGCGTGCTGCTGTCAGCGCCGGGGACCCATCCGGCATCGCCATGACCACCCGCGGTGGCCGGCTGCACGAACAAGGCGGCCAGCCGTTCCTCACCCGGATGGCGCGGATAGCGCTTGCGCCAGCCGTCGAAATCGCCGGGCGACGCCTGGCGGCGTGCGAGGCCCGCCAGTTCCACCCAGCCGCGGGTGATCGGCGTTGCGGCGAGGGCGCGATTGATCGTCGCGGTATCGAGCGTGGCGCCCTGCAGCAGGTTCCACAGCAGATCGCGGTTCTGGTTCAGCGACACGATGCCGCTCAGGTAGCGCTCGCGATTGACCAGCGAGGCGACCGCCGCCACCGGATCGTTGCTGCGCGCCAGCGCCTGGGCACGGACCAGCAGCACCTGCTCGGCGGTTTGCGGATCGCCGCCGGGATCGCCCTGCGGCAGCAGGCGCAGCGCGCGCTGCGGATCATTGCGGGCCAGCGCGGTCTGGGCGCGCAGCAGCCGGTAACGGCCCTGCTGCTGGGCATCGCCGGCCTGATTGCCCGGCGGCGCGGGAATCTGGTCCAGCAGCAGGTCGGCGCGGACCGGATCGTCGGCGGCCAGCGCCGCCGCTGCGGCGCGCAGGCGGAAGTCGTTGGCCTGCGGACTGGACGGCGGTGCGGCCGCCGCTGCCGCCATGAACACCCGTGATGCGGCGGCGGCGTCGCCACGGGCGAGCAGGGCTTCGGCCTGGTCGACCAGGGCGTTGCCGCTCGGCGCCGCGGTGGCCGGTGCCGGACTGCCGGCGCCGCTGCCGCCCGGGTAGCGGCTGACGATCGGCGTGCCGGTCGACGAGCAGGCGATCAGGAAAAGGACGGACGACAGCGCGACGGCAGCCTTGCAGGTCGATGGATGGCGCATGCGGGAGGCGGCGCGGGCAGGGGTGTTCGGAGTCATCAAGTAAAGTATGGCATGGCCTTTCCGCCGTTGACCCTCGCGCTTTTCCGTCCGTGACCCTCCCTGTCGAAGCCGGCCTCGAAGCCGGCGCGCTGTACGTGGTGGCGACCCCGATCGGCAATCTCGGCGATCTTTCGCCACGGGCCCAGGCGGTGCTGTCGGGCGTGCAGCGGATCGCCGCCGAGGACACCCGCAACACCTCCGGCCTGCTGGCGCACTTCGGCATCCGCACGCCGCCGGGCGGGCTGGTGGCGCTGCACGATCACAACGAGTCGAAGGTCGCCGACGGCCTGATCGCCGAACTGGCCGGCGGCGCGACGCTGGCGCTGGTGTCGGATGCCGGCACGCCGCTGATTTCCGACCCCGGCTATGCACTGGTCCGCGCCGCCCGGCTGGCCGGTCGTCCGGTGTACGCCGTGCCCGGGCCCTGCGCGGCGATCGCGGCGCTGTCGATCTCCGGGCTGGCCACCGACCGCTTCATGTTCGCCGGCTTCCTGCCGGCCAGGTCGGCGGCCCGCCGGGCCGCGTTCGAGGCGCTGAAGGACGAGCCGCGCACCGCGATCTGGTACGAATCGACGCACCGGATCGAGGACAGCCTCGACGATCTGGTCGCCGTGCTCGGACCGGAACGCCGGGTCTGCATCGCCCGCGAGCTGACCAAGCGTTTCGAGCAGAGCATCACCCTGCCGGCCGGCGCACTGCGCGACTGGCAGCGCGACGATCCCAACCGCGGCCGTGGCGAGTTCGTGCTGGTGATCGAGGGCGCGCCGGAACGGGCCGACGACCGCGAGGCCGAACGCGTGCTGCGGCTGCTGCTCGCCGAACTGCCGGCCTCGCGCGCCGCGCGGCTGGCCGCCGAGATCACCGGTGCGGCGAAGAAGCCGCTGTATCAACTGGCGCTGAAGCTGGCCGGCGACGCCGAATCCGAATCCGAATAAGCCGACCGTAACGTGTTGAAACGAAGGCAGAACATTTCGTGCGAAACACGCAAAGGTCACGAAGAAACGCGGCGGATACCGGAGTGTTCGCCATCTTTCTTTGTGGTCTTCGTGTGCTTCGTGCGAAACAGCTTCGCTGCACTTGCAAACTGAGGCATCAAGTCAATTCGTGTCCGATCCAACAGCCTCAACTCCGGCGTCCACCGACGCCTTCGCGGCACTCCGCTACCCCGAATTCCGCAACCTGATCGGCGGCAGTCTCCTGTTCACGATCGCGATCACGATCCAGGAAATCGCCATCGCCTACGAGCTGTACCTGATCACCCGCGACCCGCTGGTGCTCGGCCTGCTCGGACTCGCCGAAGCGCTGCCGTTCATCGCCGTGGCGCTGTACGGCGGCCATGTCGCCGATCGTCACGACAAGCGCCGGATCATGCTGCTGGCGCTCGCCTTCATCCTGTCCGGCTCGCTGTTCCTGACCTGGCTGACCCTGCCGTCGGTGCGCGCGGGCTTGAGCCAGACCGCCCTGCTGGCCGGCTGCTACGGCGTGGTCGCCGCGTTCGGGCTGGCGCGCGGCTTCCTGACCCCGGCGGTCAGTTCGCTGAAGGCCTTCCTGGTGCCGCGCAGCGATTACGCGAACGCCAGCGCCTGGAGCAGCACCGCCTGGCAGGCCGGGGCGATCCTCGGGCCGATGATCGGCGGCTTTCTCTACGCCGGCGCCGGGCTGACCACCAGCCTGACCGTGGTCTGCGGGCTGCTGGTGCTGCAGTCGGTGATGTATTTCCGGATCAGGCCGCGGCCGCCGGCCGATGCCAGCACCGGCGAAACGGTCTGGCAGAGCCTGGGTGAAGGGCTCAAGTTCGTCTGGCAGTCGAAGATCATCCTGTACTCGATCTCGCTCGACCTATTCTCGGTGCTGTTCGGCGGAGTCGTCGCGATCCTGCCGGTGTTCGCCGAGGACGTGCTGCAGATCGGCGCCCAGGGCCTCGGCATCCTGCGCGCGGCGCCGGCGATCGGCGCGCTGGTCACCGTGCTGGTGCTGACCCGTTACCCGCCGATGAAGCATGCCTGGCGCAACCTGCTGATCGCGGTCGCCGGCTTCGGCCTGTCGATCCTGGTGTTCGGCGTATCGCGCCATCTGTGGCTGTCGGCCGCAGCACTGTGCGCGAGCGGGGCCTTCGATTCGATCAGCGTGGTGATCCGCGGCACCATCCTGCAGATGATGCCGCCGGATCACCTGCGCGGCCGGGTGCTGTCGGTCAACAGCATCTTCATCAGTTCGTCGAACGAACTCGGCGCCTTCCAGGCCGGCACCTCGGCGTCGATCTTCGGGGCCACCCGCTCGGTGCTGATCGGCAGCGGCATCACCATGGCCATCGTGGTCTGGGTCTGGCGCCGCTCGGCGGACCTGCTGCGCCTGCGGCTGGATCGCGACGGCCGCGGCTGAGCCCCAGGCTCAGCTTGCCTGCGGCAGTTCCAGCAGCGCTCGGGTGCCGGGCGCACCGTCCTGCAGGTGGCAGTCGCCGCGGTGCAGGCGGGCGATCGCCCGCACCAGGCTCAGGCCCAGCCCGAAGCCCGGACTGGCGCGGCTGTGGTCGAGGCGGACCAGACGGTCGAAGACCCGCTCCCGATGCTCGACCGGCACGCCCGGACCACGGTCGTCGATGCAGATGCGGACCACCCGGTCCGCCAGCGCCAGTTCGACGCCGATATCGCCGCCATCCGGCGAGAACTTCACCGCGTTGTCGAGCAGGTTGCAGATCGCCTGGAACAGCAGGTCGCGGTCGCCGTCGACGATGCAGCCGTCGGCCGCGGCCCCCGCGATCGTCAGCGACACGCCGATCTCGCGCTCGCTGGCCAGCGCTTCGTAAAGGCTGATCGCGTCGTCGACCAGCGGCCGCAGGTCGACGCGCTGGAAGCCGCTGCGCAGCACGCCGGACTCGATGGTCGCCAGGCGCAGCAGCGAGGCGAAGACGGTCAGCACCCGGTCGACTTCCTGGCACAGCGCGTCGAGCAGTTCCTGCTGGCCGGCCGGATCGACCGGCGCGGCGAACCTGGCCACCTCGATACGGTTGCGCATCCGGGCCAGCGGCGTGCGCAGATCGTGGGCGATGCTTTCGGTGGCGCGCTTGACCGATTCCATCAGCTCGCCGATGCGGTCGAGCATCTCGTTCAGCGTGGCGCTCAGGCGGTCGAACTCGTCGTTGCTGCCGCGCAGCGGCACCCGGTGACCGAGATCGCCTTCGATGATCCGCGTCGCGGTGCGGTTGATGATGTCGAGATGGCCCAGAGTCAGCTGGCTCGACAGCGCCCCGGCCACCAGGCCGAGCAGCAGGGTCGCCGCGAAGCCGAGGCCGGCGGCGCGCTGCAGCGCATCGACAAAAGCGGTGATCTCGTGATCATCGAAGCCGACCACCAGCGTGCTGTCGTCAGCGAGTGTGAGCCGGCGCAGGCGCAAGCTGGCATCGACCGGCTGATGCAGGGTCGGCTGCTCGTACCAGTCGGCGCGCGAAGGAGACTTCGCCGGGATCGCGGCCAGATTGCCGGCCAGCCGGCGGCCGTCGGCGTCGAGCAGCAGGTAGGCCTGGCGACCGTCGGCGTTTTCGGCAAGGCGACGGCTGATCAGCTGCTGCACGCCGCGGCGCCCGTCGACGCCGAATTCGGCTTCGAGGATGCGGATCTCGTCGAGCACGGTGTCGTCGAGGTGATCCTGCATGAAGCCTTCGGCGAGCCAGCACAGCACCAGGATCATCAGCCCCGAAAGGCCGACGGTGATCACCGTGTTCAGCAGCACCACCCGCGCCGATAGCGAACGCAGCCACCGCGAGGTCCGGAAACTCATGTCCGGCGGCGGCTCAGACGCCCAGCCCGCTGGCTTCCGGCTCGCGCAGGCAATAGCCGGCGCCGCGCACCGTGTGGATCAGCGCCCGGGCGTGGTCGCGGTCGATCTTGGCGCGCAGCCGCGAGACGTGGACGTCGATGACATTGGTCTGCGGGTCGAAGTGATAGTCCCAGACCGATTCCAGGATCATCGTCCGGGTCACCACCTGGCCGGCGTGGCGCATCAGGAATTCCAGCAGGCGGAACTCCTGCGGCTTCAGCTCGATCAGCTGGCCGGCGCGACGGACCTGGCGCGACAGCGGATCCAGCTCGAGATTGTCGACTCGCAGCCGGGTGACCGTGACGCTGCCGGCATGGCTCGGCTGGGCGCGGCGGACGATCGCCTCGAGCCGGGCGAGCAGTTCCTGGAACACGAACGGCTTGACCAGATAGTCGTCGCCGCCGGCGCGCAGGCCGCGGATGCGTTCGTCGACGTCGTCGAGTGCCGACAGGATCATCACCGGCGTCTGGCGCCCGGTGGCGCGCAGCACGCCGATCACCGCCAGGCCGTCCATCAGCGGCAGCAGGCGATCGACGATCAGCGCGTCATAGGTTTCGCTCGACGCCAGGAACAGCCCGTCGCGGCCGTTGGCGGCGTGATCGGCGATGTGGCCGGCTTCGCGCAGTGCCTTGACCAGATAACCGGCCATCTGCACATCGTCTTCGATCAGCAGGAAACGCATGGTGAGGCTCGGTCGGTAGGATGCGGCGGCGATGCGGGTACCGAGTATGAAGCCGGATGGCGGCTCGGCGGGCGTCGCCGGAATGGCGATTCGGGGGGACAGCGCCGACACTGTGGTCGGTGACGGATGGCGGCAAGGTGTCCGCTTCATTAACGGCTGTTCATCGACCGTCAAGGGGCAGGACAGGCGCCGGGGCTAGGGTGAGTCCTCTTCCATTGCCGGCCTGTCGTCATGCGTGTTTCCGGATCGAGCCCCGACCGTCGTCGAGCGGGATCGTGGCGCCCGATGATGATCGCCGCGATCGGCCGCCGGCTGGCGGGCGCCGGGGCGCTGGCGCTGCTGCTGTCGACCTGGCCGGTCGCGGCGACGGCCGAGCCCGGTCCTGCGGAGGCGGTCGGCGAGGCGACGCTCGCGGTCGATCCGGCGCTGCCGCTGTCGGCCGTCGTGGCAGCAGCGCTGGGCCGCGATCCGGGCAAGGCGGTCATCGACGCCCGTGACGCCGAGGCCGGGGTGCTGACGGCGCGGGCAGGCAGCCTGCTCGCCGGTGATGTCGCGATCGGCCTGCGCTGGCAGGACAGCGGCCCACTCGGCCGCAGCGGCATCCGCGAAGCCGAAGGCGGTCTCGAACTGCCGATCTGGCGGCTCGGCCAGCGCGACGCCGCCGCGCGGCTGGCCGCCGGCAGCCAGGCGCAGCGCGATGCCGAAGCGCCGAGCCGCGCGCTGCGGGTGGCCGGCGAGGTCCGCGAAGCGGTCTGGGCGGTGGCGCTGGCCCGGGTCCGTGTCGATCAGGCGGAAGCGGCGCTGGCCGCCGCGCAGGCGCTGGAAGCGGCGGTCCGGCGGCGCATCGAGGTCGGCGAGCAGGCCGCCGCCGACGCCCTTCCGGCCGCCGACTGGCGGCTCGACCGCGAAGCGCGCCGGCAGGACGCCGAGATCGTCCTCGTCCATGCCGAGCTGAGCTACCGGCTGCTGACCGGGCTGGATCGCCTGCCGGCGGCGATCGTCGAAGCGACGGCCGCCGCGCGCGGCGACGGCGTCAACCCGCTGCTGGCGCCGCTGGCTGCGCAGCTGGCCCGGGCCCGCGCCGAAACCGATTTCGCCCGCCGCAGCCGCGGCGGCAATCCGAGGCTGACGCTCGGCGCCCGCAACGAACTCGGTGGGCCGGACAACGGCAACGTCGCCAGCATCGGCATCGGCCTGAGCATTCCGCTCGGTGTCAGCGCCGCGTCGCGGGCGCCGGAAGCGGCGGCCGCCATCGCGGCGGCCCAGGCGGAAAGCGACCTGGCACTGGCCGAGCGCCGCTACCAGTACCTGCATCACGAAGCCGAGCACGAGCTGGGCGCCGCCGCCGAGGCGCGCGAGCGCCTGCGCCAGCGCGCCGCGCTGGCCGACCGCGAGCTGGCCAATGCGGCGAAAGCCTTCGCCGCCGGCGAGATCGGGCTGGCCGAGCGGCTGCTGACCGAAACCCGCGCGCGCGGCGTGCTCGGTGATGCCGCCGCCGCCGAACTTGAACACGGTCGGGCCATCGCCCGGCTGAACCAGATCCAGGGAGTGATGCCGTGATGCCGTGCCGGTCGTATCGATGGATGGCGGGAGCTGCGCTGCTGTGGGCCTCGACGGCTGGTGCCGCCGGCACCGAGGAGCTGACGATGACTGCGGCGCAGATCGCCGCGCTCGGCGTCCGGCTGGAAGCGCCGCAGGCGGCGGCCGACGCCGGGACGCTGCATTTCCCGGCCCGGGTCGGCCTGCCGGCAGCGGCCGAACGGGCCGTCGTCGCGCCGCTGCCGGGCACTGTCGAAACCCTGCTGGTCGGCATCGGCGACACGGTGCGCGTCGGCCAGCCGCTGGCGACCCTGTTCAGCGCCGAACTCGGCAGCCTGAAGGCCAGCCATGTCCAGCTGCAGGCCGCCGAGCGCCTGGCCCGCGCCGATCGCGATCGCGATGCCGCGCTGCTTGCCGACGGCATCATCGCCGCCCGGCGGATGACCGAGACCCGCAGCCGGCACGAGGTCGCCGCCGCGCAGCTGGCCGAGTCCTCGCAACGGCTGACGCTGGCCGGTGCGGCGGCCGGCGATGGCGCGGTCAGCGCCGTGCTGAGCCTGCGCGCGGCGCAGGCCGGCGTGGTGCTGGCGCGTTCGGCCGGGGTCGGCGAGCGCGTCGAGGCCGGCGGCCTGCTGTTCCGGATCGCCAGCCTCGAGCGCCTGCTGCTCGAGGTGCAGGTGCCGGTCGAGGTCGCGGCGCGGCTCAAGATCGGCGATCGGCTGTCGGTGCGGAACACCCAGGCCGCGGCGCGGATCAGCGCCATCGGCGTCGATGCCGGCGGCGGCACCCAGAGCGTGCAGGTGCGTGCCGAGCTTGATGCGGCCGGAAGCGTCCTGCGTCCGGGACAGGTCGTCGAGGTCGAGCAGCGCGCCGCCGCTGTCGACGGCTGGTCGCTGCCGGCGGCGGCGCTGGTCAGCGATGCCGCCGGCGCCCGGGTCTATGCGCGCAGCGCCGGCGGCTTCCGCGCCGTGCCGGTCACCGTCAACGGCCGCGACGAGGGGCGCTGCATCGTCAGCGGCGGCCTGCGCGCCGATGACCGCGTGGCCGTCAGTGCCGTGATCGCGATCAAGGCGGCGTTCGCCGGCCGCGGCGGTGGCCAATGAACCGGCTGATCGAATTCGCGCTGATCCGCCCGCTGGCGGTGCTGCTGCTGGCCCTGGCGCTGGCGGCGGCCGGCGTGCTGGCCTGGCTGGCGCTGCCGGTCGACGCCTTTCCGGACGTCTCCAGTCCGCAGGTCAAGATCATCCTGAAGGCGCCGGGCATGACCCCGGAAGAGATCGAATCGCGGATCACCGCGCCGATCGAGGTCGAGATGCTCGGCCTGCCGAAGCAGTCGATGCTGCGCTCGACCAGCAAGTACGGCCTCGCCGACATCACCGTCGATTTCAATGAGGGCACCGACATCTACTGGGCGCGCAACCAGGTCGCCGAACGCCTGAGTGGCGTGATGGCCGATCTGCCGGCCGGCGTCTCCGGCGGCGTGGCTCCGCTGACCACGCCGCTCGGCGAGATGTTCATGTTCACCATCGAGAGCGACACCGCCAGCCTGGCCGAACGGCGTCGCCTGCTCGACTGGACGATCCGCCCGGCGCTGCGCACGGTGCCCGGCGTCGCCGATGTCAACGCGCTCGGCGGCCATGTCGAAAGCTTCGAGGTGGTGCCATCGCCGCAGGCGCTGGCGGCGCGCGGCATCGGCTTCGAAGCGCTGCAGCGGGCGCTGGAAGCGAACAATCGCAACGACGGCGCCGGCCGCATGGCCGAAGGCGAGGAAACCCTGCTGGTGCGCACCGAGGGCAGCCTGCGCACGCTCGACGACATCCGCGCCGTGGTCGTCCAGCGCACCGCCGGCGGTGAGGTGGTGCGGGTCGGCGACATCGCCGAGGTGCGGATGGGCGCGATCACCCGCTACGGCGGCGTGACCCGCAACGGCGGCGGCGAGACCGTCGAAGGCCTGGTGCTCGGCCTGCGCGGCGCCAATGCCCGCGAGGTGGTCGCCGGGGTGCGCGCCCGGCTCGACGCGCTGCAGCCGAGCCTGCCCGCCGGCGTGCGCATCGACATTTTTTACGACCGCGGCGATCTGGTCACCCGCGCGGTCGATACCGTGTCGAAATCGCTGGTCGAGGCGGTGCTGCTGGTGCTGGCGCTGCTGGTCGCCTTTCTCGGCAACCTGCGCGCCGCTGTCGCGGTGGCGCTGATCCTGCCGCTGTCGGCGCTGTGCACCTTCCTGCTGATGCGGCTGTTCGGGGTCAGCGCCAACCTGATGAGTCTCGGCGGGCTGGCGATCGCGATCGGCATGCTGGTCGACGCCGCGGTGGTGGTGGTCGAGAACATCGTCGCCCGGCTCGCCGTGCCGGATCCGTCGCGGCCGCGCGCGTTCGTGATCGCCCGCGCGGTGCGCGAGGTGGCCGGGCCGATCGGCGTCGGCATCGTCATCATCATCCTGGTGTTCCTGCCGCTGCTGACCCTGCAGGGGCTGGAAGGCAAGCTGTTCGCGCCGGTGGCGCTGACCATCGTCTTCGCGCTGGCCTCGTCACTGCTGCTGTCGCTGACGGTGATCCCGGTGCTGGCGGCGAAGCTGCTGCACGACGGCGAACACGCCGAGCCGTGGATCGTCCGCAAGCTGGCAGCACTTTACGCGCCGCTGCTGGCGCGGGCGCTGGCCCGGCCGCAATACGTGATCGCCACGGCGCTGATCGGCCTGGCCGCCGCCGGTGTCGTCTACACGCGGATCGGCAAGACCTTCCTGCCGACGATGGACGAGGGCAGCCTGATCGTGCAGCTTGAAAAGCTGCCGTCGGTGGGCCTCGAAGCCTCGCTGGCGCTCGACGTGCAGTTCCAGAAGGCGCTGCTGGCGCGGGTGCCGGAGGTGGCGATGGTGGTGGCCCGCGCCGGCGCCGACGAGATCGGCCTCGACCCGATGGGCCTGAACCAGACCGATACCTTCCTGGCGCTCAAGCCGGGCAAGGAATGGCGCAACCCCGACAAGGAGGTGCTGGCCGACGAGATCCGCAAGGTGCTCGCCGATTTCCCGGGTATCGCCTACGCCTTCACCCAGCCGATCCAGATGCGCGTGTCGGAAATGATCCTCGGCGTTCGCGGCGATGTCGCGATCCGGCTGTTCGGCCCGGATCTCGGCCAGCTCAACGCCAAGGCCGAAGCGATCGCCACCGAGCTGCGCGGCCTGAACGGCGCGGAGGACGTCTACTACACCGCCAACAGCGGCGTGCAGTACCTGCGGATCGCCGTCGACCTCGCCGCTGCCGGCCGTTACGGCCTGTCGGTCGATGTGCTGGAAACCCTGCTGCGGGCGCAGATCGAAGGCGCGCGGATCGGCACCATCCATCGCGACGGCCGCCGGCTGGCGCTGACCCTGAAAGGCCCGGACCGCCTGCGCCTCACGCCGTCGCTGCTCGATCAGCTGCCGCTGGCGCTGCCGGACGGCGGCACGGTGCCGCTGTCGGCGCTGGCGAAGCTCGAACGGGTCGAGGGCCCGGTGCAGATCAGCCGCGAGCTTGGCAACCGCAATGTCGTGGTGATCGCCAATGTCCGCGGTCGCGATCTGGTCGGCTTCGTCGAGGAAGCCAAGGCCAGGGTCGCCGCAGCGGTGACGCTCGAAGCCGGCTATACCCTGAGCTGGGGTGGGGAGTTCGAGAACCAGCAGCGCGCGGCGCAGCGGCTGTCGATCGTGGTGCCGATCGCCATCGCGCTGATCTTCCTGCTGCTGCTGTCGACCTTCGGCTCGCTGCGCCAGGCCACGCTGGTGCTGCTGAACATTCCGTTCGCGATGATCGGCGGCGTGTTCGCGCTGGGTGTCTCCGGCGAGTACCTGTCGGTGCCGGCCTCGGTCGGCTTCATCGCGCTGCTCGGCATCGCGGTGCTGAACGGCATCGTGCTGGTGACCTGCTTCAACCAGCTGAAGGCCGATGGTCTGAGCATCGGCGAGGCGGTGGTGCAGGGTGCCGCCCGGCGGTTGCGGCCGGTGGTGATGACCGCGGCGATCGCCGCCCTGGGCCTGGTGCCGCTGCTGTTCGCGACCGGCCCGGGATCGGAAATCCAGCGGCCGCTGGCGATCGTGGTGATCGGCGGCCTGCTCAGCTCGACGCTGCTGACCCTGATCCTGCTGCCGATCCTCTATCGCCGCCACGCCTTCGCCACGGCGGCCGTGCCGAACGGGGTGCCGGCATGAGCGCCGAGGTGCTGCTGATCCTCGTCGCGGAGCCGGAAAGCGCCGAGCGGCTGGCCGATCTGCTCGCCGATGCCGGCCTGCCCGACGGTTGGTATGAGACCGCCGTCGAGCTGGTCGGCGGCTCGGCGCCTTATCGAAATCGACGCGAGCAGGTACGTGGCCGGCGCCCGCGCGTGCGCTTCGAAATGCGGGTGAACGCCGACGATGCGCGGCGTGTTATCGCTGCAGTCGACCGTCAATTCAGCGGCCGTGCTGCCGTCGTCATGCTGGCGCAACAAACTCCGCCGCTGGTCGGGGAATAAAACGCGTTGCTGCTTCGTTCACTCGGCAGACAGGTTTCGGCAAGCCGCGACGTCGCACGCTGCGATGCCCTGTTCCCCAGCACCCCCATGAGGAGAAACAAGATGAACAAGACCCACGCGCTGGCTGTCGCCATGAGCCTTGCGAGCAGTACCTTGATCGCGGCCTGCGGCGGCGGTGGCACCGCCAGCAACCCCGCAGCACCCGCCGCTGCATCGATCAGCGGTGTGGTGTCCGGCAGTACTGGCGCACTGACCGTCGGCGGCGCCGCGATGACCATCAGCGGCCCGGTCACCGTCAACGGCAAGACCGGCACGATGGCCGACGTGCAGCCCGGTGATGTGATCGTCGCCAGTACGGCACGCCAGACCGCCGGGCTGACCAGCTTCACGGCGACGGCCGCCGATATCCGCATCGAAGTTGAAAGCTCGATCAGCAGCATCGACCTGCTGAACTCGACCTTGACCGTCGCCGGCCAGACGATCCTGGTGGACGCGCTGACCCGTCTTTACGACGACAACAGCGACGACAGCTATTCGAGCCTGACCCTGGCCGACCTCGTGGTCGGCAACTACGTCGAAGTGTCTGGCGCACGTCAGGAATCGGGTGCGATCCTCGCCACCCGCATCGAACGCAAGCGCCTGCGCGCCGGCCAGCCGGGCTACACCGGCATCGAGCTGTACGGCGACATCGTCGGCCTCGACACTGTGGCCCGCACGTTCACCATCGGCACCCTGCTGGTCGACTACTCGGCCGCCAGCGTCGAAGGCACCTTGGCCAACGACATCCGCGTCGAAATCAACGGCACCCTGAACGGCAGCACGCTGACCGCCAGCCGCGTCGAAGTGAAGCGCAACGAAGGCAACCGTGGCAGCGAAGTGGAAGTGGAAGGTCCGGTGTCCGATCTCGACACCGGGACCCAGACCTTCACCGCGCTCGGCTATCGCGTGTCCTACGTCAGTGCCCGCGTTCGCGGCACGCTGATTGACGGTGCCCGCATTGAAGTCGAAGGCCGTTTCGATGCCACCGACGCCAACCTGATCATCGCCCGCGAAGTGAAGGTCAAGCACGGCCGTGGCGGCGATGGCCGCGCCGACGGCGAAGTGAAGGGCGCGCTGTCGGCAGTCGATGTCGCTGCCGGCACCTTCGACCTCGGCGGCACCGGCTACTTCGTCGACAGCGCCACGGTGCTCGACCGCGACGACAGCGACGCCACGCTGGCCGACCTGCGCATCGGCGATTACGTCGAAGTGAAGTTCCTGTCGACCCGCGTCGAAGCCGGTCGCATCTACGCGACCAAGGTCGCGTTCGAGGACGACTCGGACGACGACAACCGGGTCGGCGAGTTCGAGGTCGAAGGCCGCGTCAGCGCCTTTGTCGACGCGCCGGGCAGCCGTCAGCTGAGCATCAACGGCTACGTCGTCACCCCGTCCGACAACGCCCGCTACTACGGCGATCGCGACGACAACGCGCTCACCGCCGATCAGTTCTGGAACGGCCTCACCGTGGGCCAGCGGATCGAAGTGAAGGGCACGGTCGGTGCCGGCAACGCGGTCGCCGGCACCCGCTTCGAGCTGGAGGACTGAAACGCGATCAAGCCGCTGCTGATCGGGCCCGGTCCGAGTCGCGTCTGATCGACAGCGATGTCCTCGGCGATAACGCCGGGACGCAGCACGAAAATGGTCGGTTGTTGACCCCGTTTCGGCGGGGTCTTCTTTTTACTGTCTCAACCATTCACTGCACGCGAGGAGGAAAGAAAACGAGCCACGCGACCGTGTCGGCTACCCTTGAAGTCGTCGTGATCGAAGTCCGCTCGTTTGGTCTGGAACACTGCGGACATCGCAGTGGCCGCTGGGCACTCTGAATTCGTTTCAATCTGCGCCTGCTCCAGTCAGAGCAGGCGACGGCAATCGAGCGTCGGAGGCATCAGCTCGGCAGTGTTTCAATCCGCGCCAGCTCCAGTCAGAGCGGGCGACCGACAGCACGGATGCAGTACGACTTCACAGCGTTGTTTCAATCCGCGCCTGCTCCAGTCAGAGCAGGCGACCTCGTACTTGCTGTTCAGCGCCACTTCCACCGGGTTTCAATCCGCGCCTGCTCCAGTCAGAGCAGGCGACCGGACGGCGGTGGCCGCGCGCTGGCCAAGGAAGTGTTTCAATCCGCGCCTGCTCCAGTCAGAGCAGGCGACGCGGTCGACCTCGCGAAGGCGCGGGTCCGCGTCGTTTCAATCCGCGCCTGCTCCAGTCAGAGCAGGCGACGCGTCCCGGACGAGTTCGGCCGGGTCATTGACCCTGTTTCAATCCGCGCCTGCTCCAGTCAGAGCAGGCGACAGAAGCTGCAAGTTCGGCGTTTTCGTGACATGAGTTTCAATCCGCGCCTGCTCCAGTCAGAGCAGGCGACCCGACAGTTTCCGGGCGCACACGCATATCGTCCAGTTTCAATCCGCGCCTGCTCCAGTCAGAGCAGGCGACGGCCAGGTCCATCGCCGATCTTCTCGACACTGGTCGTTTCAATCCGCGCCTGCTCCAGTCAGAGCAGGCGACGTGCTTCCCTGCATAAAATTCTGAGGCCAAGATGTTTCAATCCGCGCCTGCTCCAGTCAGAGCAGGCGACCGAATCTGATCGTCGCGACGCGGTCGTGGATTATGTTTCAATCCGCGCCTGCTCCAGTCAGAGCAGGCGACCCAGCGCTAGGCTCAGTTCGCCGACGCGCATGCCGTTTCAATCCGCGCCTGCTCCAGTCAGAGCAGGCGACATCTGAACGAGTGCTATGACCAAGACGACACTGGTTTCAATCCGCGCCTGCTCCAGTCAGAGCAGGCGACGCACCAGACGGCCGTCTTCTGCGGCCGAGCTGATGTTTCAATCCGCGCCTGCTCCAGTCAGAGCAGGCGACTCAGCAGGCCGTTGACCACGCGGCAGTCGTACGCGTTTCAATCCGCGCCTGCTCCAGTCAGAGCAGGCGACAGGTCGATGCCAGGCTGGTTGGTGCCGAACGCCGGTTTCAATCCGCGCCTGCTCCAGTCAGAGCAGGCGACAGACGCCGCGCTTCTGGCCGGGGCGGCGGCGGATGTTTCAATCCGCGCCTGCTCCAGTCAGAGCAGGCGACCTACCTCGACTTGCAGTTGAACGTGCCAGTGAAGTTTCAATCCGCGCCTGCTCCAGTCAGAGCAGGCGACCGGCGACGGCGGCGTCTTTCAGCGCGCCGGGGGTGTTTCAATCCGCGCCTGCTCCAGTCAGAGCAGGCGACTACCAATCGGTGCACCCGCGTCTGCGGTACTGCGGTTTCAATCCGCGCCTGCTCCAGTCAGAGCAGGCGACGCGGAACGGCAAGGTCGGTCCGGTATTGGCAGCTGTTTCAATCCGCGCCTGCTCCAGTCAGAGCAGGCGACGGTCGCGGCCTCGCAGTGGTGCCGACAGGCTTCGGTTTCAATCCGCGCCTGCTCCAGTCAGAGCAGGCGACCTCAAGACCCCAACCGGCCGGCAGCGGGACCAGCAGTTTCAATCCGCGCCTGCTCCAGTCAGAGCAGGCGACCGATGAGCAGGCGGAGACGATCCGGAAGCTGACGGTTTCAATCCGCGCCTGCTCCAGTCAGAGCAGGCGACGCGGCGACGACGAAGGTCAGCGCGGGGTCGATGCGTTTCAATCCGCGCCTGCTCCAGTCAGAGCAGGCGACGACCAAAACCATGTCATTCGAAGTCAAGACCGCCGTTTCAATCCGCGCCTGCTCCAGTCAGAGCAGGCGACAGACCGGGCGCAGGGCGCGGCCGACCTGCTGGATGTTTCAATCCGCGCCTGCTCCAGTCAGAGCAGGCGACCGGTCAGCGCCGCAGCCGGTCAGCGACAGCAGCAGGTTTCAATCCGCGCCTGCTCCAGTCAGAGCAGGCGACGGGCGACGACTTTGTTGTTGCTGCGGAACATCTTGTTTCAATCCGCGCCTGCTCCAGTCAGAGCAGGCGACAGACATGCCCGAAGAAATTACCGAGCTGGCCAAAGTTTCAATCCGCGCCTGCTCCAGTCAGAGCAGGCGACGCGCTGGGTCAGTCCGCGGTCGGCGAGACGCTTCTTGTTTCAATCCGCGCCTGCTCCAGTCAGAGCAGGCGACCCTCAAAGCCAAGACCCAGGCCGAGGCAGTTCAGGTTTCAATCCGCGCCTGCTCCAGTCAGAGCAGGCGACGGTTGCGGCTCTGCGCCGTCACCTCGATCGTGCTGTTTCAATCCGCGCCTGCTCCAGTCAGAGCAGGCGACCGACGATGTTCAGCACCGGCCGGGCGCGTGAAGTGTTTCAATCCGCGCCTGCTCCAGTCAGAGCAGGCGACGCAAAGAGGGCAACGTCGAACTGCGCGACATGGCGTTTCAATCCGCGCCTGCTCCAGTCAGAGCAGGCGACCGACCTCTACAAGATCATTACCGACGCGCAGGCGTTTCAATCCGCGCCTGCTCCAGTCAGAGCAGGCGACCCGCACGGCGAAGGTCGTGCGGCAGGCGATAGCGGTTTCAATCCGCGCCTGCTCCAGTCAGAGCAGGCGACCCACCGTAGGCCACAAACGGAGATTGAGCATGACGTTTCAATCCGCGCCTGCTCCAGTCAGAGCAGGCGACCGGTTGCCGCTCGCAGTTCCGCCGCTGCCTTCAGTTTCAATCCGCGCCTGCTCCAGTCAGAGCAGGCGACTCTCGCCCACCGGGATCTCGCGCCCGCGTGCGGTGTTTCAATCCGCGCCTGCTCCAGTCAGAGCAGGCGACAGATCGAAAACGGCTACGAGATTCGCGACATGCTGTTTCAATCCGCGCCTGCTCCAGTCAGAGCAGGCGACGACATCGGCCAGGTAATTTGTGAGCCGAATCCTTGTTTCAATCCGCGCCTGCTCCAGTCAGAGCAGGCGACGGCCACGTTCCGGGGCACCGCGTTCCTGGTCGACGTTTCAATCCGCGCCTGCTCCAGTCAGAGCAGGCGACGCCTAGACGGCCGACACCGACAAGTTTCATGCGTGTTTCAATCCGCGCCTGCTCCAGTCAGAGCAGGCGACATCAGGCCCTGCTTCTCGGCCCACTTCAGCCAGCCGTTTCAATCCGCGCCTGCTCCAGTCAGAGCAGGCGACCAATCCGCGGCAGTTCCTGCACGACCCGACTGGGTTTCAATCCGCGCCTGCTCCAGTCAGAGCAGGCGACATCCATACTCATCGTCGTAGTCCTCCGGCATCCTGTTTCAATCCGCGCCTGCTCCAGTCAGAGCAGGCGACACTTCGAACGGGCCGGACGACATGACCATGTTTGTGTTTCAATCCGCGCCTGCTCCAGTCAGAGCAGGCGACGCGAAAAAGCCAGGCAGTCGATGCAGTGGATTTCGTTTCAATCCGCGCCTGCTCCAGTCAGAGCAGGCGACGCCTCAAGCGCGGCGTCGTACGTCATCGCGACCGGGTTTCAATCCGCGCCTGCTCCAGTCAGAGCAGGCGACGCGCTCGGGGACAAGGCATTCCTGATCGGCATGCCGTTTCAATCCGCGCCTGCTCCAGTCAGAGCAGGCGACCTGATTGCCGAGCCCGCCCGGCAGCTTCGACGTGTTTCAATCCGCGCCTGCTCCAGTCAGAGCAGGCGACAGGTAAGGTTGTAGTTCTGCGTACGGTTGGCCGTGTTTCAATCCGCGCCTGCTCCAGTCAGAGCAGGCGACCGAAGCCGACCGGCTGATAGTGACCCGCATCATTGTTTCAATCCGCGCCTGCTCCAGTCAGAGCAGGCGACGATCTGCATTTGGCAAGGCCGAAGCCCAGATCGGGTTTCAATCCGCGCCTGCTCCAGTCAGAGCAGGCGACACCCCGACGCAGTTCGCGAGCCGGACGCCGTACTTGTTTCAATCCGCGCCTGCTCCAGTCAGAGCAGGCGACCTCGGCTGACGATCTGGTCTGTGCGATCCGATTGTTTCAATCCGCGCCTGCTCCAGTCAGAGCAGGCGACGAAACCGCGCACCGGCAGGAACTTCAAGCGCGCTGTTTCAATCCGCGCCTGCTCCAGTCAGAGCAGGCGACCGGCCAGCGGGGCGATCTTGCGGTCGTTCTCGTCGTTTCAATCCGCGCCTGCTCCAGTCAGAGCAGGCGACTTCCAATCGGAGCACGGCCCGTTCGATCAGATTGAGTTTCAATCCGCGCCTGCTCCAGTCAGAGCAGGCGACGAGCGCGGAGCCGTTGGCGTGCATATCCCCGACGGTTTCAATCCGCGCCTGCTCCAGTCAGAGCAGGCGACTGGAGGCGACAGCCGAGTTGATGGCTGCATCATGGGTTTCAATCCGCGCCTGCTCCAGTCAGAGCAGGCGACGGAGGAAGGCATGCACGACACCGCGAAAGACGTCGTTTCAATCCGCGCCTGCTCCAGTCAGAGCAGGCGACCGGCGTCTTCGCCGTACTCGACCATGGACAGGGAGTTTCAATCCGCGCCTGCTCCAGTCAGAGCAGGCGACGTTGGCCGGGCAGCTTGACGTAGACGTCAACGCGGTTTCAATCCGCGCCTGCTCCAGTCAGAGCAGGCGACTCGGCCACCGCGTAACCGCCTTCTTCGTACAGTGGGTTTCAATCCGCGCCTGCTCCAGTCAGAGCAGGCGACCAGCTTGCCGGTGATGATGGTCACCGCCTCGCGGTTTCAATCCGCGCCTGCTCCAGTCAGAGCAGGCGACGACGACGCGGAGACGCCGCCGCCTGCGGCGTTCGGTTTCAATCCGCGCCTGCTCCAGTCAGAGCAGGCGACGCCCGGCGCGGTGAAGCCCGGCCCTCGGGCGGTGTTGTTTCAATCCGCGCCTGCTCCAGTCAGAGCAGGCGACGGGCCGACGACCAGCCGCAGGGTGTGACCACTCCCGTTTCAATCCGCGCCTGCTCCAGTCAGAGCAGGCGACCCGATCCGCCGAGCGTGTCGCGGTACACGACCTGTTTCAATCCGCGCCTGCTCCAGTCAGAGCAGGCGACCAGGGCGAAACCGAGCAGGGCAACGCCGGAGATGTTTCAATCCGCGCCTGCTCCAGTCAGAGCAGGCGACCGGCGCGGCCGGCAGTGCCGATATTGCGGTTCGGGTTTCAATCCGCGCCTGCTCCAGTCAGAGCAGGCGACACGGCCGCAGCCACGGTCTCAGCGCCTCAGGCTCCGTTTCAATCCGCGCCTGCTCCAGTCAGAGCAGGCGACACTGCGTTCACCAACAACGAGGCATACGAGTGCAGTTTCAATCCGCGCCTGCTCCAGTCAGAGCAGGCGACCGGGCTCTCCCACCATTCGCCCGTCAGCTTGGAGTTTCAATCCGCGCCTGCTCCAGTCAGAGCAGGCGACACAAGGAGCGGAGTGTCGACAGTTTCTTGATCTCTGGTTTCAATCCGCGCCTGCTCCAGTCAGAGCAGGCGACGTAGGGCGATCACGCTGCTGCCGACCACACTGAAGTTTCAATCCGCGCCTGCTCCAGTCAGAGCAGGCGACGGCTCCTGTGGTGGCTCAGCGATGACCAGCAGTACGTTTCAATCCGCGCCTGCTCCAGTCAGAGCAGGCGACATTACAGCGCGCGGGCTTTGGCCATGCCGCGGGCGTTTCAATCCGCGCCTGCTCCAGTCAGAGCAGGCGACATTTCGACGACCTGCTTTTTTTCGTGCGGCAGGAAGGTTTCAATCCGCGCCTGCTCCAGTCAGAGCAGGCGACACGCTTCAAACGCCTCCCGCATCTTGTCACTCATGTTTCAATCCGCGCCTGCTCCAGTCAGAGCAGGCGACTTTTTCAGCTCCGCATCAGCACCGGACCACCGAATGTTTCAATCCGCGCCTGCTCCAGTCAGAGCAGGCGACAGCCGAAGCCGACGAAGTCCGCCTGCGTGAACTAGTTTCAATCCGCGCCTGCTCCAGTCAGAGCAGGCGACGCGCGGCATCCCGATGGGCCAGATCGACCCGCTAAAGGTTTCAATCCGCGCCTGCTCCAGTCAGAGCAGGCGACGATCGCGGATCTGCTGCAGGTCGGCATCGTTGAGGTTTCAATCCGCGCCTGCTCCAGTCAGAGCAGGCGACAGGTCCGGCAGGGCTAGCTCGTCGATGCCAGCGGTTTCAATCCGCGCCTGCTCCAGTCAGAGCAGGCGACCGGCTCCAGACGCTGGCGGGCATGGCAGTCTGCTGGTTTCAATCCGCGCCTGCTCCAGTCAGAGCAGGCGACGACCGACTGCCGGGCCGCGATGTCGACCGGCTCAGGTTTCAATCCGCGCCTGCTCCAGTCAGAGCAGGCGACCGTCGATAACCCAGCCATCACCGTCGACACCGATACGGTTTCAATCCGCGCCTGCTCCAGTCAGAGCAGGCGACAGGGCCGTCTCGCTGGTGCGCGGGTACATCCGGCTGTGTTTCAATCCGCGCCTGCTCCAGTCAGAGCAGGCGACCGTCGATCTTGAACCAATGCCCTGTGTCGCACTTGTTTCAATCCGCGCCTGCTCCAGTCAGAGCAGGCGACGACCGCGCACCAGGTCGCCGATCTTGAGTGCCTTGTTTCAATCCGCGCCTGCTCCAGTCAGAGCAGGCGACAGGCCATGCAGTGCGATGTGTTCGGTACCGCAGTGTTTCAATCCGCGCCTGCTCCAGTCAGAGCAGGCGACCGCGTCACCTGGACGCTGGAGCGCGCCGTGGCCACGTACGTTTCAATCCGCGCCTGCTCCAGTCAGAGCAGGCGACGCGCTTAATTTCGCCGATTGGGCGCGTACAAACTCTGTTTCAATCCGCGCCTGCTCCAGTCAGAGCAGGCGACACCCGTCCGCTGGTACTCGCGAAGTCACCGACGCCGTTTCAATCCGCGCCTGCTCCAGTCAGAGCAGGCGACCCGACGCCGGAGCGGCGGCAGCGATCAGGATCGAGTTTCAATCCGCGCCTGCTCCAGTCAGAGCAGGCGACGCCAGCTCCATCGGCATCCGCTTCCTGATTCGTAGTTTCAATCCGCGCCTGCTCCAGTCAGAGCAGGCGACGCGGCATCGTTCGGCACGCGCAGGCGGTTGCCGCTGTTTCAATCCGCGCCTGCTCCAGTCAGAGCAGGCGACACTCACGCGGCGGTACTCGCGGTACATCGCCACCTGGTTTCAATCCGCGCCTGCTCCAGTCAGAGCAGGCGACCCGGATCAACGAAACCAACCTCGACCCCGGCTTTGTTTCAATCCGCGCCTGCTCCAGTCAGAGCAGGCGACCGGCGGGTCGTCGAGATCGTCGGCTGCCTCGAAGTTTCAATCCGCGCCTGCTCCAGTCAGAGCAGGCGACGCTGCGGCAACTGAGCGGCGCGGCGGTGCAGGCGATGTTTCAATCCGCGCCTGCTCCAGTCAGAGCAGGCGACGCATGTCGGCCGGGACTGCGACCTTCTCGGCGATGTTTCAATCCGCGCCTGCTCCAGTCAGAGCAGGCGACGCCACTGCGATATCGCTTTGAAAAATAGAAAGAAAAATCGAAAAAGCCGCGAACCGGTCATGGCGGGCGGGAGTTTGCCGCTCCGATGTCGTAATAGCAACGTCGAAAACCCCATGCGGCCGAGCTTTGCGGGCTGCGCGAAAGTCCCGGCTTTCGGGCGTCGCTATGGGTTCGCGCATCGTCCTTGGGGTCAGATCACGAGAGGACCGTCGAAATCGATTGATTTGAACTTGCCGTGCTGCTTGACGTGCAGGTCGATCGGTTCGGTCAATCGGTAGAAGCGCAGGCAGTCTTCTTCAGGAGCGATGATGTCCAGCAGTTTGCGCTCGAGCGCTTCGAACTTCATTGCATCGACCTGACATTCAAAGACCGACTTCTGGACGCGCTGACCCACCGCTTCGCAGGCCCGTGCGACCTGACGCAGACGGCGCCGTCCCTCGCGGGTTTCAGTGACGACGTCGTAGCAGACGATGACGAGCATGGGTGTCGGCAGGCGCGGCGATCAGCGTGCGATGAATGGCAGGTAGGCGTCGGTATCGCCGCGCAAGGTTCTGGCCAGAAGCCTGGCTTGCAGTTGTGGCAGCAGACCGATGGGAACCTCGGCTTCCAGCAGCGGGTGCGTCAACTTCTCCTGCTTCTTTTCCTGCCAGGCGATGCTGACGGCGCGGCGGGCCGCGTTGTCCATCAACACGGCTCCGCCTTCGGTGATGCGGAAATCACTGGCTTTGAGCTGGCCGCGATTGATCAGCGTGAACGCCAGACGATCGGCGAGCACCGCGCGGAACTCTTCGATGAGATCGAGAGCCAGTGCCGGGCGGCCGGGGCGCAGCACATGCAGAAATCCGAACTGCGGATCAAGGCCGACCGTTTCCAGGGCGCTTCGGCAATCGTGGGTCAGCAGCGTGTACAGGAACGACAGCAAGGCGTTCAGACGATCCCTTGGCGGACGGCGGCTGCGGCCGTCCAACGCAAAGGTCGCGCGCTGGTCGGCGCGCAGCAGGTGATTGACCGCCGTGAAGTAGGTGCGGGCGGCTTCGCCTTCGATTCCGCGCAGGCCGTTGAGGTCGTCGGCAACCGAGACGGCGCGCAGGCTGGCGTCGAGTTTCGTGACGGCGGCGTCGAGCACGGTGCGGTCATCATCGGTCTTGGCTTCGCGGGCGCCGCGCTGCAGGACTGCGCGGCTGTTGCGCAGTTTTCCCGCCACGCAGGGACGGGCGATGGCGAACGCCCGGGCCGGGTCGGCCGATGCTTCGAACTGGGCCCGACGCAACAGCACGTTGCCGCTCACCGGGCCTTCGATGCGCGCCCGGAAACGGCCATTGCGATCGAGCAGGGTCATGCCGATGCCTTCGGTCGCGCAGCGTCCGATCAGCGCCGGCGAGATCAGCACATCGCCGGTGCAGACGATGCCGCCGAGGTGATGCAGCGGTACTCGCAGACGGGTTTCGCGTTCGATTTCGATGCGGACAGTGTCGTTGTCCAGATGCAGATAGCTGCCCGTGGTGGTCACGTACAGGGTGTTCAGCAAGGTGTAGGCGGTGCTCATTGCGGATCGTAGAGATCGGACAGCAAGCGCCGGTAGCGTGTCTGGGCCGCGACGGCGGCTGGCTGGCAGAGATCGATCAGCGAGCATTGCCTGCAGCGGGCATCATGGGCCGGGGCTGGAAGCCGGGTGCTCTGGAGCAGACTGCGGACCGCGCGGGCGGCGGAGGCCACGTCTTCGCGCAGGCGGGATGTGATCGCGACTTCGCGCCGGCGTCTCGAACTGAAATGGAAGATCGCGCCGAATGGCACCGGTTTGCCGGTCATCTCTTCGAGGCACAGGGCCTGTGCGGCGAGCTGCAGATCGTCATGCGCGCGCTGGCGCTTGGGGCCGTGCTTGTACTCGACCGGGTAAGCCGAGCCGTCGCGCGCGAACTCCACCAGATCGGCCTTGCCGATCAGGCCGAGCTGGTCGTTCCAGAGCGGCATCGCGCGCTCGGTGCGGATCGTCCCTTCGCGCGCCGCCCCCGGTTCGTCGACCAGCGCGTGCACGGCATTGCCGCGCGCCGTGTGGAGGTTGTCGGCGAACACCTGCTCGACATGGATCAGCGCGCACTGGCGCGGGCAGTAGCTCCAGTGCTGGAGCGCGGAGATGGCGACCAGCTCGGGCGTTTCCGCTGTCACGGTCAGAGCAGCCGATCCAGCAACTCATCGCGGTTGAAGCCCTGCTTGCCCGCGATCTCGGCGGGGATGGCGCTGAAGGTTCCGGGCTTCAACGGCGTATGCGCCGGTATGGTGATGTGATGCTGAGACGACCCCGGATGCGTCAGGCGAGTATGGCTACCGGTCTGGCGGGTGATGCCATAGCCGACGCGGGATAACGCTTTTGCCAATTCCGCGCCGCCGAGATCGCGCGGCAGCTTCATGCCGCGATGACTTCATCCCGGACGAAATGCAGGCGGATCAATTTGGGAGCCTCGTCGGGCTCGAAATGGCAGGCCACTGCATCGCGAACCTGAGCGTGCAGGGCAGGCAGGCCGTCGGCCTCGACGAAGATCGCTGCGCCAGCGGCATGTCCCACGAAGCCTCCTTCAATGGCTTCTTCGACGACAAACAGAATTTCAGTAGCCATGCTGACCTCGATGCTTTACTTGGTGGCTGGATATTGCCGCATGGTTTCAGTGTGGCGACGCTGCCGGCATCACGGATATTTCTCAGCCGACCATGCGCAGCAACTGGACGCCGCTCGGCAGCGCGGTCTCGTCGATGCTGATCACATAGTCCTTGATCGAACGCGGTGCGATCGCACCGTCGCGAAGCTTGGCGTCGATGCGCTCGAACAGGCTGTGCGCATGAGCATTACCGAGCTTCGATTCATGCTTGAACACGTACAGGCCGCGGGTTGCCATTTCGCCGCGCGCGGCTGAGCGATCGTGCTCGAACATATGCTCCAGGGACTGCCAGAGCAGTTGCAGATCGTCGTCGGAGAAGCCGGTCTGATCGGCCAGAAAAGCCGAGACGAAACCGTGCGCGACATACAGTCCATAAGGCACGGTGTGCTTGCGGCCCATGGTGCGGTTGTCGCCGTCCTGCTTCTCGGCTTCGGCTTCGGTGGCCACCGCCATGCGGGTGATCGAATGTTCCTGCGACATGATCGGGTCGTAGGAGCGGGCGAAAGTCAGCTGCACCGGGCCGCGTACCTGGCCGCAGTTGACGCCTGTAGACATCACCGCGCCGAAGGTGCGGACGTCGAAGAAGTTCTTGCACATCCAGGCCTTGGCTTCGCCGGCTTTGTCGCCGCCCTTGCGCTTCTTGTCGTCGCCCTTGAGCAGGTCGCCAGCACCGATCGCCTCGTAGGCGCGCACGTGCTGGAGATTCAGCACCGCGCGTTCTTTGACATAGATTTCGTACGGCGGTTGTTCGCCTTTGACCATGCCGACGAAGTTGCGAATCTTGCGCTTCAGGCTGACATCCGTGACCAGCCCGCAGCCGGTTTCGTCATCGAGCCGCGGCAGGTTGCCGGCGTCCGGGTCGCCATTCGGGTTGCCATTGGTGACCTCGAACAGCAGCACGAAGTCGTAACGGTTTTCCAGACTCATGATTCCTTGCTCCCTGCGGTCTTGTAAGTGGTGTCGCTTTGGCGCTGATGGTAGTAGCCGACGATGAAAGTGCCCTGCTCGTCGTGGCGAAGGCTGGTCGGGAATGGATTGCTCACACCAAGTCGTCCGACTCGGTCGTTCAGCAGTTTTTCCAGATTGACGGCACGTCCGCCTTTTTCGCGGCGCATTTTTTTCAGATGCTTCAGCGCCAGCTCGACCAGCTTCGGAAACGTTCGTTGCGGATTGGCTTGCGCCGCGCCCCAGTAGGTATCGCGGATCGTGCGGTTGATGTCGCCCATCGCTTCTTCCTGAATCCGTTCGAGGATCATGAACAGCTGACCGAGCAGATAGGCCGGAGTGTTGTTGTCGGGATCGAGTGCCACGGTCAGCTCCTTGCCGCCATCCGGGCGGCTGCGCTTGGATCGGTTGAGGCAGGCCTTGAGGATCGCGGCGCGGGCGTAGTCGACATCCTGTTCGGCGCGGCAACGGCGAAGTGCGGCAGCGAACAGGGTTTGCGGATACGGCCGGTCGGCGAGCACCGCCTGCATGACTTCGCCGCCGAGGTTCGGCGGGATGTTTTCTGCCTTGCGCAGCAGCGCGCAGGACAGCAGCAGGCGGAACAGATTCGGAGTTTCCAATTCGAACTTCGGACGGACGATGTCGAGGTCGATCAAGTGCTGCTTGAATCGGGGAGAAAGGTTCTCCACCGTTTCGGTGTACCAGAAGCGAACGGACAAGCGCGCAGCATTCGGGGCCAGGGCCAGGACATGAAAACGCGAGGCTGGCGCTTGCTGAATGAGGTTGCCGGCGCGAACGGAATCGAAAACGCGCTTGATGTATTCGATCGATTGCGTCGGGTCGTCCTTCTTCTTCACGCCGAACAGCGCTGCGAAGGCGGATTCGATCGGGTGTTCGACTTCCTCGGCCCAGAACACCGTCGATGCATCGCCGACCTGGATGCGGTGGCGCTCGTCTTTCAGCAGATCGTTCAGCGCCGTCGTGTACTTGGCCGCCGCCGGCTTGCCGATTGGTGCGTTGGCACCTTGCGCCTTGCCATAGGACTCGAAGGCGTCAAGGTTGAACGACACCAGATTGGCCCCGGAACTCTGCGCGCCCCAGACGTTTTTGATCGCTGGATGCAGGCGCTCGATCACGGCGGCCTCGCCTGTGACCAGACAGGTGCCGTCCGCTTCCTCGCCGCCAACCTGGGCCAGCCACCAGCTCCGGAATGCCGCGCGCTGACAGACCAGTTCGCTATCGTGTTGAAGGCGGAAGCTCATCAGCGGATTGGTGGTGCGCAGCGTTTGCCAGTCGGGCGATGCACGCAGCTTGTCGCGTTCCTCCACCTTGCCAAGAAAGGCGAGCACGGCGGCGACGCCCTCGTCCGTCTGGACTGACTCCGGCAGTTCGTCGAGGCGTGCACGAAAGGCGACGTGTTGCTCGCGAATGCGTTCCGGCTTGGCGGCCTTGTTCTTGAGTTCGGTTTCAACCCCGAGCACGTATTCGGCAGTGTCCCAGAGCAGATTCGCGGCGATGCCGGAGGTCTTCTTGACGCCCGCAGGCACCATTTCGCTGCTGGCGATCAGCTTCTTGCCATCGATCCGCCGCGTGTCCTGCAGGCTCACGAAACCGCCGTTGCGATCGAGGACGATCACGAACGGAATCGCCTTCCATTCGAAGCCGACCGGCGCTGGGCCGCTGTCTTCGTCGGCACCGAGCTTGGCTCGGCGGTCGTACAGCGTGATCAGGCTTTGCAGGATCATCCGCGTACCTCGCTGGATTCGCGCGGCGGGACCTGCACCACACCGTGTTCGATCTTGGCGCGGAAGAACAGCGGGCGAGGTGATTCGGCGTCGGTGTAGTCGAGGTCGTAGAGCATGAAGCCGAGGTCGCCGGTCCAGTCTTGCGGTGCCTGCTCCAGGCCTGGATCTTCGATCAGGCGAAAACGGGCGGCGAATTCTCGGCAGCCGAGGTAGGGCTGGTTCACGCATTGGCCGGCCAGCGCGCGGCGCTTGAACATCGATGCGAACTTGGCCGGCGTGTCATCGGCCTTGGCTTTCTCCGTCATCACGAAGCGTGCATGCAGGCGGTAGCGCACATCGCGCAGGAACAACCCGGCGCGCTGCTGGCGGTCCTCGTCGACATACAGGCCAAGCTGCCCATGACCTTCGCGCATCGCGGTGTCGATATTGCGCTCGGCGATCCGGTGGCCGACTTCGTTGCGCCGCAGGCTGATCCACTTGACCGGGCTCAGTACCTCGATGCGCTCGACCTGCCAGCGGATTGCCGGCTTCCACAGGATGGCCTCGAACACGGCGCGCGCGGCGGATGGCGTGATCACGTCATAGGAAACGCGCTCGACCTTCATTTCCGGTCGATTGAACGAGGCGAACTTGCCACTGACTTCAAGACAGAACATGACGATTCCTTGTCTGGAAACAGGATTCAGTGAGCGAGACTCGATGCATCGAGTGCGCGTCGGTCAACCAGCAAGCCCAGCGTGCCGCTGTACTGCGCCGCCGATCGGACGACCCAGAATCCGGGCAGCACTTCCTCGATGTCGCGTCGATCGCGCATCGCTTGGAACTCGTGCGGAGGCAGGCTGACCGTATAGCGCTGGAGCTTGCGCAACAACCATCGTTCGGGGCCATCGCGGCGCAACAATGTGATCAGCTTCTCGAAGGCCTCATCACCCTCACATTGCTTGTACGGAACGTAGACGCTCTGGTAACCGGTCTCGTCGTTGTCGATCAGCTTGAAGTCATCGGCGGCGTCGCGCAGGTGCTTGACGTAGCCGGTGCTGGCATCGACTTCGAGCTTCTCGACAATCTTTTTCGCGTCGCGATCCTGAGCGTTATAGAACAGGGCGAAGTACGGCTCGAACAATCGACGGTCGAGGGCGTCGCCCTGGTGGCCATGCAGCACTTCTCTCGCTGCGCTTTCGGCCATCCGTAGGCTGCCGCGCGGGGCGTCTTGCTCGCCGATGAAGACGTGCACGTGCCCTTTTTCGAGATGGCCCTCGCGATTGCAGCGGCCGGCGGCCTGGGCAATCGAATCGAGCCCGGCAAACTGGCGATAGACCACCGGCAGATCGATGTCGACGCCACATTCGACCAGGGGCGTCGCCACAACGCGAACCGGTGGCAGGTCGGGATCGGCACGGCGCGCGCTCAGCGCATGCTTGATCCGGGCGATCACAACCGATCGATGAGCGCCGCACATCAACGCTGACAGATGGATGGCGCCGGACGGCAGAAGCTGCCACAGCGCTCGGGCATCGGCGCGGCGGCTGACGATGGCCAGCGCGTCTTCGTCCGCCGACATCCGTGCGGCGATATCGGCCCAGCTTGAGCACTGAGCGGAATCGGCGGGCAGATGGACTTCGACGCGCTTCAAGTCGCGATAGAGCCGATCGACATCGGCAACGATCTCGCGTGGCGTATCGAGCCCCCGGAAGCGGCTGCCGAACCGCGCGGTGCTGGCGAGCGCCGGCTGAGTGGCTGTCGATAGCACCACGGTGGTCTTGTAATGACGGGTCAGCAGATTCAGCACGTCGACAATCGGCTGCAGGAATGGCGGCGGCAGCAACTGGGCTTCGTCGAGTACCACCACGCTTTCGCAGACGTTGTGCAGCTTGCGGCAACGGCCGGTCTTCGCCGCGAACAGCGATTCGAAGAACTGCACGCTGGTGGTGACGATCACCGGCACGTCCCAGTTCTCGGTCGCGAGCTTCAGCCGCTCGCCCTGGCGCTCACTTTTCGGTCCGTCGTCACTGTCTTCGGCGTTGCTGTGATGTTCGATCACAGCGTCGGCAAACGCCGGCGAGATGCCGCGGAAGACGTCGGCGGTCTGCTCGATGATGCTGGTGTACGGAATCACGTAGATGACGCGCTTCAGGCCGTGACGCGCGGCGTGTTCAAGCGCGAACGCGAGACTGGCCAGTGTCTTGCCGCCACCGGTTGGTACCGTCAACGTGAACAGTCCCTGCGCATCGCGAGCGACGCGACGGCAATCCGCCAGTACTTCCGCGCGCAATCGTTTGACCGGCGTATCGGGGGCGAAGCGGGCCATGTACTTATTGAAATCCGGAAGCAGTCTGCCCGGCGTCGGGAAGCCTTCACGGAGTCGACTGGCCTTTGCATCGTTACCGAAAGCTTCGCTGTCGAGTCGGTCGGCATCGATCAGGCAGGAGAACAGCATGCGGACCCAGAGTGCGTAGCTGCCGGGCGTGATGTCGGTGCAGGCGGCGAGCGTGAACGCGGGAACCTGGCCCCGATGCGCATCGAGAATCGTCATGTCGATGCCCCCGGCCAGCGCACGCGACAGATGGTCAGGCGCTTCGGGTTGGGTCAGTCGCTGCTGCAGATCGAAGCCGTTGTAGAGCCCGCTGTGATGCGCGGCAATGATCTGGGCCAGGACCGGTCCGATCGGACCGAGCGATGCCAGGGCGTGCAGCGCGCCGGCAGCGGAGTGATCGGGTCCTTTCCGGCGCGGGTGGTCGTTTTCGAGATGTGCATCCTCGGCGTTCGGCCTGTCCGCACCACAGGCTTCGCGAATGAAGCGCTGCCAGTCGGGTGCGTACTTGCCGAGGTCATGCCACAAGCCACCGAGGTGGCCGAGCGCCGATGCGCCGAATGGCTCGGCGAACGAACGGGCGCGTGCCGCGACGCCGTGCAGGTGCATGTGCAGCGGCTGTGGCACCAGTTGGCCACCGGCCGTTGTGTAACGCGCGACTGGGAGTTCGCGGGAGGGTTCGGCAGTTTGCAGCTGAGCTGACGCATCCATGGTCGATTCGCTCCACTGGCTGAGGTGGCTTCAGCCGCGTGTGTAAGAGGTCACGAGGGTTGTTTCCGTGATTGGATCATGGCTGCGATTCAGGGTCGCCGGTCAGCGCGCATGGGACAGGCGGCAACGTCGTTCGCTGCGCGATTGGTCCACAGTCACCAAGCATGGTCGACCTCCGCCGTCGGGTCGGAGCATGTTTTGAAGCTGCGCATCCTTTACGCCCTCCAATCCTCGCTGCCGATCGGGCCTTTCCTAGTAGTCCAGATCCAGCGCCCCGCACAGCCAGTCGACCAGCGGGCCGACCTGTTCGTAATGCTTGATGACGCGCTTCAGCAGATCCGGCGCCAGCAGCGTGTCGTCGTCGAGCGATGCCGAGGCGATGTAGTCCTTGCGCTTGATGTCGTCGATCAGTTCGTGGGCGGCGTCGTAGCCGAGCGGCACGCGCTTGGCGCTGTCGCCGCCGAGCGCGCCGAAGGTCTTGCGGAACCCGGCGGAGCGCGTCGCCGCTTTCCAGCTCGCCGGGTTGTTGACCAGATAGGCGCGGATCCGCTTCAGGGTTTCCGGCTGCGGGTGCCAGATGCCGCCGCCGCAGAAGCTGTCGCCGGGCTTGATGTGCAGGTAGAAGCCGGGCGCATCGAGGCGGCCCATGGTGCCCTGGTCGGCGTCGCCGCCGCGGGTCACGGCGCGGGTGGCCTGGTGGTAGAAGCTGGCGCCGGCCCAGGGCTTGTACGGCGTCTTGTCGGCGGCGAAGCGGGTGTCGCGGTGGATGCGGAACATCGAACCGCCGACCGGCTTCGGATTGGCCACGTAGTGCGCGCTGATTGCCTTCAGCGGCGCGTCGAGGTCGCCGATCAGGCGCAGGAACGGCAGCTTCACATGCTGCTCGTAGGCCGGCTTGTGGGCGGTGAACCACTCGCGGCTGTTGTTGGCAGCCAGATCACGCAGGAACTGCAGGCTGGCGGGCGTGAAGTACGGGGCAGCTTTGGGCATGGGTGATCCGGGCGGAAATGTGCCACGACGATGCCGCAATGGCGGCGTCTTTCCAAGCGCTCATCGGCTGCCGCCAGCAGGAGCCCGAAGTGTCCGGCAGTCGCAAATGCCTTGACGGAACCTTGCTCGAAGCAGTGTACTGCGCGACCGAAATCGGCCATAGCGGCTTGTTTCGGCTAATAAAAGCATATTCAGACGCACCCCGGAGCGGTCGAGTCGAGACGCGCGACACGCCGGGCGTGGCAAGCCTCAAGCCGTGCAGTCAGCCCCCACTCCAACCGGCAGGTCATCCGATGCAGACCCCAACCACTCCCGCAGCGAATCTTCTCGCCACCAGCCTGGCCGGCATCGGTGGTTTCACCGCGCCGAAGCGGGTGCTGATGGGCCCGGGGCCGTCGGATGTCCATCCGCGGGTGCTGGCGGCGGCGGCGCAGGGCACCATCGGCCATCTCGATCCGGAGTTCGTCCGCCTGATGGACGAGATCAAGCTGCTGCTGCGCGCCACCTTCCGCACCGCGAACGATCTGACCTTCGCGATTTCCGCGCCGGGGTCGATCGGCATGGAAACCAGCGTCGTCAACCTGGTCGAGCCCGGCGACACCATCATCGTCGCCGTCAATGGCGTGTTCGGCGGCCGCATCTGCTCGATGGCCGAGCGGGCCGGCGCCACGGTGGTCAAGGTGAACACGCCCTGGGGCCGCGCGGTCGATCCGTCCGATGTCGAAGCCGCGCTGAAGGCCCATCCCGGCGCCAAGGTCGTCGCCTTCGTGCAGGCGGAAACCTCGACCGGTGCCTTGACCGACGCGAAGGCCATTGCCGCGCTCGCCCGCGCCCACGGCGCGCTGTCGCTCTGCGACGCGGTGACCTCGCTGGCCGGCGTGCCGCTGGAAGTCGATGCCTGGGGCATCGACGCCGTGTATTCGGCGACCCAGAAGTGCCTGTCGGCACCGCCGGGCTTGTCGCCGGTGAGCTATTCGGCGGCGGCGGTCGACCGGGTCCGGAACCGCAAGGTGCCGGTGGTGTCGTGGTTCCAGGATCTGGCGCTGGTGATGAGCTACTGGGGCAGCGGCGGCAATGCCACGGCGCGCCGCACCTATCACCACACCGCCCCGGTCAACGCGCTGTTCGGCCTGCACGAAGCGCTGCGGATGCTGCACGAGGAGGGCCTGGAGACCAGCTGGGCGCGTCATGCCCGCATCTATGCGCTGCTCGCCGAAGGTCTCGAGGATCTCGGCTTCAAGTACGTGGTGCCGAAGGGCGAGCGCCTGCCGCAGCTGAATTCGGTATGGATTCCGGACGGTGTCGACGATGCCGCCGGTCGCGGTCAGCTGCTGAACGATCACGGTGTGGAGATCGGCGCCGGCCTCGGCGATTTCGCCGGCAAGGTCTGGCGCATCGGGCTGATGGGCCAGAGCTGCAGCGAGCGCCATGTCGAACTGCTGCTGAACGCGCTGGCCAAGGTCAGCGGCCGCACCCGGTCGACGCTGCGGAAGGTCGGCGCAGCGGTCTGAGGCAGTCGCTCGGTCGGCCTGCGCGCCGATCGGCGGCAGGCCGCATGAAAACGGGCCGTCCGGGGATCACCGGGCTGCCCGTTTTTCGTGGGCTGTGGCATCGTCCTCGACACAACGACACCGCACGCAGGAGACCGCCATGACCGCCCCCGAGAAACTTGTCATCCCAGAAGTGCGCAGCAAGGTGTCGCCGGAGGAATGGCAGCTCAGGGTCGACCTCGCCGCCGCCTACCGGCTGGTCGCGATGTTCGGCTGGTCGGACCTGGTGTTCACCCACATCTCCGCCCGCGTGCCGGGGCCGGAGCACCACTTCCTGATCAACCCCTACGGCTTCCTGTTCGACGAGATCACCGCGTCGAGTCTGGTCAAGGTCGATCTCGAAGGACGGCAGGTGCTGGAATCGCCGTACCCGATCAACCCGGCCGGCTTCGTGATCCACTCGGCCGTCCATGCCGCCCGCGAGGACGCCCACTGCGTGCTGCATGTGCATTCGGCCAATGGCGTTGCGGTATCGGCGCGCAAGGAAGGCCTGCTGCCGATCTCGCAGCAGTCGATTTTCGTGATGTCGAACCTCGGCTATCACGACTACGAAGGCGTGGCTTTGCTTGAAGACGAAAAGCCGCGGCTGGTGCGCGATCTCGGCAGCAACACCTATCTGATGCTGAAGAACCACGGCCTGCTGACCGTCGGCAGCACGGTCGCCGAAGCCTGGGTCGCGATGTACGTGTTCGAGAGCGCCTGCAATATCCAGGTGCGGGCGATGGGCGCGGGCGGCGCCAATGTCGACAACCTGCTGATGATTCCCCAGGACATCCTCGACGGCGGCATGCGCCAGCTGAAGGAGGCGACGCGCGGCCAGGGTGCGGCTTTCGTCTGGCCGGCGATGCTGCGCAAGCTCGACCGGGTCGATCCCAGCTACCGCACGTGAGCCGCACCGCGGCCCTGAGCCTGGCCGCGCTCGCCCGGTGGCGCGCGGACGGGCTGCCGTTCAGGCATCGCGGCCAGCCGATCTTCGTTCGCGAAGCCGGTGCGGCGATCGATCAGGACACCTCGCTGCTGTGCCTGCACGGCTTCCCGACCGCATCAAACGACTGGTATCCGATCTGGGACGGGCTGGTCGCGCGCTTCGGCCATGTGCTGGCCTTCGACATGCTCGGCTACGGCTTTTCGGCGAAGCCGGCCGGACAGGATTATCCGATCGGCACCCAGGCCGACATCGCCGAAGCGCTGCTGCGCGATCGCGGCGTCCGCCGCGTGCACCTGCTGGCCCACGATGTCGGTGACACCGTGGCCCAGGAACTGCTGGCCCGCGACGGCGAACGCCGCGCGATCGGCGATCGCTCGCTGGAAATCGCCTCCTGCGTGCTGCTCAACGGCGGCCTGTTTCCGGAAACCCATCGCGCCTCGCGCGCCCAGAAGCTGCTGCTGTCGCGGCTCGGGCCGCTGGTCGCCGCGACGATCAGCGAAAAGCGCTTCATGCCGAACTTCGCGCTGGTGTTCGGGCCGCAGAGCAAACCCTCGGCCGAAGAGCTGCAGGTGTACTGGGCGCTGCTGGCGCACGACAACGGCCATCGCCGCCTGCACCGGCTGATCCGCTACATCCTCGAACGCCGCGCCAACCGCGACCGCTGGGTCGGCGCCCTGCAGCGCACCGTGGTGCCGCTGCACCTGATCGATGGCGCGCGCGATCCGATCTCGGGCGCGCACATGGTCGAGCGCTTCCGCGAACTGATCCCGAACCCGGACGTGACCCTGCTGCCTGAGGTCGGGCACTACCCGCAGACCGAGGCGCCGGAGGCGGTGCTGGATGCGGTGCTGCGCTTTCACGAGCGGCTGCAAGGTCGCTAGCGGCGTCGCTCCGGTGGTGCCGGCTTTCGCCGGCATCACCAGTTTCAGCTGCCCAGCGCCAGCGCATTCAGGCCGGCCATCGCCCGCGGCGCGCTGTGCAGCCGCGAGGCGATCCGCTCGACGATGTGCTGGGCATCGCGTGCCACGCCGGAGAAGCGGCCGGAGCCCCAGGTGTACAGCCACGGCAGGCCGATGAAGTACAGGCCGGGCACCGTGGTGATGCCGCGGTCGTGACCCGGATAGCCGCGGCCGTCGAACACCGGCACCTCGATCCAGCGGAAGTCGGCCTTGTAGCCGATGCACCAGATCACGGCGCTGATCCCGGCGGCGGCGAAGTCGAAAGCCGTGCGCTCGGCGGCCGGCTTCCAGACCGGCACATAGCGCGGCTCGGCCGGGGCGTCGATGCCGGCGCGGGCGATGTAGGCGTCGATGCTGTCCTTGATCGATTCCAGGGTCGCGTCGGCGCTGTCGAGATTCTTCTCCAGATCCGGCTTCACGGTGACGGTGCTGCCGCGGATGTCGTCGAGCCGGCCGTACAGTTCCATGCCTTCGGATGCGAACTTGCGCAGGTCGATCTCGCGGCCGCCGTCGCGGCCGGTCAGGTAATGGTTGGATTTCGAGCGCACGCGATCCTTGTTCGGGTGCTCGTCGATGGCGATGTCGTAGTAGCCCATCTGCTGCAGCCATTCGACCGCGTCCTTGCCGCGATAGCGACGCGGCGCGCGCGGCGCACCGCCGACGCACAGATGCACCTTGCGGCCGGCCAGATGCAGGTCCTCGGCGATCTGGCAGCCGCTCTGGCCGGTGCCGACGATCAGCACCGCGCCGGGCGGCAGCGAATCGGGATTGCGGTACTGAGGCGCGTGCATCTGCAGCAGCGTCGGCGGCAGGCGTTCGGCGCAGGCCGGCTTGACCGGCACCTGATAGGCGCCGCTGGCGATGATCACTTCCTGGGCCGTGTATTCGCCGATCGAGGTGATCACCGTATAGCCGCCGCCGTCGTTCTGGCTGACGCGGGTGACGGCCACGCCTTCCAGCACCGGTGGCTCGAAGCTGGCGACGAAAGCTTCGATGTACCGGACGATCTCGTCCTTCAGCATGAAGCCGTACGGATCGCCGCCCGCATACGGGAAGCCGGGCAGGGTGCACTGCCAGTTCGGCGTCACCAGGCAGAACGAGTCCCAGCGGTGCTCGCGCCATTCATGCGCGATGCGCTGCTTCTCGAACACCACGTGGGCGATGCCGCGCTGCTTCAGATGCCAGCTTGCCGACAGGCCGGCCTGGCCGCCGCCGACGATGATCACGGGATAGTGGTTGGGGGGAAGCGCGCGGGTCATGGCGTTCATTCGGTCCTTCGTGAGGCGGGCGGTGTTTGCGGCGGTCAGCTGAAGCGGACGACGGTGACCGTGGCGAGGGGATCGGCGGCGTAGTGGCTGGCGCGCCGTTCGATGTCGGACAGCTGTTGCGCCGCGCTCGAACAGGCATAGCCGTAGCGCTGCCGCACCCGCTCGCTCGCCAGGTTCAGCGCCGCCTGGCTGCGGCGCACGAAGTCGGCGACCGGATAAGGCTGGCCGGGCGTGAAGGCATCGCGGATCGTCGACGACGGCGAGTAGCAGAGCGTCGTCGTGTCGTCGGGCCAGCGGACTTCGAAGCGGACTTCGGGCATGGGAGATTTCGTGTCGGGTGGCGTGGTCAGGCGGCGCGCCGGTGCCGGGCTGCCGGCGGCAGCGACGGCGCGCAGCCGGTCAGCGGCTGCTGGTGGAAATCCCAGGCCAGCGCGCGTTCGCCGTTGTCGGTCAGGTGCAGTTGCCGGTCTGCGGTGCAGCGGCCGATCGCCGACGCCGACAGGTCGCGGGCGTGGAAGCGCGCCAGCACCTCGTCGACCTTGCTGGGCCGTACCGCGAGCAGGAAGCCGTAGCTCGGGAAGGTGTGCAGCAGCCAGCGCGCCGGATCGGCATCGGCCGGCATCGGCACCTGATCGAGATCGATTTCCGCGCCGACGTTCGAGCATTCCAGCAGCATCAGCAGGGTGCCGAGCAGGCCGGCATTGCTGATGTCCTTGGCCGCGCAGCAGAGCCGGTCCTCGGCGAGCGTCGGCAGGATGTCCAGATCACCGCGCAAGCGTTCGGGATCGCTGCCGCTGGCGGCGTCCCAGTTCGAGAAGTGCGCGCGATAGCCGCCGCGCAGGTCGGTGGCGGCGATCAGCACGTCGCCGGGCCTGGCTTCGAAGCTCGACAGCAGCGCCCTGGCGCGGCCGAGGATCGCCACCGACAGCTGCTCGCTGCCGGCACGGGCATTGGCGTGACCGCCGACCACCGGCACGCCGTAGACGCGCGCCGCGTCGGCCATGCCGTCGAGAATCACCTTGCCGTGCAGCGCATCGCGGCTCCAGATCGCATCGACCACGGCGATCGGCCGACCGCCCATCGCGTAGATGTCCGAGACATTGACCATCACCCCGCACCAGCCGGCGAAGCGCGGCTCGCGCTCGACGAACTCGGTCAGGAAGCCTTCGATCGCCAGCAGCAGCCAGCCGTCGCCGGACGGGTCGGGAATCGCCGCGCAGTCGTCGCCGACCTTGATCGTGCTGTCGCCGCCGATGCCGAGCGCGGCGACCACTGCGCCGATGTCGCGCTTGTGGGCGATGCCGCGGCTGCTGTGCAGGGCGGCGATCAGCTCGGCGAGCGAGGCGGTCACGCAGCACTCCGCAGGGTGGTGATGAAGCCGCGCTCCACACTGTCGCAAGGCGGGTAATGGGCGAGATCCGCTTCCATCCGCAGGTGCGGGCGGCCCCTGAGTTCGATCGCTTCCAGAGCACGCCAGTGCAGGCGCTCGAACAGCGCCACGTTCTGCTGCTGCACGTGGGCCAGGAAGCGCTGCGCGCCGCGGGCATGGGCGAGGCTGACCGCGAGATGGATCAGCTCGCTGCCGAGCCAGGCCTGGCCGCGATAGTCGCGGCGCACCGCGAGCCGCGAGCCTTGCCAGACGCCGTCACCGAGCGTGTGCACGCGGACCGTGCCGACCACGTCCTCGGACATGCTGTGGATGCAGGACACGGCGACCAGGGTCAGCGCACCGGCGCCGTCGTCGATGTCGTCGCTGTCGGTGAACGCGAACAGCCGCTGCTCGGCGCAGAACACCGCACGGCGCAAGCTCCGCGCTTCGCGCAGCTCCCAGGCTTCGGTGGCGAGCTTGACGCGGTATTCGGCCGGGCGGTAGCGGTCGATGGCGGCGCTGGCAGCGCAGGCGGGAATCCAGTCGGCGGCGCGCATCGCCTACGCCTTCTCGTATGCGGACAGCGACGAGCAGGCGCCGCACTTGCCGCAGCCGGCCTTGATCTCGGCCGACCTGAGCCCGCCGGCGACCAGCATCCTGCCGAGCGGTTCGAGCAGCGCGCGCATCTCGGCGGCGTCCGGCGAGCGCTGGTTCTCCAGCGGCGTGCCGGCGATCGGCACGAACGGCACCACGAACGGGTAGACGCCGAGCGCGATCAGCTTCTCGCTCATGGTCAGCACCGCGTCGCGGGTATCGCCGAGGCCATACAGGATGTAGGTCGATACCTGGCCGCGGCCGAACACCGCGACCGCCTGCTCGAAGGCGGTCAGATAGTGATCGACAGTCACCGTCGCCTTGCCCGGCATGATCCGCTCGCGCACCGACTGCGACACCGCTTCGATGTGCATGCCCAGGGCGTCGATGCCGGCGTTCTTCATCCGCAGGTACCAGCGCGGGTCATCTGGCGGCTCGCACTGGCCCTGGATCGGCAGGCCGGCGGCGAAGCCGGCGTGGTTGACCGTTGCCGCCTTCACGCCGAAGGCGCTCTCGCAGAGGATTTCGGCACCCCGGTCGGTGAAGTTCGGCGTGCCGGTGGTCATCACCATGTGCTGGATGCCGTCGAGCAGCATCGCGGCGCGCGCCACTTCGCCGAGCTGCGCCGGCGTCTTGCGGTTGATGGTGCGCTCGCCCTTCAGCGATTCGCCGATCGCGCAGAACTGGCAGGAGGTGCTGCGCCGGCCGTAGCGCACGCAGGTCTGCAGCACGGTGGTGGCCAGCACGTCGGCGCCGTGCAGGGTGGCGATCTTCCAGTACGGCACGCCGTCGAAGGTCTGCATCCGGTAGAAGCGCGGCTGCTTCGGAAACGAGATCTCCCTGATCGGGATCGCATGGCGCTTGAGCGTGGCACTGCCGTCGGCGCGCGGCAGGCCGATCTCGAATGCGGAGGCGCGGGCATCCGCCGAGTGCACCGGCACCATGATCGCGCGGCCATCGATGGTCACCGCCTTGTGGTCGCTCGGGCCGGCGCCGCCTCGGCGGCTCGGCGCTCCCGCCGTGTCGTCGGCCAGACGCAGGCCCTGCGATTGCAGTTCGGTCAGCAGTTGCGAGGTGTTGACGGCTTCCATGGGCGGCTCCGGAACGAGAACGACAGGGATCAGCGCAACGCGGCCTTGCGCGTGTCGGGCAGGGCGACGACGCGGTCGGAGATCGTGGGGTCGGGGCTGGCGATGTCAGCGGGCACCGGCGCCCCACTTGCGGGCGGCAGCCCGGACACCGGCGCCGTGGCGCGGGCATCGAGCACCAGGCTCAGCAGCTCCGGGCGCGCGTAGTGGCCGACCGAATCCATCATCCGCTTGCGCTTGGTGATCAGGTTCAGGTCGCAGTCGGCGACGAGCAGGCCTTCGCCATCGCGCAGCGGCTCGACCACGTGGCGGCCTTCAGGCGTGATGATCGCGGTGTAGCAGCCGCCGGCGAAGGCTTTTTCCAGCTCCGGGCTCGGTGCCTGCTGCCGCTTCTGCTCGGGGGTCAGCCAGGCCGTGGCATTGACCACGAAGCAGCCGGATTCCAGCGCGTGGTGACGCATCGTCACTTCCATCTGGTCGGCGAAGATCGGGCCGACCAGCGAGCCCGGAAACTGCGAGCAGTGGATCTCCTCGTGCTGGGCCATCAGTGCGTAGCGGGCCAGCGGGTTGTAGTGCTCCCAGCAGGCCAGCGCGCCGATCCGGCCGACGGCGCTGTCGACCACCTTCAGGCCGGAGCCGTCACCCATGCCCCAGATCATCCGCTCGTGGTAGGTCGGGGTGATCTTGCGGCGCTTGAGAATGATCGAGCCGTCGGCGTCGAACACCACCTGGGCGTTGTACAAGGTGCCGTGGTCGCGCTCGTTCAGCCCGAGCACCACGACGATGCCGGCGGCCTTCGCCGCGGCGCCGATGGCATCGGTCACCGGCCCGGGAATGCTCGGCGAGTGTTCATACAGCTTCAGGTGCGTCGCGCCCATCGAGACGGCGGGCATGACGAACGAAAAATAGGGGTAGTACGGCACCACGGTTTCCGGAAACACGATCAGCTGCGCGCCCTCGCGGGCGGCGTCGGCAATCGCTTTCAGCACCTTGTCGACGGTGCCGGTGGCGGAGTCGAGCACCGGGTTCAACTGGGCGGCGGCGACTCTGACGATGTTCTGGGCGGGCATGACGGGGTTCCGGATAGGCAGGATCAGTGGCGGCCTGAGGAGCGGAAAAGCAGCATCGAAAGTTCAGTGCAAAGGCGCAAAGGACAGCCAGGAAAGGACGCGCAGAACAGCTTTCCTGTCCCTGCTTCGCATCCTTTCCTTCGCCTTTGCGCCTTTGTGTTTCACCGTTGATGTCGGGTTGCGGGCTGCTTTTCAGACCGTCCAGGTGTGGATCACGAACGCGCCTTCGCGGTGCAGCAGGCACAGGTCGAGCACGTCGAGCGGGTTGATCGGGCGGATGCCGGGCAGCAGCGAGTGTTCGCCGTGGCCGTAGAGCATCTGCAGCGCGAAGCGGCAGCAGTAGACCTTGCCGCCTTCGGCCATGAAGGCATTGAGCTGGCCGGAGAAGTTCTGCGCGCCCGGGAAGGCTTCGTCGCCGATGGTCGGGAAGCCGCGCTGGATGCCCAGCGTGACGCCCGGACCGTAGAGCAGGATCGAGGTCTCGAAGCCCTTTCGCTGCAGGCGCTTGGCCTGAAGGATGTTGACCAGGCCGATCGAGCCTTCGAAGGCCACCGTGTGGAAGGTGACCAGCGCCTTCTCGCCCGGCTTGGCCTTCACATCCTCAAAGACCTTCTCTTCGTAATCGACGAAGAAGTCGCCCTTCTTGGTCGGGGTGGTGGTGACTGCTGGCATTGGCTTTCGCTCCTTTGGAATCGGGGGACGGTGTGCGCTGCGCCGACTCGGCGGCACGCCAGCGTCATCGCAAGCCGTATGCCATCGTTTCCACCAAAAATGCGATCAAAATGCGATCAATTATGGAAACTGTTGGTTTATCAGGACATTTGTCCGGCCCTGAGCCCGCCGCCGTTCAACAGCCCTGTCGTGATCGCAGGGCGGCGGGCCGACATTGCGGTGCCGGCGCCTGAAAGCAGGGCATCTGGCACGGAAACGTGCGCGAGAACAGTGCGTGGCGATGATTTCGATGCTCGCCGCGCGTGCCACCTGCCAGTGCTACCTGTTCGGTCGTGGCGGCTGGGTCGAGAGCGTGATGGTCGAAGACGGCCGCTCTCCGCGCACGACGTCCTGCAATCCGTGGTGCCGCCCCGGGATCCGTCGGGCGAGTCCCGGTGCACCAGAACGAAACAATCCGCTCAAGTGATTGGTTTGTATCGAATGTAGGCCTGAATTCCGATCGTCGACGCTGTTGCGATGGTCGATTTCAGTGCGAATGGCAGTACTGCGGCCTGTGATCGCATGCCGGCTCGGATGCCAGGCGCGCCGCCAGTCGGAGGATCGCCTCGCGTGGTGTCGCGGCTGGCGGCGGCGATCTTCTAACGAAAAATCAAACGAACTTAGCTGATTATTCTGATTTTCGTGGATCATCCCGTTATTCCGAAGCCTGATCGGGACGCCTACCGAGTGCGAATGCCAGGCGATCGGCAGATAAGGCAACAGAAAAATGTGGCGTGGATGTTTCCCTTGATCGGCAACAGTTTGCGAAACAATCTCAGTAATTGATCGTATTTTAATTGCAACAGTTGGCACGTCGGTTGCTCGGGCGATCGCCGAATCCAGCCGCCATCACGGCCGGTTCCCACGCCGTTCACGCGGCCTCCGATCGCTCATACCTCAAGGGAGTAGAAGCACATGACCCGCAATATCCGCATCCTGGCGCGCGGCAGCGTCGCCTTGCTGTTCCTCGGCACCGGCCTCGGCAGCAGCGGTGTCGCCCGGGCGTTCGCCGTGGAAACCAATGGCGTCACCTTCAGCGTCTCCGGCAACGTCAACACCAACTACACGTTCACCAATTGCGACAAGAACCCGGGCGTGGTGGCGGGCAGCCTGCTGTGCGGCGCCCCGGCCGGCAATTCGAGCAAGGCCTCGTCGCTGAACTCCGGCAACCTGCCGAACGGCATCGTGCTGGGCCTGAAGACCACCGTCTCCGGTGTCGACATGGCGGTGGCCTACGGCTTCTACCCGGGTGTCGCCAACAACGACTTCGCGTTCGGCAACGGTCCGAACCTCGGCAGCGGCGCCGGCAACGTCGCACTCGGCAGCCCGAATCTCGATACCCGTCAGGTCTACGCGACGTTCTCCACCGCCGAACTCGGCACGCTGAAGATCGGCCGCGACTACTCGCTGCTCGGCTTCGATGCGATCGTCAACGACATCACCCTGATTGCCGTCGGCGTCGCCAGCGTGCGCACCGCGACCTCGCCGGCCAACACCACGCTCGGCACCATCGGCTTCGGCCACCTGTTCTCCACGCCGAACGCCGGGATCAGCTACACGACGCCGAATTTCGACGGCCTGACCGCGACGATCGGCGTCTACCAGCCGCTCGATGCGATTCCGCTGACCGGCATCGGCGCCGGTTCTTCGGCCTCGGCGAAGCCGGCGCCGCAGGTCCAGGCTCAGGTCAAGTACAGGTTCGGCGATGCCAAGGGCATCAGCGGCTTCGCCTCGGTCGACGGCCTGTACCAGAAGCAGGAACTGACGGTGGCCGGCGCCGGCGCCACGCTGACCGACGCCAACCCGGTCGCGCTCGGCTTCGACTTCACCGGCAAGCTCGCCTATGCCGGCGCGGCGCTGGTCGGCCACTACTACTACGGCGAAGGGCTCGGCGCGTACTCGTACTTCATCGAAGGCTTCTCGCCGACCGGCAAGGCGCGTGTTTCCCAGGGCGGCTACATCCAGGCGACCTACACCTGGGACAAGACCACGTTCGGTGCCAACTACGGCATCAGCCGCCTGAACTCGACCGACGGCGATGCCGATGGTGGCGCGCTGCTCAAGGCCAACAGCAAGTACACGATCGGGGTCTACCACAAGCTGCTCGACAACCTGACCCTGACCAGCGAGTTCACCGACGCGAAGTCGAAGGCCAACAGCGGCGACACCATCAACACGACGAACTACAACGTCGGCTTCTTCATCTCGTTCTGAGGCCTGCGGGAGGTCGACGTCAGCCGTCCGTCGACCATCGCGCTGCACCTGCGTTGTCGCGGTACCCGGACGCCTGCCGTGAAACGGCCGCGGCAGGCGTCCGGTCTTCGTGAACGGCCGGTCTCGCGCAAAAAGGCGCAAAGGCACGGCGAAAGCGAAAGACGAGAGAAAATAGAACCCAGCGACTCCGCTTTTCTGATTTGCACTTGCTGTTCGTGGCGTCCTGGCGTCTTTGCGTGAGGACGCTTTGCGGTCGAGTCGACCACTGCCCGTCAGTCCTCGTAAGCCTCGATCGTCACCCGGGCGTCCGGCTGGTTCGCGTAGCGCGCCGCGAAGCTTTCGATGATCGCGATCTGCATCTCGGCGCGGCCGCAGGCGAAGCCGTGCTTGCGGCGAACCCGCTCGCTGCCCTTCTCCAGCGCAGCGCGGCTGATCTCGACGAATTCCCCGAGCGGAAAGCTGAGACCGGCACCGAGCGTGTGGCGGATCGTCGCCGATGGGGAATAGCAGCGGCTGGCCGTCTGATCGGGCCAGCGCACGCGGAAATGGACTTCGGGCATGTCCAGTCTCCAGTCGGAATGCCAGCGGCAGCGGCGCTGGCGGCCGGGTGTCACGACGCGATCCCTCGCGGCTGCCGGCGCCTGCCGGCGCAAGCGATATGCCAAGGCCGGCTTTCTGGCCTGCGATCATCGTGCGATCATTGCGCCAGACCGATGAAATGACGCGAAATTTGCCTGCCGCCGCCGTGGTTGCGGTGGGCAGTGCAGCAGGCGCTGTCGCGGTCCGATTCGCCATCGCGCCGCTTTCCCGGTCGCGATGGCCCGCCGAATTCCGTCCCGCGTTCGGCGCTGCACCCGCCCGGTGCAGGCGACGCGCGACGCCGCACGACTGGGTTGCCAACGATGGGCACGACGCCGAACCGCTGGGCCGCGATGATCCGCGCCAGCACCAAGCCCGCTTACCTGGCGATCGCCGATGCGATCGCCGACGACATCGCCGCCGGCCGGCTGGCGGCCGAGCAGCGCCTGCCGCCGCTGCGCGCGCTGGCCAAGCATCTCGACCTGAACTTCACCACCGTGTCGCGCGGCTATGCCGAAGCGCAGCGCCGCAAGCTGATCGATTCCCAGGCCGGCCGCGGCACTTTCGTGCTGCCGGCGACGCCGGCGGCGTCGGCGGTGGTCCGCTCGCCGGCCGCCGTCGGCCTGATCGACATGACCATGAACATGCCGCCGGAGCCGCAGGCCTCGGCGATCCACCAGATGCTGCGCAACGGGCTCGGCGGCCTGCGCGAAGTGCCGGACCTGCACGCGCTGCTGCGCTACCAGGAGTTCGGCGGCGGGATGTGCGATCGCGACGCCGGCGCCCGCTGGCTCGGCGAACGGATTCCGGAAGTGCCGAGCAGCCGCGTGCTGGTGGTGCCCGGCGTGCAGTCGGCGCTGCTGGCGCTGTTCAGTGTGCTGGCGCGTGCCGGCGAGACCATCTGCTGCGAAGCGGTCACCTATCCCGGCGTCAAGGGCCTGGCCGCGCAGCTCGGCATCCGCCTGATGGGGCTGCCCTGCGATGACCAGGGCATCGATCCGGAAGCCTTCGGCGCCGCCTGCGCCTCGCTGCTGCCGAAGGCGCTGTACTGCAATCCGACCATGCTCAATCCGACCACCGCGACGATGTCGCAGGCGCGCCGCGAGGCGATCGTCGAGATCGCCCGCCGCTACTCGGTGCCGATCATCGAGGACGACGCCTACGGCTTCCTGCCCAGCGCGCCGCCGACACCGCTGGCGGTGCTTGCGCCGGAGCTGACCTTCCACGTCACCGGCTTTGCCAAGTGCGTCGGCGCCGGCCTGCGGGTCGGCTATCTGGTGGCGCCGAACACCCGCTACACGGCGCGGCTGTCGTCGAGCCTGCGCACCTCCTGCGTCATGGCTTCGCCGATCACCACTTTCCTGGCGACCCAGTGGATCAACGACGGCACCGTGAAACTGGCGACCGATGCGATCCGGGAGGAATCCCGCGCCCGGCAGCGGATCGCCACCGAGGTGCTGCGCCGTGCCGACTACTCGGCGAACCCCGAAGCCTTCCATCTGTGGCTGCGCGTGCCGGCGCCGTGGAACCGCATCGAGTTCTCCACCCATCTGCGTTCCAGCGGCGTCGGCGTGGTGGTTTCCGATGCCTTCACGGTGACCGGGCCGGCGCCGGAAGCGGTGCGGGTCTGCCTCGGCGGCGTGTCGACCCAGCAGGAATGCCGGCAGTCGCTGGAAATCATCGAGGACGCGCTGGAACAGCTGCCGGAGGTCGCCTCCGGCGTGATGTAGACAGGGTGCCTCCCGGCGGAGACCCGGATCAGGGCCGGATCAGCATCTTCATCGCGCCGTCCTGCTTGTCGTGGAAGGTCCGGAACGCGTCGTCGATGCGGGACAGCGGGAAGCGGTGCGTGAAGTAGCGTTCCGGCTCGACCACGCCGGAGGCGATCAGCCGCAGCGCGTCGGCCATGAACGGCTGCACCGAGGCGAAGCCGTTCATGTGCAGGCTGATGTTGCGCAGGAACACGTTGGCAAGATCGAGGTTGAAGGTCGAATCGCAGAACACCCCGATCGCGGCCACCGTGCCGCCGGCACGCACCAGGTCGAGACTCATCTGCAGCGACTCCGGCGAGCCGACCACTTCGATCACCTTGTCGAAGCCGCGTCCGCCGGTTTCCGCCAGTGCCCGCGCCTTCCAGTCCGCGTCATCGATGTTGATCGCCAGCGCCCCGCGGCGGCGGGCGATGTCGAGCCGGTATTCCAGCCGGTCGAGCACCACCAGGCGGCCCGGACCACGTTGCAGCGCGATGTCGAGGGTCATCAGGCCGGTCGGCCCGCAGCCGATCAGGGCCACGGTTTCGCCGACCTCGATCGCGGCGAGGCGGTTGGCGATGATCGCCGACGGCAGGTTGCAGGACAGGGTGACCGCCGCCTCGTCGGAAATGCCGTCCGGAATGCGCAGCGCATGGCCTTCGGCATGTGGCAGCACCAGCGCTTCGGCATGGGTGCCATTGATGTTGCCGAACGGCATGCCGAAACCGTAGACGGCGCTGTGGGTGGTTTCGCAGTGCGCGGTCTGACCGGCAGCGCACATGAAGCAGCGCCCGCAGGACACCGAGTAACCCATGCTGACCCGGTCCTTCGGCTTGAAGCGGGTGACCGAGCGGCCGACCTCCAGCACTTCGCCGATCAGCTCGTGGCCGGTCTGCGACTTGCCCTTTTCCATGATCGCGTCGAGCGCGCCGCGGTACAGGTGCAGATCCGAGCCGCAGATCGAGGTGCCGGTGACCCGGACCAGGATCTCGTGATCCGCCTGCAGGCGGGCATCGTCGATGTCGGTGCAACGGATGTCGCCCGCGCCGTAATAGACCGCTGCCTTCATGTCCGCTCTCCCCCGAAGCCCGTGTTCTGTTGTGTCGGCATCGGCGGTGGACGCTAGACACTTACCGGCGGCGCCGGAACCCACGTTGGTGAATATTCCAATGCGGGCCGACTTGTGTCCGACGCTGGCGGCGGGGGCATCCGCCGGCGTGAATGGGCTTGACGCGGGCCGGCGGGGGGCGAGGCTCGCGCCGCGCGCGGACCCGGCCGGCCGGCGGCGCTCAGTCGACGATCACCAGGCGGACATCGATGTTGCCGCGCGTGGCGTTCGAGTACGGGCAGACGATGTGGGCCTGATCGACCAGGGTCTGCACCTGCTCGCGCGGCACGCCGGGGACGTGGATGCGCAGTTCCGCCTCGATGCCGAAGCCGGTCGGGATCTGGCCGATGCCGACGCGGCCGGTGATCGTGGTGTCGGCCGGCAGCGCGACCTTGGCCTTGCCGGCGACGAACTTCAGCGCGCCGAGGAAGCAGGCGGAATAGCCGGCGGCGAACAGCTGCTCCGGGTTGGTGCCCGGGCCGCCGGCCCCGCCGAGTTCGCGCGGCGTCGACAGCTGCACGTTCAGCACGTTGTCGGACGAGGCGGCGCGGCCTTCGCGGCCTCCGGTGGCGGTGGCTTCGGCGGTGTAGAGGACTTTGGCGATGGACATGGTGGATCTCCTGAGTAAGTGCCGGCGGTGAAAAGATGCGCCGGCTGGCAGGACGTACTTTGCGCGCGCTGCGAGTACGATAGGTGACAAATCGTCTTTGAAATTTGATCGATCGTATCGATATGACCGACAGACTGGCTGCCTTGCTCGAACACTTCTCGGTCAGCGCCCGGGTCTTCCAGGCCGGCGCGCTGTGCGGCATCACCGATCTCGACGGCAGCGGCGACGCCGGTCAGCTGCATCTGCTGCGCCGCGGTCCGGTCGAAGTGCGCAATGGCGATGGCAGCGCGCCGCTGGTGGTCGACGCGCCGAGCCTGCTGCTCTATCCGCAGCCGATGGCGCATCGCTTCATCACCGATCCGCTGATCGGCGCCGAGTTCACCTGCGCGTCGCTGCGGTTCAGCGGCGGCGCCGGCAACCCGATCGCCAGCGCGCTGCCGGCCTTCACCTGCCTGCCGCTGAGCGCCCTGCACGGCAGCGAGGCGCTGCTCGGCCTGCTGTTCGAGGAAGCGTTCCAGCGCCATTGCGGCCGCCAGGCGGTGCTCGACCGGCTGTTCGAGGTGGTGCTGATCCAGGTGCTGCGCCAGCTGATGGAGCAAGGCCGCGCCGAGGTCGGCATGCTCGCCGGGCTGGCCCATCCACGGCTGCGTCTGGCGCTGGTGGCGATCCACGACGCGCCCGCGCAGGACTGGACATTGGACGCGCTTGCCGCCCGGGCCGGCATGTCGCGCAGTGCCTTCGCGCGCGCCTTTCACGATGCCGTCGGCGCCACGCCCGGCGCCTACCTGCAGCGCTGGCGGCTGCGTCTGGCGCAGCAGGCGATCGGCCACGGCCGGCCGCTGAAAAGGGTCGCCGACGAGGTCGGTTATGGCAGCGAAGCGGCGCTGTCGCGGGTATTCAAGGCGCAGACCGGGCTGTCGCCCCGCCAGTGGCGGCAGGCGCAGCGGGCCTGAGCCGCGCGCTTCGTTCAGCGGCCGAGGCCTGGGCAATCGTCGTCCGGGCGCAGCCGCGTGGCATCGGCCAGACGGTTCGACGGCGCGAAGAACGCGGCGATGTCGCGGGCGTCCTCGTCGCCGATGTCCTGCGCGGCCTTGGCGACCTTCATCGCGAGGTCGAGCATCGCCCGCTGGCGCGGGCTGAGGCCGGCGCGGCGGAAGTCGACGGCGATCTGCCCGCTCGGCTGCCGATCCTTGGCGCGCATCCGCAGGGTCGTGCCGCGCGCGACCACGCGACCGGTGCACCGGTTGGCGCTGCGGGCAGCGCCACGATCATTCCCCGCCCGGTCCTGCTCAGGCTGCCGGGCTTGGCCATCAGCGCATCGTGATCGGCGAGAAGGCGCGGAACGGGTCCGGCCGTCGCGCCCGCAACAGGGACACGTCCGCGACGAAGCCGGATTTCTCGTTCACCGCCGCGATGCCGGCGCGGATGGCGTCCGGCAGGCTGCTGCCGATCAGTCGGCCGCCGCGTGGCGTGGCTGGCAGATCACCTCGCTGCGCACCGAGTTGGCGATGAAGCATTCCCGGTGGGCGTGCTCGTGCAGCGCCAGCAGCGCGGCCTCGCCGGGCTGGCGGTCGCCGGAGCAGACGACCTGCGGCCGCAGCAGCACCCGGGTCATCGCCAGCCGGCCCTGCTCGTCGCGATCCATGGTGCCGACCGCCGCGTCGTCGTAGCGGTCGATGCAGTAGCCCTGGGCGGCCGCCAGCGACAGGAACCACAGCATGTGGCAGCTCGACAGCGAGGCGACGAACATTTCCTCGGGATCGACCGCCGCCGGATCCGACCACGGCAGGCGCACGACCAGCGGTGACGACGAGGCCGGCAGTTCCACGCCGCCGTCGAAGCGGATCCGGTGCTGGCGGCTGTAGCGGTTGTCGGTGAAGGTCTGACCGTCGCGCTGCCAGTGCAGGCTGGCGGTGTATTCGTGCATGAATGGCCTCGCGCTGTGGTGCGGGAATGGCGTCCTACGGGATCGTGGCGGCGGTCATGGTCGGTGGCCGGCGGCGTAGCGGCGATCGATGATCACCCGGTCGTCGCGATCCGAGGCAAACGCCGCGCAGCCCTGGTCGCGGGCCCACTGCTCGGCGGCGCGCAGCAGCAACAGCGCGACCCCGCGGTGGCGATGGGCTTCGTCGACGTACAGCCCCTCGATGTAAGCGGTGCGCTGGCCGCGCAGGCCGTCGACATCGTCGCGGATCGACAGCTCGACATGGGCGACGGCATCGCCGTCCGGGCTGCGGGCGATCAGCACCTCGACCGGTTCCTCGAGTGTGCCGGCGAAGTAGCGGGCGATCTCGTCGGCATGGTCGTCGCCTTCCCAGAGCTGCTCGCGCAGGCGCAGCCAGTCGCGGTGGTCGCCCGGGCGGGCGGCGTGCAGCGGATAGTTCATGGCCTGCGACTTCAGCCGCTGGGCGGCCGATCAGGCGGCGGCACTGGCGCGCATCGCCTGGCGCATCGAATCGGCATCCTGTCCCGGTGGCAGGCCGAACAGCCGGCGGTACTCGCGGGTGAACTGCGGCACGCTTTCGTAGCCGACCACGAACGCCGCCCGGCTGGCGGGAATGCCCTGGGCGACCATCAGGCGCCGCGCCTCGATCAGCCGCAGCTGCTTCTGGAACTGCAGCGGCGACAGCGAAGTGACGGCGCGGAAGTGCGCATGGAATGACGACGGGCTCATGCCGGCCACGGCGGCCAGCCGTTCCACCGGCAGCGGTCGCGCGTAGTCCTGGCGCAGCAGCGCGACGGCCCGTGCCACCCGGCGGGCCTGGCTGTCCGGCGCGCCAATGCGGCGGATCGCCGCGCCGTGACGGCCGGCGAGCAGCCAGTAGTGCAGCTCGCGCATCAGCGCGCCGTGCAGCACCGGAATCGACTCCGGGCGGTCGAGCAGGCGCAGCAGCCGCTGCGCGGCGTCGGCGGTTTCGGCATCGGTCGGCGCGACCCGCACCACGGCGGCGGCCGCCGCGTCCGCGTCGCGGCCATTGGCGCCGGCGCTGCGCATCTCCTCGACCAGTTCGGCGATCAGCGCGAAATCGAGGTCGATGACCAGCGACAGGTAGGGCGCCGCGGTGACCTGGCTGCTGGTCGGCAGATCGGCGCTGATCAGCAGCGAATCGCCGGCGCCGAAGGCCACGGTGTCGGCGCCGGTGGTCACCTGCTTGCGACCCTGGAGCACCAGGCAAGCCAGCGGCCGGGAGATCGCATGCTCGATGCCGCTCGGCGTGGCCGACCGGATCAGGCTCAGGCCGTCGATCGGCGTCAGCACCTGCGCGCCGGCATGGGCCTCCGGCAACGAAGCGAACGGGCGCAGCACGGTCTGGCACAGGGTTTCCGACATGCGCCGATGGTAATCGCGTCACGGCGCGCCATCCGCGAGCTTTGGAGAATCAGGCAAGTCATGCCGAGTTTCCGGTAACGACGTGCGGCGGCCGGCTTCGCATGCTGTGCCGGCAGTTGAGACTTGGCGTCCGCACTGCGGCCGACGCCGGCCCCCCCCCAGCGCTACCCCCTTCCGCGGACACCCCTGTTCGCGGCTCGACCGGAGATTCCCCATGTCCACCCCCCGCACCGCCGCCACCACGACCGTGACGATCAGCCTGATCACCGGCGGCAGCCGCGGCCTCGGCCGCAATGCCGCGCTGCACATCGCCCGCAACGGCGGCGATGTGGTGATCACCTACCAGCGGCGCAGCGACGAGGCCGAGGCGCTGGTCGCCGAGATCCAGACGCTGGGCCCCAAGGCGGTGGCGCTGCCGCTCGATACCGGCGTCGCGGCCAGCTTCCCGGCGTTCGTCGAACGGCTGCGCAGCGCGCTGCGCGACCACTGGCAGCGCGATCGCATCGACCACCTGATCAACAACGCCGGCCACGGCGATTTCGCGCTGATCGCCGACACCACCGAAGCGCAGTTCGACGCCCTGGTCAACGTCCACTTCAAGGGCGTGTTCTTCCTGACCCAGGCGCTGCTGCCGCTGATCGCCGATGGCGGCCGCATCGTTAATCTGTCGTCCGGACTGACCCGCGTCTCGGCACCCGGCTGGGCCGCCTACGCGGCCGTCAAGGGCGCGGTCGAGGTGCTGACCGTCTATCTCGCCAAGGAACTCGGCAGCCGCGGCATCACCGTCAACACCGTGGCACCGGGCGCGATCGAGACCGACTTCTTCGGCGGCGCCGTCCGCGACACCCCGGCGTTCAACCAGTTGTTCGCCGGCATGACCGCGCTCGGGAGGGTCGGCCTGCCGGGCGACATCGGGCCGATGATCGCCAGCCTGCTGAGCCCGGCCAACGGCTGGGTCAACGCCCAGCGGATCGAGGTATCGGGCGGGCAGGGCATCTGATCGGGGATCCCGGCGCGACGCGGGCGCCATCAGGGCGATGGCGATCAGCGAGGGGCTTTGTTGATCCGGACATCGAATGGCAGAACGCGAGGGGACCGCTGGATCGATCGGCGCCCTTTCCTGCGAGTGACGCAAGGCCGGATCAATAAACGGTTCGATTTTATTATTGATCCGGCCACGAGCGCCTTCCTGGACGAACGCCAGCGTCGATTCATGCGCTGCACGTCGTTTCACTGTTTCGTGGCCGGATCAATAATCCCGCGCCGATCGCCCCAGCTTGCGATCAGACGGTTTTTCTGGAGCGCCGATGCTGATCGCCTGCCCGAGCTGCAATGCCGCCAATCGCGTGCCCGACGAACGTCTCGCCGACGCGCCGACCTGCGGCCGCTGCAAGTCGCCGCTGTTCATCGCCCGGCCGCTGGTGCTGACGGCGGCCAACTTCGACGCCCAGCTGAGCCGTGGCGAGCTGCCGCTGATCGTCGATTTCTGGGCCCCCTGGTGCGGACCCTGCCTGTCGATGGCGCCGAACTTCGAGCGCGCCGCTGCCGCGATCGAGCCGCAGGCACGGCTGGCCAAGCTCGACACCGAGGCCGAAGGCGCGCTGGCGGCGCGCTACAGCATCCGCAGCATCCCGACCCTGATCGCCTTCCGCGGCGGCCGCGAGATCGCCCGCCAGTCCGGGGCGATGCCGCTGCCGGCGCTGCTGCAGTGGATTCGCGGCGCGATCGCCTGAGCGCGGACACCGACGTGCCGCGCCGCAACTCCCCGGCCGACATCGCCACGCTCGACGATCTCGGCCAGTTCGCCGAGATCGTCGTCGACAAGCGCCAGGACAAGCGCGCCAACGCCAAGCGCAGCCGCCGCAATCGCCACTACGAGCGGCAGTTCCTGCGCAGTGCCACCGGCCTGCCAGTCGCCAACGCCGACGACGGCGATCCGTAGCGCCAGCCGATCCGCCGATCGTGCGGAGCTGGGCTGCGCCGCCGGCCGCCGGCCGCTGATCGCTGGCTCGCCGGATGCGGCGGGGCGTGTCGTCGAACCATCATGCAGCCGCCTTGCGCGCCATAACGCGGACTCCTAAAGTCCGCGTTATGGCTCATCTCGGAAGCAGCGTTGAATACGGCTTGCACTGCCTGCTCTGGCTCGCCGAGCCGGCTGCGGCCGCAGCCAGCAGCCGCGATCTGGCCGAACTGCAGGGCGTGTCGCCGTCGTTCGTCGCCAAGATCTTTCCGCGCCTCGAGAAGGCCGGGATCGTCAGCGCCTCGGCCGGCATTCATGGCGGCTACCGGCTGGCGCGGCCGGCGGCGCGGATCAGCGTGCTCGACGTGGTCGATGCGATCGAAGGCCTGAAGCCGCTGTTCGAATGCCGGGAGATCCGCGGTCGCTGCGCGTTGTTCGACGGCAAGGCGCCGGCCTGGTCGACGCAGGGCATCTGCTCGATCCACGCCGTGATGCTGCGCGCCGAGCAGCGCATGCGCGCGGAACTCGCAGCCACCTCGCTCGCCGACCTCGCCAGCACGGTCGCCCGCAAGGCGCCGGCCGGCCTGAACGGCGAGGTCAGGCTCTGGCTGGGCGACCGTCTGGACGCCCGGGTCAAGGCGCGCGCTGGCGACAGCCCCGGCCCGCCGCCGGCCGGCAGCAGTGCCCGGCCCCGACGGCGACGCGCGCCGTGAACGCGCCGATCGCCGCCGGCCGTTCGGCAGGCCACATCGATCACGGATCACCACAGCCCGGGGAGCAGCACCATGCATGGCAATGACATCGGCAACGTGAACGGCGCTGCCCAGCGCGGTGCGCGGCGTCTGGCAGCGTTGCTCGGCGGCTTCGCACTGCTCCACTGCGCGATCGCGTTCTGGCACGGCAGCGCCCACAGGGCCGTGCCGGTGGCGCTGACGCCGCTGCAGACCGCGTTTGTCGGCCTGGTGATCGTCATGCTGCCGCTGCTCGCCGCCGTGCTGATCTGGACCCGGCGGCGAACGCTCGCTGCCTGGCTGTATGCCGGATCGATGCTGGCGTCGCTGCTGTTCGGGGTGATCAACCACTACATCCTGGTGTCGCCCGACAACGTCATGTGCGTGCCGCCGGGTGCGTTCCGGACGACCTTCATCGTCTCCGCCGGGCTGGTGACGGGCAGCGAGCTGATCGGGACGGTGCTCGGCGTGCTGGCGATTCGTCGCTGGCGACGCTGAGCGGGCTTTTCAGGGGATCGGCCGCTGAGCCTGGAACCCTTGGGTTGCCTGGCGATCCGGGTGCGCAATCAGGGCGTTGACGCCCCGCTTCGGGAACCCAGGCCGGCGCGCAAAACCAATGCGTGAAGCGCGGCAGTGATCACCACGTGCTTCTCGAAGCCGACACCGGAAAAATACGAGATCGACAACGCTGCGACCAATACGAACCAGGTCCGTGCCAGCGCGGTCCACATGACCCGGGCGCCCGCGGGCAAACCCCGACTGCTGGCCTCGCGTGCAGACAGGCGCAACTGGGTGAACAACATGGGAAGCGTGACGCCACTGCAGATCATCATGATCTTGGGTGCATCGAGGTCGATGATGAGTTGAGGTTTGTGCAGCAGCAGCGTCAAGTAGCCCGGGACGATCACCGCGACGCTGGAAAGCAGCCCGACAACCACCGATTGCGGGCTTAGAAAATTGAGCCAGTTAGTAGGTTGCACTGAACCGTCGTGCCTTGAGTGGAGAAAACCGGCCAATCGCTTGTCAGGTTTCCCGATGGAAAACCTGATGGAGCCTGTCGAATTCTTCCCGACCGCGCAATGATTGATCTCTACTTGCCCCGCTGCTCGACGCTCGGATTTCGTTCCCGCGAGAACTCGCGGTCCAGCCCGGGTCTTGAGCGTGCAGGCTCGATTCGGCCGGAATCGCGCGGTGCTCCGAAGGCTCAGAACAGAACCACCTGCCGCACCGCTTCTCCCCGCGCCAGCACGTCGAAGCCTTCGTTGATGCCGTCGAGCGTCAGCCGGTGGGTCAGCAGCCGGTCGACCGGCAGCAGGCCGGCGTCGTACATCGCGACGAACCGTGGCAGGTCGCGGCTCGGCACGCAGGAACCCATGTAGCTGCCTTTCACGGTCCGTTCCTCGACCGTCAGGCTGACCGCCGCGATCGAGAACTGCTTCGACGGATGCGGCAGCCCCATCGTCACCGTGGTACCGCCACGGGCAGTGGCGGCATAGGCCTGCTGCAGCACGCGCTCGCTGCCGACGCTCTCGAAGCAGTATTCGGCGCCGCCACGCGTCGCCTCCCGGATGTCGGCGACAACGTCGGCCGAGGTCCCGGCGTCGATGATGTGGGTAGCTCCCAGCGACTTCGCCAGTTCCAGCTTCGACGGCTGCAGGTCGATCGCGACGATCGTCGCGGCGCCGGCAGCGCGGGCGCCGAGCAGCGCGGCAAGGCCGACGCCACCGAGGCCGAAGACTGCGACGGACGCTCCCGGCGGCACGCGCGCCGTGTTGACCACGGCGCCAACGCCGGTCAGCACGGCGCAGCCGAACACGGCGGCGATCTCCGGCGGCAATCCCGGGCGGACCTTGACGGCGGATGCGGCGGACACCACCGCGTACTCGGCGAAGCCGGAGACCCCCAGGTGGTGATTGATCGCCGCGCCGCCGTCCGGGAACTGCAGCCGGCGCGCGCCGGCCAGCAAGGTGCCGGCGACGTTGGCCTTGGCCCCCGGTTCGCAGAGCGCGGCGCGGCCGGTGGCGCAGGGTTGGCAGTGGCCGCAGGCGGGCACGAACGAGAACACCACGTCGTCACCCGGCTTGAACGCGGCGACATCGGCGCCGCACTCGATCACCGTGGCGGCGGCTTCGTGGCCGAGCGCCATCGGCATCACCCGCGGGCGGGTGCCGTCGATCACGCTCAGGTCCGAATGGCAGAGGCCGGCGGCGGTCATCTTCACCAGCAGTTCGCCGGGGCCGGGCGGGGCGAGGTCGATGGTCTCGATCGACAGCGGCTGCGATTGCGCATACGGGGCCGGCAGGCCCATTTCGCGAAGGACGGCGGCGCGGGTCTTGAGCGTCATGGCGTGGCGGGCGGGGTCAGGATGCGGGTGAGGGCGGCGCGGATACCGTCGGGAATGGCGTGCGGGCGGTTGCTGGCGCGATCGACGAAGACGTGGACGATCCAGGCTTCGGCGCACGGCGCGTCCTCGCCGCGCTTGAACAGGCCGAGTTCGTAGCGCACCGAGGAATTGCCCAGCTTGCCGACCCGCAGCCCGACCTCGAGCACGTCCGGATAGGCCGCCGAGCGCAGGAACTTGCAGTTCGATTCGGCGATGTAGCCGATCACCGTGCCGTGGTGGATGTCGAGGCCACCCGCGTCGATCAGATAGCAGTTCAGCACGGTGTCGAAGTACGAGTAGTACTCGACGTTGTTGACGTGACCGTAGCGGTCGTTGTCCTTCCAGCGCGTCGGCATGGTCTGGAAGTGGCGGTAGGTGGCGCGGATGCTCATCGGCTCGGGACGGGGTCGGGCAGGCTTACTTCGCGGGGGTGGTGGCGGCCGGGGTCAGCGGTGTCAGATCCACCGGAATGCCGTGGAACTGCTGCAGCAGGCAGCCGTATTCGCGCATCGTGAGCATGCCGGCGTCGGCGCGGCGCGCTTCAAGGCTGTCGAAGTCGGCAATCGGTTGCGGATGGTTGATGCCGCCAACCGCGCGGAACTGCGTGCCGTAGCGCTGCGGTTCGCCGTTGGCGACGCTGATCTTGTCGGACAGCAGCGCGAAATCCTGCGGTACCAGATCGCCGCTTTTCGCCAGCGGTTCGAGCAGTTTCAGCAGCTTGCCCTGCAGTTCCGGATCGCGTTCGGAATGGGCGGCGATCAGCCAGGCGGCCCGGATGCCGTCGCGGCCGACCTGCTTCGGACTCGGGAACTGGCCGGCTTCGACCAGTTCGCGCATCCGCGAGCTGTTGTCCTGATCGGCCTGGAAGATCGCCAGGATGAACGGCTGATCCGGCCGGCCGCCGTTGGCCTTGGCGCTGGCGGCAGCATTGCTGCGCGCGTCCTGGTCACGCTTCATCATCGCCAGCAGCTCCTGGTGCAGCGCCGGCTGGGTCGGTGGCGTGTCGAGCGGCTTGAGCTGCTTGGCGGCGATCTTGTCGGCCTCGAGCTGGCGCAGCGTTTCGAACGGCGGGCAGTCCTTGAGGCCGGCGGGTGCTGCGTCGGCTGCGAAGACAAGACTGGGGGCAGCAGCCAGTGAGAGGGCCAGCAGGGCAGTGCGGATCGGCGTCATGGGATGCGGGCCTCCTCAAGCCCTGGTACTGGCCGGATTCATTGATCCGGCGTATCTCGTTCGTTCATGCCGCAGCCCGCTTGTCGATCGCAAGCGTGCTGCTTCTGGCTGCGCCCCGGCCCACTCGTTCCTCGGCGGCGTTCGAAGCCACGCGGAGCAGTGCTCCGCAAGCGTGTGGCTTCTGGCTGCGCCCCGGCCCGCTCGTTCCTCGGCGGCGTTCGAAGCCACGCGGAGCAGTACTCCGCAAGCGTATGGCTTCTGGCCGCGCCCCGGCCCGCTCGTGCCTCGCGGGCGTTCGAAGCCACGCGGAGCAGTGCTCCGCAAGCGTGTGGCTTCTCACCCCGGTGGCCACTTCAGTGGGCGGCCGGCGACGATGTGCAGGTGCAAGTGAAACACGCTCTGTCCGGCGGCAGCACCGTTGTTGACCACCAGCCGGTAAGCATCGCCATAGCCTTCGGCGTCGGCGATCCTGGTGGCGGTCAGCATCAGGTGGCCGAGCAGGGCCTGATCCTCCGGCACCGCGTCGCAGAGGCGCGGCATCGGCTTTTTCGGGATCAGCAGGATGTGCGTCGGGGCGACCGGATTGATGTCGCGGATCGCGATGCAGAGGTCGTCCTCGAAGACGATCGTCGCGGGAATCTCGCGGGCGATGATCTTCTCGAACAGGGTTTTCGATGGGCTGGACATGGGGCTCAGGCTTGATGGGGTGGCGGACGCCAAAAGCGGGCTCACGCAGGGAACACCGAGACGCAAAGAACAGACAACTACATTTCGCACGAAGGACACAAAGAGCACGAAGAACAATCAAAGGCACGGCAGCGCTTTTCCTTCGTGTCCTTTGTGCAAATCGCTTTGGCCTTTTTCTGCGTCCTTGCGTTCTCTGCACGAGGATCGCTGCACCGGGTCGATCTTAGACGACGCAACCCGGCTGCTACCATTTCGCCATGACCGCCCCTGATCCTTATCGCCCTGCCGCCGTCTGGCGCCGCCTGCTGGCCTACGGCGCGCCGCACTGGCGGCTGTTCCTGCTGGCGATGCTCGGCATGGTCACCTTTGCCGGCACCGACCTGGCCTTCGTGCGGCTGATCCAGCCGCTGATCGATTCGATCTTCGTCGAGCGCGATCCGAAGGTCATTGCGGTGATGCCGTTCGCGATCCTCGGCATCTTCCTGCTGCGCGGCGTGGCCGGCTTCTGTGCGGCCTGGGGCATCGCCGCAGTCGGCCAGCGCGTGGTATCGCGGCTGCGCTGCGAGGTGTTCGAGCACCTGCTGCTGGTGCCGGTCGCCCATCACGACAAATCCCGCAATGCCGATCTGCAGACCAAGCTGACCTATCACGCCAACCAGGTCGCCGACAGCGCCACCGGCGTGCTGACCGCGATCATCAAGGACGGCCTGTCGGCCATCGGCCTGCTCGGCCTCATGTTCTGGACCAGCTGGAAGCTGGCGCTGTTCACGTTGGCGATCGCCCCGCTGGTCAGCCTCTCGATCACCTGGGTCAACCGCCGCTTCCGGAAGCTGTCGCAGCGCGTGCAGGGCTCGGTGGCCGGCATCACCCATTCCGCGGATGAAGCGATCACCGGCCGCCGCATCGTCAAGCTCTACGGTGGCGAAAGCTATGTGCTCGACGCCTTCCGGCGCATGGACGATTACCTGCGCCGGCAAAGTCTGAAAATGACGGCGAGTGGTGCGGCCTCGAACAGCGCGCTGGAAATGATCGCCGCGGTCGGGGTGGCGATGCTGGTGTTCGTGGCGACGGCACCGGGAATGATCGAGACCGTGAGTGCAGGCACCTTTGCTTCGTTCATCGCCGCGATGCTGAGCCTTCGTGCGCCGATGGCGGCGATGACCTCGATCAGCGAACGCCTGCAACGCGGCCTGGTTGCCGGCGCCGATCTGTTCCGCTTCCTCGACACCCCGGTCGAGGCCGATACCGGCAGCCGGCCGCTGGCACGCAGCCGCGGCAGCCTGCGTTTCGACGACGTGCGCTTCGCCTACGAGGCCGATGGCCGCGCAGCACTGGACGGCGTGACGCTCGACGTCGCGCCGGGCGCGACGGTCGCTTTCGTCGGCCGCTCCGGCAGCGGCAAGTCGACCCTGCTGTCGCTGATCCCGCGCTTCTACGATCCGGCCGCCGGCCGCGTGCTGCTCGATGGCTTCGATGCCCGCGACTACAAGCTGTCCGATCTGCGCCGGCAGGTCGCGCTGGTCGACCAGAGCGTGGTGCTGTTCAACGCCAGCATCGCCGACAACATCGCCTACGGCTCGACCGGCGCGACCCGCGAGAAGATCGAGGAAGCTGCCCGTCGTGCCCACGCCTGGGAGTTCATCGAACGGCTGCCGCTGGGGTTGGATACCCTGCTCGGCCAGGA